>LNFK01000078.1 GCA_001464315.1 Sphingomonadales bacterium Ga0077559 | reverse complement strand
ATGCGGATCGGAACGCCCGCAGGCACGACCATACGGTTATCAACTGCCAATTGACCGGGGCCGTCATTTTCGGTCCGGAAACGCTCGCCCGCAGCAACATCACCCTTTTCCTTGAGCATGTTCGATACGACTTCAAAGCCACCATGGTCGGGATAGGTATAACCCCAATACCACTGATATCCTGTCACCTTGACCGTCACCGCATTGGCAGGCGCTGGCTTGAATTGTTTTGCGAGCAAATCGAGCGATGGCCATGCAATGCCGAGCAAGATCAACACCGGTACGAGCGTCCAGACCACTTCAATAAAAGTATTATGCGTGGTTTTCGATGCCACCGGGCTCGCACGGCGATTGAAGCGGACTATGACCCACAGCAATAGCCCGAGCACGAACAATGAGATGATCGTAATGATCGGCAGCAAAATGGCGTTGTTAATCCATTTTGCATATTGGCCGTTTTCGGTGAATTGTTCCTGAAAGTCGATTTCCTTGGCCTTGGGCATGCCAACGCTGTTGCCGTAGTCCGGACGCATTGGAGTGTAGCCGGGGAGCGAGCCATCCATCGATTTAGGTGCGGCCGCCGGTGCTGCTTCAGCAGGCACTGCCACATCTGCGGGCGCTGCCGCTGCTGGAGTCGCAACAACTGGTGTCGCAACTTCCTTGGTAACAGGCGCCGGTGCAGGAGCGGCTGTTTGCGCTAATGCCAGCGATGGCATCGTCACAACAGCAAGGGTTAATAGAAGTTTTTTAAACATATTCATCAACTTGACCCTGTATTCTTGATGCGGCGCAGGAACTGTGCGCAGGTCCGGCACACCTGTGGTCTGCCAGACTCGCGCGACCTATAGGCGCGCTTTTCCGAAGCCTCAAGCGGTGGATACAGGATTTTTAGCATTTATTTGCGCCACTTTTCCACCTATTTACGTTGCAATCCGCTAAGCGGGACATGCAAAAAATAACAGATGTTCAAAAGGAACTCTCCCAATTTTATGACCGAAGATGAAATCCTGTCCGAATTCCGTAGCGTCGAAGCGTTGCTGGAAGGACATTTCCTGCTCTCGTCCGGCCGACATAGCGCGCATTATCTGCAATGCGCGCGGCTGCTGATGAACCCCGAACGCGCGGGCCGTATTGCGCTGGCCATCGCGCAAAAAATCCCGCGTGACGTCCGCAGCGAGATTCAGGCGGTCATATCTCCTGCAATGGGGGGTCTGATAATTGGCCATGAAATGGGCAGAGCAATCGGTGTGGATGCAATGTTCGTCGAACGACCCGAAGGCGTTTTCGGTTTGCGCCGGGGCTTTGCCATAGAAGAAGGCATGAAAATCTTACTGGTCGAGGACGTTGTCACTACTGGCCTGTCGTCGCGTGAAGCCATCAAGGCCATCGAGGCCGAAGGCGGTGAGGTAATTGCTGCGGCTTCGGTCGTCGACCGTTCTGGCGGCAGTGTCGAACTGGGTGTGCCGTTTTTCCCACTGATTGAATTGAATTTTCCTACCTATGCTGATGATGAGGTGCCAGAATCACTGGCAGCGATACCGGCGATGAAGCCCGGCAGCAGGAAGGGGCCCAATACGGCATGATACGTGCTCTCGTCGTTTCGCTCGCTTCGTTGATGCTTGGCGCAGCAGCAGCGCCCCCTGCCCTTGATGCGAATGCTGTCTCGGCAGCGCTCGACCCAGTCAAAGCGCCGGGCACTATCCTGATCGCGCGTGGGGACGATATTATCTATGAACGCGCATTCGGTCCGATCAATCCGTCGAGCAATGTCGAACATCAATTGGGCCAGACCTGGCGCTGGGCGTCGGTAACCAAGCAGATCACGGCCACGATAGCGATGCAGGAGGTCGTAGCCGGAAGGCTCGATCTAGACGCGCCGATCATCCGTTACTTGCCCGATAGCAAGGCGCCTTTTGCCAACCGCATCACCTCGCGCATGCTCATGCAGCACATATCAGGGCTACCGCGCACAGAAGAAGGCCCGATCGGTTCGGACGGTTGGGCAAATTTCTATATGGTCGAGCGCGACAGCCCGCAGACGGGGCGGGCTTATTGCGAAGGGCCAACTACCCGTGAGCCGCTGTCCGGTTTTTTTTACGGTGACTGCGATTTCATCATGATGGCCGCGATAATTGAGGCAACCAGCGGCAAGGCTTACCCCACCTTGATTGCCGAGCGCATCGCACAGCCGCTCGGTCTCACCAGCGTCGGCCTGTTCCCCCGAGCCGAGCCCACGGTGCCGGGCTATGCCGAGGGAAAGCAGGAATCATCAGCTTTCCGGCTTGAGAACTTCGGCGCTGCGGGCGCGCTTTATGGCACGACCCGGGACCTACTCGCCTTTGATCGCGCGCTGATGACCGGCGAGCTTTTGCCACAAGCAGAGCGGAGCGTGATGTGGGACGGCAAGCCCGAATATGGCTTTGCCGCCCTCGGACAATGGTCGTTTAGCGCGACCCTTAAAAATTGCGGTGACACGCCTGTTCGCATTGTTGAGAGGCGCGGCTTTATTGGCGGCGTGGTACTGCGCAATATCATTTTGCCCGATCAGGACATGGTGATCATCATGACATCGAACCGCGCCGAGGCCGAAGCTGCTTTTGGCGAAATCTGGCAGCAGGCGGGCATCACCCATGATGTGATGCGCGCAGCCTTGTGTAAGGATATAGCAGCGTGAGCCTACCCCTGCGCCTTGGCGTCAATATCGACCATGTCGCCACCATCCGCAACGCGCGCGGCGGCGAGCATCCCGACCCGATGCGCGCGGCCCATGTCGTAGAGGCTGCTGGCGGCGATGGCATCACCGTCCACTTGCGCGAAGATCGCCGCCATATTCGCGATACCGATCTCGATTCTATCATGCGCGAGATTCGTTTGCCGGTTAATCTCGAAATGGCCGCAACCGAGGAAATGCTGGAGATCGCGCTGCGTTACAAGCCGCACGCCGCCTGCATCGTGCCAGAGCGCCGCGAAGAACGAACGACCGAGGGTGGGTTGGATGCCGCCGGGCAGCACAATCATCTCGCACCGATGGTCACGCGATTGTCGGAAGCTGGCATCAGAGTTAGCCTGTTCATCGAACCCGATGCGCGTCAGATAGAGGCTGCCATTCGGCTTCGCGCGCCGGTTGTAGAATTCCACACCGGCAAATATGCGCATAGCGAGGGCGCCGAACAGGAGGCAGAACTGCGGCGTATTACCAACGCGGTGGCACTCGCCGCCAAAAACGGGATTGAATCGCATGCAGGACATGGTCTTACCTTCGAAAATGTCCAGCCAATCGCCGCCATACCTCAAATCGCGGAACTCAATATCGGCCATTATCTGATCGGCGAGGCCATTTTCATCGGTCTTGAAGAAAGTGTACGTAAGATGAGGACATTGATGGACCTAGCCCGTTGATCATCGGTCTGGGTTCGGACCTGTGTAATATCGAGCGGATCGCCAATTCGCTCGAGCGCTTCGGCGAACGCTTTGAAAAACGTGTTTTTACCGATGTCGAACGCGCCAAGGCCGCCCGCCGCCCGTTCACACGCGCAGGAACCTTTGCGAAACGCTTTGCCGCCAAAGAGGCTTTTTCCAAAGCAGTCGGAACAGGTTTCAAGCGCGGCGTGTTCATGACGGACATCGGCGTTGTCAACGGCCCTTCAGGCACGCCGACTTTGGTGCTTACCGGCGGGGCAAAAGCGCGGCTCGACGCGATGATTCCTTCAGGCTATGAGGCGCATATTCACGTGACGCTCACCGATGATCATCCTTGGGCGCAGGCATTTGTAATAATAGAGGCGTTACCAGCGCAAAAGGTATGAGCAGTTTGACCACCGACAATAGCAATCCAGCCACCCCGCCCGCTTCGACTCCTGAAAAGCGCGGCTGGGCCTCCGCCGCGTGGGCCGAGATCAAAGGCATGTTCTGGCTGCTCGTCGCCGTGCTGGCCTTCCACAGCTTCATCGCCAAGCCATTCTATATTCCGTCAATCTCGATGATGCCGACCTTGCTGGTTGGCGACCGGCTGTTCGTCAGCAAATATCCCTATGGCTGGAGCCACGTATCGCCAACCATCCCCAATCCGGTCGCGATTTTCCGCTGGCTGGTACTGCGCGAAGAGGTCGAGGCGCTTGCCGTCCCGCTCCCCGAGAGCAACAGCCGCGTCTGGGGTAAGTTGCCCGCGCGCGGCGACATCGTGATCCTAACACCGCGCGGCAAATATCAGGACTGGATCAAACGCGTAATCGGCCTACCAGGCGATACCATAAGCCTGCGCGATGGTCAGATATTCCTGAACGGTAAGCCAGTAAAACAGGATACGCAGCCCAACCTGATCCTGCCAGTCGATGCCAATAATCCTTGCAATGACTATGATTTTCCGGGCGCCTTGACCCGGGCACCAGACGGCACATTGTCGTGTCACCTGCCTATCATTCGCGAGACCCTGCCCAACGGCGTGCAATATGACACGATCGACGCGCGCCGCCGCGACACTGATGATATGGAATCGGTTAAAATACCCGCAAATCATGTTTTCCTAATGGGGGACAATCGCGATAACAGCTCCGACAGTCGCGTTGCCGAGGAACTGGGCGGTCTTGGCGGCCCGGTTTCGTGGGACCGGCTGGGCGGCCGCGCAGAAATAATCACTTTCTCGGTCGATGGCAGCACCGGGCTCAATCCCGTGACATGGGTAAGCTCGCTGCGCAGTGATCGCGCTGGCACCAGCCTGCGTCCGAAAAAAGTCGAAGCAAAATGAACGACGCGGCAACTGCCAAGCCGCGTAAGCCGCGCAGCCCACGCAAAAAAGTCGAAGTGCAAGACGACGGGTTTCGCGAAGAAGTCGGCCCTACAGAGCTTTACGATCCGATCATCCGCACCGAGCTGAAAAAAGCAGCAGTCTGGATTGGCATGGCCTCGCTGGTCGTTGCATTGGTCTGGCTTGCGCAACCGATTCTGCTGATTATCGGCGGGCTTGTGCTCGCGGCCATGTTCGACGGCGGCGCCAGGCTATTAGGCCGGGTTTTACCAATCCCGCGCGGCTTTCGGCTAGCGATTGTCGTCCTTGCAGTGTTCGGGATGATTTACTGGACTTTTGCCTTCACCGGGTCTGAACTTGCCGCGCAGGCGGCAAGCCTGCAAGCTATCGTTGAGACGCAAATCGAGGTGATCGGTAACCGGATCGAGGCCGCCGGCTTCAATATTTCGGCAGAGGACGTCAAAGGCTTTGGCACGCAAATCCTGAATTCAGTAGGCCGTGTGACCGCCGCGGTGTCGTCAGTTGTTGGTACGGTTACCAATATGGCGATGATGCTTGTCCTAGCCATATTCATCGCCGCCGAACCGCGGATGTATGAGCGCGGCGTCGCTTGGATGCTGCCGCTGGCCGAGCGCACGCATTTTTACGGAACCGCCGAAAGAATCGGCCACGTTCTCCGCCGCCTTATGGCGGGGCGCTTGCTCGGCATGGCGGTTGAAGGCTTCGGCACATGGATATTGCTGAGCCTTGGCGGAGTGCCGATGGCGGCTTTGCTGGGGTTGCTCACCGGATTGCTCGCGTTCCTGCCCAATATCGGCGCAATAGTTTCGGGCGCACTGATCATACTTGTCGGTTTTTCGGCCGGGGTGGATGTCGGGCTTTACGCAATATTTGTCTATTTCGTCGTGCAGATGGTTGACGGCTATCTGATCGTACCGATGGTTGCCAAACGCGCGGTCGATCTGGCGCCAGCTCTGGTCCTTGGTGCCCAGATACTGTTCGGAGCATTATTCGGGCTGCTAGGGTTGGCCCTTGCCGATCCGATCATCGCGATGATCAAGGTCGCGCTCGAACGACAATCCGTACGCAACGAGGCGCGGGCCATCCGGCAGGGGCCATAGCGCGCCTGCGATGCTGCTTATATTCTGCTTCTTGATGGGTATCGCCAATTTCGCAATGCACAAGGCGGTGGCGGAATCGGGGCACCCTTATGTTGAGGATACAAAGCGCTATTTCGGGCGGCATTTCAGCCCTTATGCAAGCTATGCCATCGAACTGGCGTTGCTGATCGGGGCGATGCTGTTTGCTGCCGAGGGATCGCTGCTGATCCCGGTTGTCTATTGGACCTATACCGGCATGAACGGGATCGCGACATGGCTGCTTATGTCTGGCCGGACATGATGACCGTTTGTGCTGGAGCCTGATATAACTATATGGCGCCTGTGCCTCCGATAGATACAACAGCCGATAGCAAACCAGATTTCGCCGTGATGCGGCGCTTTTTGCCATATTTATGGCCGAAAAATCAGGCGGGGCTGCGAGTCCGGATCGTCTTTGCGCTGATCCTGGTCGTCATCTCAAAACTGATCCAGCTCAGCATGGCCTGGGTCTACGGTCAGGCAATCGACCGGATGGTGCCGGGCATGGAAGACGGCGTCGAGATCGCGATTGCGCTGGTCGCCGCTTATGCTGGCGCGCGTTTTGGCGGGGTGCTGTTCGACAATTTGCGCAATGTGGTGTTCGAACGCGTTGGGCAGGAGGCGACGCGGCGTCTGGCCGAAAATGTGTTCAGCCACCTGCATAATCTGTCGATGCGTTTCCATATGAACCGGCGGACGGGCGCGGTTACCAAGGTCATCGAGCGCGGGACCAAGAGCATCGACATCATGCTTTATTTCCTGCTGTTCAATATTGCGCCGACATTGCTCGAGCTCGTGCTGGTATCGGCCTATTTCCAGATCGAATTCGGCTGGGGAATGGTTGCTGCGACGCTGTTGATGGTTGTCAGCTATATCACCTTCACCACGATCATCACTAACTGGCGCAACAAATTGCGCGAGGAAATGAATGAACTCGATACGCAGACGGTCGCCAAGTCGGTCGACAGCCTGTTGAATTATGAGACCGTCAAATATTTCAACGCCGAGCAGCGCGAGACTCGCCGCTATGCCGAGGTTGTCCACCATTACGCCAATGCCGCGGTGAAATCGGAAAACAGCCTAGCGACGCTCAACATAGGCCAGTCGCTGATTACCAATCTGATGATGGCGGGTGCGATGGGCTATGTCGTCTGGGGCTGGTCAAAGGGCCAATTTACAACAGGCGACGTCGTAACGGTCAACACTTTGCTCGCGCAGCTTTTCCGCCCGCTCGATATGCTCGGCATGGTCTATCGCACCATCCGCCAGGGGTTGACCGACATGGCGGCGATGTTCGCGTTGATCGATACGCCTGCCGAGATAGTCGACAAGCCAAATGCGCCTTCGCTTGTTGTCAGCGGCGGCGCACTCGCCTTTGAAGATGTGCGGTTCGCCTATGATCCCGAACGGCAAATCCTAAACGGTATCAGCTTCCGGATCGAACCCGGACATACGTTGGCGGTGGTTGGACCATCGGGTGCGGGAAAGTCGACAATTGCGCGATTATTATACCGTTTTTACGACGTCACCGGGGGGCGAATAACGATCGACGGGCAAGATCTGCGAGATGTCACCCAGTCGAGCCTGCGAAGCGTCATTGGAATCGTCCCTCAGGACACGGTGCTGTTCAACGATACCATCGGCTATAATATCGGATATGGCCGCGAAGGCGCCGGTCATCCGGAGATCGAAGAAGCAGCGCGCGGTGCTTCGATCCATGGTTTCATTGCATCGCTGCCCGAACAATATGAAGCAAAGGTCGGCGAGCGTGGCCTGAAATTATCGGGCGGCGAGAAACAGCGCGTGGCGATTGCGCGCACTTTGCTGAAAAACCCACCGATTCTGATCCTCGACGAGGCTACCAGCGCGCTCGACAGCCGCACCGAGGCGGAAATTCAGGATACGCTCGACCGCATATCGGAGCGCCGTACCACAATCATCATCGCGCACCGGCTTTCTACTATCGTCGATGCCGACCAGATATTGGTGCTGGAGGCTGGGCAGGTCGCCGAGCAAGGCACGCACGCACAGTTACTGCGCAAAGGCGGGCTCTATTCAGAAATGTGGGCACGGCAGCAATCTGAAGTGGAAGATGAGACCGAAGCTGCTGAATAGTAGCGGCTGCTAACTCTCTACATCGTTCTTTATATGTTCTATTGCAAATCGACTATCCACAACGGAGTCGTTGATGTTGCAAGAGCGGTCTATTCTTGATGAAATCGCAGCGCTAGGGCTAGACGCAATGGCTGTAGCTGCTGAAAACCTTGCCCCTGCCGATGTTTTGCACCGCGTCTTTGGCTTTGCCGAATTTCGCGGTGTGCAAGAACAAGTCGTGCAGCGCGTGCTGGCGCGTCAACGTACGCTGGCGGTAATGCCGACCGGGGCGGGCAAGTCGCTGTGCTTTCAGCTTCCGGCGTTGATGATGGACGGCACCTGCATCGTCATCTCGCCTCTGATCGCATTGATGCACGACCAGATGCGCGCGGCGGACGCCATCGGCATCCGTGCGGCAACGCTGACCAGCGCCGACGATAACCGCGCCGAGACCATAGAGCGTTTCCGCAAGGGCGCGCTCGATCTGCTTTACGTCGCACCCGAGCGTGCGTCGGGGCAAGAGTTTCGCGGGCTGCTGCGCGAGGCGAAGATATCGTTGTTCGCGATCGACGAGGCGCATTGCGTTTCGGAATGGGGGCATGACTTCCGCCCCGATTACCGGCTGCTACGTCCGTTGATGGACGATTTTGCCGATGTGCCAAGGCTGGCGCTGACTGCGACAGCAGACGCTCATACCCGCGATGATATTGCCGGACAGTTGGGGATCAGCGCCGACGGAATGATCGTCTCGGGCTTTGACCGGCCCAATATCCGGTACGCGATGTCCGGCGGGGCGACGAGCGGGGTTGCCGGTCTGGTCAAGACATTGAGCGGCGCAGGCATAATCTACGCCCAAACGCGTGACCGGACGGAAAAAATTGCTGCGCAAATCGCCGCCGTTGGGCGGACTGCGCGCTACTATCATGCCGGGATGGAACCGAGAGCGCGCGCCAAGGCACAGTCTGACTTTGTCGCATCCGAAGATATGGTGATGGTCGCCACCGTCGCCTTTGGTATGGGCATCGACAAGCCCGATGTGCGCTTCGTGGTCCATGCTGGTTTGCCAAAATCCATTGAGGCTTATTATCAGGAAAGCGGGCGCGCAGGACGAGACGGTGATCCCGCAACCGCGCATATGTATTGGTCAGCGGGCGACTTTACCCGCGCGCGGGAACGACTGAATGACCTGCCCGGGGAACGGCGCGGAGCCGAACTCGGCCGGATATCGGCGTTGTCGCGGCTGGTCGAAACACCAGGCTGCAGGCGCGCTATACTCCTCAGGCATTTCGGCGAAAACCCGCCCGAAAATTGTGGTAACTGCGACAATTGTCTCGATGCGCCAGGGATTCATGACGCGACCGAATTGTCGCGTAAATTGCTGTCTGCAGCCTATCGCACAGGCCAGATGTTCGGCGTCGGCCATCTGGAAAAGGTGCTGACGGGTAGCAGCGATGAGCGAATATCGAAATTCGGCCATGACCAGCTGTCGGTGTTTGGGATCGTCGGAGGCGACGACGCACGGGTTATCAAGCCGCTCGCGCGCGCGTTGCAGGCAAGGGGCGCGCTGATCGCGAACGAACATGGTGGGCTCAAGCTATCAGGCGACGCCCGCGCCATCATGCGCGGCGAACAAAAGGTCGAAATCGCGATAATCCCGCAAGGCCGGAATCGCCGCGATAAGGGCGTGGCCAATCCGGTTGGCGATCCGCTGTTCGAAGCACTGCGCAGTAAACGCCGCGAATTGGCGGAAGCTGCAGGCGTGCCGCCTTATGTTGTCTTTCATGACGCGACATTGCGCGAGATGGCAAGCTCGCGGCCTTCGACGGTACATCAGCTATCGCAAATAAGCGGCGTCGGCAGCCGGAAACTTGACGATTATGGTGCAGCCTTTTTGGATGTGATCAAGCAACATTAACCACGCAGAGGCGACAACACGACTTTGACCAGTTGATAGAAGAGGGCTGGCAATTTGGTCGCCACTATCGCCGGACTGGCCACAAAAGCTTTGCCAACCAACCTCGCCCGAAATTTGCCATTGTCGGTAAGCACCAGATTAAGCAGCGCTTTTGTACGCAATTTGCAGTCGGACATATCGTCCAACTCGCGTAATATCACATTGGCGACCAAATCTTTAATTTGCATAGATTTCTGATTGGTCAAACTGGCGTCATGGCGGCGATAAAGATATACATCGCAGTCCACCGGCTGAAATTTGAACACTCGGGCAGCGCGCAACCAGAAATCATAATCCTCGGCGCCAAACAAGCTTTCGTCATAGCCGCGCAGCACCTCGGTCACTTTCCGCCGATAGAGGAACGCTGGGCCAACCGGATTTCCAAACCATCGTTCTTCGGCCGGGCGTGGCGGCTGATATCGCAAAATCTCACCTTTGCCGTCGATCACGCTATAACCAGCATAAACGACGCCAATCGTCGAGTCGGCATCAATTACGTCAACGAGTGTCGACAGCATATCCGGGCGAAGCAAATTATCGTGGCTCGTCCAGCTATGATATTCGCCCGCTGCCATTGCAAACCCGGCGTTTAGCGTTGCGGGTAAGCCGATATTGCGGGAATTGTCGCGATAAATGATGCGGTGATCTTTGGTGGCATAGTCTGCAAGAATATCGGGCGTCGCGTCGGTCGATCCGTCATTCAGACAAATTAGCTCGAAATCCTCGAACTCCTGGGCCAAAACGGAATCAAGAGCGGCCGCAAGGTAACGCGCGCCGTTGTATACGGGCATGATCATGCTGACGCGCGGTAAACGATCCATAACCCTGCCATTGCCCCCAATGGAAGCAAAGCTTCCACGATGTGTCCGTCCTTGTTATCAATTACGGATTAAAATATGGCAAATATCAACGCATCGCCCGCGTCAATGTTACATTAGGGAAACAGCATGTTCCGGACGCTTACCGACACTATATTTGTAGCCCCGCAAATTACCGTTCGTGACGTGGCGGATGCGGAAAAGGCTGGCGTCACACTCATCATTAATAATCGGCCCGAAGACGAGTCCGCCGATCAAACACCCGGCCCGGACATCGAGGCGGCAGCACAGGCAGCCGGGCTTGATTATCTCGCAATCCCCGTCACCCATGCCGGTTTTGCCGAATGGCAGGTCAAGGCGATGGCCGACGCATTGGAAAACGCCGATGGCAAAGTGCTTGCCTATTGCCGTTCGGGCACGCGGTCGACTTTGCTATGGGCACTCGCGCGCGCTTCGAAAGGCGATCATCCCGCTGTTCTTGCCGAACAGGCCGCCGATGCCGGATATGATCTTGGCCCGGTCACCGCCATGATGGACATATTACGCGGGCGGGCTGCGTGACAGGCGAGCTTTTGAAATTGGCCGGTTCGATTGCAGCCATCCTTTTTCTGGCATGGCTGGCACGTCATTGGCGGCTCGGCGGCGATGTGCGAATTCGAAACGACGAACAAGCGCGCAGCATCGCCGATGAGATTATCTGCGGGTTCGATCCAGTCGATATTGCTATCGACAAGGCGGGCATTGCAGCGTTGATGCGCGATGCAGGTGGGCGGCATTTGCTGGTGCGGCGGCACGGGGCGATGTGGGCCGGACGGCTGCTGGACAATCACAGCGAAACGCGGCTCGACCAGAATTTCCTGACCGTTGGCACGGGCGAAAAGACCTTTGGCGCAATCACGCTCGATCTGGGCGAACGAGCGCAAATCTGGGCGGCGGGTCTCCGCCATTTGCGGGTCTGAACCAGATGCCCGAACTTTTCAGCCCGGTCGATTATGCGATCCCTGCCTTTGTTATTCTGGTCATAGCCGAGATGCTTTGGGCGCGCCGTAAAGCGCCGGAAAAATATGAGCCGAAGGATACGCTAACCTCACTGGCGTTGGGGACCGGAAGCACTGTAGCGGGCGCCCTCACCGGTGCATTGGTTTTCAGTTTGGCAATGTGGCTTTACCAGCACCGTCTGTTTGACATCGGCTGGGCTTGGTGGGCGTTCATCCTGTGCTTTGTCGCCGACGATTTCGCTTATTATTGGGCGCACCGCACCGGGCACCGAGTCCGCTGGTTCTGGGCCAGTCACGTCAACCATCATTCGAGCCAGCATTATAATCTGTCGACCGCATTGCGTCAGACCTGGACAGGGTTCTTCGCGCTCGGCTTTATCTTCCGCATACCGCTGGCATTGGTCGGCTTTCACCCGGCAATGCTGTTGTTCGTCGGAGCGATCAACCTGATCTACCAGTTCTGGATCCACACCGAAGCCATCGGCAAGCTGCCGCGCTGGTTCGAATATGTGATGAATACGCCGAGCCACCACCGCGTCCATCATGCCACCAATCCGCGTTATCTCGATATGAACTATGCCGGCACTTTCATCATCTGGGACCGCATGTTCGGCACCTTTACCGAAGAGGTCGAGGGCGAGAAAATCCGCTATGGCATCGTCAAGCAACTCGGTACCTTCAACCTGTTATGGAGCGTTTTCCACGAATGGGTTGGCATTGCGCACGATGTCTGGTCGGCGCCGTGGCGGCATAAATTTTCTTATCTGTGGCGGCCCCCGGGCTGGAGTCACGATGGGAGTCGAGACACGTCCGAGATGATCCGACGGCGTTGGCTGGACCGGCAACAGCAACCAGCTGAATAACGCTATTTACTCGCTTGCAAGTAGTTAATCGTCCGATTAAACCCTTCCCCAGAGGAGAGTTTATGGACGAGTTTGACATCATCGTCGTTGGCGGTGGGTCCGCAGGCAGCGCAGCGGCAGGGCGCTTGTCCGAAGGCGGAAAATATAGCGTGTGCTTGGTAGAAGCTGGCGGTCGTAACGACAATATGCTCATCAAAACACCCGGCTTCATGCCGTTCATCCTCAACAGTTCGAATTATAAATATGACACCGTCCCGCAAAAGGGGCTGAAGGGACGGCTGGGTTATCAGCCGCGCGGGCGCGGGCTGGGTGGATCGAGCGCCATCAACGCGATGGTCTATATTCGAGGCAATGCCTATGATTATGACAATTGGGCAGATTTAGGCTGCACCGGATGGGCGTTCGAAGACGTTCTGCCCTATTTCAAACGCAGCGAGGGCAATGAACGCGGCGGTGACGCGCTGCACGGCGGCGGCGGCCCGCTGAACGTTATGGACCAGCATTACGCCAATGAAGGAACCAACGCGTTTGTCGAGGCCGCCGCGCAACTGCAATTGCCACGCAATGACGACTTCAATGGTCCGCGGCAGGAGGGCTTTGGCCTTTATCAGGTCACGCAAAAAGCTGGTGAGCGCTGGTCTGCGGCGCGCGCCTATGTTGAACCGGCAGGACCAAATCTGCATGTGATCACGGGTGCACTCACCGAGAAAATCATCACCGAAAACGGCCGCGCCGCCGGAGTTGCCATCCGTCAGGGAAGCAAGCGCCGCCGTATCAAGGCGCGGGGCGCGGTCGTGCTATCGGCAGGGGCATTTGGTAGCCCGCAAATCCTGATGCTGTCGGGCATCGGTCCAGCTGCACATTTGCGGGATCACGGGATCGATGTCGTTAAGGACAAGGCCGCGGTCGGCAACGACCTTCAAGACCATATCGATTATGTCATCAGCTACCGGACCAAATCGAAAACCTTCCTGGGAGATTCTATGGCTGGCAACTGGCGCATGCTGAAAGCTGTGTTCGAACATCGGATGAAGCGAACTGGCATATTGACCACCTGCATCGCCGAAGGCGGAGGATTTTGGTCATCGTCGCCCGATTTGCCGGCACCCGATATCCAATATCATTTCATCCCGGCGTTGCTCGAAGATCATGGACGTACCAAAGTGAAGGGACATGGTTTCAGCTGCCACGCCTGCGTGCTTCGACCCGAAAGTCGTGGGACCGTCCGGTTGAAATCAACCGATGCAGCTAGCGCACCGTTGATTGATCCCGCCTTCCTGACGGATGACCGCGACATTGCGACGCTGCGCGCCGGGGTGCGGCAGATGTACCGCATTCTCAACGCACCGGCATTGGCGGAATATGAAGGTGTCGAACTCAATCCGGTCGACATCAACGATGACGCAGCGATCGACGACATGATCCGGTCACGCGCAGACACAGTATACCATCCGGTCGGCACGTGCCGGATGGGCGCGGACTCAGATTCAGTGGTCGACCCGCGCCTGAAATATCGCGGGCTAGAAGGCCTCTACATTGCCGACGCCAGCATAATGCCACGCCTTGTTTCAGGCAATACAAACGCGCCGAGCATTATGATCGGAGAGCGCGCCGCCGATTTTGTCCGCGCCGACTTGCAATAATCTTGCGGTGAACGCCCGTCGCCGCTAACCGCGAGCGCGATATGGCCGATAACAGCACAGATTATATCAGCACGCGCGGCAATGCCGATGCGCTGGATTTTAAAGGCGTTACGCTCACCGGGCTGGCGAGCGACGGCGGGCTATATGTCCCGCGCAACTGGCCGCGCTTTACTCAAGAGCAAATCGAGTCAATGCGCGGGCTCGATTATGTAGATCTTGCAGCGCGGGTGATGGCACCATTCACTTCGGGTATATTGACCGAAGACGAACTCAAGGACCTATGCAAAGCGGCTTATGGCTCGTTCGCGCATGCTGCAGTAACACCGCTGAAACAGCTTGATAGCCAGCATTTCCTGCTTGAGCTGTTCCACGGCCCGACGCTCGCATTCAAGGATGTGGCGCTGCAATTGCTGGGGCAGTTGTTTGAACGATTTCTAAGCGGCACCGATAAAAAAATCACGATTGTCGGCGCTACCTCGGGCGATACCGGGTCGGCAGCCATCGACGCGGTCGCCGGCCGCGACCAGATCGAGATTTTCATGATCCACCCGCACGAGCGCGTGTCCGATGTCCAGCGGCGGCAGATGACTACAATCCTTGCGCCAAACGTCCACAATATCGCCATACAGGGCAGCTTCGACGACGCTCAAGCGATGGTGAAGCGGATGTTCTCTGACCGCGAAGTCAATGGGCCGCTGACGCTGTCGGCAGTGAACTCGATCAACTGGGCGCGGCTGATGGCGCAGGTCGTTTACTATTTCTACGCCGCGCTTCGGCTTGGCGCGCCTCAGCGGGCGGTTGCATTTTCCGTCCCAACTGGCAATTTTGGCGACGTTTTTGCAGGCTATGTCGCTGCGCAAATGGGTCTGCCGATTGAACGGCTGATCGTCGCTACCAACGTCAACGACATCCTGCACCGTGCGCTTTCCAAAGGCGATTATTCGATGTTAGGCGTGACCCCGACCGCTGCCCCGTCAATGGACATTCAGGTGTCGAGCAATTTCGAACGGCTGCTGTTCGATCTTGAAGGACGCGATGGTTCGACCACGGCTGCGCGGATGAAATGGTTCGAGCAGATGGGCAAAATGGTGCTGTCTGCCGATATGCGCAAAAAAGCTTCGCTCATGAAAAGCGCACGTGCCGATGCTGACGAAATGGCGCTCGCGATGCGCTGGGCGCATGAGGCGTGCAACGAAATCATTGATCCGCACACCGCAATTGCGCTCCATGCTGCACGCGCCGCTGGCGTTCCTGCCGACGTGCCAGTTGTAACGTTGGCGACCGCGCATCCAGCCAAATTCCGCGACGCGGTTGAGCGTGCGACCGGAGTGCGGCCGAGCATGCCGCAACGCCTTGGCAATATGTTCGAGCGTGAAGAGCGTTTCGACATCCTGCCAGGCGATTATGACGCGGTTCGCGATTATGTATTGGCGCGAGCTGTTCGCTAATGGAACCTAATTTCGTCACTTTGGTCAGCGAACCACGCGAGGACTACACGTTGATCGATAGCGGCAACGGCCGCAAATATGAAAGTTACGGCGACCGGCGTTTCATCCGCCCCGAGCCGCAAGCCATGTGGGCCTCGGCCGCCAACGACTGGGATGCCGACGCCGAGTTCGTTCCCGGTTCCGATGAAGAAGGCGGTGGACGTTGGTATAATAACCGCCCCGTGCCGATGGACGGCTGGCCACTAATCTGGAACGACGAAGTCAGCTTTACCGCTTCATGCACCCCGTTTCGCCATCTTGGATTCTTCCCCGACATGGACCCCGTCTGGCGCTGGATGCGCGGTGAAATCGCCGATGTCGCTGACGCGCAATGCATGAACCTTTTTGGCTATACCGGTGTAGGAACGCTCGCCTTGTCGGCGGCTGGCGCGCAGATGGTCCATGTCGATGCCTCGAAGAAGTCGGTCGCACAGGCCCGCATCAACGCCGAACTGTCGGGCATGGCCGACCGGCCTATCCGCTGGATTGTCGACGACGCCGCAAAGTTTGTTGCGCGCGAGGTACGCCGCGAAAAGCGCTATGACGGCATCTTGCTCGACCCGCCCAAATATGGCCGCGGGCCCGACGGCGAGGTCTGGCATCTTGAACAGGACCTCGCCCCATTGATCGCGAACTGCCGAAAGCTGCTCGACGCCAATTCGAGCTTTCTATTCCTGACCGTGTACGCGATGCGCATGTCGGCACTCGCGCTCGGTGCATTGCTCGAATCACATTTCGCCGATTTGGGCGGTAAAGTTGAATTCGGCGAGCTGGCAGTGCGCGAAAAATCGCGCGGCCTGCTACTCCCCACCGCCATATTTGCGCGCTGGTCGCGTTAAAGGACGATATGACCGATAGCCTGATCCTTGAAGTACACGACCTTGTCGTCAATGTCCTGACCGGAATTTACAGTCAGGAAACGCACCTCCCGCAGCCGCTGAAAATCTCCATCAGTGCGACGCTCGACATGGCCGATCATTATGCGCCCGATACACCGCTGGGAGCGTCCAAAAATTATATGACGCTGAAGGAAGCGGCGACGCATTTGCCCGAAGGGGTGCATTTCACGCTGATTGAGGCCGTTGCCGATCGCATTATGGATACGCTGTTTACGGGCGATGCGCGGGTTCGCCATATCAGCGTAAAAATCATCAAACTCGCCATTGCCGAGGACAATGAGGCCATTGGCATCACTATGTCACGGAGCCGCAAGTGAGCGCCGCGCCGCTGGCCATCGTCACTGGCGGCAAGCGGCGGCTTGGTGCTGAAATCGCGGCGAGGCTTGCTAAAGCAGGCTATTCGCTCGCGCTGGTCAGCCATCTGGACAAGGAACCCGAAGCGTCACTTTTAGCCGTGCTGGCCGACCACGGAACCGATTGGCAGCCTTTTGTCCACGACCTATCGGAACCGGCAACATCCGGTTCACTGATCGCCGCTGTAACCGCCCATTTCGGTCACGCGCCCGACCTGCTTGTCAACAATGCCGCAATGTTCGGGCAAGATGGTTGGGACGGGATGACCGCCGAAACGCTAGAAGCGCATTTCCAACTAAACCTGTTTACGCCGCTGTTGCTGGCACAAGCGCTCGTCAAGGCCGCTGGCGACACTGTGCAACCCACAATCGTCAACATCCTCGACCAACGCGTGATCAACCCGCATCGCGACCAATTGAGCTATACCTTGTCCAAACAGGCGCTTGCCGCGTCGGTCCGTTCAATCGCTGCCGCTTTTGGGGCGCGCGCACGGGTGAACGGGGTTGCGCCGGGCCTGGTGATTTCGACCGATGAATATGACGCCGCCCAAGAACAGCGACTTGCAACATTGATGCCGCTGGGCGCATTGCCGGCGCCATCGGGCGTTGCCGATGCGGTGCTATATCTTGCCGCTGCAACACATGTCACCGGGCAGACAATCTTTGTCGACGGCGGCGCAAACCTGAAAAGTTTCGACCGCGATTTCATATATCTTTAGCGCCACAGCTTAAAGAACCCGCCAGATTCTGATGCGTTCTCCCCGGTCAGGCAGAGGCTCAAGCCAAGCGGGGACATTACCCTTCTTTACTTGCGCCCAGAGACCTTCGGGGTCTTTCTTTTCATAAAAGCCAAGTTCGGCCTCCGTATCGCAAACCGCCAGATAATCGATACCTCGTGCCTGCAACAACCTGCGTGACGCATCAGGCACTGAACGGAATATCTGGATGTGGTCGCGCATGGCCGCTTCGTTGCGATGGTGGCTGCTGGCTAGCACACTGTGCGCGGTCTGCACCAAGATCATCGGCCCCATATCGAACGGCGCGACAAATGTTCCTTTCGGCAAGGCAGACAGGGCCCTCACCGACAGCGCCGACTGGCAATCGCCGTTCGAAGACGCAACGTTTGCTCTCACGTCTACCTTCGGTTTTTCCGGTGCCGCGCGGATCAACGACGACACAGCCGCCCCCGGCACCAATAAGACCAGCATCACGGCCACAAACGTGACACGCTGAACCGGCTGCTTGGATCGCCGGTAGCGTTTGAACAAATACGCAATCAGTGCCGCTGTCACCGGGATGGCGTAGGCGGTTGCGACCGAGACAGTGCGCACCACGAAAATGGATAGCAGCAGTCCGTAGAAGAAGAAAAAACCGATGGTATCGAGCTTTTGCCGGTCCGCCCGGTTCAACCTGCCGCGCAAAACCAACCAGCTGATTGCACCACAAAGCAGGCCTGCGCCCAGATTGACCGAGGTCCGCCAGGCTTGGTGCCAGACCGGCAGGCCTTCACTAACCTTGGAATACCAATATTCCTGTACAATCGGATCAAGATTGCCGAACGCACCTGCCGCACATTGGGGAGCCGTCAGTAAAATCACCGCGAGTGCCCCACCCCCGGCAAATCCCGCCGCCGCCAAGCGCATCCGCCAGTCATTAGGCAGAAAGCGGATTGCCGGCAGCATGACCAGCGTCGCCCACAAGATCGCAGCAATGTGCGGCGGAGAAATCGTATCGCAATAAGTCGGCGCTGCAAACGCCCCAGCTTGCGTGCCGAAAAACAACAGCATGGAGGAACCGGAAAAGCTTGTCACCGTCCAAGTAAGCCGCTGTCCTTCTCGCACATTGCGGACCCAGCGTAGCCCAAGCAGTAGGAAAAACGCCGCTGTCATCGGCGCACCTTCGAGGCTTATGTGTAGCCAGGCCGCAAGCGCGATACCGAGCACTATGCCTGCGTTACGGACATTGCTCCAGAATATCGTCGACAATGCCAGCACCGCCATCGCGACCTGCCACCCATGATGATCGATTCGCATTGGCCGAAGCTGAAAAAGCAAGGCGCCTGATGACAGCGTCATCAGCGCCGCCGCGACGCCCGCCTCGGGTGACCATAAACGTGTCGCAATACGCGACAGCATGAAAGTGATCCAACCGAGCAACAGCAGCGGAACCATCGTTCCAGCGATCATTTCTGCAACCGGCTGCCCGAATAAAGGGCGCAGAAGCAGGACCAGCGCCGCCAATGGCAGCTCGACCAGCCGCGACCAATGCATAGGAGCGCCGTCGGGGGGATTCATGCGATATTGTGTTGTGTCGAACCAGCTTTGCCCGTTCAGGAAGTCACGCAATTGCACCAGACGTAACTGGTCGTCGGGATCCCAGCCGGAAAAAGTCGTGATCTCGGTCCAGCCCGACCAGATCAAAGCAGCCGATGCCAGCAACCACAGCCCGGCCAGCAACCCAGCCGGAATGCCCTCGCGGCCATCTCGCAAACCCTGAATCATGAAGTCCCCCCGGACGCTACTTTAACGCGCAGCGATTGCGTTGTCGCCTACATCCTTGCGGCGCAGGAGTAACCACGGCACATGCTCCGGGTCAAACTGCGTACGGTGATGCCGGTCGAAATAGGGCGGCATATGGTCGCCCACCAACAATATGTCAGCATCGGGAAAATCGGCAGCTGAGATTTCGCTTGCGAGCGCCGTCTGGATATCATGATAGATTGCGAACTGGCGGCAGATTTGCGGGAACTCCGCCTTCAAAAAGGGCGAAATGCGTTCGCAATTGTCAACGTTAAGATTGAGACCCGCAGGAACAGGCAGATGCGAATTAAGCGTTAGCCAATAGAGGAAAGTAGGCTGTTTGGCGGCTTTCAGCTTAGCGGAAATTTGCCGCGGAATTTGCCGGTCGCACGCACCTGGGAACACACCGCCGCATCGTTCGGCGCCCGCGGCTACCATATCCTTGTCAAATTCGCGTTTGGCAAAACCGATATTCGGATACCAGTCCTCGCGCTTGAAAAAAGAGCCAGTGAAGCTGTGCATTGCCAGAGTGTTATAGCCCTGGCGGCCCAATATAGCTGGTAGGCAAGCCTCGTCCTTGTGGTCGAGCAGGTCGTAATAATCGCCCCACCGCCCGCAAAGCTCGCGGATTTCCCCTGCCGTTGTGCTGTTATAATAAGGCGCCGTGCCGCGTTTGAAGTCATAGCGTTCAGCGACTGCGGCATTGTCGACGAGCGGCGCGAACAACAGCCGCGACATTTCAGGATTATTGCGCGGTACGCCCATCGCCTCGACGACGATCAGCACCAGATGCCTTTTGCCATCGGCTCGGCCTGCAAAACCGCTGGCTTCGGTGGCTGAACCGAAAAGCGCGCCTGCCGGGGCAGCGCGAAAATAGTGACCACGCATGTCCTTGCCCATATACATGTCCACGCCAGCGAGAGTGACGCACAGTCCAGCCGCTCCTGCAATCAGCAAGGGCCGTGAGAAGTTTGTATCGCGCTTGAGCAGTGTCCACGCCAGTCCCATGACAATCACGATGCCAATGGCGGCAGCGATATAGTCGATCGAGTTGCCAGGTTTGATCTCGGCAAAGAACTGCAGCGAGTACAGTAATGATGCGATATTGAGGTTGAACAAGCCGCCGACGAAATGCAGCCCTGAAAACACCATCATCGCGACAAAGCAGAGGTAGCGGACAATAAACGGGAAGTGTTTGACGACCAAACCGACAAGCCCCGCATAAACGATTTCCATGTGCCGAGGCGGCGCTCCGGAGAACCAGAGCGCGGCAAAGCCAACATTGGCGAGCACTACCCAAATCAGCAGCCAATTGCCGAACTTTTTGAGTTCGGTGTCCACGCCCCAAAAGGCCGGACGTTCTAGCTCTGCCGTGATTGCTGTCACCGGAATACGCCCCATTTGCGCATCGCATAGACAGCGACAAAACTGATCCCGATTGCGACACCCTTCGACGGTATTGGGTGAACGCCTGCGCGTCCTAATATTTCAACTGTGGCGACTGTCATACCAAGGCCGACAAGCGCCGATCCAGCGAACAAGGCACGCTGGATATGTAACGCCGCTCCATCCCGCGTCTTGCCGGTAAAGACGATGTTGGAGCTCACCATCCAGTGGACGACTATCCCTGCACAATAGCCTGCCGCCGAGGCAATCGTCGGGTCGCTGCCGAGCGCGACAAGGCTGGCGAACACGGCGACGTCAAAGGCCAGCGCGATGATGCTTGCCGCCAGATAGCGGGTAATCGTGAACCGGTGCCACAGCACCAGCGCAGAGGCGATGGCACGGTCCATATTGCTTAAGCGGCCTTGCGGGGCGCTTCACCCTTTTCGATCCTTTGCGGCACGTCGCGTTCAGAGGTCAACGCAGCTGCTTGGTCTTCGCTAACCTTGGCCGCGATGACCTGCTGCTCGCCCTCGTCGCCCGCTTCATGATACTCGGCGTCTTCGTTGACGTTCCAGATATTGAAGACGCGGGCGCCGGCAATGATATTTTCTACCGTAAGCATCGACGTCATCATCGCGTGATCCTGATTGTTATACCGGTGCATGCCGTTACGTCCGACCATATGCAGCGTGGGGAACTTGCCTTCCAATTCAGCGCGCATGGCTTCCACATTCGCGGCATAATCATCGTCGTAAACGGGGTAAGCCTTTTCCTGACGGACGACCGCGCCACCGACTACGTCTTCGGGTTTGCAGAGGCCTAATATGCCCATTTCCTTTTTGGCGAGTTCGATCAGATCGGCATCGCTCGATGCCCAGAGATTGTCATTTTCAAAGCAGAAATATTCAAGGCCGACACAGGCGATGGAAGGATCGGGCACCATTTCAGGCGACCAGCTACGGAAATTCTGTACGCGGCCAACCTGAACTTTGCTGTCGTGGATATATATCCAGTTGTCGGGGAACAGGTCGTCCGACTTGATCATCAACGCAACGGTCAGGAAGTCGCGGTAGCGCAGGTTGTTCGCCTGCAATGATGTTTGCGGCAGCGGATGAATACGCGCCGACAGTTCGCGCATCGGCGCGCTGCTGATAACATGCTTGGCGGTGATAACGGCTTCGCTACCATCGGCCTTGGTCGCCGACATGCGCCAGTTACCCTCGGCATCCTGCGCCAATTGCTTGAAGCTATGGCCCATCAGAACCGTGTTACCCTTGGCAACAACGAAATCGCGCGCGGCATCCCACATCATGCCCGGTCCCAGCCGCGGATAGCGGAAGGTTTCGAGCAATGTCTTGGTTTCCATGCCGTCATTGGGACGCCCATTGAGGCCGAGCGACCGCTTCAGCCCGTCCATAACTGCTGCGCCTAGGCTCAGCCCCTTAATGCGCTGCGCCGCCCAATCCGCCGACATTTCATCGCACGGCATACCCCATACTTTTTCAGTATAGGTTTTGAAGAAGATCGAAAATAATTTGTGACCGAACTGGTTGACGGTCCAGTCCTGAAAGCTGCGGACATTTTTGTTAGGGAAGGCCTTTGCCTTGACATAGCTCGCCATGCACAGGGTTGACCGAATAATACCAAGATTGAACAAAGCTTCGAACGCGCGCAGCGGGTAGCTGTAGAATTTGCCTTCATAATAGATGCGGCTCATGCGCGGGCGCTGAATGAAATCATCGGGCAGGATTTCGTTCCAGAGGTCAACGACCTCTTTCGACTTGGAGAAAAAGCGATGGCCGCCAATGTCGAAGCGGTATCCGTCGACTTCTACGGTACGGCTGATGCCGCCGACATAGCGTTCGTCTTTTTCGATGACGGTGACGCTATAGCCTTTTTTGGTCAGCAAATAGGCAGCGGTCAGACCCGCGGGTCCCGCACCAATGATTGCCACGTCGACTTCATTTTGCCCCTTAATAGTCACTTGATTTTCCCCACTGAAAAGCATTGGAAAGAGGTCTGAACGAAATGCCCTAATAGATGGTTAATAAGACCTTGCGAATTGAACTGCGCGCAAGATTGTTGCTGCGTTGCACAAACAACTTGCTTTTTGCCCGATATCCGACCATACAGACGCCAAGCGCATGAGGCGAGCGGACAAGACCGCCGCAGTATTGGCAGCGTGAGGGCCGCAAATGGTGGCCTCGCCAATCGAACAAGATGCGTAAGATTAGAGGCTTCCCATATCACGCAGGGTTGTTTCCAACGGGTCGGCACAAGCTGCTCCCGAACACCTGCCGTCGCGCCCGTGCGGTCCTGATTTAAGGACGCGCGCCTTGGGCTGTGACAATTTTACTGAAAGTATTACTATGTCTTTTTTCCAAGACCTGGGCCTTGCCCAACCTATCCTCAAGGCGCTTGAAGCCGCTGGATATGATACCCCTACTCCGATCCAGCAACAGGCGATCCCGTCGTTGCTGCAAGGCCGCGACCTTTGCGGTATCGCGCAGACCGGCACGGGCAAGACGGCGGCGTTTGCATTGCCATCGCTCCACCATTTCGCCACAAAGCCAAAAGCGCGTCAGCAATATAGCTGCCGCATGCTGGTGCTCTCGCCAACCCGCGAACTCGCGGCACAGATTGCCGATAGCTTCCGCACCTATGGCAAGTTCCTCGGCCTCAAGGTCGATTGCGTTTTCGGCGGCATGCCGATTTTCAGCCAGAAAAAGCGCCTTGCTGGCGGCGTCGATATCCTCGTCGCCACCCCGGGCCGTTTGATCGATCTGATCGAGCAGCGCGCGGTAACGCTCAAGGACGTTGAAATCTTCGTTCTCGACGAAGCCGACCAGATGATGGACCTGGGCTTCATCCACGCGTTGAAGCGCATCGACCAGTTGCTGCCAAAGCAGCGCCAGACGCTGTTCTTCTCGGCAACAATGCCAAAGGCGATCGCGGAGCTTGGCAACCGTTTCCTCAACAATCCTGTCCGCGTCTCAGTTGCGCCTGCCGCGACCACCGCTGAGCGAGTCGAGCAGTTCGTGACCTTTGTCGAACAGCGCGAAAAGCAAACTTTGCTGACGCTCAAGCTGCAAAGCGAAGACATCGACCGCGCACTTGTTTTCACCCGTACCAAGCATGGCGCTGATCGTGTTGTGCGCGGCCTTGCAGGCGCAGGTATCCAGTCCGCCGCAATCCACGGCAACAAATCACAAGGTCAGCGCACCGCTGCGCTGCAGGCTTTCCGTGACGGCAAGATCAAGATTCTCGTTGCCACAGACATCGCAGCACGCGGCATCGACGTCCCCGGCGTCAGCCACGTGTTCAATTTTGAACTTCCCAACGTGCCCGAGCAATATGTCCACCGCATCGGCCGTACTGCACGTGCGGGCCGTGAAGGCGTGGCGATGAGCTTCGTCGCTGGCGATGAACGCGGCTATATGAAAGATATTGAGCGCCTGACCGGCGTTCGCGCAATGACTTTGGGTCTGCCCGAAGGTTTCCGCGCAGCGGTTGCGGCATTGCCGCCGCCAGCCGCTGACAAAAAGCCCGAAGGATCACGCGGAGGTCGCGGTGGTGGTCATCCAGGCGGCGGACGTACCAACTACGCCGGCAAGAAACTTGGCGGCAACAATGGCGGCACTGGCCGCAACGGCGAAACCCGCAATCGCACCCACGCCCCGCAAGGCGGCTGGCAGCCAGGTGTTGGCCCGCGTGATGGAAGCCGTGAAGGTGCTGCAACGCCACGCCCACGCAACGACAACGCGCCAAGCGGCGATCGTCGCCCGACCGCAGACCGCGCCTTTGCCGCCCGTAGCGAAAACCGCCGCGACCCAGGCGCACCTGCGCGCAATTACGGTCCCAAAAAGGGCGGCAATGGCAACTTCAGGGGTCCGGTAAAACGGGCTGGGTAAGGACGAGTCCCCCCCTCCCGTACGCAGGAGGGGAGTGTTTAATGCCGAAAATGCCGCATGCCGGTGAAGACCATGGCAAGGCCAGCTTCATCGGCGGCGGCGATTACTTCGTCGTCGCGCATTGATCCACCGGGTTGAATAACCGCCGTCGCGCCAGCTTCGGCGGCAGTGAGCAAACCGTCGGCGAACGGGAAGAAGGCGTCCGACGCGACAGCCGATCCGACCGTGCGGGCTTCGCCCCAACCATAGGTTTCAGCGGCCTCTTGCGCCTTGATCGCAGCGATCCGCGCGCTATCGCGGCGGTTCATCTGTCCCGCACCAATCCCTGCCGTCGCGCCGTCTTTAGCGTAGACAATCGCATTCGATTTGACATGCTTGGCAACGGTCCACGCAAAGCGGCAATCGGCCAGTTCCTGGGCGCTTGGCGTGCGTTTGGTCACGACCTTGAATTCGCTATCAGCAACATGACCGTTGTCGCGCGACTGCACCAGCAACCCGCCGGTGATCGGCTTGATCTCGAGCCCACCGCGTTTCGGATCGGGCAAGTCACCCGTCAGCAACAGCCGCAAATTCTTCTTCTTGGCAAATACGGCCTTCGCCGCATCATCCGCAGACGGAGCCGCCACGACCTCTGTAAAAATTTCGGTAATCGCTTCGGCGGTCGCGCCGTCAAGAGGGCGGTTTACCGCAACAATACCGCCAAACGCCGATACGCTGTCGCACTCCAGCGCAGCGCGATAAGCCTCGATCAACGTTTCGCCGGTCGCGACGCCGCACGGATTAGCGTGCTTGACGATCACCACCGTCGGCGGGCCATCGCGAAATTCGCTGACTAGCTCCAACGCTGCATCGGCGTCATTGTAATTGTTGTACGAAAGTTCCTTACCCTGAACCTGCTCAGCTTGTGTGATCCCTGATCCGTGCGGTCCAACCGGAACGTAAAGCGCAGCTCGCTGGTGAGGATTTTCGCCGTAGCGGAGTTCGGTCACGCGATTGCCGTTGACCGCCAGCATGTCGGGAAACAGCTGCTGCTGGTCGGCAAAGGCGAACCATTGACTGATCATACTGTCATAAGCTGCGGTCGCCGAATAGGCCTTGGCGGCGCATTTGCGGCGGAAGTCATAGGAAGTTTTGCCTCCGCTTTCCTCCAGCTCGGCAATCAGATTGTCATAATCGGCTGGGTCAGTGACGATGGTCACATAGGCATGATTTTTAGCCGCGCTGCGAACCATCGACGGTCCGCCAATATCGATATTCTCGATAATCTCGTCACGGCTTGCGCCTTTCATGACCGTCTGCGCGAACGGGTAAAGATTGACCACAACCAGATCGATTGCCCCGATATCGTGCATTTTCATGGCCGCCATGTGCTCGGGATCATCGCGGACGGCGAGCAAACCGCCATGCACTTTGGGATGCAGCGTCTTTACCCGCCCATCCATCATCTCCGGAAAGCCGGTGAGTTCGCTGACGTCTTTGACCTGCAGTCCAGCGTCGCGCAGCGTTTTCGCGGTGCCGCCGGTCGATACCAGCTCAACATGCCGCGCCGCCAGCGCATGGCCAAGTTCAACCAACCCGGCTTTTTCCGAAACCGATAACAGAGCGCGTTTGATGACGACGTCTTGCATATTTCTATCCTAAATGGCGCAGCTGCCAGCCGATGGTGAGGCCGCCTTTACCAGTGTCGGCGGCAATCACAAGCTGGCGCGTTGGGTGCGGACGACCCTCTTCATCGACCCAAAGGCTGTCATCGATTGAGAGCGTTCCGCCCGCCGCTGCAAAGGCCCAGTTACTGCCATCGGCCATGCGCAGCAGCGCGGTTTGCTTGTTGTCGGTCGGGGTGATTTCGATCTCTGGCCCCAAGTGAAAACGCACATGCACAGGGGTTCCGTCCTTGGGTTTTCCTTCCGGAACCAACGTATCTTCGCCACGTAATTCCATGCCGTCGGAACGCAGGATCAGCAGGCGCGAATGATTATAACCAAAGCTGCGTACATAGCCGTCATGGCTCGCCTCGATGCGCGTGGCAGAATCGACGTCGCGGCGCTCAAGGCCAACTTCGGCGACGCCCTTGCCAAGCTGGCCGCCAGGCAGGATCGCGGTCGAATTGGTGTCATTGATGCATAAGGTGGAGTGCGCGGCTGTGGTGCGCAACCCTCTTGCCAACGCCGCCGGAATGGTCGCCCCAACCAAAGCCGCGCCGCCGCAGTTAACGATAATGCGCTGACCACCATGCGATAATTCAAAAGCCAGCGTCGAGGCGCAACCCGACGCCGATTGCCGCGCCAATGGCGGCGGCCCGGCATCAAGCAGCAAAACCGACTTGCCCGCAGACACCCGCTGATAGCCCCAATCGAGCGCCTGCCGGTGCGGACGCGCGCGTACTTCACTTGCTGCGACCAGCGCTTCGATTTGCTCGGCGGCTATGTGTGCTGAGCCTTGCCATGCGCCAAGCCCGCCATCGGCATGCGTCAAACCGAGCAGAGCCGGGACCGCACGGCCCAAGGCGTCGGCCAGAAAGGCGGGCACCATTTCATCTCGTGCATCGAAACATTGCTTGAGCAGGCTCAGCAGCCCGATAAGCTCCATCAGCTGGACAGGCGAGCGCGACACTACCCCGCCGTCAGGGAAAATTGTCGCGCGCAGTGCTTCTGCCAATCCGTTTTCGCCTACCGCACGCCGAGCCTTGCCGTCGGGAAGCAGCAACGACGCAGCAACGACGCCAGCCCAACCGACACTTTTGGCAAAATGGCTTTGCGCGCGCGGTGCACTCTGGTCGAGATGGCGCGCAACACGCGCGAAATGGTTGATAACGCGCGACCGGTAAATGGGATCGGTGCTGGTCAGCAGAAACGGCGAACCCGCCGCCATATTGAGCAGCCGCCATGCGCAATTGTCGACCCGCCAGGCAGGCTCGCGTGTTTTCATGCCATTGGCGACCAGCCAGGCGTCCGCAATCTGTGCTGCCACCGGTGCGCCCTCACCGCGATTGGTTGCCGATGCAAGATCGCGTAGCCAGTCGAAGCGGTGGATGTAATCGGTAAGCGCGGGCGGGAGGGTAAGTTTCTGATAATCGAGCCCGTCAAACGGCTGTTCAAACCCGTGATAATGGAATTTGCCCACGCGCAGCGACTGACCCCGCGCCATGCTACCTTTCAGCGGGTCTTGGGGCACGGCGAGTAGCCGCAACGGCACCTTGCCTTTTAGCCGCCCGTTGTGCAGCGGGGTGCGCCATGTTAACTTGTAAAATTCTAGCGATAGTCGTTCGAGGAGAGTCTGGCCGGCACCTTTAGGCCTAACGATCAATGCCGCCTGCCGTTGTTCATTGCTGCCCGCATCGCTTACGGTCATTCACCCCTCAAAGCCCGGATATTGGCGGCATATTGGTCTGGTCCGCCTTTGAAAGTCGCCGTGCCCGCCACCAGCGTATCCGCGCCCGCCGAAATCGCCAGCGGTGCGGTTTCGGTTGTGATACCGCCGTCGACTTCAAGCCGGATATCGCGGCCAGTCTTTTCAATCATCTTTCGGATCGCTTCAATCTTGCGCAGCTGGCTCGATATGAAACTCTGCCCGCCAAAGCCCGGATTGACGCTCATCACCAGAACAAGATCGACGTCATCAATCAGATAATCGAGCATTTTCGCAGGTGTTGCTGGATTGAGAACGACACCCGCCATTTTACCCAGCGATTTGATCAGTTGTACCGTGCGATGCGCGTGCGGGCCTGCCTCAGGATGGAACGAGATGATGTCGGCGCCCGCGTCGGCGAAATCCTTCACATAATTGTCGACTGGCGAAATCATCAGATGGACGTCGAACGGCTTTGCGCTGTGCCTACGGAGCGCCTTTACAACTGCTGGGCCAATGGTGATGTTCGGCACAAAATGCCCGTCCATCACATCGACATGGATCCAGTCGCACCCAGCTTCATCAATCGCGCGCACTTCTTCGCCGAGCCGCGCAAAGTCGGCTGACAATATGGAAGGCGCGATGCGGACGGCGCTGGACATATAACGCGCTTAGCCGTGCATTTTCGCTGCCGCAAGGCAAGGGTCGGCGTTATACACAGCTTATCGGACCAATTACTAAACCGGGGCCCGCCGGTAAATGAACAATTCACCCATCACATCATGCGATTCCGAGAATTTCTCGAACCCCAATTTGGTTGCGACATTGTGCGAAGCGGCGTTGCCTGGGTCGATGATGCAACGGATTTCGCCTAGCTTCGCGGCGTCGGCCCATCCCAGGATCGCGGCCAAGGCTTCGGTCGCATAGCCCTTGCCCCATGCGTCGGGCGCGAATGCCCAACCGGCTTCGGGATAGCCTTCAAGTTCGGGAATCCCGCGCTCGAACTGAGCCAACCCGCCATTACCGACGAACTTGCCGCTTTCGCGCTCGACAAAGGACCAATATCCATAGCCGAACAATGACCATAAACCGATCCCCTGAAGCATCTTGCCCCAGCTGATATTGCGGATGCGCGGCTCTCCGCCGATAAATTCGGTCATGCGCGGGTCGGCCCAGGCCGCGGCATATTCTTCCCAATGAGCGAGCGCCATTGGCTCGATAGACAGCCGGTCAGTGGCGAGTGTGGGCGCAATCATCGGCTCAATCTAACCAGCCCGTACGAACCTCGCCACGAAAAATCCATCGAGCCCGCCTTGCTCGGCGAGCATCGGCGGCATCGTGCGGACATGGCCCTGTGCATTGGCTGTTACGCCAACAGGCAACTCATCTGCGGTCGCGGCTTTCGTCTTATAATCAAGGTGCTTTGTTAGAAACGTCTCCGCCTGCGCTTCGCCTTCAACGCGCTCCAGCGAGCATGTGGCGAACACCAGCGTTCCTCCCGGCGCCACCCACTCGGCAGCGCGGTCAAGCATCGCGCTCTGGATTGCCGCCAGATTGTTGATCGCCTTGATGTCGATCCGCTGCAACACGTCGGGATGGCGGCGCATCGTGCCCGTTGCGCTGCACGGTGCGTCGAGCAGGATGGCATCATATTGCTGCTTGGGTTGCCATTCCATGACATCAGCGTTGACGCGGTCGGCACTTAACTGCGTGCGCTGAAGATTGGACGCGAGCCGGTCCATTCGCCGCGCGCTGTTGTCGAGCGCGGTGACCGCGAACCCGGCAGCTGAAAGCTGCATTGTCTTGCCGCCCGGCGCGGCGCACAGGTCAAGCGCTCGCTTGCCTTTTCCGTCGCCTAATAGCCGAGCGGGCAGGCTGGCGGCGAGATCCTGCACCCACCACGCGCCCTCGTCATAGCCTTCGAGTTCATCAACCGCCGTACCGCGCGGCAAGCGGATATGCCCGGGCATCAAACTAACACCGCCTAGCCTAGCCGCCCATTCAGCGGTCAACGCCGGATCGCGCAGCGCCAGATCAAGCGGCGGCGGTTCGGCCAGCGCGGCCTGCGCGCCGGCGATCATGTCGTCGCCCCATGCCGGGTGCCAACGCATCATGACCGCCTCGGGTAGCGAGGGTGTCTCTGGCAGTCTCGCTTCAGCGCGGAGTAGCGAACCCAGCACGCCATGCACCAGCCGCCTCGGCCCGCCATCCACCAGCGGCAGCGCGGTCGCAATCGCGGCATGCGCAGGAGTTCCGAGCCGCAATATCTGGGCCAGCGCCAGCCGAAGTACGGCCCGCGCTTTGGCATCATCAGGTAATGGCTGTTTGGTCTGGCTGTCGATCAACAAGTCGAGATCGACCGTCCAGCGCAAAGTTTCCTGCGCAATCGCGATCGCCAGCGCGCGGTCGGGCGGCGACAGGCCTTTGGTGGCGTTCGCTGTCGCCTGATCCATCGGCGTGCCCATCCGCATTACGGTATCGAGCAGACGCAATGCAGCGCGCCGCGTCGGAAGGCCGGAAATTTCATCGTTCATATGCGCGCATTAGGCGGACAGGTGAATTAGCACAACGCAGATATGGACTTGCAAAAGCCCATCCAGCTGCCAATCTTAGTCATAGCAAAAAGGAATACGCATGGGAACACGCCCCCCTCACGTCAAAGCGCCGGAATATCTGTCGAAAAGCCCGCCGGTGCCGCAGCCGAAGGACGTTGGCCGGGAACCGGAACCCGACCCCGACCGCCTTGATCCTGTCCGCTATGGCGATTGGGAGTTAAAGGGCGTCGCCATCGACTTTTAACGCCGTTTCATGCACAAAAATTGTGCAGGTGCGAAGTCGCTTGTTCTCTGCACTTTTTTTGTGCAGACATGGATGCAATGGCAACAAAACCGCCCTGTTTCGATGAAATGCTGAACGAAGACGGGACGCCGCGCGCGGCTTATGCAGCCTATCATAAATGGTTCGCTGATCAGGATACTACGCATCTCAAACAAAAAGCGCGCGATGCCGAAGAGTTTTTCCGCCGCACGGGCATAACCTTTGCTGTCTATGGCGATGATGACGCCGAGGAACGGTTGATCCCCTTCGATATCATCCCGCGCATCGTCACCGCGCGGCAATGGTCCAAGGTCTCGCGCGGCATCGAACAGCGCGTGCGTGCGATCAACGCCTTTCTTCAGGATATATATCACCGTCAGGAAATCGTTCGCGCCGGCCGGTTTCCAGTCGAACTGCTCGAGAAAAATGACGCTTTTGTATCCCAGATGATCGGTTTTACCCCGCCAGGCGGCGTGTACACGCATATCGTCGGCATCGACTTAGTACGCACCGGCCCCGACGAATTCGTGGTGTTGGAGGATAATGCGCGCACCCCGTCGGGCGTGTCCTACATGCTCGAAAACCGCGAAACGATGATGAACATGTTCCCCGAACTGTTCAGCAACATTCGCGTACGCAACGTAAGCGATTATCCCAAAAACCTGCGCGCCTCATTAAGCCGCGTTGCCCCACCTGCATGTACAGGCGATCCGGTTGTCGCAGTGCTGACGCCGGGTATCCATAATAGCGCCTATTTCGAGCATGCCTTTTTGGCCGACCAGATGGGCGCCGAGCTGGTAGAAGGACATGACATTCGAATCGTCGACGGCCGCGTCGCCATGCGCACAACGCGTGGTTACCAGCCCATTGATGTGCTATATCGTCGCCTCGATGATGACTATCTTGACCCGCTGATTTTTAAGCCCGAATCCAAGCTCGGCATCCCCGGCATTTTCGATCTGTATCGCGCAGGCAAAATTACCATCGCCAACGCGCCGGGAACCGGCATCGCCGACGACAAGGCGGTTTACAGCTACATGCCCGACATCGTCGAATTCTACACCGGCGAGAAACCGATATTGAAGAATGTCGATACCTGGCGCTGTTCCGAAAAAGACTCGCTTGCCTACGTGCTTGACCATTTGTCCGAACTGGTGGTCAAGGAAGTCCACGGGTCGGGTGGGTATGGCATGCTCATCGGTCCCGCCGCCAGCAAACGCGAATTGGCCGAATTCCGGGCCAAATTGGTCGCAAAACCCGCTAATTATATCGCGCAGCCAACATTGGCTTTGTCTACAATTCCGATTTTTGCCAATAGCAGCCTGTCACCCCGCCACGTCGATTTGCGGCCGTTTGTATTGGTATCTCCAGACAAGATCGACATCACCCCGGGAGGCCTTACCCGCGTTGCGTTGCGTAAGGGTTCGCTGGTGGTGAACTCAAGCCAGGGCGGCGGCACCAAAGACAGCTGGGTGATCGAGGATGACTAGATGCTAGGCAAAACCGCATCCGGCATCTTCTGGCTGTTCCGTTATCTCGAACGGGCCGAGAATATCGCTCGCCTCATCGAAACCGGCCACCGTTTTACGCTCACTCGCAACAGTGGGCGACAGGACGAATGGCGTTCGATCCTTGCGGCGCTCGGCACCGACGCGGCGTATCGTGCCACGCATGCCGATTATAACGCCGCGCAAGTTGTCGATTACTTGCTGCGCGACAAAAGCAACCCGGGCAATTTGCGCAACCTGATCGACAGCGCGCGGCAGAATGCGCGAACCACGCGCACAGCGATAACGCGCGAATTGTGGGAAGCGGTCAACGAATGCTGGATTTGCGTGAATGACGGTTTGAAACGCCAGGTGCGCGAGGCCGAACTGCCCGCCACGATCGACCTGATCGAGCGGCAGACGGCGCAGGTGCGCGGCGCGCTCGAAAACACCATGCTCCGCAACGATGGCTATAATTTCAGCCGTGTCGGCAATTTTATCGAGCGTGCCGACAGCATGGCGCGGCTGCTTGACGTTAAATATTATGTGCTGCTGCCGTCGGTCTCGTTCGTTGGATCCTCGCTCGACAATATCCAGTGGGAAACGATCCTGCGCTCAACTTCGGCTTACAGCGCGTATCGCTGGTTATATCCCGGACGCGCCAGTGCAATGGGCATCGCCGATTTCTTAATCCTTGACCGCCGCTTCCCGCGCAGCCTGGCTTTCTGCTACGGCAAGCTCACCGATAATCTGCGTAATCTTGCGATGTCCTACGGCGTGCAATCGGCGAGCCTGACCGAGGCCGAACGCATCTATAGCAGCTTTGCTTCGCTTACTTCGGCGTCGATCCTCGAAGATGGCTTGCACGAATTCCTGATCGAATTCTTGCGCGTAAACCGAAACCTAGCCGCGATGGTCGAGCAGGAATACAGGTTCAATTCATAATGTTATTGTCGATCCAGCACATCACTGAATATCAGTTCGACAAGCCGGTACATTATGCACTCCAGCGCCTGATGCTGCGGCCCAAGGACGGCGCAGGGCAGACGATCCATCATTGGCAATTGGGTATCGACGGCGGCAAGGTCGAGGCCGAACATGACGACCCGCACAACAACCATGTGACGCTGATTTCTGTTGCAGAAGGCCGGACGGGAATCACGATAACCTGTCAGGGGCAGGTCGAGACGGAAGACAATCATGGCATATTGGGCAAGCACCGAAGCCATGTACCGCTTTGGGCTTATTGCCGCCCGACTCGCCTCACCAATGCGGCGCGCGGGGTGCAAAGATTGCTTGTTGGCATCGACCGCGAAGCGCCTGACAAGATCGGTATGCTGCACGAACTGTCGGCGCATATATTGTCGGCAGTCGAATATCGCGGCGGCGCGACCAATGTTGATAGCAGCGCCGAACATGCCATTACCGCAGGCGCTGGTGTTTGCCAGGACCATGCGCATATCTTTATCGCCGCTTGCCGGACAATGGGTATCCCGGCGCGCTATGTTTCCGGTTATCTGATGATGGACGGCCAGATCGAACAGGCCGCCAGCCATGCCTGGGCCGAAGCGCATATCGACCATATCGGCTGGGTTGGGTTCGATATCTCGAACGGTATCAGCCCCGATGGCCGATATGTCCGCGTTGCCACCGGGTTCGACTATCGCGACGCTGCACCAGTTTCGGGCATGTCATTTGGCGCGCGCGACAAAAGCATGGTTGTGTCCTTGCGCGTCGAACAATAGAGATTCATAAGCGGGGCGGGGGCTTTCGGGTTAGAATGACATATTGCGTTGGAATGTTGTTGGATAAGGGTATGGCGTTCATGTCCGACACCCGCACGAACTCGGGCGTCGATAACATCTCAACTTTCCGCAAGATGTTCCATTGGGAAGTCCCCGGCGAACGTTTCATCAGCATCATGACCGCCGGAAACCTCGCGACCACGCAGTCGCTGATCAGCCAGCTGGAGGAGCGCACCAAGGCACCGGGCGAGCGCAAACCATCGATACTCGCCGCCCCAACGATGTTTCAGGTGGCGAACATCATTGGCGCCACTTTGCGCGAGACAATCGTCGCACGCGCACTGACGGGTGACGAAGCATCGTTACCCAACGCGCCAAATTTTAAAGCGAGCGTGATATTGGGCGGGCAAATAAAAGGCATGGAACCGCGGCTTTACCTTATTTACCCCGAAGGCAATTTCATCGAAGCCAGCCCCGAAACGCCGTTTTTCCAGATTGGCGAAACCAAATATGGCCGCCCGATATTGGTGCGCGGTTTTGAATCGCAAATGTCCTTTGCCGACATCACCAAATTGCTGATGGTGTCATTCGATTCGACGTTAAAAGCCAATCTTTCTGTCGGCCTGCCGCTCGATTTGATGCTGTATCGCAACGACGAATTCGCAGCTTTCCACGAGCGCCGAATCACCGCAGACGACCCCTATTTCGAGAGCATTTCGGAAGGCTGGAGCGAGGCATTACGCAACGCCTTCCACTCGCTACCGAATTACGAGCTGGACGCCTGATCCCCGATAAACGGCGCAGCAATGTCTGCCCTCACTCGCGCCAACCGGCCGCTCGCTTTATCGATCATCGCCCAAGTCGTATTGGCACGCACGATCACCTTGCCCGCGCCATCGACAAAGTCCACCCGCCGATCAAACTGCGCGCCCTTCGGCACGCTCTCGATCCACGTCCGCCCCGTGACGCTCTCGCCAGCCGCGATATTCCCTCGATAATCGATCTCGTGCCGAGTCACGACCCAAAAATAGGCAGCTATATGCTCCGGCAGCGCCACCGCCTGCCAGTGAGACGTCGCCATATCCTGAATCCACCTCACCCACACCGCGTTATTGACATGGCCAAGCTCGTCGATGTCGGCGGGGGTAGCGGTGAAGGTTTGGGTGAAGGGGGTCATTGCCCTATTTTGCCATCCCCATCTGCCACAGGATAAACGCTGCTTCCTCGGCATTTTCGCGTAACCGTTCGAAGCGCCCGGATTTGCCGCCATGGCCTGCGCCCATATTAGTCTTGAGCAACAACACATTGTCGTCGGTTTTCATGTCCCGCAGCTTGGCAACCATCTTCGCTGGCTCCCAATAGGTCACGCGCGGGTCGTTGAGTCCGGCGGTCCACAGCATTGGTGGGTAGGCTTTGGCCTCGACATTGTCGTATGGCGAGTAGCTGCGGATATAGTCGAATGCGGCCTTGTCGGTGATCGGGTTGCCCCATTCGGGCCATTCACCTGGCGTCAGCGGCAGGTCCTTGTCTAGCATCGTGTTGAGCACGTCGACGAAGGCGACATGGCTGACAACCGCGCCGAACAGTTCGGGTGCTTGGTTGACCACCGCGGCCATCAGTTCGCCGCCCGCGCTGCCGCCGCTTGCAGTGACCTTGCCCTTTGCGGTGAAGCCCAGATCGATCAGGCCCTTTGCCGCATCGACAAAATCGTTGAACGTATTGGTCCGCTTGGTCAGCTTTCCGTCGAGATACCATTGATAGCCAAGATCATCGCCGCCTCGAATATGCGCGATGGCATAAGCAAAGCCGCGATCGACCATCGACAGGCGGTTGGCGCTGAACCCGGGGGGTACGGCATAACCGTATGCGCCATAGGCATAGAGATGGAGCGGCTGGCTGCCGTCTTTCTTGAAACCCTTTTTGGTGAGCACCGATACCGGTAATTTTGCGCCGTCGCGGGTGGTGATGATCACGCGTTCGGTAACATATTGGCTCGGATCATAGCCACTCGGGATTTCCTGAACCTTAAGCGTTTCGAGTGTGCCGTCGGCGAGGGTGTAGTCAAACACCGTGTCGGGTGTGACCATCGACTCGTATCCCAGCCGCAGCTTGGTAACATCATATTCTGGATTATCGCCAAGGCCTGCATCATAGCTCGCCTCGGGGAATTTGATCGGTTGCACCTTACTGGCATCGGCATAATCGCGGATTTCGACCTGATCCAGACCATCGATGCGGCCTTCGGTCACGTAGAAATTCTTGAACAACGCGAGGCCCGTCAGATAATGCCGGTCCGATCCCGCGATCAGCGTCTTCCATGTCCCCGGAGCCTTCAGGCTGGCGGTGGCGATGCGGAAGTTCACATGATCGTCGTTGGTGTGGATGAAGAGCGTACCGTCGCGGACATCGACATTATACTGCCGCCCGACCTTGCGCGGGGACACCATGATCGGGGTCGCGGTCGGGTCGCTTGCAGGCACCAGCCGCACTTCGCTCGTGACATTGTCGCCAGTCGCGATGACAATCCAGTCCTCCTGCGCGGTCAGGCCGACACCGACGCCGAAACCGATATCCTGCTCCTTATAAAGCAGTTTCGCCTTGGTGAGTTCATCGCCCAGCCGGTGGTACCAGGCATTATCGGTGCGCCAGTTTTCGTTCGCGAGGCCATAGACAACGCCCTTGCTGTCGCTCGACCAGACGATGCTCGACAAAGTGCCGGGGATGACATCCTTCAACTCAGCGCCAGTAGCCAGATCGCGGAAATGCAGGTCGAAGCGTTCAGAGCCGTTGTCATCATAGGCGTAAGCCAGCAGCTTGCCATCGGGGCTGACCTCTGCCGCGCCGAGCCGGAAATATTCCTTGCTCTTGGCGAGTTCATTTTCGTCGAGTATCAACTGGTCCTCACCGCCAGCGACAGCTTTACGGTAATGCTTGCGATATTGCGCGCCTTCCTCGAATTTCGACCAATAGATATAGTCGCCATCCTTCTGGGGAACCGAGCTGTCGTCCTCCTTCACACGGCCCTTCATTTCCTGAAAGATCGTTTCGGTCAGCTTCGCCTGCGGGGCCATCTGCGCCTCGAAATAGGCATTCTCAGCCTTCAGATGGTTGAGGATTTCCTTGTCATCAATCGTCGGATAGCTCTGATCCTTCAACCAATGATACTCATCGGTCAACGTCACGCCGTGATAGGTCGCGCTGTGCGGACGCTTGGCGGCGACTGGAGGCTTGATTTGCGCGGAGGCTTTTTCGGTCATGGGTTCTTTCTGGGCAAATGCGGGCGAGGTTAATGCGCTGGTTGCTAAAATCAGTGGGAGCAGTGCTTTCATGAAAGGCCTTCCTCGCTTATATGGACCATATATCCATATGAACGGAAGTCTGACATGTCCACCTATGAAGCCCGTCTCGAAGCGCTGCGCGCCCAACTCAAGAAAGACCGCCTCGACGGTTTCGTCGTGCCGATTTGCGATGAACATATGTCCGAATATGTCGGCGATTATGCGCAGCGGCTTGGATGGCTGACTGGCTTTGGCGGTTCGGCAGGGAGCGCGGTTGTTTTATCGGAAGAAGCCGCGATCTTCACCGACGGGCGCTACACATTGCAGGTCCGCGAACAGGTTGATGGCAGTAACTGGCAATATGTCGGCGTTCCGCAGACGAGCATTTCGGACTGGCTGAAGGACCACGCCCCCGAAGGCGCGCGGATCGGCTACGACGCGTGGGTCCACACCAAGGGCTGGGTCGAGAGCGCGACCAAGGCGCTCGCGGCCAAGGGCGCGGAGCTGGTCGCGGTCAAGAGCAACCCAATCGACGCGGTCTGGGCCGACCAGCCCGACAAGAGCGACGCGATGCTGATGGTCCACAGCGACCAATATGCGGGGCAGAATAGCGCAGAGAAACGCGCCGCCGTTGCCGAATGGCTGACCGCGAACAAGCTCGACAGTACGGTGATTTCGGCGCTCGATTCGGTAGCGTGGTTGCTCAATGTGCGCGGGTCCGATGTGTCGAACACGCCAGTCGCCTTGAGCTTCGTGCTCGCCCATGCCGACGGCACCGCCGACCTGTTCGTTGCGCCCGAGAAGGTAGGCGACGATGTCCGCGCGCATCTCGGCAACGCCGTTCGCTTGCGCACGCCGCAGGAGTTCGTCCCGGAACTGAAAGCCATGAGCGGCAAGCGCATCGCGGTCGACCCCGACCGTGCCGTATCGGCGATCTTCGGCGCGCTCAAGGATGGCGGCGCGACCATCGTGGAAGCGCGCGACCCGACGATCCTGCCCAAGGCAGTCAAGAACCCAATCGAACAATCTGGCCACCGCGCCGCACAAGCCCGCGACGGCGCCGCGCTCAGCCGCTATCTGCACTGGCTTTCCCAAGAAGCGCACAAGGGTGACCTCACCGAACTCTCCGCCGCCGCCAAATTGCGCGAATTTCGCGAGGCCACCGGCATGCTCAAGGATTTAAGCTTCGACACGATCTCCGCCGCAGGACCCAATGGCGCGAGTCCGCATTACAAGGTCGACGAAAAGTCGAACCGGCGAATTGAACCCAACAGCGTCTATCTGTGCGACAGCGGCGGGCAATATCTCGACGGCACCACCGACGTCACCCGCACGATCTGGGTCGGCCCCGGTGAACCAACGGCGGAAATGAAGGACCGCTTCACCCGCGTCCTCAAGGGCCATATCGCTTTGGCTCTCGCGGTCTTCCCAGAGGGGACCAGAGGCGCGCAACTCGACACGCTAGCGCGCGCGTCATTGTGGCAGGCAGGCGTCGATTACGCGCACGGCACCGGCCACGGGGTCGGCAGCTTCCTCGCCGTCCACGAAGGACCGCAACGCATTGGCAAGTTCTCCGGCGGCCAAGCCGGCACCGACGAGCCGCTGCACCCCGGCATGATCCTGTCGAACGAGCCGGGCTATTACAAACAAGGCGAATATGGCATTCGAATCGAAAATCTGGTGCTGGTCGAGGAACGCGAGATTGCGGCGGCGGAGGGGCGGTATTACGGGTTCGAAACTTTGACCTTCGCGCCGATTGACAAGACATTGGTGGATACGGGACTCCTCAATCGCGATGAATTGCGCTGGTGGGATGCGTATCACGCCAAGGTGCTGGAGGTGGTCGGACCGCAACTGGAGGGCGAGGCGCTAGCTTGGGTTACTGAGGCCTGCTCCCAGCTACATTAAGTAAAAGCCCAGTCTAATGCTAATGTTTGCGAATGAAGAAGGCGGCTGGTGAAACTAAGCCCATCTCCTTTAGAAGAGGGGGTTTTCAAACTTTGTGATGCGCGCCCAAACTCGCGCTGATACGGTCGAGCGTTCCCTTGCGGATCGATTTCTTGTTCCACGCATAAGCTTTGCCGGGAAGCTGCGCCAACTGGCCTGCGACCGCCAGCGCCCTGGCCTCGACCTTGTCCGCTTCGGCCAGCATATCGAGATAGCCTGCCTCGACAGCGCCTTCGGGGTTATAGATGAAGCCCTGCACCATCGCGCGGGTCAGGTGCTGCGGGCTTATCCGGTCGCGGGCGAGTTCCATGGCGAAGATCGGCAGGTTCATGCCCGTAATCGCCTCGTTCGCGCCAATTTTATATTCGCCCGCTGCGCCTACTCTAGTGTCGCAGGCGTTCAGGATGAACACCCCCATCGCAATCGCATGGCCGGTGCACGCCGCCACCACGGGCAGCGGGCCGCCGTAAAGCCGCAGCAACAATTCCGCGCCTGCATCGAGCAATTTATACACGCCGTCCGCACCAAGGCTGGCAAAGGCGTTGAGATCAAACCCACCCGAAAAGCGCCCGTCTCTTCCGCTGAGCACAATCGCCTTCGCCTCGGCCTCTGCTGTGTCGAGCGCCTCGTTGAGCGCGGCAATCATTTCGAAATTGATTGCATTGGCCTTGCCGTCGTCCATGCGAATGAGGGCGATGTCGTTGGCGATTTCGACAGTGGCGGACATGATAGCTCTCCCGGTATTTAATCGCACGATTAAAGCGGTCCCTTACGTAAACATCAATCGAAAAATTCCTTGGGTGATGAAGCCCACTGCCTTGCTTAATGCCGTCACGACAGTCTAAATTTGAACAAACTCTTTGCACGCGAAGTCGCAAAGATTATTAAGATGGCATCGCAAGAATCTCAGCCAAATTGATGCCAATGGATTCCCGGCCGCAAGAATCTATGCCGCCCTCTTGAAAATCTTTGCGCCTTCGCGCGAAACAAAATGTCGCGGCCTCGCCAAGCTGATAGACCTTGATGAGGTAGCATCATATGATCGTCAAAATTATTTGAGAGGAACCCGCATGACCCAGACATTTTCCGAATATACGCCAGCAAAAGTCTGGGAATGGAATAGCGAAAATGGCGGGCAGTTTGCCAATATAAACCGGCCGATCGCAGGCGCGACGCATGACAAGGAACGCCCTGTCGGCAAACACCCGATGCAGTTGTACTCGCTTGCCACGCCGAATGGGGTGAAGGTCACGGTGATGCTCGAAGAGTTGCTCGCGCTTGGCCATGAAGGCGCGGAATATGATGCGTGGCTGGTCAACATCCGCGACGGCAACCAATTCTCCAGCGGCTTTGTCGAGGCCAATCCCAATTCGAAAATCCCGGCTTTATTCGATCACAGCACATCCGAACCAACGCGAGTGTTCGAATCGGGTTCGATCCTGCTTTATTTGGCCGAAAAGTTCGGTGCGTTCCTGCCGACCGAGCATCACAAGCGAACCGAAACGATCAACTGGCTGATGTGGCAAATGGGCAGCGCGCCGTATCTTGGCGGCGGATTCGGGCATTTTTACGCCTATGCTCCGTTCAAGTTCGAATATGCCATCGACCGCTTTGCAATGGAGGTGAAGCGGCAGCTTGATGTGCTCGACCGCAATCTGGCCGAGCGTGAGTATATGGCGGGTGATGAGTATAGCATCGCCGACATGGCGATCTGGCCCTGGTATGGCGCATTGGTCAAAGGGCTGATTTATGAGGCGGGCCAGTTTCTCTCGGTGGACGAGTATAAAAATGTCATCCGCTGGACCGACCAGATCGGCGTACGGCCAGCGGTCAAACGCGGACGAATGGTCAACCGCTCCTTCGGCGACCCCGCCAGCCAGTTGCACGAACGTCATGACGCCAGCGATTTCAATACCAAGACACAGGACAAATTGGCTCCCGCAGTCGATTGACATTTTGTTTTGTTCTTCTATTGTTCTATTTTCGAAAAGGGAGAGATTCGATGATTGGATATGTGACACTCGGTACCAACGACTTGCCGCGCGCTGCGGTATTTTACGACGCGATTGCCGCTGAATTGGATACGCCGCGGATGATGGAATTCGACGGATTTATCGCATGGGGCAAAGAAGGCGATGCGGCGGGCATTGGCCTGACTAAGCCTTTCGATGGCAACGCAGCCAGTGTCGGCAACGGAGTGATGGTGGCGCTGGCGGCCAAAGACAAGGATCAGGTCCAGCGGCTGTACGACATTGCCTTGGCAAATGGCGGCACCTGCGAAGGCCCTCCTGGTTCACGTGGTGAAGGTTTCTATGCTGGATATTTCCGCGATCCGGACGGCAACAAGCTGAACGCTTTCGTGATGGGTCCGGCTGCCGCCTGACACCGTTTAGCCTGACCCTTTTATGGAGTAACCTTCGTTAGAATTCCGGGAGTTTTGCCATGCCTAACTTGCTTGAAAACCCGCTCCATCTCGGCCTCAGCGCGACCGCGGTTCCCCAACCACCTTTTACCGGCATGGACTGGTATGAAGGTTATGGCGAACGCCATGATCACGATGGAGCAGAAGGCCGGCTGGTATCAATGCACAGCTTTTCCGAAAGCTGGAATAGCTGGGAAATGCATCCCTTGGGCGATGAGGTCGTTCTCTGCCTTTCGGGTCAGATTACATTGCATCAGGAATTTGCCGATGGTTCGGCTGCCAGCGTCACGATCAGCGCAAACGAATATGCGGTCAACCCGCCAGGCTGCTGGCACACCGCCAATGTCGAAATCGAGGCGACCGCGTTGTTCATTACCGCCGGATTGGGCACGCAACATCGTCCGCGCTGAGGCGTGACGCTCGTCACGCGGGCTTGCTGCAGCAACATCTATTGCTGTGAAGCGACCCGAGGGCTTCTCACTTCAAGAGAGTAGTCCTCTCCTAAAGAGCTTGGCCGGTGCACTCCCGGCCAAGCTCGATTTTTATTGGAAATTAACGGCGCGTGATTTCGACCGAACGAACGATAAATTCCGCGCCCAATTGCCCGCTGCCACCAGCTACTTGTAACATCAGCAACTGATTAAGGCATTCCGTCCCAATCGAGAAATCCTGCGCCGTAACAAAGCTTCCTTTGCGCAAGGGCGTAGCAACAGCCCATTTTGCAATACTGCCGGTCGCTGAAAGGCATTGCATCTCCCATTTCACCTCCGCATCCGGCGAGGCTTCCTGAGAGCTATGCCGCGCCATAAAGCGGTAATTTCCTGGTTTGAGAAACATGTGCTTCCGCATCAGCTCCCCGCGCTCTCCGGTTCCGACAAAGGCGCTCAAGCTGTGCCGCCCATCCTTGTTGGCTTGCGAAAATGTTCCGCCAAATGCAGGGTTTTCGGTGATTTGCCATCCCGCAACAGGATAACGCAAATTTACGGTATCTTTAGTGAAAGCGGCCGAGGCAAAGGTCGCAACTTTACTACGACGAAGGCTCAAATAATATTCCCGAAATGCAGCAAACTGCCCCTTGGCTGCCAGCTGGGTCAATAGCGCATTGGAAAGGCCCCTATACTCATCGCGCTCAGTTAGGCCACCTGCCTTTACCAACACATCCGCCAAATTGGCCGGACTATCGATTGTCCCGATCGCTTGCCCTAAAAACGCCGGAAGCCATCCGGGTGCAGCTTTGATATGAGGTACCAATGCCACGCGAACTTCCGGATCGCTCAATGCGCCGACCAATGTGGGCAACAGGACCGGAAAACTGCTCGGCGTTGTCCGCATGGCAATATCATAATGATAGAGCGCCTGTTTCTTGTCGCCCCGGGCGACTGCATCTTCGATGAGCCACAATTGCGTTCCGAAATCGCGGCGTGAAACCTTTTGCGAGAGCAGCATCAGTTCACGCGCCTTTTTCTGGTCGCCGCGTACGTCAGCGACATAGCCCAGCAGACGAATAGCTACCGGATTAAGAGCGCCGCCTCTCAGCGACTCTTTCGCCATCGCCTCAACTTTGGCAAGCGTGGCCGGATCCTGCTTTTCCGCAAAAAGCTCATCGGCTTTCCGCGATAATGCCAAAGGATGATCCGGAACGTAACTTAAAGCCATATCCGGGTTTTGTTGCCACGTAACATTGGCAACAGCATGAATGAAAGACAGCCAAGCGAGATAGCCGGTAATGGAAAAAATGACGACAAGCTTTGCCCAAAATAAAGGCGACTTTGCCCGGAGTGCCGCAAATCGCGGATTGCCTTTGCTTTTTCTAGACATCGGATTTGCGCGGCTTCACCTGAGGTACGGTTCACAAACTGGCGGAGACGGAGGGATTCGAACCCTCGGTACCGGATTTACCAGTACGACGGTTTAGCAAACCGTTGGTTTCAGCCACTCACCCACGTCTCCCGCGCGCTTGGCATCGGCGGCCTATAGCGAGGCATTCAAGGGGCTGCAACGGTTATTGACGTTCTGGTCCATGCTATTGTCCATTGACCGCACTTGATTCATTTCGGCGCAAATAAGACTCGGATGGCCGCCCGTTCATTGTGCGCTCATCCACAGGATTCATAATGTTGCACGGGATTTTTCGGGAGAAATGCGTGATGCGCATATCGTTTTTTAACCATGGACGCACATCTTTCCGGCAGCAAATGCTGCTACTAATGGCGGTATGCACATTTGCATCGGCGCCGTTAGCTGCACAAATCTCCACGGTCGATCCCAATGATGTTATCGATTCCGATCTGGGCACGCCGCCGCCTGTGAGTAATTCTGCAGCGCAGGAGAGCAGCACCATTCAGGACGGCGTCCCGACCGAACAAGTTGACAACGCGTCGACGGCTACCACCACATCCGCTCCGGTTCTGCCGTCGGACCAAAATACCTATCAGGAAGATGACCTGATTGGCGCGGCTGAGGGCGTATTCGGCAAAGGCGCGCAAGGACTTGGCAAGCTGCTTGAGGATATCCTGAAAAAGCAGGGCCGTCCGAACGGATATATTGTAGGCCGCGAAGGCGGCGGGGCTTTCATCGTCGGCCTGCGCTATGGGTCGGGCACACTGAATCATAAGGTCGAGGGCGAAAAGCCGGTATATTGGACAGGCCCATCGATTGGCTTCGACGCCGGAGCCAATGCGGGAAGTACATTCGTGCTGGTCTATAATCTTTACGACACCGAAGAAATTTATAAGCGCTTTCCATCGGGCGAGGGGGTCGCCTATCTGGTCGGCGGCTTCAACGCCAGTTACCTCCGCCGCGGCGACGTCGTGCTCATTCCCATCCGCGTGGGTGCTGGACTACGATTGGGTGCCAATGTCGGTTATATGAAATTTTCAAAAAAACAGCGGTGGTCGCCCTTTTAAGCGGCGCGTAAATCTTCCATGCGCTTGAGATAACGGGCAAGTACGTCAATCTCGAGATTGACCTGCCGCCCAATAGAAAGCGTATTGAGCGTCGTCATCGCCGCCGTGTGCGGAATGATGTTGAGCATAAACAGTGCCGTTCCATCGATTTGGTCGCACACATCGTTTACCGTCAACGAAACTCCATCGACCGTTACTGAGCCTTTGGCGGCGATATAGGGCGCGAGCGAATTTGGCGCGGCAACGCCAACCTTCCAGCTATCGCCGATCTCCTCGCTTGAGACAATTGTCCCGACACCATCGACATGGCCGGTGACGATATGCCCGCCCAGTTCATCGCCGACCTTTAACGCACGCTCGAGATTGATGCGGCTGCCAGCCGACCATAAACCGGCAGCGGTGCGTGAGACGGTTTCAGCCGATGCATCGACCGCGAACCAGCCGTGCGCTTTCTCCACTACCGTCAGGCAAACGCCCGAACAAGCGATGGAAGCGCCGATCGCGACACTATCCGTGTCATACGCCGTGCCGATGGTCAACCTCAGGTCGCCGCGCTGTTCGGCGGAAATGATGTGACCTATGTCGGTGATGATGCCGGTAAACATTATGCGTGCGCCTCTTGTCTTTCGGCCCGCTCGTAGACTTCAAACCTGTCCTTGCCAAGCTGGCGCGCATCAGTGAGCCGCCATTGTTTATGCGCGTCGCCCAGCTGGCCGAGTCCAAGATCGCCGAGGCACGATTTCCCTGCGCCGATCAATATGGGGGCGCGGTAGATGGTCAGCCGATCAACAAGGCCTGCGCGCAGGAACGCTGTCGCGGTCATTGCTCCGCCTTCGACGATCAAATGATTGCAATCAAGCAAAGCTATGTCGTGCGGCGAACCAATGATTTCCCATCCATCGGGCGCGTCACCACTGCCCAGAATGATCCGACGGGGCTTGCGGTTTTGTAATCCCGCAATGCGCACATCAAGGGTAGGTTGGTCGGTGCGGTACGTATTTGCTCCAACCAAGATTGCATCGGCCCGGGCGCGTTCGAGATGGGCATGGGCGCGGGCCGTTGCGCCGGTGATCCAGCGACTTTGCCCGTCCGCCATCGCAATCATGCCGTCGAGCGACGTCGCTAACTTTAGCGTTATGAACGGCCTGCCAAGCCGGACCCTGCTGAAAAAACCTGACAATGTTCGCGCTGCCTCGATGGCTCCGGTTCCGACCGATACATCTATTCCCGCGTCCCGAAGCAACGCAAAGCCTTTGCCCGCCGTACGCGGATCGGGATCTTTCACTGCGGCGACGACAGCAGCGACACCGGCTTCGACTAACGACGACGCACAGTTTGGTCCGCGTATTGATTGATGGGCGCACGGTTCCAGCGTGACATATGCAGTCGCATCCTTTGCTTGCAAACCAGCGGACTCAAGCGCCACCGCCTCGGCATGCGGCCGGCCGCCGCTCTGCGTCCATCCCCGCCCCACAACGCGATTGTCTTTGACAAGCACACAGCCAACGGGCGGATTGTTGCCGGTTTGACCAAGACCTTGCTCTGCGAGCGTCAGAGCAACCGCCATGAAACGCTCATGATCGACCAAAGCCGCTATTTCGTCGCCCCTGCTGTTCCCGCTGCTGAATCCGCGCGGTCTTTCGCAGCGCGCTCAGCGGCGGCCTCGCGCTCGATGCGCTCGACATCCATGCCGACGGCACGCCCGAAGGCTTTATACGCTTCCTTTTCGCGCTCGCGCATTTCGTCTTTTCGAACCTGGCGCTCGGCAATCCACGCCTTGGATTCTTCGATTGTCCGGCTGGCTGGCCAGCTTTCGAAATAGGTCACTGTTGGCGGGGGCGGCTTGGCCTTGTTCTGGCTGTCCATATAGAACATCCCGATAATTACAGCCGTTGGAATACATGCCGCCATAAACAGAAAAGCATTATGCTGCCCCGAACGCAAAAATCCGATCAGGTCGGAACCCGCGCTGCGAAACGACACATCTTTAAAAAAGGACATCGGTAATCAATAGGGTGGCGGCGACGCGATTTCCAGTGTTTGAATCGCGCCGCCAATATTCGTTTAGCTTATATCGAACCTTACAGTCAGCGTTTGCCAATCCTCTACAGGCGAGCCATCGCGCGTTGCGGGTTTGAAGCGCCAGGATTTCAGCGCCTGTCGCTCGGTGGCTCGGGCAAAATCAAGGTCGGTCGCGCGGATTATTTGTACTTCGCGTACCCGGCCATCGGTACCTATCAACACGCGGACGGTAACACTGCCTTCGATTTCCAGCCGCAATTTTCCCACCGGATATTCGGGCTGAAAATCCCGTACAAATCTTGGGTCGCGCAACGCGGCCTTGAATAAGGGCGTAGGCGGTGGCGGCAGATCGCGGATGCCGGTGACCACATCGTCCCCGCCGCCCGCGCCGTCGAGGACATTTGTAGTGTCGGTCGCCAGAGTTGTGGTTGTTACACCGGTATCGACGGGTACCGTTGTATCGATTGCGCGGTCAGGTGTGAAAATCGGGTCGGCATTTTTACTCTGCTGCTTTTCCACTGGCTTTTCAGGCGGCGGAGCCGGCCGGTCCTTGATATTTTGCCCCGTGATAACCGTGGCCGTCGGCAGATGGTCAATCACAACCGGCGACAGCGCCACCGCCAGTATGATCGAGCCATTGATCGTTATCGCGGCAACCATGCCTAGCGGACTGCCGCGCCTGTTTTCGTTAGTATAACTCATCTCGGGTCTCCTCTCTCCCGTTTGCGGTCCGGAGCCTGAACAGGAAACGGTTACGGCCCCTGATGAGTTATGTTATATTATATCTTGATAATGTCAACTTGTGTTGTTGAGAAGAATTTCACCCGCTGCGGAACGCGTTGGTGATCGGATAACGCCGGTCGCGCCCGAAATTCCGGGTCCCCAGCTTTACGCCTGGTGGTGCCTGCCGCCGTTTATACTCGGCGATATAGAGCAGCCGCTCGATGCGCGACACAATTACCCGGTCGAATCCACGCGCGACCACCTCGTCAACCGACAATTCTTCCTCGATCAACGCGTGAAGCATCTTGTCGAGTTCAGGATAAGGCGGCAGTGAGTCGCTGTCCTTTTGGTCGGGCCGAAGTTCGGCGCTCGGTGGCTTGGAAATGATCTGCTCCGGAATGACCGGCCCCTCACGCCCGAGACCAATGCGCGGGCGATGCCTGTTGCGCCATTCGGAGATGGCGAACACTGTCATTTTATAGGCATCTTTCAGTGGATTATACCCACCCGCCATATCACCATATATGGTTGCGTAGCCGACGCTCATCTCGCTTTTATTACCAGTCGTCATCAGCATATGACCAAATTTGTTGGACAGCGCCATCAATGTGACACCTCGGATCCGTGACTGGACATTCTCTTCGGTGATATCGACATCTACGTCGGCAAAACTGCCCGACAGCATGACGTCGAATGCGTCGACTGCGGGTGAAATCGGGATCGTATCGAGCTTGCAGCCGATCATCGCGGCGCACTCGGCCGCATCGTCGAGGCTTGACTGGCTGGTGTAGCGACTGGGCAGCATCACGCACCAGACCCGGTCTGGCCCCAATGCATCGGCGGCAATCGCGGCGCAAATTGCGCTGTCAATGCCGCCCGACATGCCCAGCACGACGCCGGGAAAACCGTTCGTATCGACATAATCGCGCAGCCCTACAACCATCGCGCTATAAATGTCTGCGGGATGATCTTCCCATAATGCCTTTGGACCAACGGCGCAGCGCCAGCCCGATTCTGACCGGCTCCAGTGCGTCACACGCAAATGTTCTTCCCAATCGGGCAGATGATGCGCCGCGCTGCCATCGGCGTTCAGCACGAACGAGCTGCCATCAAACACCAGTTCGTCCTGACCGCCTACCCGGTTGAGAAACAGCAAGGGCAAGCCGGTCTCGTGCACGCGCGCGGCAAAAACTTCTTCGAGGCGACGATCATCCTTGTCGATTTCATACGGGCTACCGTTGACCGAGATCAGGATTTCAGCACCGCGCGACGCCAGATGTTTCGATACCGGTGCCAGCCAGCCATCCTCACAAATCGGCAAGCCCAGCCTGATCGCGCGAAATTCAACCGGCTCTGGCAAGGGACCAGCTGCAAAAATCCGCTTTTCATCAAACGTGCCGTAATTGGGCAGCTCGTGCTTGTACCGGACGGCAGCCACGCGGCCGCCATCGAGCAAAGCAACGCCGTTATACAATGAGCCATCTTCAACGAATATCGAGCCCACCAGCATTGCCGGTCCTCCATCTCCGGTGGCCAACGCCAGCTCTGCCAGTTGCGCCGCTGCGCGTGCGGCGAAAACGGGTTTCAGAACAAGATCTTCGGCCGGATAACCAATCAATTGTTGTTCGGGGAAAATGACGAGGTCAGCACCCGGCGCCTTCGCCCGCCATTCGAGCATCGACTTCGCGTTGCCGGCAAGGTCGCCAACCCGCTGGTTGAGTTGCGCCATCGCGATCGTCAATTGGTCTGTCATTCCCCCTGTCTATTGTCCACAATCTAAGGGAGCAAGCCGATTGTCAGGGTTGTTCCGCGCCGCTAGAGCGTCGAGCGAATCCGACGACAAGGTAATTCGGGGAGCGCACTGATGAAATTGATGACGGGCAATGGCAACCTGCCTTTGGCAAAGGGCATTGCTGACTATATGGGCGTACCGCTCACCGACGCCAGTGTCCGCCGCTTTGCCGACAACGAGATTTTCGTTGAGATCCACGAAAATGTGCGCGGCGAGGACATGTTTGTCATCCAGTCGACGAGCCATCCCGCCAATGACAATCTTATGGAATTGCTCATCATGATCGACGCGCTACGCCGCGCATCGGCCAAGCGAATTACTGCCGTACTTCCTTATTTCGGCTATGCGCGGCAGGATCGAAAGCCAGGGCCGCGTACACCGATTTCGGCCAAACTGGTCGCCAATCTTATCACCGAAGCAGGAGCCGACCGCGTATTGACGGTTGATCTGCACGCAGGCCAGATCCAGGGATTTTTCGACATCCCTACCGACAATCTTTATGGCGCGCCGGTGATGAGTGCGGATATATTATCGCGCCACGGCGACAAGAATATCACCGTCGTCTCTCCAGATGTAGGCGGCGTTGTGCGCGCGCGGGCGCTTGCCAAACGTCTCGATGATGCCCCGCTGGCAATCGTCGACAAACGCCGCGAGAAAGCGGGCGTCTCTGAAGTGATGAACATCATTGGCGATGTGAAGGATCGCTTCTGTATCCTGATCGACGATATCGCCGATAGCGCCGGCACCTTGTGCAATGCCGCCGAAGCCTTGAAAGATGCAGGCGCCGCCGATGTCGTCGCTTACATCACCCATGGCGTGCTTTCGGGCGAAGCGGTCAACCGCGTCAATGCGTCATCTTTGCGCAAGTTGGTGATTACCGATTCGATCATGGCGTCCGATGCGGCACAAGACAGCGCAAAAATACGCCAAATTCCCATTGCGCCACTGCTGGGTGAGGCAATCAAGCGGATTGCCGACGAAAGTTCGGTGAGTTCACTGTTCGATTGATGCGCGCTACCGACATTCCGTTAGGAACCCGGCTCGCCGATGCCGCAGGCAATTCCATCCGGCCATTTTTTAGATCAATTTTCAACCATGAAGCCAAAAGCGACGCCTCACCGGTAACCGAGGCCGATCGCGCTGCCGAAGCCGCGATCCGCACGATACTCGATGCCGAATGCCCTCATGACGCCATTATTGGCGAAGAATATGGCTCAAAACCTGGCACGTCAGGCAGGACCTGGGTGCTTGACCCCATCGATGGAACGGTCAGTTTCATGGCGGGCCGCCCGATTTTCGGAACATTGATCGCCCTGCTCGACGAGGGCTGGCCGGTACTGGGCATTATCGACCAGTGTATCAGCGGTGAAAGATGGGTTGGCGCTTCAGGTCGGGAGACAACGCTAAACGGCAAGCCGGTTCGAACCCGCGTTTGCCGCTCGCTCGGTGAAGCGACGTTGGCGAGCACCGGCCCACAATATTTCGACACCCATGATGCCGAACATTTCATGACGTTGGCCGCCAAGACAGCACACAAGCGGATGGTCTGGGGTGGCGACTGCTATAATTATGGCCTGCTTGCCGCCGGACAGATTGATCTGGTAGTCGAAGCGGGATTGAAACTCCATGATTTTGCTGCTTTAGTTCCGATAATAGAAGGGTCGGGTGGCTTGATGTGTGACTGGACGGGTGAACCGCTGCACGCAAAATCGGATGGGCATATAATTGCACTGGGCGACTCCGCACGACTTGATGACGTGCTCGAGTCGCTTGCATGTCATCACTGAACGCCAACGAACCGGTCCATTTCATCATGCCTGCGCAGCAATTGCTGCGCTATGTGTCGACTTACTATTTTTTCCGCATCGAAATTCCCGAGGATAAAGAACAGGAGGATTTGCTGCATCCCGAATGGGGGAGCGCGCATTTTACGCTCTCCGGCAGTTCGCGAGGCAGCATTGTTACGGAGCCTCCGCAGCCAACGCCTGCCGCCAATGTCACGGGACCAACCGGCAAGGCATCACGCATATTCTGTAAATCTATGCATTTGGCAGGGATCGGTATATTACCGCTCGGCTGGCATCGTCTTATCAAAGCACCCGCCGATCGCTGGGCCAATCGCGTTGGAGATCTGGAGCATCCCGAATTTGCTCTGTTTATGACGATTTGGGAGAGTGTGCGCGGCCTTTCCGACCCCAAGGCCATCGCCGCCGAGTTCGATAACGTGTTGATTAGGGCAATCAATCGCCCCGATCCGCTTGAAAGCGACATTGAAAACATTCATGACGCGCTCGCAAATCCGCGCGCTGCGAGTGTTTCCGACCTTGCCGATGCAACGGGTATCACCCAGCAACGGCTGGAACGCCTGTGCCGGCGTGTATTCGGATTTCCGCCCAAGCGTTTGCTCCGCAGACAGCGGTTTTTACGCACTTTGGGCAGCGTGATGCTCGATCCCGATCTGAAATGGTCGGCTGCGCTAGATGATCAATATTTCGATCAGGCGCATTTCAACCGTGATTTTCAGGAATTTATGGGTATGTCACCCAGCCAGTATCTGGCGATGCCGCGACCGATCAGCATTCCGTCGACACTATTGCGCGCACGCCTGTTCGGTCATCCGTTGCAGGCGTTGCAAGGACCCGGCTTGTCGGAGTGACGCCCCAATGCTTCAAAGCTTGCATTCAACCTTGCAATCATGGGCGAATCCCGCTAGGCGCGCGCCTTCCGAATAAGCAGGCTGGCCAATAGGGCTGCCATGTCGGCTTGATACGGACTCAACAAAGGAGACCAAAATGCCCAAGCTCAAGACCAAGAGCGGTGTGAAGAAACGCTTCAAAATCACCGCAACCGGCAAGATCAAGCATGGCGTCGTTGGAAAACGGCACCGTTTGAGCAGCCATAACGCGAAATATATCCGCCAGAACCGTGGCACCAGCGTAATTTCTGCGCCTGATGCCAAGACCATCAAAAAATGGGCGCCCTACGGTCTTTGACCCGCTGCGACATTTGAGACATTTCTAAAAGGATATAGATTATGGCACGCGTCAAACGGGGTGTTACTACACACGCCAAACATAAAAGAATATTAGAGCAAGCGAAGGGCTTTCGTGGCCGCCGCAAAAATACCATCCGCGTCGCGCGGCAGGCCGTCGAAAAGGCCGGCCAATACGCGTATCGCGACCGCAAGGTAAACAAGCGCAATTTCCGCGCATTGTGGATCCAGCGCATTAACGCCGCTGTTCGCGCCGAAGGCATGACCTATGGCGTGTTCATGCATGGTGTTAAGCTCGCTGGCATTGAACTCGACCGCAAGATCATGGCCGACATGGCGATGAACGAAGCCGCAATGTTTAGCACAATTATTGCGCAGTCGAAGGCGGCTTTGGAAAAAGCGGCTTAATTCAAAACTTCGATATTGCGCAAAAGGGCGTGGGCGGCACTTGCCGTTCGCGCCCTTTTGCTTATGCAGACGGACGATATGACAGACATAGCAACACTCCAATCCGAACTGACTAAGGGTATTGAAGCTGCCGAAACACTTGATGCGCTTGAAGCATTGCGGATTTCAGCTCTCGGCAAGCAGGGCAGCGTGTCCGGGCTGCTCAAGACGATGGGTGCTATGTCGCCCGACGAGCGGCAGGTGCAGGGTCCGATAATAAACGGCTTACGTGAAACGGTGACTGCAGCTCTCGCGGCCAAGAAGGCGGCTCTTGAAACTGCCGTGCTTAATCAGCGTCTCGCGACCGAACGGCACGATATGACTTTGCCCGCGCCAGAAACGCCGCGCGGAACCGTGCACCCGGTAAGTCAGGTGATGGACGAGCTCGCGGAAATCTTTGCCGATATGGGCTTTGCCGTCGCCGAAGGTCCGGAGATCGAGGATCAGTGGCACAATTTCACCGCGCTCAACATGCCCGAAACCCATCCAGCTCGCGCGATGCATGACACTTTTTATATGGCTGCAGCTGACGGCGAAGAGGCCAAGGTGCTGCGCACACATACCTCGCCCGTTCAAATCCGCACCATGACGTCACAGGAGCCGCCGATCCGCATCATCGCGCCGGGCCGAGTATATCGCAGCGACAGCGACGCGACGCATACACCGATGTTCCACCAGATCGAGGGGCTGGTTATCGACAAAGGCATCCATTTGGGTCACCTGAAATGGACGCTTGAGACTTTCCTCAAGGCGTTTTTCGAACGCGACGACCTCACCATCCGCCTGCGCCCTAGCTATTTCCCCTTCACCGAGCCGTCGGCCGAAGTCGATGTTAGCTTCTCGGTGGAAAACGGCAAACGCGTGCTGGGCGGAACCGGCGGTTGGATGGAATTGCTTGGCTCCGGCATGGTCCACCCGAAAGTCATTTCGGCCTGCGGGCTTGACCCTGATGTCTACCAGGGCTTTGCCTTTGGCGTGGGCGTCGACCGGCTGGCGATGCTCAAATATGGGATGGACGATTTGCGCGCCTTCTTCGATGGCGACCTGCGCTGGCTCAAACATTATGGTTTTGGTGCGCTTGATGTACCGACGTTGAGCGGAGGAGTCGGCGCATGAAATTCTCGCTTAGCTGGCTCAAGGAGCATCTCGAAACCGACGCCGACATCCATACAGTCGCTGACCGGTTGAACCAGATCGGGCTGGAGGTTGAGGGCATCGAAAACCCGGCCGACAAATTGTCTGCCTTCCGCATTGCGAGGGTATTGACCGCCGCCCCGCATCCGCAGGCCGACAAATTGCAAGTCCTGTCGGTCGATGCAGGCGGCGAACCGCTTCAGGTCGTCTGCGGTGCGCCCAATGCGCGCGCCGGAATGCTCGGCGTTTTCGGTCCGGCGGGGGCCGTGGTGCCTTCGAACGGCATGGTGCTGAAGGTCGCGGCCATCCGCGGCGTCGAATCGAATGGCATGATGTGTTCGATTGCCGAACTTGAACTCGGCGATGACCATGATGGCATCATCGAACTGCCCGCTGATGCACCGCTCGGTCAGGTATACGCCGAATGGGCGGGGCTGGACGATGCGGTCATTGATGTGTCGATTACCCCGAACCGTCAGGACTGCATGGGCGTGCGCGGAATTGCACGCGATCTGGCGGCGGCTGGGCTGGGAACGCTCATGCCGCTCGCCGAGGTCTATCGCATGACATCGCTGGTACCAGTCGGCGGAAGCGACCCCGCGCCGGATGTTCGCACCGACGACGCAGCGGGGTGCCCAGCTTTTTATGCGCAGGCGGTATCAGGCGTCACCAATGATGCCGCTCCCGAGTGGATGACCAGCAAGTTAAAGGCCATCGGCCAGAATCCAATTTCTGCCTTGGTCGATATCACCAACTTTATCTCGATCGACCTTGGGCGACCACTGCACGTCTACGACCGCGCCAAGCTGTCCGGGCCGCTCGTCGCGCGCAAGGCCCATGATGGCGAGCAGGTGCTTGCGCTAAACGGCAAGACATATACGCTCGATTCCAGCATGACCGTTATTGCCGATGATGCAATGGTGCATGACATTGGCGGCATTATGGGCGGCGAGCATTCGGGCGTTTCAGAAACCACCACCGACGTGTTGATCGAATGCGCCTATTTTGACCCTGAGCACATCGCACGAACAGGGCAAAAACTCGCGTTGACCAGCGACGCACGCCAACGGTTTGAGCGCGGGGTTGACCCGACATTCCTCGACGACGGCTTGGCAATTGCGACGAGACTGGTTGTGGATCACTGCGGCGGGACAACAAGTGCGGTGGTTCGATCGGGGACCCCGCCAGTTGCGCCGCGCAACATTTCCTATGACACCAGCCACTGTCTGCGACTGGGCGGCATCAATGTTGCGCCCGAAACACAGCGCAAAATCCTCGAAAGCCTTGGCTTTGCAGTGACGCCAGATTGGCAAGTCACACCCCCCAGCTGGCGTCGTGACGTCGAAGGCGGCGCTGATCTGGTCGAAGAGGTGGTTCGCATCGTCGGTCTCGACCACGTTCCCTCGACCCCGCTCCCGCGCGATGCGGGTGTCGCTAAACCAACCGCAACGCCGATGCAGAAGATTGAACGCAAGGTCCGCCGGAGCGCCGCCGCGCGTGGGCTTAACGAAGCGATCAACTGGTCGTTCATCCCGCAAAAGGAAGCCGATGCCTTTGGCGTCCTTCGACAAGCTCTGGATGAGCGGTTCTGGGTTGTCGCCAACCCAATCAGCGACGACATGAAGGTCATGCGGCCTTCGCTTCTCCCCGGACTGTTATCGGCTGCACGGCGAAATATGGACCGTGGCGCAGACAGCGTGAGGCTGTTCGAGATCGGTCGACGCTATCTGGCAGATGCCGAGAAATTGACCGCCAGTCTCGTGCTCGCAGGCGAAAAGCAATCGCGCGATTGGGCTACCGGCAAGGCAATCAAGTTCGACGCATTCGATGCCAAGGCCGAGGCGATGGCGTTGCTCGCCGCGGCGGGTGTCGCAGTAGATACCCTGATGGTGATGGGAGAGGCAGGCGAGCATTATCATCCTGGCCAATCTGGCACATTGCGCATGGGACCGAAAAACACTCTCGCCGCATTCGGCGCGCTGCATCCGGCTACCGCCAAGGCGTTCGATCTAGACGGAACGGTCATGGTCGCCGAAATCTATCTCGATGCTATTCCCGCAAAGAAATCATCAGGCTTCATGCGCCCCGCGTTCACGCCGCCAGCGCTGCAAGCGGTCACGCGCGACTTTGCCTTTCTGGTCGCAGCCGATTTACCAGGCGCCGATCTTGTTCGCGCTATCAAGGGGTGCGACAAGACCAATATCTTCGCGGTGCGCCTGTTCGACCGGTTCGCAGGGCAAGGCGTACCCGATGGACAGGTGAGCCTGGCGGTTGAGGTGACGCTTCAACCCACCGAAAAAAGCTATTCCGAGGATGAATTGAAAGCAATTAGCGACGCGGTGATTTCGGCTGCCGCCAAGCTGGGGGCTGCGCTTCGCGGCTGATCATCGAAGAAATTCCCTTGTTCGCTGAACGCATCCGGTGCACCAATTTGCAATTGATGGTCGCAACCGGAAAAATTTAAAATGAAAACAGTGTCGCTTAAAAACATAATCGTCATTTTGGCCGCCGGCGTTACCGCATGTGGCGGAGGCGGCGGCGGTGGATCTGGGGGCAGTACGGTCACTGTTCCACCTACGATAGTAACCACTACGCCACCACCGTCATCAAGTGCGTGCAGCCTGCAAAACCGTCAAAATTTTGCCTTTTCGGTGCTCAACGAATGGTATCTATTTCCCGAAACGTTGCCTGCATCGCTCAGCCCAACCCCGTATAGCTCGGTTCAGGCCTATATCGACGCGTTGACCGCCACCGCGCGATCGCAGGGCAAAGACCGTTTCTTCACTTACATAACTTCGATTACCGAAGAGAACGCCTTTTTTGCATCAGGCGCGACCGCCGGTTTCGGCATCCGCTTGCTCTATCAGGGTAACCGCGTTTTCATCATGGAGGCGTTCGAAGGCGCTCCAGCACTGGCGGCTGGCATTGATCGCGGGACCGAGATTTTGGCCATCGGCACAACCGATGCCAATCTCGCCACAGTAAGCAGCATCATTGCAGCCCAAGGCGCGAACGGGGTCAGCGACGCGCTCGGGCCAAGCACCGCAGGCACTGCGCGCGTACTGCGGGTCACCGACGCCAATGGAACGCGCAACCTGACGGTGACCAAGGCCAATTTCAATATCGACCCGCTGTCATCGCGTTATGGAGTGAAGACAATAGACAATGGTGGCCAGCGTGTTGGTTATATCAATATGCGCACCTTCATCTCGACCGCCGATAATCAACTCCGCACAGCGTTCGCCGACTTCCGCGCGCAGGGCATCACCAATTTCGTCATCGATTTCCGCTATAATGGCGGCGGGCTGGTTTCGACCGCCGAAGTGATGGGCGATTTGCTCGGCGGCAATCGGTTCAGCAGCGACGTGTTTTCGGTAACGCGCTTCCGTGCGTCGAAATCGTCCAACAATGAAACGCGTCGGTTCCAGCCGGGATCCCAGTCGGTCTCACCTTTAAAGATTGCTTTCATCTCGACCAGTGCGACGGCGTCTGCAAGCGAACTGGTAATGGCGGCATTCCCGCCATTTCTTGGGGCCAATGCGGCATTGATCGGTAGCAACAGCTTCGGTAAGCCGGTGGGCCAGATCGCGCTCGACCAGGCATCATGCGATGACCGCATTCGCGTCGTCGCCTTTGCCAAGGAAAATGCTGCTGGTCAGGGGGATTATTATAGCGGACTTATCGGAACGATGCGGGCGAGTTGCGCCGCTGCTGACGATATCAGTCGCCCGCTCGGTGATCCGCAGGAGGAGTCGCTGCGTGTTGCGCTCGATTTTGTCGCCGGACGCAGTTGCACCCCCGCCACGGCAGGGTTGAGCGCGCAGGATGACAAGGTGATCATCGAACCGCAGGTTTTGCCGCTACCGCAAAACCCCAATGTGGCGCAACGCGAGGTGCCCGGGGCGTTTTAACCGCCGAGCACCTCCGCATCGCCCCAGTTAGAACTTAAACCCGGCGGTCACAAATACCTGACGCGGATTGCCGTAAAATGCGGTGAGCGTTCCTTCGCGGCCAAGCGAGGCAACGGGCAAACCGTTGACACCAATCGTTGGAACACCGGTCGTCGCGTTACCTGCAATGAAGCTATAGCCCGAGGTCTTATACTCCTTGTCTGTAAGGTTCTTGCCGTGCAGGCCAATGCTCCATGTGTCGTCAGGCGAGGTGTAGACGATACTGGCATCGAGCAATGCATAGCCCGACTGGTCGATATATGGATTGGGAATTTCGAACTGGTTGGTACTGCTGCGGTACGACAATGTCGTTCCCAAATTCAATCTTCCAGCTCCAATTGGCGTCATGTAGGCAAGCGTAGCGCTCGCGGTCCATGACGGGGTGTTCTGGATTTGACGGAAGTTAGCAACATCTGTCGGCACGCTGGCGATATTGGTAATATATTCGTCAAACTGGGCATCGATATAGCCAACCGCGCCAAGCAGGTTCAGCCGGTCACCGTCAGCGGCAAAGTTTTCGCCAAGTCGCGCGTTGAATTCCAGCTCAACGCCCTTGAACGTTGCTTTGCCAGCATTTGAAGTAACGCCGCAGAATGACGGCAATCCGCCAACGATGCAAGCGACCGAGCCTGGGATTTGGACATCCTGATAATCGGCGTAGAAGCCTGCGAGCGCAAATGTCAGGCCGCCATCAAACAAATTACCCTTGTAGCCGACTTCATAGCTATCGACGCTTTCCGGGCGGAAGCTCAGGAAGGCTGCAACTTCGTCATTTTCGCCGCGAATGCCGTTACCATTGAGATCGGGTGCGTTTGTCCCGACACCGCGCGGGTCAAAGCCGCCGCCCTTAAAGCCCTGGCTATAGCTGGCATAGATATTGTGATCGGGCGTTGGCTTGAAGCTGACCGATGCACGCGGCGTGAATTTCTTGAAGCTCCGCTTGCCGCTGAAGTTCGTGCTTGCCGCACCAAAGGGCACGCCTGCACCGCCAAAAAATGGCGAACCGCCTCCGAGATAATTCTGACGCAGGATATTCGCAGTGCGTTCATCCCATGTGTAGCGACCGCCAAGCGATACGCTGAACTGCTCGGAAAAGTCATAGGTGAAATCGCCGAAAACGGCATAGGTTTCAGTATCAACCGCAGCATTGGTGAACGCGGTTAATCCAGCCAATGTGGTGAACAGACGCACGTCGAACAAAGTGTCGGCGGTTGCATCGAGATAATATGCCCCAATCATGCCGTTCAACGGTCCGGCATCGACCAGCAGCTGCACTTCCTGGCTGATCTGTTCGTTGAAATAGCCGCCGGGGACATCGACATCGACGCCGGGTAGCGCGTCAAAATCAATGGGTGTCAACGTGCTGTCCTTGCGCCAGGCACTGATTGACCGCAGCGTCAGGTTCTCGGACAGATTGACCGCGATGTTCATCGCAAGACCGTAAGCTTCAATATCCTGTTCGGGGTCGATCAGGCCGCCGCGTGTATCATAAACATTGTTCAGCACCGGTGCGCCAGAAAGCAGGCCAGGGATCAAGCGATGGCCGCCGCGCGGATCGCTTTTATCGCGGCTGTAATCACCGCTGATCCGAATCGACACAGGCGCGTCATAACCGCCAAGCTCGACTGTGCCGCGGGCAGCCCAGACATCCTTGTTATAATTTTCAAGGCCCGTGGTCAGATTGTCGCCGAAGCCGCCACGCGACAGGCGTGCTAAGCTCGCGCCGACGCGAACAATGTCGCCAAGCGGCGCAGAAGCGGTGATCACGCCCTCGGCCTGATCATATGTGCCGTATGTGCCGCGTACCTTGACCGATACTTCCTGAGGCAGCCGCTTGGTGACATATTTCACCGCACCGCCAATAGTATTGCGTCCGTAAAGCGTGCCCTGTGGGCCGCGAAGTACTTCGATGCGCTCGACTTCGTAAATGTCGAGCACGGCTGCTTGCGGACGGTTCAGATACACATCGTCGAGATAGATGCCGACGCCAGGCTCAAAACCCGAAACCGGATCCTGCTGTCCTATGCCGCGGATGAAAGCAGACAATGTCGAGTTGCTGCCGCGTGATGTTTCGAGCGTGGTGTTGGGCGTGATGTTACCGATGTCGGTGAGGTCGATCGCGCCGCGCATTTCGAGCGCCTCGCCAGAAAACGCGCTGACCGCGATTGGCACATCGAGCAGATTCTCTTCGCGGCGACGGGCAGTAACAATGATTTCATCACCACCTTCGCCTTCATCGGCAACTGTCGAATCTTGAGCCATGACAGGAACTGCAAATGCCAGTCCAGAGGCAGCAATGCTCGCCAGCAATGCGGAACGTATTATCGAGATTTTGGCGGATTTCATATGTCACTCTCCTGCAGAAAAAGCGGGTCTTTACCCGTTCTGAAAACTGCTATAGTGAAAGTTGAACCATGTTTCAACTTGAAGTGAGAGGATTGCTGGAGAATGCCCACAGAACGTGGCATATCGGCAACAATGACACCCGCCGCCAAAACTCCGCGAACGGAACGCGGGCGCAAAACCTTGCGCCTGCTGCTTGACGCGGCTGCGGCTGAATTTGGCGAGAAAGGCTTTCACGAAAGCTCGGTGGTCAGCATTACCCAGCGCGCCGGAGTCGCCTTGGGCAGTTTCTACACCTATTTCGATTCGAAAGAATCTCTATTTCAAGCGCTGGTCCGCGATATGTCGGCTCAGGTCCGCAACACGGTCGGCCCCGTTATAGCAGCGGAGTCCAACCGGCTTGAAGGCGAGCGCAAAGGTTTGGCACAGTTTCTCACATTCGTACGGGAGCATAAGGAGCTGTACCGGATTATCGATGAAGCAGAATTTGTCGATCCGCCGAGCTACCGCGCACATTATGAAAATACGGTCGCCGGCTATGTCGCCAGTCTGAAAGATTCTGCTGCCAACGGGCAGGTCCGAGATGACGTCGAGGAGGTACACGCTTGGGCGATTGTGGGCATGAACGTATTTTTGGGGCTCCGTTATGGCGTCATGAGCGAAGATCGCGACGTGCGTGAAGTCGCCAACATCGCCGCTGAGTTTCTGACAAACGGGTTGAAGCGATAAGCCATTACAGCTTTGGCGGGCGCGATTTCTTGACCGTTACATGTTCCATTTAACTCGAAATCGCTTAAAGCGCCCCACATGACGCTCAACCGCCGCACATTCGCTATCATATCCCATCCCGACGCGGGTAAGACAACGCTGACCGAAAAACTGTTGCTGCAGGGCGGAGCGATCCACCTAGCAGGTGAAGTCAAGGCACGCGGGCAGGCGCGGCGCGCGCGGTCGGACTGGATGAAGATTGAACAGCAGCGCGGTATTTCGGTTACGTCGTCGGTTATGACCTTCCAGAAGGACGGCATCGTTTTCAACTTGCTCGATACGCCGGGCCATGAAGATTTCAGCGAGGACACATACCGCACGCTCACCGCCGTGGACAGTGCGATCATGGTCATCGACGCCGCGAAAGGTATCGAGCCGCAGACACGCAAGCTGTTCGAAGTTTGCCGTCTGCGCAGCGTGCCAATCATCACCTTCGTCAACAAGGTCGACCGCGAGGGCCGCGCTGCGTTCGAAACGATCGACGAGGTTGCTGACGCGCTCGCACTCGACGTCTGTCCGATGAACTGGCCGGTGGGTATGGGTGGAGAGTTCGAGGGCATTTACGACTTCACTAGCGGTCGGTTGAGCCAGCCATCGGGCGATAGCAAAGCGTTCGAAGGCAAAGTCAGCGACCATGAAGGTTTGAACGCGGAAAGCCTCGAGGCCGTACTCACTCCGGCAGGTGTAACGCGCCTGCGCGAAGAGGCTGAGCTTGCACAGGCAGGCTATTCCGATTTCGACCTCACCGCGTTCCAGAACGGCGACTTGACGCCAGTATATTTCGGATCCGCGCTCAAGGAGTTTGGCGTGATCGACCTGATCACCGCGATTGCTGCCTATGCCCCACCGCCGCGCCCCCAGCCAAGCTCAATGGGCGTCATCGATCCTTCTGGCAAAGAAGTCACCGGCTTTATTTTCAAAGTGCAGGCTAATATGGACCCGCAGCACCGCGACCGGATCGCGTTCATGCGGCTATGTTCGGGCACGTTCAAGCGCGGCATGAAACTCACGCCGTCCGGCCTTGGCAAACCTGTCGCTATTCACTCCCCGATCCTGTTCTTCGCGCAGGACCGCGAGATAGCCGATAGCGCCGAGCCGGGCGATATCATCGGCATCCCCAATCACGGCACGCTCCGCGTGGGTGACACATTGTCCGAGCGCAACGAAGTCCGCTTCACCGGATTGCCCAATTTTGCGCCTGAAATCCTGCGCCGAGTAGTGTTGCGCGACCCCACCAAGACGAAGCAACTGCGCAAGGCACTCGACGACTTAAGCGAAGAAGGCGTTATTCAGGTGTTTTACCCAGAAATCGGCTCTAATTGGGTGATCGGTGTCGTCGGTCAGCTTCAGCTCGATGTGCTGATTTCACGGTTGGAGGCCGAGTATAAGGTCGACGCGTTTCTCGAACCTGCACCCTATGACACTGCCCGGTGGCTGATCGGTACTGATGCTGCTTTGGCCCAATTTGTCTCGTTCAATGGGGGCAATATGGCCAAGGACCGTGATGGACATCCGGTGTTCATGGCGCGCTCGGCTTGGGATGTCGGTTACCAACAGGAAAAGCATCCCGACCTGAAATTCAGCGCCACAAAAGAACGCTGATATCGGGTGCGTCAATCAGGCTGGCAGGAACAAGCCGTCACAATTCGCCATTTTTGCCATGATATCGCCACGACCAGCGCCTATCTGTTCATCAACAGAAATCCATATGAAGACGTTGAAAATGACTGGAATCGCCATCTCCCCGCTTGAAGCAGGCCCTGAAACACCGGCTGGTGATGACATCGCTGCGCGTGCGCAGCGGCTGAAACATGTGCCCGACGACAAAGCCATGCTGCGCGCGGTGGCCGAAATGACACGTGATCTTGGTACGCCGAAGCCGCATATCTACTGGTCCGACTTTCTGGCCTCCGCAGCGCTTGGCTATGCTGGACTTGCTGGCGCAATTCTCGCACCCGCTCTGTGGTTGCAGATTTTGGCCGGAGTCGTTTCAGTGCTAGCGCTGTACCGCGCCGGCGGATTCATTCATGAGGTTACGCATATTAAGCATTCGGCTCTGCCGGGTTTCCGCTTCGGCTTCAACGCCGTGATCGGCGTGCCATTGCTCGTGCCGTCGTACATGTATGAAGGCATCCATAATCTGCATCACGCGCGCACGCGCTACGGCACCGATCAAGACCCCGAATATCTGCCGCTCGCGCTGATGAAGCCTTGGACATTACCGTTATTCATTCTGGTATCGTTGCTCGCGCCCTTTGCGCTGCTGTTCCGCAATGCAGTGCTCGCGCCCTTGTCGTTGATCATCCCGCCATTACGCAAGATCGTCGTCGAGCGGTATTCGGGCCTCGTCATTAACCCTGCATTCCGCCGCCGCCCCGCCGAAGGTGAAGCGCGGCGCAACTGGCTGTGGCAGGAAACCGCAGCGAGCGTCTGGGCGATTGCCCTGCTGACAGGCGTATTCAGCGGTTTCATTCCACTGAACGCATTTTTGATATTCCTCGTGATCGTGTCCGCTGTAGCCGTATTGAATCAGGTGCGTACGCTGGTCGCGCATCTTTGGGAAAATGATGGCGCACCGCTCAGCGTAACCGCGCAGTTTCTCGACAGCGTCAACGTGCCTCCTCCCGCGTTGCTGCCCGCCATCTGGGCGCCGGTTGGCCTGCGCTATCACGCGCTGCACCATTTGCTGCCAAGCGTACCGTATCATGCGCTCGGCGAAGCCCACCGCCGCCTGACCGCGCAGCTGACGCCCGATTCCGCTTATCACAAGGCCAATTATGGCGGTCTCCCCGGCCTAGCCTACCGCCTGGCAAAAAGCACAATGGTCCGCGGCGCTTAAGCGCGCAGACACACTGTTCTCTGCTGAAAAACTGGAGCGGGCGAAGGGATTCGAACCCTCGACCCCAACCTTGGCAAGGTTGTGCTCTACCCCTGAGCTACGCCCGCTCGGCGGTCGGAAATGCATAATTCCCGACAGGTGAGGCGCGCCGTTAGCATGGGGTATACACCCCCGCAAGCCCCAAATATGCGGTTTTTGTGCTGAAGGGTGATTGCCTGTCTTGTGAAATACCCCGCTTTGCCCACATAGGGTCTCGAACGAATCTACCGGAGAATGATTTTGGCGACCATGGGCCTGACCAGCGACGAGCAGAAAGCAGTCGAACAATTTCGTGTCGATGTGGTCACCCCATCGATGGACAAACTCGTCATTCTCGATTTCTGGGCCGAATGGTGCGGACCATGCAAGCAACTGACCCCGATCCTGGAAAAGGTAGCGACGGACTATGCCGACAAGGGCGTGGTTCTGGCCAAGGTCAATGTCGACGAGAATAAATTCATTGCTGCGCAATTCCAAGTAAGATCGATCCCTACCGTCTATGCAATATTCCAAGGACAGCCCGTCGCCGACCTGTCGCCCGCCCGCACCGAGCCGCAACTTAAGCAGATGCTCGATCAATTGCTCGAAAAGCTGCCCATTGTGGTCAGTGATGCTGCACCCGACCTCGCCGCGCAAATCGCGCCGCTTATCGATGCTGGCGATGAATTGCTCGAACATAATGGCGCAGAGCAGGCTTATGGCCTGTTCACCGACGCAATCGCGATTGCCCCCGAACATCCAGGAGCGCTGTCCGGCATTATCCGCGCGCTCGCCGCGCTCGGCCGGCAGGAAGAAGCACAGGCGATCTTTGACAGCCTGAGTGACGATCTTCGCAGCGACGCTGCTTTGGCGAAGGCTGGCTCAGTTTTGAGCATTGCTGCCGCAGCAGTAGCACCGGACGAACTCGAAGCGCTTAAGTCGTCCGTCGATGCCGCGCCCGACGATCACGGCAAGCGACTGGAACTGGCCAATGCCTTGATGGCGGCGGGCGAGCGCGATGCGGCAGCAGAATCCCTGCTTCACATCATTGCCGCCGACCGCGATTGGAATGAAGGCACTGCGAAGGCACGTTTGCTTGAAATTTTCTCAATGATCGGCCTCGAAGATCCATGGGTGGCGGCGACACGTCGTAAGTTGTCTGCGATCCTGTTCGGATGACCGTCCGCCGCATCTCGATTTTCCCGCTGACTGGCGCGATCCTTTTTCCCGGGATGCAGTTGCCGCTGCATATCTTCGAGCCGCGCTACCGCGATCTAGTCGGCGATTCTCTGGCGCGTGACCGGATGGTCGGAATGATCCAGCCGAAGGGGCAAGGGACAAACCCGCCATTGTTTGAAGTCGGATGTTTGGGCAGGATCGGCGATGTCGAGGCGATGGAGGATGGTCGGTATAATGTAATCCTCGAGGGGCTGCAGCGCTTCACCGTCATCAAGGAGATTGATGCGACGACGACCTTCCGCCAGGTTCAAGCTGAATTGTGGGAAGAAGACGAAGCCGCCGAAGCGCTGTCGATTGCCGAGCGTGCTTCATTGGAAATCGAATCGCGGCGCTTTGCCGACGCGCAGGGCTATGCGGTCGATTGGGCAGCTGTGGGTCAGCTTGACGATTATTCGTTGGTCAATGCGATCGCACAGATTGCGCCATTCGATTATGCGGCGAAGCAGGCTCTACTGGAGGCGCGTGGCCTGTCGGATCGAGCCGATCTGATCGTGCAGCTCATGCAGTTTTTCGGGCGGCATGACGGATCGGATGACCGCGTAACTCTGCAATAGCTAAACGAAACTCGCCCGCAGCCCGTCGATCACGAACTGCGCTGCAAGCGCGCCGAGCAATACCCCGAGCAATCGCGTAATCACCGCTTCGGCCTGTGAACCCAAAACCCGCATGATTGGCCCTGCGGCCAGCATTGCCAGCAAAGTCAAAAGGAGAACCGCACCAAGCGCCGCCAAGATAACGCTGGCACGCTCAATACCGTCATTTTGCGACATCAATAGCATCACCGAGGCAATCGAGCCGGGCCCTGCGATCATCGGCATCGCCATCGGAAATACTGAAACATCTTCGATCTCGGGCGTGTCGATTATCTTCTGTGCGCGTTCTTCGCGGCGCTCTGTGCGTTTCTCAAAGACCATATCGATGGCGATGAGGAACAACATGATGCCGCCAGCGATGCGGAAACTGTTCAACTCGATATGCAACGCGCCCAGCAATTGCTCGCCGAACAGCGCGAACACCAACAGGATCATCGCGGCGACAAAGCTCGCGCGTAGCGCCATGTTCCGGCGCTGCGCCCCGGTAGCACCTTTGGTTAAGCTAGCGTAAATCGGCGCGCATCCGGGCGGATCGATAACCACAAAAAAGGTGATAAATGCCGAAAAGAAAAGGTCGATCATGACTTTGCCGCGACGCGGTCCAATATCACGATTTCAGAGGCTTCCCCGTTCCAGAGCTTGACCTCCAACGTGCGCGCACCATCGGGCTGTGCCACCCACGTGTAATTCAACGATTGATCGCGCGAAAAACCCGATTTCATTTTTGCGCCTTCGGCCGGTGCAGTCAGCGCCGCAGGCGCGCTGCCCTTGCAACTGGCGACCTTGGTTTCAATCATTTCCTTGGGTTCGCGCGCCGTCGTCAGTTCATCTGCATGATCTACGACCCATTTCCAGTCGCCATCGCCGCGCGCGTTCTTTTGAACGAACTGCCACACCGTTGTGAAATAGCCGAATGTCCCGTTGGGATGCTGCCACGCGCCAGTGGTAACGCCGGTCCTGCCATCGCACGACATGACCGCCTTGTGCGGTTGCCGTTTTACCGTTTGCGGAGGGTCGGCTTTGCCCTTCAGCCATTCATTGGCGATCACCGGTTGCGGCACGAACATCGTCGCGTCCTTGGCAACGGTCTCGCGGAAGGCGGTCCATTGGCCTTTTTCCTGCGCCAGTTGATTGAAGCTAATCTCTGCTGCAATAATAGCGCTTGGGTTAGCAAGTTTAGGTTCAAAATTGCGACCACCGCCGGGCGGACCGCCTGCGCAGGCGGCGAGGGAAAAAATGAGCGACACAACTGCAAGACGCTTCATGACGTCATAGTCCTTCCGGCATGGCCAACCCCGCGCGACGGCTCGCGGCGACCATTGTATTGCGGAGCAGACAGGCGATGGTCATCGGACCAACCCCGCCCGGTACCGGCGTGATCGCGCCAGCATGGCCCAGCGCCTCGTCAAAGGCAACATCGCCAACCAGTCGTCCTTTTGCCTCACCGCCTTCTGGTGCCAGGCGGTTTATCCCGACGTCGATGACAATCGCGCCGTCCTTCAACCAGTCTCCCCTCACCATTTCGGCGCGGCCGACCGCAGCGACAACAATGTCAGCTCGGCGGACTACGTCAGCAAGATCCTGCGTCCGGCTATGCGCAATCGTGACGGTGCAATTCTCGCCCAGCAACAGCTGCGCCATCGGCTTGCCGACAATATTCGACCGGCCGATCACCACTGCATTTTTGCCAGAGAGGTCACCCAATTGGTCTTTGAGCAGCATCAGACAGCCGAGAGGCGTACAAGGCACAAACGCCTCTTCGCCCACCGCTAGCCGACCTGCATTGACGACGTGGAAGCCGTCGACATCCTTGGCGGGATCGATCGCGGCAATCACGGCCTTGTCGTCGATGTGCGATGGAAGGGGCAATTGCACCAATATTCCGTCGACTGCGGTATCGGCGTTAAGCCGCTCGACCAGCGTGATCAGATCCGATTGAGGGACATCTTCGGGTAGGCGGTGCTCAAAACTTTCCATGCCGACCTCGACCGTCGCTTTTTTCTTCGATCCCACATAGACTTGGCTGGCAGGATCATTGCCGACCAAAATCACGGCAAGTCCGGGCTTGTGTCCAGTCACATCCACAAATTTTGCGACTGAACCCGCTACGCGCTGGCGCAATCCGGCGGCAAACGCCTTGCCGTCAATCAGCGTTCCCGCGCTCACATACCCGCCGCAGCGATGTCATTGGCCAAGCCCATCAACAACATCTGCACGATGCGAAGGCCAATGAGCAGCACCATCGGCGAAAAATCGATCATCCCGGTATCTGGCATGATCTTGCGAATAGGCTTTAAAAACGGATCTAGGATTTTATTGAGCGCTTCCCAAATCGCCGCGACGATATTGTTCGACAGACTGACGACATTGAACGCGAGCAACAGGCTAAGGATGAACTGAACGATAACCACGGTCGACAGGATCGTCGCCAGATAGCCGATGATCGAAATAAGCGCGAGAAGCATGGATTTCTCCGGAAATGAACAGGTCCAATCGATTAGCCGAGCGGGCGTGCTGTATCAACCACATAAAACAGCTACGCGTGAATCAGCGTTCCCGCGCCCTGATCGGTGAACATTTCGATGAGCATCGCATGGGCCACACGGCCGTCGAGAATAACCGCTGCATCAACGCCTGCGCCGACAGCCGCGACACAGGTTTCGATCTTCGGGATCATCCCGCCGCTGATCGTGCCGTCCGCCTGCAATGCAGCGATTGCCTTAGGTTCGAGATCGGTCAGCAATTTGCCGCTCTTGTCGAGTACGCCTGCAACGTCGGTCAGCAAAAATAGCCGCGAAGCGCCCAGCGCACCGGCAATCGCGCCAGCCATCGTGTCTGCGTTGATATTATAGGTATGCCCATCATCGCCAACACCGATCGGCGCGATCACCGGTATCATACCCGCGCCGCTGATCGTATCGATCACGCTTCGGTCGACATGCTGCGGCTCGCCGACAAAGCCAAGGTCAATGCTGCGTTCGATATTGCTGTCAGGATCTTTCTGCGTGCGTTGGACCTTGGCCGCGCGAACGAAGTCGCCGTCCTTGCCCGAAATACCCAGCGCCTTGCCGCCCGCCGCGTTGATCCAGCCGACCAGTTCCTTGTTGATCGCACCCGATAGTACCATTTCGGCAACCTTGGCCGTTTCGGCATCGGTCACGCGAAGGCCATCGACAAATTCGCTCTCGACGCCCAATTTCTTGAGCATTGCACCAATTTGCGGCCCGCCGCCGTGGACCACAACCGGATTGATGCCGACAGCCTTCAGTAAAACAATATCAGCCGCAAAGTCCTGAGCCAGCGCGGCATCGCCCATCGCATGGCCACCATATTTGACGACGAAGGTCTTGCCTGCATAACGCTGCAGATAGGGCAGCGCCTCGGTAAGTGTTTCCGCCTTGGCGAGATTGACCGGGTTGATCGTCATTCGGTTGGTTCCGTCCCGTCGAGCCGGTGGCCAAGACCGACGAAGAAGCTGATCAACAGCGGGACCATGACCAGGCTGAGCACGACCTTTGCGAGCATCTGCCCGAGCATCAACTCGGTTATAGGGAATATGCCGTAGAAAGCGATGGTCACGAAAAGCAAAGTGTCGACGATCTGCGACAGTACCGCTGCAATCGCACCGCGTAGCGCGACATATTTGCCGACACTGTTTTTCAACCGGTCAAACAGATAGACGTTGAGCAGTTGCGACGTCCCGTACGCGACAATCCCCGCAACCCATATGCGCGGTGTCTGCCCCATCATCGTGTTAAAGGCGTCGAGATATTTGCCATCCATCTTTGGCGACGCCGGAAGTGCGAGGACCAGCAATGTCAGCAGGATCGAGCCGATAAGCGGAATGAAGCCGTATTGCACCAGCCGGTCAGCTACCGTTTTGCCGTGCAAGGCCGCGACAGAACTCGACAGGATAACCAGCAAAAGGAAGGGGAATATTCCAGCTTCAACAGCCAATGGCCCCAACGCCACCTGTTTGTTGCCAAGGACCCCGGCGATACACACCATGCCGCCATAGATGACCGAAAACATGAATAAGGATCTGGGAATTGCGCCTGTCGCTGGGCGTGATGTCGTCTGGTCTATCATGTTGACTGACTAGCGGCTATTTTTATTGGCGCAAGGCTTGGGTTGCCGCTAGGTGAAAGGGAAATACAAGGGGTCGGGAACCACAATGCAGATTTTGTTAAGCCTAGCCGGCATGGTTCTGATTCTGGCCATCGCGGTTTTGTTGTCATCAAACCGCGGCGCGATCAAATTCCGCGTTGTTGGAGCGGCTTTCGCGTTACAGGCCAGCCTTGCCGCGTTGGTGCTCTATGTGCCTTGGGGCAAAACGGTGTTGCAGGTGATGTCGAACGGCGTCTCAAACCTTCTGGGCTATGCACAGGCCGGTACAAATTTCATTTTCGGTCCGTTGGCGTCGCCTGAAATCGGCGGCAACAGTTTTGCGATCGCGGCACTTCCCGTCATCATCTTCTTCGCTTCCTTGATCTCGATCCTGTATTATCTCGGCCTCATGCAATATGTCATCCGCTGGATCGGCGGTGGTTTGCAGAAAGTCACCGGCATTTCGAAGGTAGAAAGCCTGTGTGCGGCGGCAAATATCTTCGTCGGACAGTCTGAATCGCCACTTGTGATCCGGCCGTATCTCGCTGGCCTCAAACCCGAGCAACTGTTTTGCGTCATGACGGTCGGCATGGCGGGCGTCGCGGGCACGATTCTAGCGGCCTATGCTTCGATGGGCATTCGAATCGATTATCTCCTTGCTGCTGCCTTCATGTCGGCACCCGGGGGGATATTGATGGCGAAGTTGATGATGCCTGACGTTCCGCCGGTTCTTGTAGGCGAAGGCGATCCCGCATTGCCTAATCCACATCCCGATGATGAACCGATGATCGTCGCCGATGACGAAGAGAAACCAGCCAATATCATCATGGCGGCGGCCCAGGGAGCGCAGACCGGCGTGAAGCTGGCAGTCGCCGTCGGCGCGATGGTGCTTGCCTTTGTCGCACTGGTAGCACTGGCCAACGGCATATTGGGCGGGATAGGCGGGTGGTTCGGGCAACCGGCGCTCAGCTTCCAGCAGATCGTCGGCTATGTCTTTGCACCGATCATGTTTCTGCTTGGCGTGCCTTGGAATGAAGCCATTCAGGCAGGTGGCCTGTTCGGCACCAAGATTGTGCTCAACGAATTCGTGGCCTTTATCGATCTCGGCGCGTTGAAAACATTGTCAGCGCCAACGGTCGGCATCGTAACGTTTGCGCTGTGCGGTTTTGCCAACTTCTCGTCGATCGCGATCCAGATGGCGGTCACCGGAAGCCTCGCCCCCAACCAGCGTCCGATGATAGCAAAGCTTGGTTTGAAAGCCTTGGCCGCAGGGTCATTATCCAACTTGATGAGTGCTGCTCTGGCGGGGCTTTTCCTCAGTTTAACCTGACCTAGCGCCCGCTGGTAGCTTGATGGGCCAATCATTATTCGTGTTTCTTGCTGAAGGCGTTGCCGGTGACGGCGCTCCGAAACGTGCGGGAGCTAGGCATGCTTTGGTGATATTTTGTTCCAGCAGACAGTATAAAAGAAGCTCAAAATGTGGCCACAACCAAAGCTCAAGAACGTGGGTGGCGTTTCATAGAATTAAAGCGAGGCAAAGAAGCACCCGAAGACATGAATGATATTTCGGACGACGTTCTTAGAGATGCTGCGCTGAGCGCGCGTGACATTGGATTTGGTATGGTCATCTATGAAGATGAGATCACGTCGAACGCCTGATTTCCATCACTCCTCGCCGGCAGCACGTTTCAATTCGTAGAGCAAATCAAGCGCAGCCCTTGGGCTGAGCGCGTCGATATCCAGCCCGGTCAATTTCGCGCGTAATGCATCTACCTTGGCTTCCGCTGCATCAAGCGCGGCGCTGAACAGGGGCAGATCACCCAAGCCTGCGGCCAAGCCGCCGGTTTCGGCGCGGCCTTTTTCGAGTTTCTCAAGTACCGTTTTTGCGCGTGCGACGACCTGTGGCGGCAGGCCCGCAAGTTTGGCCACCGCGATACCATAACTTCGGTCGGCCGGGCCGTCGGCAAGCTCGTGTAGCAACACCAGATCGCCCTTATATTCCTTGGCGCGGACGTGATGCAGCGACAGCGCATCGAGAGTCTCAGAAAGCCGGGTCAGTTCGTGATAATGCGTTGCGAATAAACAGCGGCAGCGGTTGGCTTCGTGGATGCCTTCGACCACTGCCCAGGCGATTGCGAGCCCGTCATAGGTCGAGGTGCCTCGTCCGACCTCGTCCAGTATGACGAAGCTTCGCACGGTTGCCTGCGCCATGATCGCTGCGGTTTCGACCATTTCGACCATGAAGGTCGAGCGGCCACGCGCAAGATTATCGGATGCACCGACTCGACTGAACAGGCGATCGACCAGACCCAGTCTTGCCGAAGTCGCAGGCACATAGCTGCCCGCCTGAGCCAGCAAAACGATCAACGCATTCTGGCGTAGAAACGTCGACTTGCCGCCCATATTCGGGCCGCTGACCAACCAAAGCCTTGTATCGGGTGCGAGCTTGCAGTCGTTCGAAATGAACCGGTCACCCGATTTCGCCAGCGCGCTTTCGACCACCGGATGACGACCACCTTCGATTTCAAGGCACGGATGTTCGGCAAAAGAAGGCTTGCACCAACCGCTCTCCGCCGCGCGCTCGGCCAGAGCCGCGGCCACATCAATCCGGGCCAGCGTATCGGCGCTTGCAGCAATCGCGTCACGGCGCTCCATCACATAAGCGATCAGTTCTTCGAGATGCGCTGCTTCGGCCGCGAGTGCATGGCTACCAGCATGTGTAATCCGGATCGCCTCTTCGTGCAGTTCGGGCGAATTGAACCGCACAGCACCGGCCATAGTCTGCCGGTGCGTGAAACCCGTGCCGGGGGCCATCAGCGCATCACCATGCTTGGCCGGAACCTCAACGAAATACCCGAGAACGGCATTGTGGCGGATCTTGAGCGCCGAAACCCCGGTGGCATCGCGGTAGCGTGCTTCGAGCTGCGCAATCGCCTGCCGCCCGTCGCGTCCCGCCGAGCGCAAAGAGTCTAACGCTTCATCATAGCCTTCGGCTATGTAGCCGCCCTGGCCCGTATCTGTCGGTGGCGATGCCACCAGTGCCATGGAGAATAGATCGACCATTGCGCAGTGTCCGTCGAGTGTCGGCAATAGTCCATCTAGCATCGCGGGCCGGTCCGCCATTGCGCCAAGCCGCTCGCGCAACGCTCGAGCGCCATCAAGACCATCCCGAATCTGCCCAACATCACGCGGGCTTCCGCGACCAGCGACAACACGGCCCAATGCGCGGGCAACATCAGGCAACTGGCGCAACGCGGTTCGCACTGCATCCCGAAGCAGCGGCGTATCATGAAACCACTGTACCAAAGACAATCGCGCCTCGATCTTCGCCTTATCCATCAACGGTGCCGCCAGATCGGCAGCCAATTGCCGTGCGCCAGCGCCTGTGATCGTCCGGTCGACCTCGGCGAGTAACGAACCAGAACGGCCACCTTTGCTGGCAGCGGTGATTTCAAGGCTGTCGCGAGTCGCTTGGTCGATCAGAAGATGCTCGTGCACCTCACGCCGCAAGGGCAGCTTGAGGAAAGGCATCTTGCCCTGACCGACATGCGCAAGATAGGTGATCATCCCGCCCGCCGCCGCCAGCTCGGCGCGTGACAAAGGTCCGATTGAATCAACTGTAGCGAGCGCAAAGTGGTGCTTGAGCGCCGCCTCGCCGCCCGCGCTATCAAAGTCGGCACGAGGTCGTGTTATCGAATCGAGCGGCGCGGCGGCAAAGCCTTCCGGCACGACCAGTTCGCTCGCTGACAGCCGCGCAAGCTCGGCCTCCAACGCGTCGGGCTTGACCGTGACCAGTTCGAAATGTCCGGTCGAGATATCCGCCGCCGCCAGGCCAATGGCATCACCCACCGGAGCTACCGCCACCAGCATGTTCAATGCCCAGCTATCGAGCAGGCTATCCTCGGTCAGCGTACCGGCAGTGACAAAGCGCACGATATCACGCGCGACCAACGTCTTCGATCCGCCGCGTGCTTTGGCGACTTCAGGACTTTCGGTCTGCTCGGCAATCGCGACGCGGTGGCCGCCTTTGATCAGCCGCGCGAGATATCCTTCGGCGCTGTGCACCGGCACGCCGCACATCGGGATTGGCTTGCCGTCATGCTCACCGCGCGACGTCAGCGCAATATCGAGCGTCGCTGCTGCCGCGCGCGCATCATCAAAAAACAGCTCGAAAAAATCGCCCATGCGGTAGAATAAAAGGCAGTCGCCTGCCTTGGCCTTCAAGCCTAAATATTGCACCATCATTGGTGTCGGTTTGCCGTCCCCCGCCATAGGTGATTGCGTTAGCGAACGATATCGGGCGGGGCAATGCTTGCCCTAGCGTCATACCCACGTTAGGGCCGGATAAGTTGATGATAACTGGTCAGGGCCAAAAATGAGCGATAGCGACGTCCAATTCACCGCGCAGGAAGCCTTGGATTTTCATTCGCAGGGACGCCCCGGCAAGATCGAAATTGTCGCGACCAAACCGATGGCGACGCAGCGTGACTTGAGCCTTGCCTATTCGCCCGGCGTCGCGGTTCCGGTGCAGGCGATATTCGACGATCCTTCGACCGCCTATGACTACACCGCCAAGGGCAATCTGGTCGCGGTGATTTCCAATGGCACCGCCATCCTCGGCATGGGCAATCTTGGCGCGCTGGCATCCAAGCCAGTGATGGAGGGCAAGGCAGTCCTGTTCAAACGCTTCGCCGATGTCGACAGTATCGACATCGAGGTCAAAACCGAGGATGTCGACCGGTTTATCGACGCGGTCGAATTGCTCGAGCCGACCTTTGGCGGCATCAATCTCGAAGACATCGCCGCGCCATCCTGTTTCATTATCGAGCAGACGTTGCGCGAGCGGATGAACATTCCGGTCTTTCACGACGACCAGCACGGTACGGCGATCATCGCCGCCGCAGGCCTGATCAACGCCTGCGATCTGACGGGACGTTCGCTCAAAGATATCAAGGTCGTCTGCAACGGCGCAGGCGCCGCAGCAATTGCTTGCACCGAACTCATCAAAGCGATGGGCGTACCGCATGACAATGTCATCATGTGCGACCGCAGCGGGGTAATCTATCAGGGCCGCACCGAAGGCATGGACCAGTGGAAGTCCGCACATGCCGCCAAAACCGAAGCGCGGCATTTATCCGAAGCCATCGTCGGTGCTGATGTGTTCCTCGGCCTGTCTGCGGCCAACGCGCTGAGCGCCGATATGGTCAAGGCGATGGCACCCGAGCCGATCATCTTCGCAATGGCCAATCCCGATCCTGAAATCTCGCCGCCGGTTGCGCGCGCCGCACGGCCCGATGCGATCATTGCGACGGGACGGTCGGACTTTCCCAATCAGGTCAACAATGTCCTGTGCTTCCCCTTTCTGTTTCGCGGCGCGCTCGATGTGCGGGCGACAACGATCAACGAACCGATGAAGATCGCCGCAGCCAATGCACTGGCGCAGCTGGCGCGCGAAACGGTGCCTGAAGAAGTCGCGGCGGCTTATGGCGGGCTCGTCCATAAATTCGGCCGTGATTATATCATTCCTTCGCCGTTCGACCCCCGCCTGATGGAAATCGTAGCCTCCGCCGTCGCCAAAGCGGCAATGGATTCGGGCGTTGCGCAAAAGCCGATTACCGACATGTTCGCCTATCGCGCCGAGTTGCGCGCTCGACTGAACCCGACGACGTCGGTACTCACTCAAGTATATGAGGCCGCACGCGCCAAACCGAAACGTGTCATATTTGCAGAGGCCGAAGAAGATGTCGTGTTGCGCGCGGCAGTGCAATTCAAGCAGGATGGCTATGGCGTGCCCGTGCTTATTGGCCGCGATGCCAAGGTCGTTGAAAAGCTGCGCGAACTCGGCGCTGATCCTGACGAATATGAAATCCACAATAGCGTTCAAAGTCCGCTGATCGAACGGATGGTCGACAAGCTCTATCTGCGGTTGCAGCGCCGCGGCTATCTGCGCCGCGACGTCCAGCGGATGGTCAATCGCGACCGGAATATCTTTGGCGCACTGCTGCTGAAAATGGATCAGGCGGATGCGATGATCACTGGCGTGACCCGCACCTTCAGCCAGACCTTGGTCGAATTGCGCCGCGTGCTTGACCCGAAAAAGGGCGAAATTCCCTTCGGCATCCACGTCATGGTCGGCAAGACGCATACCGTCTTTATCGCAGATACAACGGTCAACGAACGGCCGAGCGCCGAGGAACTTGCGCATATCGCCGAAAAGACCGCCGCGGTCGCGCGCCGGATGGGGCATGTGCCGCGCGTTGCATTTCTGTCCTTTTCAACCTTTGGCAATCCGGCAGGCACCTGGCTAAACAATATCCGCGATGCGGTGGCGTTGCTCGACGCGCATAAGCCCGATTTTGAATATGAAGGCGACATGCCGCCCGACGTCGCGCTGAACCCTGCACTGATGAAGAATTATCCGTTCTGCCGTCTGTCGGGCCCAGCAAATGTTTTGATCATGCCAGGACTTCAGTCGGCCAATCTTTCGGCAAAGCTGCTACGCGAGCTTGGTGGGGATCAGGTCATTGGACCAATGTTGATAGGTATCGAGCGTCAGGTGCAGGTAGCGACAATGGCGTCAAGCACCAGCGATCTGGTGACATTGGCGGTGTTGGCGGCGGCGGGCGTCGCTGAATAGTTTAGCGCCCGATAGTTACCGGCTTAGTTCGGGCTGTTCGGTGTTGCGCCTTGGCCCGAACCTGCACCAACCGAGCCGATATTGCCAAAGACTTCTTCGAAGAAGCTCTTGTTGCGGCCCAAGGTCGGGGTCTTGTCGCCTTCGGGGCTGATTTTTGAGATCAGCTCTTTTCCGGTCTGGGTAACAGATGCGACATTTCCGGCAGGATCGAAGCGTACCTTCAGCACATATTGCTCGCTTGCGGTTGGTTGGGAAAATGCGAGCTGCCTGGTCTGGCGCGAATAATAATACCAGTCATTCTGGTCAAATTGCCCGACAAAGGTCGGGCGGCCAAGCGACGCTTGTACAGATGCCTTGTTGTCGACCCCAGGCTGAACCGAGGTGAGCAAAGCTGCATCGCCGACATAGCCTTGCTGGCCGCGCAGGCGGGTGCAGCCGGAGGTCAGCACCAACGCGGTAACGATGGCTGAAAGGCTGACAATTTGCGACGCGCGCATAGACTTCTCCGAACTTTGCAAAATGAAGGCTTTGCCATTGCATCCTTGGGGCGCAATATCAATATGCAAGTCCAGATGAATGCCCGATGAGTGGCCGGAAGCGAGAAATCCCATGTCCCTTTTGAAACGACTGTTCGGAAATGCCGAACCTGACCCAAAGCTCAAATTAGTGCCGCTGTATAATCAGATCGTTGCCGAAGCGCGCAAACCGCATTGGTATATCGAGGGGCAGGTGCCCGATCATATCGACGGCCGTTTCGATATGGTCGCCGCAATCCTCTCGTTGGTGCTGCTGCGGTTGGAGGAAGATCCTTCGCGGGCGCAGGATATGGTGCACCTCACCGAAGTGTTCGTCGACGATATGGACGGGCAATTGCGCGAGGTCGGTATCGGCGACATGATTGTCGGCAAGCATATCGGCAAGATCATGAGTGCGGTCGGCGGACGCCTTGGCGCATTCCGCGAAGCTATGGCCGATCATAGCAAGCTGGACGAAGCCATTTCGCGCAATATCTACCGCGGGCAGAACGTCGATGCCGCCGGGCTGGCGCATGTGCATCAGGGCTTGCTGGCTACAGAACGCGCGCTCGGTTCGCAACTTCCTGATATGATTGTTGAGGGCAGTGCCAAATGGTGACTGCCAATGAATTCAGCCATGTTGTCAAATTATCCGAAATAGGCAGCCACAGCCGAAACCTCCACCTGGCCGCCGACGAAGCCGCCCGGTCCGGTTTGGTAGCACGCTTCGACCTGGCATCGCTCGAGTCGCTGGAGGCGCAACTTTCCTTGGTTCTCGACGGCCCAGACGTCATCGCCACCGGGCGTTTCATCGCCGATCTTGCTCAATATTGTATAGCCACCAACGACTTGGTCCCTGCCACCATCGACGAACCAATTCACATCCGTTTCATTCCCGAGCCGTCAGGCGGTGGCGAGACCGAGATCGAATTAGGGGCCAACGATTGCGACACTGTGTTTCAGGACGGCCACACAATCGACTTGGGCGAAGCGGTCGCGCAATCGATGGGGCTTGCACTCAATCCGTACCCGCGCAGTCCGGAGGCCGAGGTAATATTGAAAGCGGCTGGGGTCAAATCCGAGGATGAGATTGTCCCATCGGGCGCTTTGTCGGGGCTGAAGGACCTGCTGGCGAAGAAATGAACGAGGCGCGAAATGTTTGATGCCAAACTGCGCACAAAAATTGACCCGCCGTTGAACGCAGTGGCGCTCGGTATAGCGCGCTCGGGAGTTTCGGCCAATGCGCTCACCTTATTTGGCGCTCTAGTCGGGCTGGCCGCGGCAGTTGCCGTGATTCAGGAGCATTTTGCCGTCGCGCTGGCTTTAATTATGCTCAACCGAATCCTTGACGGACTCGATGGCGCAGTTGCGCGGATCAATAGTGCGTCCGAGTGGGGTGGATATCTCGATACTCTCGCCGATTACATATTTTATATTTCGATACCCGTCGCGTTCGGCTGGGCGAACCTGCCAAATCAGTTACCCGCTTTGCTACTGGTCGCCAGCTTCACGCTAACCGCTGTCAGCTTTCTGGCCTTCGCCGCCATCGCCGCCAGTAAAGGCCAGGGAGCCGATGGCGCGCACGGATCCAAGGCTTTTATATATTCGACCGGATTGATGGAGGGCGGCGAGACCATCGCCTTTTTCATCCTGTTCTGTCTGTTTCCGGAATATTTCCCGGTTTTGGCTTTGCTTTTTGCAGGCCTGTGCGTTCTGACTGTGGCGCAGCGCATCATGCTCGCCGCCAAAACTTTCCGCTAGCCGCGCTGCCATCGGAACCAACGTTCGGCCCACTTTAGCAGACCCTCCGGCTTGCGCGCCAACCCATATTGCCCGGCCGCATATTTGTTCGCTTCGGCCCAGGTCGGATAGGGATGGATCGTCTGCAATATCTTCCGAAGTCCCATTTTATGCTTCATCGCAAAGGTAACCTCGGCCAAAATTTCTCCTGCATGTTGGCCAATGATCGTCGTGCCCAATATCTCGTCGCTTCCCTTTGCGGTAAGGATTTTGACAAAGCCTTTAGCCTCGCTCTCGGCAATCGCGCGGTCAAGATCGTCCAGATCATAGCGGGTCACATCGAACGATATGCCCTTCGCTATCGCGCCGGCCTCTGTCAATCCGACGGCGGCTAACTCGGGCTCGGTGTAGGTCACGCGGGGCAGCACGCGGTAATCAGTGCGATATTTCTTGAACGGGCGAGCGAGCGCGTTGACGCTGGCATACCACGCCTCGTGGCTACCGCCATGCGTCAGCTGCTGCCGTCCCGCGACATCGCCGGCGCAGAGGATATGCGGCAGGTTTGTCCGCAGGAACTCGTCATTGTCGAGCCTACCTTCGACAACCAATCCAAGCTCTTCCAGACCAAAACCAGCTACACGGGGCTTACGCCCGACCGCAATGATGATGTCGTCGAAGCCAATCTGCTTTTCGCCGTCCGGTCCTTCAACAAACAGATTCTTGCCGCCTTCAAACCGCAGCGCCTTATGCCCGATTAAAACCGAAACGCCCTCGGCCTGCAATTGCGCGGTCACTAATGCCGCTGCGTCGGCATCTTCCTTCAGCAGCAAGCGCTCGGCCATTTCGACGATTGTGACCTGGCTTCCAAGCCGTTGAAATGCCTGTGCGAGTTCACAACCAATCGGGCCGCCACCCAAAATGACCAGACGCTCCGGCGCTGCTTCGCGAGTCGCAAACGCATCCCACAAAGTCTCGCTGGTCAGATAACCGCTTGCCTCCACCCCCGGCAATGGCGGGATCAACGGTGCGGCACCAGTGGCAATAATGAAGGATTGCGCTGTCAAACGCCTTTCACCGTCAATCTCGACCGTCCACGGGTCGATAAAGCGCGCATAGCCCTTCACGCAATCGACGCCCAGTCCGGTGAAGCGCTCAACACTGTCATGTGGCTCGATGGCCGTTATGACGTCACGCACGCGGCGCATGACTGCGGGAAAATCGACTGTGGCAGCTGGCGCATTGACGCCAAAGCGCGCGGCGTCGGCGATCTGGTGCGCGACCTTGGCGCTCTTGATCAAAGCCTTTGATGGCACGCATCCAGTGTTGAGGCAATCGCCGCCCATGTCTTGCGCTTCAATCAGCGTCACCTTGGCCTTCACCATCGCGGCGATATAGGCCGATACCAAGCCGGCGGAGCCAGCACCGATGACGATCAGATTGCGATCGAAGCTTTTGGGCTTTTTATGCACGGCGGCGGTTCACATAAGCGATGAGCGCTTTTGCTGCCCAAGGGAACAGCGCCAGCAAAACGAATGACCCGATCAACGTCGGCGACAAGAGGCCTGCGGTCGAATCGATCTGGCTGATCTGCGTCCCGGCGTTCACATATACAATTGTGCCCGCCAGCATTCCGAGCTGACTGACCCAGAAAAAGGTCCAAGTCTTGATTCGAGTCAGACCCATCAGCAGGTTAATAACGAAGAACGGGAACACAGGGATTAGGCGCAACGTAAACAAATAGAATGCACCATCCTTGGCCAGCCCATCGTCAATCGCCTTCAGCCGAGCACCAAATTTCGACTGCACCCAGTCGCGCAGCACATAGCGCGAACCCAGAAACGCCAAAGTTGCGCCAATGGTCGAGGCGAAGGACACAATGATTGTACCAAGCGCCAGCCCGAACAGCGCCCCGGCAATCAACGTCATAATCGCCGCGCCTGGAATCGATAGCCCGGTCACGGCGACGTAAATGAGAAAAAATCCGGCGACATAGAGCACCGGATTGGCGTTCTTGGCCGCTAGAATCTCGGCCTGCTGCGCCTTGAAATTTTCCAGGCTCAAATACTGGCCGAGATCGAACAGGAAATAGGACGCGACCGCCGCAAGCACCAACAGGACCAAAATCGCTTTTTTCATCTCGGTCCCTGTTCGTTGCTTTGGCTTATGCGGTTACCCTAAGGATCAAAACGGGACGTCGTCGTCGAGGTCATTATCGAAGTCGCCGCCGCCAAAGCCCGATGATCCGCCCTGCCAGTTGCTGCCGCCCTGACCGCCGCCAGACGGCGCGCCGCCACCTGAGGAACCGCCGCTCCAACCGTCATTGCCGCCGCCGCCCGAGCCGCCCTTTGCGCCGTCAAGCATCACCAGCTTTCCGTCGAAACCGGCAACCGACACTTCGGTCGAATAACGGTCATTGCCCGATGCGTCCTGCCATTTGCGTGTGCGCAGGCTGCCCTCGATATATACCTTGCTGCCTTTTTTCAGGAAGCGCTCGGCAACGCCGACGAGGCCATCGGAGTTGAGCACAACGGTATGCCACTCGGTGCGCTCTTTCTTTTCGCCGGTATTTTTGTCTTTCCAGTCTTCTGACGTCGCGATCCGCAAATTGCAGATGCGTCCGCCATTTTGGAAGGATTTGACCTCGGGGTCAGCACCCAGATTGCCGACGATGATTACTTTATTGACGCTGCCCGCCATATCTTTGCCCTCTAACTTTATGGATTATCTGGCCTTGCTATAAGCCGAAGGAACGTGCTGTCCAATAGGTTATGCCAGCCGCGATGTAGGCCAACGCAAAAAGATAAGTGACCATGAATATCGGCCATTTCCATCCGTTGGTTTCGCGCTTGGCGACGGCGATGGTGGATATGCATTGCGGGGCAAAAACGAACCAGGCGAGGAACGCCAGCGCCGTTGCCAGGGACCATTGGCCCGCCAGCCGGTCGCCCAAAGCCATCGCGGTTGCGTCTTCGTCACCGGCATCAACCGAATAGGCGGTGGCGAGCGCCGACACCGCCACTTCGCGCGCTGCCATCGCCGGGATCAAGGCCAGTGCGATCTTGTCGTTAAAACCGATCGGCTCGGTCACGACAGCAAGGCCCGATGCGATGCGTCCAGCGACCGAATATTCGCTTTGAGTCATCTCGCTGCCGATGGGGACTTTGGGAAAGCTGAGCAGCACCCACAACAGGATCGTCGACGCAAAGATGATTGTCCCCGCGCGCCGCAGGAAAACCCATGCGCGCTGCCACAAGCCGAGCGCGATGTCGCGGATCAGTGGCAGTTGGTACCGCGGCATTTCGATCAGGAAGCTGCTGTTGCTCCCCTTGGCTACCGTCCGGCGCAGGAAAAGAGCCGCGACCATCGCGCCGACGATCCCTGCCATATACAGCGCGAACAGCACCGTTCCCTGCAGGCCGATACCGGGTCCAATCGCGCGCGCCGGAATGAACGCGCCGATAATCACCGTATAAACTGGCAATCGTGCCGAACAGGTCATCAATGGCGCGATCAATATCGTTGTCAGCCGGTCCTTCTGGTCCATGATCGTGCGCGTCGCCATAATGCCAGGAATTGCGCAGGCAAAAGACGACAGCAACGGGATGAAGCTATGGCCTGACAGACCAACGCTCGCCATCATCCGGTCCATAACAAATGCCGCGCGGGTCATATAGCCGGTCGCTTCGAGTATCAGGATGAAGAGGAACAGGATCAAAATCTGCGGCAAGAAGACGATCACCGATCCGACACCCGCCAAAACGCCCTCAATCAATAACGACCGGAAAAAACCCGTCGGCAATGTTGCGGCGATGCCATCAGACAGCGCCGCGATTCCGGTTTCGATCCAGCCGATTGGCGCTTCGGACCACGCAAAGACCGACTGGAACATCACAAACAACAACCCGAACAGTATCAGCGGCCCGGCAAAGGGATGAAGCAGGATATTATCGAGCGTGCGAGTCCATTGCCGGGTCGCAGTTTCCTTGACGATCACCGCTTTGGCGATGCTATGCGCTCTTGCGGTCAACGCCTTGCGTTCGGCAATTGGGCTGGCCGCAACTGGCGGAATTTTGAGTTGAGCGTCGAGCGTCTCGACCAATGCATCCAGACCGCGCTTGCGCACCGCGACTGTCTGGACCACCGGAACGCCGAGTTTGGATGATAGCTTTGCGGGGTCAAGTTCAAGCCCGTCACGCTCGGCCAGATCGACCATGTTGAGTGCGACCACCACGGGCAGGCCAAGCGCCACAAGCTCGAGCGTAAAGCGCAAATGGTTGTCGAGATTGCCTGCGTCGACAACGATGATCAGTGCATCGGGACGGCGATGGCCTTCGAGCTTGCCGAGCACGACGTCGCGAGTCACCGCCTCATCGAGACTGTCCGGCGACAGGCTGTAAGCACCTGGCAAATCAACCAGTTCAACCGGCCTGCCATCGGCGAGTGCAATCCGCCCGCTTTTGCGTTCAACGGTTACGCCGGGATAATTGGCAATTTTCTGCCGCGCTCCGGTCAGCGCATTGAACAACGCGCTTTTCCCGGCATTAGGATTGCCGACCAACGCAACCAGAGGCATCATTTCGGTCATGCGGCAAACTCGCAGATGATCGCCGCGGCGACCTTGCGGCGAAGCGCGATTGTCATCCGCCCGACGCGCACAGCTATAGGGTCTTTCCAGAGCAATATGCCCATGTGCAGCGCCTCGATACCGACACCTTCTTCAAGGCCGAGCGAGCGCAATCGGTGCCCTTCGCTATCGGGAAAGGCCGACCAATCTATCGTGCGCACAATGGCAAATTGGTTGAGGGGAAGCTGGTCAAGTTGCACGCCGCCCATTTGCAACCGATTCGCAATAACATCAAGTAAGATTCGCTTATCTGGCGGGATAGCGTAGCCTGCCGATGAACCGCGAGAAACTTGGCACATATTCTTGGCGCGCCTTGGCCTGCGCTTTGACCTTTTCAAACTGCATCACATTGTCGATGCGCCGGTCGAGGAAAGCGCGGCTGTCGGCGAAGTCCTCGCTCTCGTCATTGACGAAGACGACAAGCAAACTTCCATAGACCGCCGACAGCGTCAACCGCTTGGTATAATGGTTGAAATCGGTCGCAGTATCGCCCGCGAGCCGCCAGTTGCGGTCAGCTGTGCGCCAGCCGATTTTCGCCGCCCGTGCAAGATTTTGCGGCATTGCCATGATCGCCATCGCGCGGCGTAATGCCTCGCGGTCGGGGGCCATGACCTCCATACGCGTCGCGAGCAATGCGGTGATGCGCGCCCGAATTTTCATCGCGTTGAGCTTTTCGGGCGGCAAGCGGTGGGCAACTTCCATATCTATGCTGTCGATCCAGCCGTCGATCATCGCCATCGCGCCGTCCTTATACGCCAGTTGCGCGACATCGGGGTCAACGCCGATTTCGGTAGCTGCAGCCGCGACCGCAGCCGGGCTCCAGCCATCAAATGCCGCGTTGCGGGCTATGGCTGGCGCAAGCGCGGCGCGGATTTCATCGAGCGTCGGATCGGCGGGAAGTGGTTGTGCATGCATAGGCATAATGTAGGCGCAAGGTGTTCCCAAGAAAAGCCCTATTGCTTACGCACCAATACCAAAGCCGCCATCACCATGAAGCCGCCGAAGATGTCGAGCGCACTGAGTATCTCGCCGAACGCAATCCATCCTGCCGCCGCCGACAATGCGGGTTGCAACAGCAAAGCGAGGCCGATGACCAAAGGGCTGAAATGCGGGAGTGCATAGGTCAGGCAGCCTTGCCCGAAAAATTGCGAAGAAAAGGCGAGTAATAGCACTGGCCACCAAACAGACGGTATGATTTGTTCGCCCGCGATCAATGCTGCGGGCAACAGCACCAGCGATGCCACCGCGCTTGCAAGCCCCAATGCCCCCCAACTTTCGGTGCTTTCGCGGACCTTCATCATCAGCACCAGATAAACGGTATAAGCCAGCCCAGCTCCAAGCGAGAGCAGGTCTCCGGCAAAATTTTTCGGCGAAAGTTCAAGGCTCTGGCTCATCAGCAAGCCTGCACCGACAAAAGCCAGTACCACCGCGAGCATTTGCCATTTCCCCGGCAATTTCCGGGCGACGAACACGCCATAAATCACCAGCAACAGGCTAGCGCAATTGGCAAACAATGTGGCGTTACCTAATTTGGTCTGGAAAATCCCGATATGCCAGGCAATGATATCCGCGCCGAAAAAAAGTCCGGCGATAATTACCAGCGTCAGGGTCTGCGGCTTTACTTGCGGCAGTCGGAAGCCAAATCGGTGCGCGACCAGCAACAGGAACGGGGTCGCAAGTACCAAACGCCAAAAACCCGTGGCGATCGGTCCACTATCAGCATAGCGCACCAGCAACGGGCCAAACGCAATCGCGACATTACCCGCAATCAATGCGAAAAACGCCAAAGCCGATGGTTTGGAATAGATATTCTTCTGAAGCATAAACCCCCGTTGCAATTTGCAACGCTTATCCGCATCTTGGGTTCAAACCAAAGCCTTTATCCCGGAGAATTTATGAGCAGCACGCTTTTCGACCCAATCGACCTCGGTTCCATCAAAGCCCCGAACCGGATCCTCATGGCACCGCTCACCCGCGGGCGCAGCGTTGGCGAGCACGTGCCGATCACCGAGCTAAAGGCCGAATATTATGGCCAGCGTGCAAGCGCAGGCCTGATTATCGCCGAAGCCACCGGCATCAGTCAGGAAGGGCTGGGCTGGCCGTCGGCACCTGGCATATGGTCAGAAGAGCAAGTCGCTGCATGGAAACCCGTCACCGATGAAGTCCATAAACGCGGAGGGCGGATCATCCTGCAACTTTGGCATATGGGCCGCCTTGTGCACCCCGATTTCCTCGGCGGCGCGGAGCCGGTATCATCGTCGGCGACCACCGCGCCTGGACTTGCACACACGGCAGAGGGTAAGAAAGATTATACCGAAGCGCGCGCGCTCGAAACTTCCGAAATCCCGCGCGTGGTAGCGGACTATGTCCACGCGGCAAAGAACGCGATTGCCGCCGGATTTGACGGCGTGCAAATTCATGGCGCAAACGGCTATCTGATCGACCAGTTTTTGCGCGACAATGCCAATTTCCGTACCGATGAATATGGCGGCTCAATCGAAAACCGAATCCGTTTGCTGTGCGAAGTTACCCAAGCGGTTGTTGACGCCGTCGGTGCCGACCGGACATCGGTGCGCCTGTCTCCTAATGGCGAAACGCAAGGTTGCGACGACAGCGACCCCGTTGCCTTGTTCACCGCCGCAGCCGCGGCATTGCAGGAGATCGGTATCGCTTTCCTTGAGCTGCGCGAGGTCAAACCCTATGGCAATTTCGGTCAGACCGAAGTGCCACGCGTATCGCCTGAAATCCGCAAGGTGTTTCATGGCCCGCTGGTCCTCAATCAGGAATATACCAAGGAACTCGCCGACGCCGATCTCGCCTCGGGCCTTGCCGATGCGATCAGTTTTGGGCGGCCTTACATCAGCAACCCAGATCTTGCCGAACGTTTGCGCACCGGCGCGGAACTGACGCCCGATAATTTCAAAACCTGGTATTCGCCCGGCGCCGAAGGTTATACCGATTATCCGTTTCTACAGAGCTTGGACGCCTAAAATATGATCGAGGGGGGGCTTGGTATTTACGCGATTGCCATCCCCGCCTTGTTGCTTGCATTATTGTCGTTGGCAGAATGGATATGGCCGCGACGCAAACTGGTGCTTGGCCGACATCCGCGATGGTTGACCCACGCGCTGTTTTTCCTGACTAATGCTGTGGTTGGACGGTTGCTGTCGCTGGGCATCGTTGTTGGCGTCGCCGCAAACTGGGCGGCCACGAACGATTTCGGCCTGCTCAACCTGACCGCTTGGCCGTGGCTTGTCGAAGCTGCCTTGGCATTTGTCATATTAGATTTTTCAGTCTGGTTTCAGCATCGGCTGATGCACTTTTCACCATTGCTTTGGCGAATGCATAAAGTCCACCATAGCGACCGTGACTTGGACGCAACGTCTGCGCTGCGGTTTCATCCCTTCGAGCTCATTGTCTCAACGCTCTACAAATCTCTATGGGTGGCTTTGCTCGGAGTGCCGGTGCTAATTGCGCTAGCATTCGAGCTCTGGCTCAATGCAAACGCGCTATTCAATCACAGCAACATCCGTCTGCCACGAAGATTGGATAGGCTAATCCGATGTATACTCGTCACCCCCGATATGCATCTAGTCCACCACAGTACCATCGTGAGCGAGCAACACCGCAACTACGGCTTTGCCCTGACAATATGGGACCGCCTGTTCGGAACCTACGCCGATGAGTCGGTTGCAGGCCGGGACAACCAGAAAATCGGCCTCGCTGAAGTCACCGATAGCCGCCCGTCGAACTTCATCTGGAGTATGAAGCAACCGCTGACGTAGCGTCACCAGACCGTAAGCTCATCCTACTTGACGCATGGTATATTCCAGCGCAATTTTCCCTTCGGGAGAGGGAAATGCCAAAAATTAGAAACATCATACTGGGGACTGTTGCTGTGGTCGCAGTTGGCGCTGGCCTGACTTATGGCTGGCAGCAATATCGGGAGAAGAGCATCCTCGAAGATGCCCGCGTCATGCAGGTCTCTTCGGACAAAGAAGTCACCAGCGGCGTTGCGACCAAATTGCTCTGGGGTGACACGCATCTCCATACCGCTAACTCAATCGATGCCTTCGGCTTTGGCGTAAAGCTCGGGCCCGAAGAAGCATTGCGCTTTGCTCGCGGCGAGGAGGTTATTTCAACTTGGGGTATGAAGGCGAAACTCGAACGCCCGCTCGATTTCCTGGTCATCGCCGATCACTCGGGCGGTCTGGGTGCAACCAAGGCTTTGTACGAAGCGCCCGGTTTCCTCATCAGCGACCCGACCCTGCGGCGCTGGCATGACACAATGCACGAAGGCCCCGAAGGCATGCAACGTGTCACCGCCGAGCTCATCGACCGAGTTGGCCGTAACGATCTTCCAGCCGCATTGACCAATCCCAAGCGGCAACGCGAAACTTCGACAAGCATTTGGACCGGCCATAGCACTCTGGTCGAGCGCTATAACGAACCGGGGAAGTTTACCGCCTTCATGGGGTTTGAATATACGCTGATGCCCGGCGGCAATAATTTGCACCGCGTCGTCATGTTCCGCGACGGCAAAAGCCGCACCGATCAGGTGCTTCCTTATGATCCCGGCCAAGGCGACACACCGGTCAGCCAGCTGTGGGACTATATGGAAAACTACGAAAAAGTCACCGGCGGCAAGGTGCTGGCAATCCCGCATAACAGCAACCTGTCGAACGGCATGATGTTCGAAATGGTGGGTCCGGGCGGCGGACCGATGACTGCGGAATATGCCAAGCGGCGTGCCGCACGCGAGCCCGTGGTGGAGATTACCCAGATAAAGGGCGATAGCGAAGCGCATCCGTTCCTGTCACCCAATGACGAATTTGCAGGCTATGGCACTGCTGGTTGGGACATCGGCAATCTGACCATGCAGGCAGCAAAAAAGCCGCAGGATTATGCAGGAGAATATATTCGTGAAGCGCTGAAACGCGGGCTGGCGATTGAAGCAAAGACTGGTGTAAATCCCTACAAATTCGGTGTCATTGGATCGACTGACAGCCATACCGGTCTCGCAACTGCAGACGAAGATAATTTCTTCGGCAAGCATTCGGGCGGCGAGCCAAATGGCAAGCGCGCGTCCGAACCGCAGAATCTGGGTAATCGGCCGGGCCGTTTTGGCTGGCATTATCTGGCGGGCGGCTATGCCGCTGTTTGGGCAACAGCGAACACACGCGCGGCGATTTTCGATGCGATGATGCGAAAGGAGATTTATGCAACGACCGGCCCGCGCATGTCGGTGCGCTTCTTTGGCGGCTGGGATTACACCGCCGAAGATTTTTCAGGCGACTGGGTAAATGCTGGCTACGCGCGCGGCGTCCCGATGGGAGCCGATCTAAAGCCGGGTAATGGCACGCCCAAATTCATGATTTCGGCAATGAAAGACCCGACGGGCGCCAATCTTGACCGCGTTCAGATCGTCAAAGGATGGGTCGATGCTTCGGGACAGTTGCAGGAGAAAATATTCGACGTCGTCTGGGGCGATGCTGAAAAACGCATGAAGGGCGTAAACGGCAAAGTACCCGCAGTGGGCGATACTGTCGATATCGCCAAAGCCAGCTTCACCAACAGCATCGGTGATCCCGAACTACGCACTGTGTGGAGTGACCCGGAGTTCGACCCAAAAACCCGCGCATTTTATTATGTCCGCGTGATCGAAATTCCGACACCGCGCTGGGTGCTGTTTGACGCCATTCGTTATGGTGCGAAGCTGTTACCGGGTACTGAACTTAAATCGCAGGAACGCGCCTATTCATCGCCAATTTGGTATAATCCGAAAACGACCTGATTATTCCGCTTCAATCTCGGCCAGTATCGGATCAGGGTCGGCAATGCCCATCAAACGTCGCATTGCCAGCCGTGCCAGCCGCTGCGTTTCGACCTTGCGCCGCGCTGCCGCTAACGGGACCAGAGCCGCAGGTCGCGCAATTTCTGCATCATAAGCATCGGCTATGATCAGGCCAGCACGTTCGGGCAGGAATGCGTCGCCATCTAACGGTCCAATGTCAAACCCTGCTGGTACCGCCCAGAAGAAGCGGTCGCAGTAATCGAGATATTCAGGCCATTTCTGGTCACCCAACAAATCCGCACGGGCGCATTTGATTTCGACAATTATTATCTCGCCTTTGAAATTGATTCCCATCAAGTCGGCGCGGCGATGATTGCGGAGAGTGACCTCGGGTTGCACCATTATCTGGTTAAGCAGGAACAATCGCGATACGCCGCGTGCCACTGCTGGGGCGCCGGTAAAGGGATCAAATTGCGCAATGGATGCCATGCCGACGCATTAGAACGTATTAAGAACAAAATAAAGGCTCTATGAAAGAGCCTTCATCTTTTAGATTCTTCGCCGCTGGTTCAGCGATAGAAGATATGATTGTCTATCGACCCGAGCCGGGTCAGCCGCCAGCCCGGCGATACGTGACGAGCATGGAAGAATAATGCGCCTTCGACCGGGCTTTTCCAGCTGCCATCCAAAGCAATTTTGCTGATTGCGACCGCGTTGCGCCAGTTATTGCTGCCGGTGGCTATCGGAGGCATCCCGCCGCCGCGCACGAAGGAAAACTGGCTCTTCTGATAAACGACACCGCATAATGTGGTCGGGAACCGCCCGGATTTGGCACGGGCCATAACGACGCGGGCAACGGCGAGTTGGCCGCTGAGCGATTCGCCCTTTGATTCAAAGTAAACTGCACCCGCAAGGCAGCGTTCTTCGGCGTTCAATGGCCCGCTGGTGTCGTGTGCACGGACCAGTTCGGCGAGCGAGGAGGCGGAAATTCGGGCCGGTTCGGCTTCATCGGAAACGGGAGCTTCAGCTTCCATGACCGGCAAGCCGCCATTGCCAGGAACGAAAATGATATCACCATTTTTGGCGAGAGTTGCCGTCACTTTGCCGCTTTTGGCGAGTTCGGCGGTGTCCTGGTCAGCCTTGATCTGGGCTGCATCGATGACAATAGTGGAAGCGCTGAGCGCGGTGCCTTGGTCATTGCCAAAAGCAAAACCTGCATCTGCAGTAACAACGGCAGCGATCAGGGTAAACGAAATGGCCACCACAGAGGCAGCCCGAACCATTTTCAACATTTATCGTACATTTAGTGCGGCGGCACCAGCGGATGAGCGTTTAATTAATTGTTTTCGCTCGTCTTTTGTTGCATCCGACTCGCGTGTTTATCCGGTCACCCCATTAGCGTCCCGCGCGACAACCTTCGCTCTTCGTTAATCTGCCATTTATTGTGCGGTGCAGCACAGTCAAGGGGATGACGCCAAAAGTCCGGCCAACCGTTCTGGTGATGCGACGTCCAGTTCCATTATCCACAAATCGGGGTCGCGAGCGGCGCGCTTTTGCCAGTAAGCCGTAACCTTTGCTTCATTTTCATCATTTTGCAGCGACACCGGCTGCCATTTGGATATTCCATCGAGCGAAGGATATCGGTCAAAAAGCATAGGATTCCGGCCCCGAATCTGGCCAATCAGCAAGATTGCGCCAGCTGTCCGGTCGCCCTTGCGCAGCACCGTTGCAAAGCCGCCTCCAGCCTCGGCTAGCCGCTGTATCGCAGAAATCTGGAACTCGGCGGTGAGCCGTGGTTCAATCAAGCCGCGTCACGCTCTTCGGACAACGTCAGCAAAGCAAACATCGCGTCCGAGTCGGCAGCGCCGCGCAATTGTGAACGAAACTTCTCGTCACGGAACAACCGCGACACCTCTGCCAGCGCCCGCAAATGCGACGCGCCATCCTGTGCCGGCGACACCAAGGCGCAAACCAGATCCACAGGCTCATCGTCGACCGCGTCATAATCCACCGGCTTGGCCAGCTTTGCAAATACAGCTACCGGCATATCGATTCCGGCGACCTTGCAATGCGGAATTGCGGTTCCACCGCCAAAACCCGTCGGGCCCAAACGCTCTCGTTCGACAAGACCATCCAGAACAGCGCTTGCATCTAGTAAATAATTATCCGCGGCAATCACCGAAAGACGCGCCAGCAGATCAGATTTGCCCGTGCAAACCATATTCGCGGCGACAGCGCCCTCGACGAGCCTTGTAGAAAGTCGAATCATAAATTGTTTAAATGCGACCGGTTCTAACCCGGGAAGCAAACCCCAAATATTTGAATAAATTCGCGTAATAAGATTGAGCGCAGCCGAATTCTAAGGTGCAGATTTTGGTTCAACCCACCCGATCGTGCCGTCTTCGCGGCGGTAAACCATATTATGTCGGCCAGTTCCAGTGTTTTTGAACAAGAGCGCTGGGGTGTTACGCAAATCCATAAGCATAACGGCATCGGAAACCGTCGATTCGGGGATATCGACGCTCATTTCAGCGACGATAACCGGCGCGTCAGGAGGTGATGCTTCTTCATTGTAATTACCACCGTCAAAAACGGTATAAGCGGCCTCTTCCTCGCGAATGGCATGCGCGGTTTGTTCATGTCGGTCCTGCAAGCGGCGCATGTAGCGGCGCAGTTGCTTTTCAATCCGTTCGGCCGCCTTATCCAGCGCGACATGCGCATCTTGCGCTTCGCCCCGGCCTTTGAGCACTAACCCTTGCATGACATGCATCACGATATCGCTGGTAAACCCGTCATGCGGCCCGCGCCCGAATGTCGCGTGTGATGACAGAGCCTTAGAGAAATATTTGTCGGCAATCGAGCCCAAGCGCTTTTCGACATGGCTTTGCAGTGCTTCGCCGGTGTCTACCTGATGTCCTGAAACCCTGATATCCATTGCCTGTCTCCTTCTTTTTACAGCGCCGACCCAGGCTCGAGCCACAGCGCGTCTTTTATCTTGGCTATAAACTCTGCATGGCGTGCAAGTTCCATTTCCGATGCCGAATGCTGGCGCGGTTCGCGAAATATCCGTTTGATTTCGCTGTTCGTCACAAACGCAGCGCCCATACTGCCTCCCGGCGCGCGATCGTCGGCCAGCCCCAGACCGATCTGCCGGCCGCCGGTCAATTCTATGTATAATTGCGCAAGTAATTCGGCATCGAGCAACGCTCCGTGCTTGACGCGGTGGCTGCGATCGATCCCGTAGCGCGTGCATAAGGCATCGAGCGAAAGTTTCGCGCCCGGATGCTTTACCTTGGCCAGCGCCACAGTGTCGATCATCCGGTCCATAGCCACCGGCGGACGCCCGCAAAGCTCGAGTTCCTTGTTGAGGAACCCGAAGTCGAAGCTCGCATTATGCGCGACTAGAGGGCTATCGCCAAGAAACGCGATAAGTTCGCCCGCCTTTTGCGCGAACAACGGCTTATCGGAGAGAAAGCGGTCGGACAGGCCGTGCACCTGTTCGGCGGCAGGCGGCATCGCACGCTGCGGATTGAAATATGCATGGTACGTTTCGCCGGTCATCACCCGGCCAAACATCTCGATACATCCTATTTCGACCATTCGGTCCCCGGTCTGGGGATCAAAGCCTGTGGTTTCTGTATCGAAAATAATCTCGCGCATCTGTCAGTGAATGTGAGCCTGTTTCAGCCCTTATGCAAGACCCGTGAGCAGCTTTTTGACAAGTTGCCGCACATCACGCCTCGTGTCAGCCAGCGGTTGCCCGGTATCGATAACATGATGCGCGCGCGCGCGCTTGTCGGTGTCGTGCATTTGCAACGCGAGAATATGTTCGAATTTTTCAGGTGTCATGCCGGGCCGCGCGAGCACGCGCTGGCGCTGAACTGTGGCCGGTGCCGATACCACGACGGTGACATCGACCCGCTCGTCCCCACCGGTTTCGAACAGCAACGGTATATCGAAGACGACCATGTCGGCACTTGCGTGCGCTTTCAGAAAATCCCCACGCTGCCGCGCAACCGCGGGGTGAATTAGCGCCTCAAGCTTCGCCAGCCGGTCGCGATCACCCAGGACAGCTGCACCCAGCGCTTTGCGGTCGACACCTTGCGGCCCCGTTGTCCCGGTAAACAGCGCCTCGATTTCAGCAACAAGTTCACCGCCCGCGCCCTGCATCGCGTGCACCGCTGCATCGGCATCGAACACGGGTACGCCTTCGTCGGCAAACATCGCCGCAACCGCCGATTTACCCATTCCAATTGACCCGGTCAGGCCGATAGTGAGCGGCTTAGTCATGCCAATAGCTTAGCGCGGAGCACGTCTTCGCCGTCCTGCGGGGGCGCCACGCCAAAGAAGAGTTCGAACGCAATCGCCGCCTGGCCAACGAGCATTTCAAGCCCGTCGACGGTTTCCAGTTCGCGGCCTCGGGCCGCTTTCAACAGTTCAGTCTCAATCGGCGCATAGACCAGATCATAAACCAGCGCATGTTCGGGCAACGGCGAAAGATCGATATCGAGCGGTTCTTGCCCGGCCATGCCCAAGGGACTCGCATTCACCAGCAAAGCCGCGCCGGGTAGCTTCGCATCCATCGGCATCACCCGGCCCTTCAGCCCAAAATGCGCAAGTATGGCAGCACCTTTAAGCGCATTTCGCGACAAGAGCACCACTTCACCGATATCCACTTGCGCCAACGCAAATAGTACCGCTCGCGCCGCACCGCCGGCACCAATCACTATTGCAGTATCGCTTGCAAGTGGCACGTCAGCAATCGGTCCGTAAAAGCCACCAACATCGGTGTTGGTGCCTATCAACTGGCCATTCTCGCCACGAAAGACAGTGTTGATCGCGCCAATCGAACCGCGCACATCGCCGGGGTCGGTCACGAAATCGAGCGCCGCAATTTTGTGTGGGATCGTAATATTGCAGCCCCGCCACTCAGCGTCTTCGGCCATTTCTGCAAAATAGCTGTCGAGATTGGCAGGTAGAATATCTCGTGCTTTATAGTCAGCAACAATGCCCAGTTGTCCGAGCCAAAACCGGTGAATCAGCGGTGACTTCGAATGGGCTATCGGGTGCCCGATGACTTCGGCATATTTCATACCAGCAAAAGACCTCGTACCCGTAAATAGTCAAGCACGGGGAGCAAGGGCAGGCCGATGATCGTAAACTGACTGCCGCTGATGCTGGCAAAAAGCTGCGCGCCTTCGGCCTCGATCCGGTAACATCCGACGCTATGGCGAATATGCTCCCAATGACTGTCGACATATTGATCAATAAACGCGCTGCTCAAGTTCCGCATTGTTAGTGTTGCGGTATCTACAATCCGCCAGACAGGTTCGCCATTTTCGCCGACCACCGCCGCACTGATCAACCTGTGCGTCTTGCCCGAGAGCATCTCCAAATGCGCCCGCGCTTCCCCAACGGTTTCGGGTTTGTCGAATACTTGCCCGTCCGCCGTGACCAATATCTGGTCGCATCCCAGAACCAGCGCACCTGGAAATTTGCGCGAGACTTTGCGCGCTTTGGCCTCGGCCAGCGCATCGGCAATGTCGCGCGGCTTTGCGCCGCCCGCAATCATACTATCTTTGATAGCCGTCTCATCGACCAATGCCGGATGCGCCTCAACGTCGACCCCGGCGGCGCGCAACATTGCGATGCGCCCGGTGCTTTGCGAAGCAAGTATCAACGTCAAACCGGTGCGGCCTGTTGCAATTCACGTTCATTAAAAAGATTGATAATCGCCGCAGCACTCTCCTCGATTGAGCGCCGCGTGACATCGAGAACCGGCCAGCCATTATCAGCAAACATCCGGCGGGCATGCGCGACTTCGGCCTTGACCTTTTCCTCGTCAACATAATCGGTATCGGGCGCTTGATTGAGCGACAGTAAGCGGTTGCGACGCACCTGAATCAGCCGTTCGGCGCTGGTAACCAATCCGACAACCATCGGATGTTTGACCGTGAACAGTATCGGCGGCGGGGGCGCTTCGGGGACGATCGGGATATTTGCGGTCTTATAGCCGCGATTGGCTAGATAAATACTTGTCGGTGTTTTTGAGGTGCGTGATACCCCCGCCAATAATATGTCCGCTTCTTCCCAATTCTGCGAATTGATGCCGTCGTCATGCGCAATAGTAAACTGGATGGCTTCGACCCGGGCAAAATAAGCTGCGTCCATCGCGTGCTGACGGCCCGGCCGGGCTTTGGCTTCCTGCCCCAACATATTAGACATTGCATCGCTCACTGCATCAAGCGCAGCAACTGCAGGCAAGCCCAAAGCACGGCAACGGTTTTCCAGCTTGCGCCTGGTATCGCGGTTTACCAGAGTGAACAGCACCAGTCCTGGATTGGCGGCAACGTCGACGAGGATACGCTCCAGATGATTTTCGGACCGCACCATCGGCCAGAAATGTTTGACGACATTTTCGGCGCCGTCAAACTGCACCAGTGCCGCCTTGGCGATATTTTCCAGAGTCTCGCCAGTCGAGTCGGACAATAGATGAAGGTGGAAGCGCTGGCTCATGACTCATAGTCTTGTTGGCAGGCTGGGGATAAATCAAGGGACAAGTTTTGCAGGCATAGTCCGTCCCCGTTAGCGGCCAATAAGCTCTCGATTCGGGCACAGGCTATACACAGGGGCATTGCTGCATCCACAGCCTGTGGATAACGGGGATGGAATTTGCGACTCGTAACCGCTGTGCCCGACTCATGCCGTCAAGCTGTTGGCAATATCCGTAAAAGCTTTTAAGGCACGGGTTACCAACAGCCCATCATCTTTCATCATCCTTATATAAATATATATATTTTGATTGGATCCACACCTCGATGTCAGTGCCTACGCCCAAGAAACTGCTTAACGTCCTGAGGGGCAATCGGGAAAAAGTTCCGCCTGTCTGGCTCATGCGTCAGGCCGGGCGGTATTTGCCCGAATATCGTGCTTTGCGGGCAGAAAAAGGCGGGTTTCTCGAACTGGCTTATGACAGCGATTGTGCCGCCGAGATCACAATCCAGCCGATCCGGCGCTTTGGTTTTGACGGTGCGATCCTGTTCTCCGACATTCTGGTTATCCCGCACGCGATGGGGCAAGATCTGTGGTTCGAAACGGGCGAAGGTCCCCGACTGGCACCACCACTGGTTGATCATGATTTCGAGAAACTGGTACCGGCGCCGGAGCGTTTGAATCCGGTGTTTGAAACTGTTCGCAAGGTGGCATCTGCGCTGTCACCCGAAACAACCTTTCTGGGCTTCGCTGGGAGCCCGTGGACGGTCGCTACCTACATGGTTGCAGGCCAAGGCAGTAAGGACCAGGCAGAAGCAAGGCGGATGGCTTATGGACAGCCTGAGCGTTTCAGTGAACTCATCGACCGGATTATAATCGCAACTGTCGATTATCTCTCCGGTCAAATTGAGGCCGGGGTCGACGCGGTACAATTGTTCGACAGCTGGTCAGGTTCATTGTCACCTGCTCAATTCGAACAATGGGTGATTGCCCCCAATGCGAAAATTGTCGCTGGGTTGAAAACCCGTCATCCCGACACGCCGATCATCGGCTTTCCGAAAGGTGCCGGCGGCAAGCTACCAGCTTATGCCCGTGAAACGGGTGTGGATGCCGTCGGTGTCGATGAAACTGTCGATCCGGTCTGGGCTAACGAATATTTGCCAGCGGGAATGCCGGTTCAGGGCAACCTTGATCCGCTGGCGTTAATCGCCGGTGGCGCAGCGCTAGATTCCGCCGTGCAGCGGATACTCGGTGCGTTTGCCGACCGGCCGCATATTTTCAATCTCGGCCACGGCATCTTGCCCGATACGCCCATTGAACATGTAGAAAAGCTGCTTACTCTGGTCCGCAAGGGATAACCCGAATAAGGCCGCCCAATGACGGAAACCATCGCAGTGCTGTATATCTGGCTTAAATCCGCCCATATCATTTTTGTCATTTTCTGGATGGCCGGCCTGTTCATGCTGCCGCGATTTTTTGTCTATCATCAGGAAAGTCCCGAAGGTTCGGATGAAGACGTCAAATGGGTCGACCGCGAGTCCAAACTGATCAAGATCATCCTCAATCCTTCGATCATTGTTGTGTGGATATTGGGTCTAGTACTAGCCTGGCATATCGGCGCGCTCAGCGAGGGCTGGTTCCATGCCAAATTGCTTTTTGTGCTTGGCCTGTCGGCCTATCACGGCTGGATTATCGGCTATTCGAAGAAACTAGCGAGAAACGAACGGACATTGACCGGTAAACAACTGCGGTTGTTCAACGAAGTGCCGGGTATAGCCGCAGCGATTATCGTCGTGCTGGTGGTGGCAAAACCGTTCTGAACCGAGCGACTAACAGCTTCCGACCCTTACATTTATTGAGCCTGCCAACACAAAGGGCATTGAATCGGATCGGCGCCGATATAGTTGACGCCGCGCCGAACTGCGACTATCGCTGCAATTAAGCCCGTCCTGGGCGTGAGGCGCGACTTTCACAACAACCGCGCCACCAACCTTATCATCTCTCGCCGGTTAGCTTTCTGATACCGGCTGTCATTTCGGGCCAGTGGCCCAACAAACGGAATAAATTATGCATTTGAAAGAGCTGAAAAGCAAAAACCCCGCCGACCTCGTCTCGATGGCAGAGGAATTGGGCGTTGAAGGTGCGTCCACCTTGCGCAAGCAGGACTTGATGTTCGCCATCCTCAAGGAACTCGCCGACGATGGTGAGCAGATTATGGGGCTCGGCACTATTGAAGTCCTTCCTGACAGTTTCGGCTTCCTGCGTTCGCCCGAGGCCAATTACCTTGCAGGTCCCGATGATATTTATGTCTCGCCCAACATGGTTCGCCAGTTCGGTTTGCGCACCGGGGACACTGTGGAAGGCGAAATCCGCGCGCCTAAGGATGGTGAGCGCTATTTTGCTTTGACCAAGGTCATGAAGATCAACTTCGACGACCCCGACGCAGTGCGTCACCGCGTCAATTTCGACAACCTGACGCCGCTTTATCCTGACGAGAAGTTGACACTCGACTCGCTCGATCCCACGATCAAAGACAAGTCGGCGCGCGTGATCGACATTGTCAGTCCGCAGGGCAAAGGCCAACGCGCCCTCATCGTTGCGCCGCCGCGCACGGGTAAAACCGTATTGCTGCAGAATATTGCGAAGGCGATTACCGACAATCACCCAGAAGTTTTCCTCATCGTTCTGCTTATCGATGAACGGCCGGAAGAAGTTACCGACATGCAGCGCTCGGTAAAAGGCGAGGTGGTTTCCTCAACCTTCGACGAGGCCAAACGTTTGGTCGAGCACAAGCATGATGTCGTCATTCTGCTCGACTCGATCACGCGTCTGGGGCGTGCATACAACACCGTGGTCCCAAGCTCGGGCAAAGTCCTGACCGGCGGTGTCGATGCCAACGCGTTGCAGAGGCCGAAGCGGTTCTTTGGTGCCGCTCGGAACATCGAGGAAGGCGGATCGTTGTCGATTATTGCGACCGCCTTGATCGATACTGGCAGCCGCATGGATGAAGTTATTTTTGAAGAATTCAAAGGCACAGGTAACTCTGAAATCGTTCTTGATCGCAAGGTTTCCGACAAGCGGATTTTCCCTGCGCTCGATGTCGGCAAGTCCGGTACGCGTAAGGAAGAGTTGCTCGTCGAGGAAGGCAAACTCAAGAAAATGTGGGTGCTTCGCCGCATCCTCATGCAAATGGGTACCATCGACGCGATGGAATTCTTGCTCGACAAGATGAAGGATTCGAAGACCAACGAAGATTTCTTCGATTCGATGAACCAGTAAGCATAAGGTCTGAATATGTTTGATTTTCTCTTGGCCGCTGCAGCCGTAGCACCATCGCTCGGCGGGCCTGCCGAAATGTGGCAGGCTATTGTCACCGATTTTTCCAACATAACGCAGCCGTCGGCGATGGCGGCGTTTGTTCAGGTGTTATTGATCGATCTCGTGCTTGCAGGCGACAACGCTATTGTCGTTGGCGCACTGGCTGCGGGGCTTCCCGCCGACCAACGGCGCAAGGTTATCATTATCGGCGTTCTGGCAGCGCTCGTGCTTCGCATCGCCTTTGCGCTCGTCGTCAGCCAGTTGCTTCAGATCATTGGCCTGATCTTCATCGGCGGTTTGCTGCTGGTATGGGTCGCATGGAAAATGTGGCGTGAGCTGCGTCACACCGGTCAGTCGTCGGGTTCTCCGGAAATCGAAGGTGATGAGGCTTCGGGTCTGCGTTCAGCCAAAAGCTTTGCAGGCGCGGCTTGGGCTGTGGCCATTGCCGATGTCAGCATGAGCCTCGACAATGTCCTCGCCGTGGCTGGAGCTTCGCGCGATCACCCCGGAATCATGATCGTTGGGTTGATTTTTGCAGTACTTTTGATGGGTGTCGCAGCGAACATCATTGCGAAATATATCGAACGCTATCGCTGGATTGCTTACATCGGTCTGGCCGTGATCGTTTATGTGGCCGGTAAGATGATCTATGACGGTTGGGTCGATCCTTCGGTCGGGATCGGTACGCTGTTCGGCTGATTTATTGAAACTTATGGGCCGGATGTTATCCGGCCCATTTAAGTTCAGCTCAAATGTTCGGTGAAAAACGCCGCGGATCGTGAATCTGCGAGCTTCGCCCCAGCATCGTCTCGCCGGTCCCCCAATTCGGTCGCAAAGCCGTGGTCGAGGCCTTCATAGTCATACAGCGTGACCTTGGGGTGGCTATCCAACCCCGCATGAATTGCCGCCTGCGCCTCTGATCCAACAAAATGGTCTGCGGTGGGGATGTGAAGCATCAACGGGTTTGCGATAGCGTGGCTTTCATTTAGCATCTGGTCGATCATCACGCCATAATAACCAACCGAAGCGCTAATATCGGTGCGCGCAGCCGCCATATAGGCAAGGCGTCCGCCGAGGCAGTAACCAACGCAGCCGACCTTTTGCACTGGTAATTTCCCTGCTAATCCGCCTCGGATTGCACGGACGACCGCTTCTATATCTTTAACCCCGTCATCGGCATCATATTGGCCAAAATAGCTGAATGCTTCCTGTAATTCGGCCTCGATATCCGGATTGAGTTCAACGCCGGGCGCGAAACGCCAAAATATATCGGGCGCGACTGCAAGATAGCCGTCGGCTGCCAACTTGTCGCATTTCTGCCGAATGCCCGCATTTACGCCGAAGATCTCGGGGATCACGATGATCGCGGCTTTGGCGTTATCGGATGGCGTTGCCATATAGGCCGGGAAAAGGGCATCTTCACCCAACGCGTTGATCTTTACCATTTCACCCATATCTTCGTCCTTTTCTCGGCAATTGCTTGATTCGGCTTTATCATTATAGTGGCAGCTATAGCGGGACAAAGCTTCACTGCTTTGCTCGAGGAGATGGGATAAGGAGGGCTAGGCTCATGAAGATGAATATCGAAATCGACTGTTCGCCCGAAGAAGCGCGGGCTTTATTGGGCTTGCCAGACGTGACCAAGGCGAACGAAGCCTATGTCGAGAATGTCACCAAGTTGATGAAGGGTGCCGGCGGCATCGAACAGCTGCAGGAGCTTGGCAAACAGATCGCGCCAATGGGGCAGATGGGTTTGCAGTTGTTTCAGCAGCTGATCGAGACGGGCGCAAAGGCAGCGATGTCTGGTATGAACCCCAAGGATAAGAAATAATCTATATTCATGAGATCCGCTGACACGATTTTTGCGCTGTCCAGCGGTGCGCCCCCAGCGGCAATTGCGATTATCAGGATCAGTGGTCCATTTGCGTTTGACGCCATTCATGCGCTAGCTGGACGCTTGCCCGTCCCGCGTCGTGCATCATTGGCGACTTTGAAGGACCCTCAGGACGGAGGCCTGCTTGATCACGCACTGGTTCTAACCTTCCCGGGTCCCAATAGCGCCAGCGGTGAGGATCTGGCCGAGTTGCATCTGCACGGCGGGCGAGCTGTGGTGCGCGCCGTAGAAAATGCGCTGCTAAATTTGCCCGAGTTACGGCGCGCCGAACCAGGAGAATTTACGCGGCGGGCTTTCCTGCATGGACGGCTTGATCTCAACGAGGCCGAAGGGCTGGCCGACCTTCTGTCGGCCGAGACCGAATGGCAGCGACGCGCAGCTGGGGCCATGATGGGCGGCGTATTTAGCGCAGTAATCGAGACATGGCGGCACGATGTGCTGCGTCTGTCGGCGATGACCGAAGCCGAACTCGATTTTTCGGATGAGGATGATGTCGAAAAACTGAATAACTCAAGTATATCAGACGGTTGCATGAAGATTCACGATGCTATTACGCAATTGCTAGCCGCACCCGCAGCGGAAAAGTTGCGTGACGGGATTAGGGTCGTTCTAGGTGGTCCTCCCAATAGCGGAAAGTCGACATTGTTAAACGCGCTCGTCGCCCGTGATGCAGCGATAGTCTCAGATATTGCGGGCACCACGCGCGATATGATTGAGGTCCCCGTGGCTTTGGAAGGAATACCCTTTCTGTTCACTGATACCGCAGGGCTTCGCGACGCCACGGAGGACGTGATCGAGGCGATGGGGATAGAGCGTAGTCTTGCTGCGATTGAATCTTCCGATATTTTGCTCTGGCTAGGCGCTGAAGGTGATCGACCTGACCACAGCCAGCGAATCGAGATTGAGGCCAAAGCCGACGATCCCGACCATGAACGGAAAGGTTCGGAGGCATTTCAAATTTCCGCAGTGAGCGGTGAGGGAATGAATGCACTTGTTAACGAAATTATTGGCCGGGCCAAAGATATGTTGCCGCCCCCCGATCAGTTTGCAGTGAATCAACGCCAGCGCAGTTTATTGTCTAATTGTGCCGCCGCATTGGCAGAAGCTTCCGTGTCTACAGACTGGTTGATCGTAGCGGAAAATTTGCGGCAGGCGCGGCTCGCGCTGGACGCGTTAACGGGCAGGGCGCATACTGAGGATATGCTTGATGTGTTGTTCGGGAAATTCTGCGTCGGCAAGTAACGAATTTGAAACTTCGGGGTTTGTTTCACGTGAAACAGCTTGTCGAGCTTTGACGAACAAGGCCGACTCAGCTATGCGCGCAGGCATGAGTACAGACTTCGATATCATCGTTGTCGGCGGCGGACATGCCGGGACCGAGGCTGCGGCGATTGCCGCGCGGATAGGTGTGCGTGTCGCGCTGGTGAGCTTTGATCGCGATACGATTGGCGCGATGTCGTGCAATCCGGCCATTGGCGGTCTTGGCAAAGGTCACCTTGTTCGGGAAGTTGATTCCTTCGATGGATTAATCGCTAAGGCAGCCGATGATGCGGCGATCCATTATCGCATG
>LNFK01000077.1 GCA_001464315.1 Sphingomonadales bacterium Ga0077559 | reverse complement strand
TGCCTTTCACCATCACCGCATCATCAAGACGCCCAAAAGCTTCCACAGCGCGCGGCCGGTGGCGCATCTTGATCGGATCATTGTCAGCCATGACATCGCTGTCGAAGACCAGGGAGCGCACGGTTCAGCCTTGGCGCAGCGCGCATCCGACCATCTGCCAATTTGGGCGAAGCTTGTTGTTGCCTAATTATTAATCACCAATTTCAAACTGATTAATAAATAGGCAATAAACTGCACCGCTGGATTAGCGGTCGTCGCTGTAACTCGGCCAAACCCTGCCAAACCGCCGTTCAGCGATTTTGGCACAGCGTTTGCATATTGCATTGCACAACAACGGGGGTGTGCATGAAATATATTATCGCAGTGATTAAGCCGCACAAGCTTGACCCGGTTCGCGAGGCTCTGACGGCGCTTGGCGTGTCGGGCATGACGGTGACCGAGGTAAAGGGCTTTGGCCGGCAGAAGGGCCAGACCGAAATCTATCGCGGCGCCGAATATGAAACCAACATGGTGCCAAAGGTCAAAATTGAAATCGCGTGCGCCTCCGATCAGGCACCCGCCGTTATCGAGGCCATCCAGCATGCCGCCGAAACCGGAGCAATCGGCGATGGCAAAATTTTCGAATTCGAACTCGCTGGTGCGTTGCGCATCCGCACCGGCGACACCAACGAAACCGCGCTTTGACGCGGGACTATTAAGCTAGGGGAACTATAAAATGTCGAAAACACTGAAATTTCTCGGCGCGGCGGGGGCGACATTGTTCGCCGCCCTCCCAGCCTTCGCACAGGAAGCTGTGGAGAAAGCAGCCGAAGGTGCCGCAGCAGCAACCGAAGCAGTAGCTGAGGCAGCTCCTGCCGCCGTCGCCGCTTTCACGCCAACCGCCGAAATGGTGAACAAAGGCGATACCGCATGGATGCTGGTGTCGTCGGTTCTCGTTTTGATGATGTCGGTTCCCGCACTCGCTTTGTTCTACGGCGGCCTTGTCCGTACGAAGAATATGCTCAGCGTATTGATGCAGGTTTTCATGATTGTCAGCATCGCTGCCCTAGTCTGGGTGGGCTGGGGCTATTCAATGGCCTTCACAAGCGGCAACCCCTATGTCGGCAGCTTCGACAAAGTGCTGTTGATGGGTGTTGATGCGTCGACGCTTGCCGCGACCTTCTCCAACGGCGTTTATCTGCCCGAATATGTGTTCATCATATTCCAGATGACCTTCGCGTGCATCACGCCGGCGCTGATTGTCGGTGCCTTTGCAGAACGCGTGAAATTCTCGGCTTTAATGGTGTTCACGGTGCTTTGGTTGACGGTCGTCTACTTCCCGATTGCCCATCAGGTTTGGTATTGGGCAGGCCCGGACTTCCTAAACGCAACTCCTAACGACATGGGTCTGCTGTGGGGCTGGGGCGCGCTTGATTTCGCTGGTGGCACCGTTGTTCACATCAACGCAGGTATCGCTGGTCTCATCGGCTGCCTCGTCATCGGCAAGCGCGTTGGCCACGGCAAGGAAGCCACACCACCGCACAGCCTGACCATGACAATGATCGGCGCTTCGCTCCTCTGGGTGGGCTGGTTCGGCTTCAACGCCGGTTCCAACCTTGAAGCCAACGGCATCACCGCCGTCGCCTTCATCAACACCTTTGTCTGCACCGCAGCAGCGGCCGTAGCTTGGGCGATTGTAGAGCAAATCAAACACGGCCGTCCGTCGCTTCTGGGAGGTGTGTCAGGTGCGGTCGCCGGTCTAGTTGCAATTACGCCGGCTTCGGGCTTCGCCCATCCGGGCACCGCAATCCTGCTCGGTTTCGTCGTGTCGCCGGTTTGCTACTTCTTCGTTTCTTACGTGAAGAACAAATTCAAATATGACGATACGCTCGACGTGTTCGGTATCCACTGCATCGGCGGCATCATCGGCGCCATCGCGACCGGCATCGTTGCTGACCCTGCATTGGGCGGCCAAGGCTGGATCGATTACACAGCGGCTGTCGCGGTTGCCGGTGAATATGACATGGCTGGCCAAGTCATCACCCAGATCAAAGCTGTCGCCTGGACATTGATGTGGTCAGGTATCGGCTCGGCTGTACTGTTCGTCCTCATCGACAAGACCCTGGGTCTTCGTCCGACCGAAGATGCAGAGCGCGAAGGTCTCGACCTCTCCAGCCACGGAGAACGCGCCTACAATTACTGATTTTCAGCTTGGCGGCGGGGCGTTCTCTCCTCTCCTTTAATGCCCCGCCCCCTCCCGATGTTCCTCCCGCGAACATCCACCTTACGGCCCGGACCAGCGATGGTTCGGGCCGATTTTGTTCGCGCCGACAGCATGCATAAAAAAAGAGCCGCCCAAGCGGACGGCCCGTTTTAAAATATAAACCCGGTATTTATGCGACTTTGGATTCGGATCCAAGGATTAGCGGATCGGATAGCTTGGCCACATCTACCGTCGTACGGCTGATGCTTGGTGCACCGCCCGATGATTTATGCTTGAATTTGCCATCGACCTGACCCCCCGGTGCAATCGTCAGATTGTTGTACACAACATCGCCGATAATCCGAGCGCTGGCCTCGATAACCAGATCATTGGCCTCAATCGAGCCTTCGACCTTGCCCGAAAGCTTGGCCGATTCAGCGGTCACTTTCCCGGAAATGACGCTGCCCTCGCCTTGCACGATATTGCCGCAGGTCACGTCGCCCTGCACCTTGCCGTCGATATGCAAATCGACGCGCGCATTCAGATTGCCGACGATTTCAACATCGGATGCGATGATCGAGAAAGTGTGGCCTGAATTTGCCATGCGGTTATTACCTCTTTGCGAATTTGCGGCCTGCGGGATCATCGGTGCGACCTCCCGCGATGGCTTGGATTTCGAGAACATCAGAATTTGCCTCCAGAAACTTTCTCGGGTTGATCGCCTGACCGTTCAGGCGGACCTCGAAATGCAGGTGGCTGCCGGTCGACCTGCCAGTGCTGCCCATGCGCCCAATTTGTACACCGCGTTCGACCTTTTGGCCAAGCGAAACGTTGAAACTCGACAAATGGGCATAGCGTGTTAATAAGCCATTAGCGTGAGTGATTTCGATGGTATTGCCATAGCCGCCTTGCGACCCGGCAAAGGTTATGCGGCCCTCAGCAGCAGCTAATATCGAGGTTCCTATGGGGCCTTTGAAATCAAGCCCGGCATGCATCGCGCCGCCGCCGGTAAACGGGTCGGCGCGATAGCCAAAGCCGCTCGACATCAGCATGACTGCAGCTGGCATCGATGTTGGAATAGCGGCCAGCGCCCGTTCCATCGCGTCCATGCGGCCAAGCGATGCCGCCAATTTGGTAAAGCGCGGATCGCGGACTTCTTTTTTGGAACCGCCGAAGAAGGATTCAAACGGACCACCCTGCGCGCTACTCGCTTGCCGTGCCAAAACGTCTGGGTTCAATCCGAACTCGCGGATCGCCGCTTCTGCTTTTTTGGTGCGGACAAGTGCGACGCGGGTCATGATTTCGGCAAATCGGATTTGGCGGGCTTCGATGCGGGCGAGACCAGCGGCTTCGGGGACCAATGCGCTAATGGTCTTTACGGCTTTGTCGTCTGCATCGGTAGGCTGGGTTGCTTCGGTTTCGATAGGAAGTTCGTCGAGATATTGATCGCTCAGGCTTTCGAGCATCTTCTGCCGCTGCTCTAGATCTTTGGTTACCTCGTCGATTGACCCACGATAGCTGGCCACTCGTTCTTCGGCGGACTCAATCTTGGCTTCTTTTTCGCTTAGTGCCATCCGCTCGGCAAAAACACTCATCTGATTTACTGCCATGCCTAACGTGACAACCAGCCATGTACCGACAACGACGGCTGCCGTGATTGCAACACGGCGTTGCAATTGCGCAGATATTTTCAAGAACCTGACTTGGCCATTGGCCCGCATGAAAAATTCGCGGTCAATAAACCATCCAGCAATCCGGCTTTTCCAACCGGTCATTCTGGTCTGTAGCGACACGACCCACCCCGTTTTATCTATTTGTGGAGCGCCGGTAGCAGAGGAACAAAGCGCTAGCGAATCGGTTTGGGGCGACTCGTGATGAGTCGGGCGAGTCACGCGGTGAGTTGTGGAAAACGTTATCCAAAACATGAAACTGCGACGCCGCAATGACAGTGTCGGGTGATTATCCAAAAATAAAGTCCATTGAAAACAGTGTGCTGCCACCGATTCGCATTCAAATTACAGCACTTATGGGGTTTGTGGGGAGTGGACTTCCCCTTTTCCCGCCTTTTCCCTACGACTGCCTCACCATGACCGACGCCGAAACATTAATTGCGACAATGACCACTAAAGCCCGTTTGGCGGCCTTGACTCTTGCTCGGGCGGACGATGCGGCTAAGGCTGATTCGTTGAAAAGCATCAGCGCAGCGTTACGTCAACGCTCAGCCGATATCTGCAATGCCAATGCGATCGACATGGCCGCAGCCCAAGCGTCCGGTCTGTCGCCGGCATTGCTCGACAGGTTGAAACTCGACGAGACTCGCATCTCCGCGATTGCCGATGCGGTCGAAAAAGTCGCATCGCTCTCCGATCCTGTCGGGGAAATTATAGACACTCACACCCAGCCCAATGGGTTGGTGATGGAACGGGTACGTGTTCCCATCGGCGTGCTCGGCATCATCTATGAAAGCCGCCCGAATGTAACCGCCGATGCAGCGGCGCTTGGCTTGCGCTCGGGCAACGCCGTCATCCTTCGCGGCGGCAGCGAGGCTGTCAACAGCAACCGCGCAATCCACGCGGCAATGGTCGAGGGCATCGCTGCCGCCGGTCTGCCCGCCGATGCCTTGCAGTTAGTGCCGACACAAGACCGGGCAGCGGTTGGCGCGATGCTACGCGCACAGGGCGCAATCGACATGATCATCCCGCGAGGGGGCAAGTCGCTCGTCGCACGCGTTCAGGACGAAGCCCGCGTGCCGGTGCTCGCGCATCTTGATGGCATCTGCCACACTTATGTCCACAAAGACGCTGACCCGGCGATGGCCAGGGCGATTATCGTCAACGCCAAGATGCGGCGCACCGGCATTTGCGGTGCGACCGAGACGTTACTGATTGATCAGGATTACGCCGCGCCAGGCGATCTGGTCTCAGCGCTGATCGACGCCGGCTGCGAAGTCCGCGCCGATGATATGCTGATGGAACTCGATTCGCGTACCGTTTCTGCGGACGAGGCCGACTGGGACACCGAATACCTCGATTCGGTGATTTCAGCGCGGGTGGTGTCGGGACCAGATGACGCGATGGATCATATCGCGCGCCACGGCTCGCACCACACCGACGCCATCATTACGCAAAATAGCGAAGTCGCCGCTGAATTTCTGGCGACTGTAGACAGCGCTATCGTGATGCACAATGCGTCGACCCAATATGCCGACGGCGGCGAATTTGGTTTGGGGGCGGAGATCGGCATTGCGACCGGCAGGCTTCACGCACGCGGACCGGTCGCGCTTGAAGGGCTGACCACATATAAATGGCTCGTACACGGGCAAGGACAGACCAGACCTTGAAAACCGTCGGCTTGATGGGCGGATCTTTCAACCCCGCACATGGCGGTCACCGGGCGATAAGCCTGTTTGCGATTGACGCTTTGGGGCTGGACGAATTTTGGTGGATGGTGTCGCCGGGTAATCCGCTGAAGCCCAAAAAGGACATGGCCCCGCTGGCTGCGCGGCTTGCATCGGCCAAAGCACAAGCGCGGCGCAGCCCGATCAAGGCGACCGCAATCGAACGCGAACTGGGTACCGTGTACACCGCCGAAACCTTGCGCAAATTGGTCGCGCGCTACCCCAAAACGCAGTTCATCTGGATCATGGGCGCGGATAATCTGTTGCAATTTCATCACTGGAAACGCTGGCGTGACATTGCGCGGATGATGCCGATTGCAGTTATCGCCAGACCCGGCTATGATGCTTATGCGATTGCGGGTCCTGCAATGGCCTGGTTCAGACGGTTTGTCCGGCGTCAGGGCCAGCGACATCACTGGACAGAGTGGAGTACGCCAGCGCTTGTCTATTTGCGCTTTCGTCCAGATCCCCGTTCGGCAACCGCGATACGCCGCGCCGACCCATATTGGTTTAACCGATATAAGGAACTTGGAACGCGTGACGGCGTTACCCGCACACTTGTGCTTTAAGGAGCAAACTTGATCGAAACTGCATCTGTCCCTGTTGCCGAAAAGGCCAAGGGACCATCATTGAGCCCAGACGCGCTCCACGCCCTCATCCTCCAGTCGCTGGATGACGATCAGGCACAGGAAGTTGTCACCATCCCGCTCGAAGGCAAAAGCAATATCGCCGACCATATGGTTGTCGCGACTGGCCGATCATCGCGGCAGGTGGCATCGATGGCGCAGAAGCTTGCCGAGCGCATCAAGAAAGCCGGCCGCCATGCGCGGATCGAAGGCCTGCCTTCGGCTGACTGGGTACTGATTGATGCGGAAGACGTCATCGTGCACCTATTCCGGCCCGAAGTGCGCAGCTTCTACAATCTGGAACGCATGTGGGCATTCGGCGACGCACCTGAAGTCGCGCAAGCCTAACTAGCTGAACGGCGTATCATGGCGATGCGCTTGCATATCATTGCGCGCGGCAAAATAGGGCGGTCACCTGAGGCTGAACTAGTCGATCGCTATCTGAAGCGGATTAGCTGGCCGACAAAGCATACTGAATTGCCAGATCGGGGCGGGGAACTGCCCGGCTCTGACGCGCCATTCAAAACCATCATTCTTGATGAGAAGGGCGAGCAGCTTGGCTCGGTCGAATTGGCGCACCTCTTGGAGCGCTGGCGTGACGACGGTGTACGTGAAACCCGCTTTCTGATTGGCGCTGCTGACGGCTTCGGCGATGCGGAGCGGGCAGGGGCGGACAGACTCATCGCTTTTGGTAAAGCAACCTGGCCACATTTGATTGCGCGCGCGATGCTTGCTGAGCAATTATTCCGCGCGACATCTATTATTGCCAACCACCCCTATCATCGTGAAGGATAGGTCATGCGGTTTGCATTGACCCTCTTTTTTCTTGCGTCGGTACCTTTAGGGGTTGCGAGCGCGTTGCTGGCGCAAAGCACATCACCCGACGCACAGCAGGACGCGTTGCTTGAGGCAAAGGCAAAGGCGTTAAAGGCCGAACGCCGAAGCGAGTTGCTACGACAAGAGGCGAGCAACGCCACGAGCACCGCAGACCGCATCGTTGCCCAGCGCGCTGTCCTTTCAGCTGAAATAGCCGCCGCAGAAGCGCAAATCGCCGCTGCCAATGCCCGTATCGCGATTATCGCCCGCCGCCAGCAGGCGCAGCGCTCGCGGCTGGGGCAGGAAAGCGAACCCGTGCTCCGCCTCAACGCCGCGCTGCAGCAAATGACCAGCCGCCCGACCGCATTGATGATCGCGCAGCCCGGCCAGCGACAGGACTATATCCACCTGCGCGCGGTGATGGCGACGGTGCAGCCCGAAATTATCCGACGTACCAGCGCGCTGCGCCAGCAAATTGCGGTGCAAAATGAATATCGCTCGCAAGAATTGCTTGCGCTCAAATCGCTCGGCGATGCGCGAAGCCGTCTGCAGGCTCGCCGTACAGCGCTTGCCAAGCTCGAGGGCGACGCGCGCGGAAAAGCTGGCGATTTCTCCGCTAATGCCGCAATCGAATTCGAACAGGCCATCGCCCAGGGCGAACGCGCCCGCGATATCGTTGGCCGGATTGATACACAGCGCTTAAGCGGCGAAAAGGCAGCCGAGCTGGCGGCGCTCGACGGACCGTTGCTACGGCAGAATGCCGAACTTCGAGAGTCAAGCGATAGCAACGCCTATATCCTGCCTGCGCGCGGAACGGTGGTGTCGGGCTTTAACGAACTCAACGCCACCGGCTATCGCGAACGTGGCGTACGCTTGGCGGTAGACGCCGGCACTCTAATAGTCGCACCAGCAGGGGGCAGAGTGACCTTCGCTGGCCGCTATCGAAGTTATGGCCAGATTGTCATTATCGAGCATGGTAATGGCTGGAACACGGTGATTACCAATCTGGATGCGGTTCAGGTCGCGAAGGATCAAAAAATCGCGCAGGGTGCGGTACTTGGGACCACTGGCGATGAATCGGCAGAAATCGGCGTAGAACTTCGCAAAAATGGGCGGGTTATAGACATTGCTGCATTGCTTGGCTGACGCTTGTCGGGGGGTGTCCACCCTTCGTGGTAAACGCGCTTTCACCATTGGTTCATGCGCGATATAGCAACCAGCCTGAAACAAGGACTCGATTTGCCCATGAAGAACCGTTTGCTGCCTGCGACCCTCGGTATTGCTCTGGCCGTTGCATTGCCCGCCACCGTATTATTGGCGCAAAGCGCGCAGCAAAAATCGGCGTCGCAGGTGCAGGCAGACCAGATCCGCGAGTTGGAACAATTCCTCGCGGTCTATAAAAAGGTGAAATCCAGCTATGTCGACAAGGTCGACGACAAGCAGCTGATGGAAGGCGCAATCCAAGGCATGTTGTCGAGCCTTGACCCGCATAGCGGTTTTCTCAATAAATCCGACTTCAGCACGCTTCAAACGCAAATCGATGGCGAGTATGGCGGCCTCGGCCTGTCGGTGACGCTTGAGGACGAGGCGGTCAAAGTCATCGCGCCGACCAAGGATACGCCAGCCGACAAGGCTGGGATAAAGTCAGGCGACTATATCACGCATCTCGATGGCAAGCTGATTTTCGGCGGCACGCTCGATGAAGCTGTCGAGGCAATGCGCGGCGTTCCAGGCACCTCGATCAAGCTGACAATCGTTCGTCCCGGCCGCGACGCGCCGTTTGATGTTTCTATTACACGCGCGATCATCGACTTGAAACCGGTCCGCTGGGAAGTGAAAGATCGTATCGGCCTGATTACGATCACCGGCTTCTCCGAAGAAACCGGCGCTGACGTTGTCTCGGCGGTTTCGAGCATCAAGAAATCTCTGGGCGGTAAGCCATTGGGCTATATCGTCGACTTGCGCTCCAACCCTGGTGGCATCCTCGATGAGGCCGTCGCCGTTTCCGATGCCTTCCTATCCGAGGGCGAAATCGTTTCCGAACGTGGTCGTGACAAAAAGTCAATCGAACGCTGGTGGGCTGAACGCGCGGTTCCGGGCGATGTCACCGGCGGCGCGCCAATTATCGTTCTGGTCGATGCAGGCTCTGCCTCCGCGTCCGAAATCGTCGCTGGCGCATTGCAGGACCATCATCGCGGTCTGGTCATGGGCGAACGCAGCTTTGGCAAGGGTTCGGTGCAGAATGTCCTGCCGCTGACCCGCGACACTGGCCTCCGCCTGACCGTAGCGCGTTATCATCTGCCCTCGGGCCGTTCGGTGCAGGAGGGTGGGATCAAGCCAGACATCCAGGTGCCGCAGCTTTCGGACCCCGATTACAAAAAACGGATGTCCATTCGCGAATCGGACCTTCGCCGCCATCTCGTCAACGAAATTACCGACGATTCTAAGGAACTAGAAGAAGATATCGCCGATGACCCCCGTTTCGCGATGACTGCCGAGCAGTTGAAGGCCAAAGGTATCGACGATTTCCAGCTGCATTATGCGATGGAAACGCTCAATCGGTTGGGCTCGAAAACGATGAAGCTGGCTGAGAAGCCAGTAAAGGGTAAGGCTCAGAATTAAGCGATGACGGCCAAATACGGCACCGCGCACTGGCTAGCATTTTTGTTGCCCGCTTCGCTTTTGGCTGGCGCTTATGGCTCGCAATATATTGGTGGGCTTTACCCGTGCGAAATGTGCTGGTGGCAGCGCTATCCACATTTCGAGGCGTTAGGCATTGCCTTCATCGCGTTTTTCGTGGGCAACCCAGCCTATCGCCATGCTCTGGTCGCGCTGGCGGCTTTGGGCATATTAACCAGTGGCCTGATCGGCGGTTTTCATGCGGGCGTCGAATATGGCTGGTGGGAAGGTCTGACCGCTTGCACATCAACCATATCGGGTAGCGGCAAGGACCTGCTCGACTCGATCATGAACGCGCCGCTTATCCGCTGTGATGTCGCACCTTGGACATTGTTCGGTATTTCTTTGGCTGGCTATAATTTCCTCTTGTCGGTTGGCGGTGCAGTGGTCATCTTGGTGCTGAAATGGAAAATGCCCAAAATCTGAAATCCGCCGCGCAGCGTTCTAACGCCATCGCCAGTATGATCCGCGTGAACCAGGCGGGCGAATATGGCGCCAAACGCATTTATGCCGGGCAATTGGCGGTAATGGGAGACCGCACCCCAGCGTCGCGCAGCATCGCGCATATGGCCGAACAGGAACAACGGCATCTGTCCGCCTTTGATAAAATGATGGCCGAACGCGGTGTGCGTCCAACAGCGTTGTACCCGATCTGGGATGTGGCAGGATTTGCCTTGGGCGCGGTGACAGCTGCCATCGGCCCAGAAGCGGCAATGGCCTGCACCGTCGCGGTAGAAACCGAAATCGACCGGCATTATGCCGAACAGCTCGAAGATATAGGCGATAGCGATCCCGAATTAAAGGCGATGGTTCTGGATTTCCAGGCCGATGAGTTGGAGCATAAGGCAACCGCCTTGGCCCATGGAGCCGAGCGCGCACCGGCCTATCCGTTGATGAGCGCGATCATCCGGATGGGGTGCCGGACCGCAATTGCCGTTTCAAAACGGATATGAACTTCATCGCCGGTTCAGCGTTACAGTCGCAAGACCCTGTTTAAATTACTGGAGAACTATTGTGACCCGATTTGCCTACGCCTTTATGTCGACAGCCATGTTGCTGGCCGTGCCCGCGTCGGCGCAGGACCTGCCGGCAAATCAGCCGGGCGACGAAAAAATAAACCAGCTATTTGTCTATGGCGATGACGAATGCCCGCAAAGCACCGGCGATGAAATCGTCGTTTGCGCGCGGATGGATGAAGCCGACCGCTATCGGATCCCAACCTCGCTTCGCAATGACCCAAATGATTCGCGCAATCAGGCAACGTCCGAGCGGATCAAGGCGTATGAATATGTCGGCGCGAGTGGCACGATGAGCTGTTCGCCATCGGGTGCTGGCGGCTTCACCGGTTGCGGCCTTAAAGAAATCGACCGCGCCTATGCCGAAAAGGCGCAGGATCCCGGCATTACCTTTGGCCGCCTGATCGCCGCCGAACGGCAAAAACGCATGGCAGGCATTGATGCCGAGGCTGCCGAAGTCGAAACGCGGATAGTCGAATTCGAAAAAGGCCGCGCCGAGCGCGAAGCCAAATTGCAAGCTGAACTCGACGCTAAAGAATCGGCGGCGGGGTCGCCCGACGCCGAACCATTGCCCGAGCCGAAATAACTAAAAACCCAGAGCTGACCGCATTATCTGGAAGATCGTGTTCTGCTCGATCGTGCCCTTGAACAGATGGGCTTTGGGCCCTGCTGCACGGGCGACGACGTCATCGCCACCATGGGTTTCGCTCGACAGGCCGACGAGCGATTGCTGGCGGTAATTCAGCGCTTGCGTGTCTTCCTTTGATGGGTCAGGTCGTTCAGTGGCGGAGACCGCGCCGGGGCCATTCGCATAGCCCAAAGTCGTATAAGCCTTGCCGTCCTTGGCCAGCGTCGGCGTGCCGATCGGCGCAGCGACCACACCTAGGATCGGATTACCGCGCTCGGGATAACCGGCCATAGTGAAGGCGTGGCTATGGTCGGAGGTCACGACGATCAGCGTATCGCGCAGATCGACGGTCGCCATCGCAGCCTTCAAAGCCTGATTCAGTGCCACCGTATCTTGCAGCGCGCGCCGCGCATTACCGCCGTGATGCGCGTGGTCGATTCGTCCGGCCTCGATCATCAAGACGTAGCCTTTGCGGTTCTTCGACAGCATCGCAATTGCCTTGGTCGTCATTTCGGCGAGCGAAGGTTCCTTGCCCCCCCCTGCAGTCCGGTCGGCCTCGAACTGCATGTGCGATGGCTCGAACAGGCCGAGGAGTTTCGACGCCTTCCTGGGGTCTACGGCATTGAAGCTATCGCTGTTCCAGACATATTCGCCTGCCGGGTTTGCGGACTTCCAGACATCGGCCAAATTCTTACCGTCGGCGCGCTTGCCCTTTGCGGTAGAATATTCGGGGTCGGGAGTGTTGGCGGGAAGGAAATGCGCGCGTCCGCCTCCCAGCATAACCTCAAGTCCGTTACCATGTGGCCATTCGATCATCTGCCGGGCGATATCGATGCAGCCAGCGGCTTTCGCCGCGGCGGGCATATTGGCATCGACCTCCCAGTCGCGCTGCGCGGTATGGGCGTAAGTTGAGGCTGGGGTGGCATGCGTGATCGTCGCAGTCGATACGATACCGGTCGCGTAGCCTTTGTCCTCGGCCAGTTCGAACAGCGACGGCACCTTGAACGGAGCGGTCGCGGCGCAGTCATTCTCGATGGCTTCAGGACCGACGCCGATCACGCCATTCTTGGTCTTCACGCCTGCGACGATGGCGGTCGCTGTCGGCGCGCTGTCGGCGACCTGCGAGTCATGCGAATAGGTTTTTACCAAGGCGGTGTGGGGCAGGCGGTCCATTTCGGCGACATAGGATTCGCCGTCGAGGCCAAGCTGCTGCCCTTCGAAAATGCGACCAGCGGTCAGCGTGGCAATCCCCATGCCATCGCCGATGAAGATAATGACATTGCGCGCCTTGCGGTTGTTGGGCCTGTCCGCGATCAGGCGTTTGAGCTCGGCCTGTCCGGCCTTGAGATAGCCGTCGCTGGTATTGACCGGCGGTTTTGCGGGGGCAGGTACGTTTTGGGCCAGAGCAGGCGCGGCGATCAGGCAGGACGCCAGCAGGAACGACAGGTTACGCATTTATATCTCCAAATTTTATGCCGTATCGCGTCGCAGACGATGATGACAGCCTTGTTACTTCGCTTTTTCTGCCGCAACCCAATCCTTAACCTGCGCCTCAAGCACATCGAGTGGCACCGAACCTTGCCCAAGCACCACATCATGGAATGCCGCAAGGTCGAATTTAGCGCCAAGCTCTTTCGTCGCTATCATCCGTAATTCGCGAATTTTCAGTTCGCCCAGTTTATAGGCCAGCGCTTGTCCGGGCCAGCTGATATAGCGGTTTACCTCGGCCTCGATATTGGCGGCAGACAGCGCGCTGTTGTTTGTCATGAAATCGATGGCTTGCTGCTTGCTCCAGCCCTTGGCGTGAATACCGGTATCGACCACCAGACGGCATGCGCGCCACATTTCGTAAGATAGTCGCCCCATATCTTTGGCGGGCGTGTCATAGAGTCCCATTTCGATCCCGAGCCGTTCGGAATATAATCCCCAGCCTTCGGTAAATGCGGTAAAAAATGCTCCATATTTGCGGAAGTCGGAAAGCGGCAATTCCTGCTGCAACGCGATCTGGTGATGGTGACCGGGTACTGCCTCATGCACCGAAAGTGCAGGAATTTCCCAGAATGGCCGCTGGTTCAGTTTTGACGTGTTAACGAAATAGGTGCCCGACAGGCCGATTTCGGGGGAACCGGGATTATAATACGCAGTCGTCGTGCCCTCGGCGGTTTCGGCGGGAATTTCCTTTATGCCATAAGGCAGACGCGGCAGGCGGCCGAACAATGATGGCATTTTGCCGTCTATCGTCTTGGTTACCCGCGCGACCTGCAACATCAGTTCTTCAGGTGTGTTGGCATAATATTGCGGGTCAGTGCGCAGATGCTTGATAAACGCTTCGCGGCTAGGATATCCAGCCTTGGTAGCAACCTCGACCATCTCGGCGCGGATTCGCGCGACTTCATTGAGGCCGATCTGATGGATCTGCTCAGGGCTGAGGTCGGTGGTGGTTTCTTCGCGAACACGAAACGCGTAATATCCGCTGCCGCCGGGCTGCGCAGACACGCCCGGGGCCTTGGCGCAAGCGGGTTTGTAGTTGGCTGTATACCAGGCGAGCTGTTTGTTCAGCGCGGGGTGAATGACGGTCTGGATGTTCTTCGCTGCGGTGCCAGCCAGCATATCGAAATCGATCTGGCTTATGCCCTCGGGGCGCTTGCCCGCATAAGGCGCAAAAAACCGCGATTTGGTGACGTCGGCCTGAATTAGCCCGCTGACTGTGCCCTCAAACCCGGTCAATGTTTCGCAAGGCTGCGTATATTTGCCTTTGATCGCGATGTCGGCAACCGCGATATTTTCGTCGTTGACGCGTCCATATTGCGCGAGCCTTTTATTGTAGCTGTCGAAGTCAGCCTTGGTCTTAAACGGCAAATTCTGCGCCATTCCGGCAAATTGCTGATGCCAGCTCGAATAGGTCGTAAAATTGATCGTGCGTTGGCCGAAACGGTTGCCTTCGATGGTCGAGTTTAACGCGCGCCGCAATATCCCAGCCTCAACCTTGGTCGCCGCGTCAAACTGGCTGGCTGGGATTGCATCCAGCCGCTTCAAAAATGCTGCGGCTTCTGCGGCGCGCCGGTCCTGTGCAGCGAGAGTGTAATCGCCGACCTCCCCTGCATAGGTGTCGATACCTAGTGCGCTGGCATAAATCGGCTGATCCTTAAGCGTTACCGCCCAGACATCGTCTACCAGTTTTTTAAGGTCACCATTGGCATCGGCGTGAGCTGGAACCGCGTAGATCAACGCGAATGCCGACGCCGCCAGAAACAGATTGCGCATAACCATTCTCCCCGAATTTTCTCGGGAGCGTTAGAGCAGGGGAACGACGAGTTGGCTAGCCCGATTGCGTAGATAAGGCGATGGTGCAAGGCCGGTTTTGACGCGACCCTGCACCTCGCCCCATTTCCCTCGTTCATCCGAAGATGTGCGACCCGAGGGAGACGTGACGAACCCCAGAAACTGAGGTTACTTCCGGCGAAATGCCCCCGCCGGTCGTTCGTTAATTTCTGCTGCGGCGTGCCTCGGCCTTGGCAGCGCGGAAGCTTTCTTCCATCTCGTGGCTCATGCGTTCGAATTCGGGCATCATCGTCGCCATGGCGCGGGCAAAACCGCTCATCATGCCCATGGCATCGCGGCTGCGCTCACCTAGTTCTTCGGGTAAATAACCCGCATCGCGACCCGCAATGTCTGCCACCGTCGCATCGCCGCGCATCCGGCGGCTGACGGTGCCGGGACGGGCGCGTTCGATTGCTTCGGCAAAGCGGCCGACGGGTAAGTTCATCATTGCGCTAGTGGCGCTTTCAATTGCGGCCGCGACGCCGTCCTGCATATCCGGATCGGCAATCCTATCGGCCATATCGGCAAAATCGGTGCCGGCATCGTCTGCGGCTGGCGCAAAATCATTGTCCGTTGCGTCGATTGCAAAAGGTTCGCCAGTGCCCGGAACGAAAACCAAATCCTGCGCAGTCGCAGGCGCAGCGGAAATCGCCAGCAACGGGAGCGCGCAAAGTAAATATCTGGAATGCATAACCATCATCCTCACTCATCGCCAAAAAGTGGCGTGGCGGCGAAGGTGCCGTTGGCGGCCTGATAGGCGGAGGCGGCTTAGCCCAAGCTGAACGAAGCGCTCAGCTTGGGCTTAGAAATGTAAATGGTTGCAAAATGCCAGCGGATGTTACTCCGCCGCCTCCAGTGCCTCGCTATCCGACAGCGGCTGCGCCAAACGGGTCAGCATTTCCTTCGGGCAAATCTGCCAGAATTCGCCGCGCCGTCGGTCCCAATCTTCGATGATCGAACGCGACCATTTGCTATCGGTAGCATGCGCATGCGCCATGATGAGGGCCTTTAATTGCTCTTCCCAATACATACTATCCAGCCGCTGCCAGACGATATTTTCGGGGTTCGCATTGGCTTCATCCCGCCGGTCATGCCAGCGCCAAAGTTGCTACCGACGCGGCCCAGGATGACAGCAATGCCGCCGGTCATATATTCAAGGCCGTTGGAGCCGCAGCCTTCAACCACAACATGCGCGCCTGAGTTGCGAACCGCGAAGCGTTCACCTGCCTGACCCGCCGCAAATAACCGCCCGGCCGTTGCACCGTAGAGAACGGTATTGCCGATAATGCTATTGTCCTGGCTGACCAGAGGCGAACTCACGGTGGGCCTCACAATGATCGTTCCGCCCGAAAGGCCTTTGCCGACATAATCATTGGCATCGCCGAACACTTCAAGCGTGATGCCTTGGCACAAGAAAGCCCCCAACGACTGTCCCGCCGAACCGCGCAGGCGGACATGGACATGGTCTTCCGCCAAGTTCTTCATGCCGTAAAGCCTTGTGATTTCGGAACTGAACCGTGTGCCCACGGCGCGGTGGGTGTTGCGGACATTATAGGTCAGCTGCATCTTCTCGCGGCGTTCGAACACCGGCTTGGCATCGCGGATCATTTGCGCGTCGAGGCTGTCGGGCACTTCGTTGCGGAACGTCGGGATAGAGAATCGCCGCGCGCTGTCGGGCGCATCGACTTTAGCGAGGATCCCCTGCTCACCTGACGGAGCAGCTCTGTGCGACCGATCACTTCGTCAAGCGAACGGTAACCCAGCTTTGCTAAAATCTCGCGGACCTCTTCGGCGATGAAAGTCATCAAGTTGATGACCTTCTCCGGCGAACCGCCGAATTTTTTGCGCAACTCGTCATCCTGCGTGCACACGCCGACAGGGCAAGTGTTAGAGTGACACTGGCGAACCATGATGCAACCCATCGCAACGAGGCTCAATGTCCCGATGCCGAATTCTTCAGCACCCAAGATTGCGGCAATGACAATGTCACGACCGGTTTTCAGGCCGCCGTCGGTGCGCAGTTTAATGCGGTGGCGCAGGCCGTTGAGCGTGAGTACCTGATTGGCTTCGGACAGCCCCATTTCCCAAGGAGTGCCGGCATATTTGATGCTGGTTTGTGGGCTAGCGCCGGTGCCGCCGACATTGCCTGAGACGAGGATGACGTCGGCATGCGCCTTGGCAACGCCCGCCGCAATCGTGCCGATGCCTGCCGCGCTTACCAGCTTGACGCAAACGCGTGCGCGCGGGTTTATTTGTTTCAGGTCGTAAATCAGCTGCGCCAGATCTTCAATTGAATAGATATCATGATGCGGTGGCGGCGAAATGAGCATCACCCCCGGCGTGGAATGCCGCAAACGCGCAATCATCTCGGTCACTTTGAAGCCGGGCAACTGGCCGCCTTCGCCGGGCTTCGCGCCTTGCGCGACCTTGATCTCAATTTCTTCGCACGCGCCGAGATATTCAGCTGTTACGCCGAAACGCCCAGATGCGATCTGTTTGATAACGCTGTTGGCGTTGTCACCATTTTCATAGGGTTTGAAGCGCTTGCTGTCTTCGCCACCTTCACCCGACACCGCCTTGGCACCGATGCGGTTCATCGCAATCGCCAGCGTCTCATGCGCTTCGGGCGACAGAGCACCCAAGGACATTCCGGGGGTTACAAAGCGCTTGCGGATTTCGGTGATCGCCTCGACCTCGTCAATCGCGACGGGCTCTTTGGCGAAGTTAAACTCCAACAAATCGCGCAGATAAATCGGTGGAAGTTCTTTGACGCCCTGCGCAAATTGCGTGTAGGTCGAGTAGCTGTCGTTGGCGACGGCGCTTTGAAGCAAATGCATCAGCCCGGCCGAATAGGCATGCTCTTCGCCGCCATTGCGTTGTTTGTAGAAGCCGCCAACAGGAAGCCGCGCAACTGCAGTATCAAAGGCCGCTTCGTGGCGGTCCTTCGCATTGACGTACAGCGAGTGATACCCTTCGCCCGATATCTTGTTCGGCATGCCGGGGAAGAAGTCGTTGACCAATGCGCGGGAGAGACCGACCGCTTCGAAATTGTAACCGCCGCGATAGCTGGATATGACCGCGATGCCCATTTTGGACATGATCTT
>LNFK01000076.1 GCA_001464315.1 Sphingomonadales bacterium Ga0077559 | reverse complement strand
CTGGGCGCACCACATGTTTACCACGGGCATGAGCGTCGACATGAAAATGTGCTTCACCGCCGCAACGATGGTGATCGCGGTGCCAACCGGCATCAAAATTTTCAGCTGGATCGCCACGATGTGGGGTGGTTCGGTTAGCTTCAAGACGCCGATGGTTTGGGCGATGGGCTTCATCTTCATGTTCACCGTTGGTGGCGTGACCGGTGTTGTGCTTGCCAATGGCGGTCTCGACGATAACCTGCACGATACATATTATGTGGTCGCTCACTTCCATTATGTGTTGTCGCTGGGTGCTGTATTCTCGCTCTTTGCCGGTTTCTATTACTGGTTCGGCAAGATGTCGGGTCGTCATTTGAATGAGTTCCTCGGGCATCTGCATTTCTGGATCTTCTTCATCGGCGTGAACGTATTGTTCTTCCCGATGCATTTCCTCGGCAATTCGGGGATGCCACGCCGCATTCCCGACTATCCTGAAGCCTTTGCCTATTGGAACGGTGTTGCCTCGTTGGGCTATGCGATTATGGGCGTCGGCGTTCTGATCTTCTTTGTGAACGTCATCTGGTCGCTGGTCGCCGGCCGCCGGGCAGAGGACAATTATTGGGGCGAAGGCGCGACAACGCTCGAATGGACATTGTCGAGCCCTCCACCCTTCCACCAGTTCGAAACGCTGCCGGAAATCAAGTAACCCTTACTCCCCCTCTCTCCCCGAGATGATCGAAGGGCGGGAGGGGAGGATAAAAATATGACAACCGCAACTCGTGAGAATATAATGCCAGCAGAATGGCGGGATTTTTGGGCTTTGACCAAACCCCGCGTGATGTCGCTTGTTGTCTTCACGGCACTTTGCGGATTGCTAGCGGCACCGGGTGAAATCCATCCCGTCATCGGTTTTACTGCTATCCTATGCCTTGCAATGGGCGCAGGTGCCTGCGGCGCGCTAAACCAATGGTATGAGGCAGATGTCGACGCCAAAATGGCGCGGACTTCTAAGCGGCCACTCCCTGCGGGGCGGATGGACCGTGAAGCGGCATTGCATTTCGGCATCGGGTTGGCCGCATTCTCGGTCGGCATCATGGGTGTTGCGGTTAACTGGCTGTCGGCCGGAATCTTGGCATTTTCAATTTTCTTCTATTCGGTGGTTTATACCATCTGGCTCAAGCCTAACACGCCGCAGAATATTGTCATTGGCGGCGCGGCGGGCGCGTTCCCACCGGTTATCGGCTGGACAGCGGTTACCAGCGATGTGACCCTACTGCCGATCCTGCTGTTCGCCATCATATTCCTGTGGACGCCGCCGCATTTCTGGTCGCTCGCGTTGTTTATGAAGACCGATTATGGCGCGGCCGGTATTCCTATGCTGCCCAATGTGTCGGGACAAAAGGTCACACGGAACCAGATATTTGCCTATAGCTTCCCGATGGCCGTAGCGGCTATCGCGCCCTTTGCCCTCGGTCAGGCCGGATGGCTTTACGGGATTTCGGCGATTGTCCTCAACCTGCTGTTCCTCGGTCTGGCATTCAACGTCTGGCGTAATCAGGCGACCGAGGCTTCGGCGATGAAGCCCGAAAAGAAGTTGTTTGCCTTCTCCATCCTTTATTTATTCCTGCTGTTTGGGCTGTTTGCCTTTGACCGGATGTTAATCCTATGACCCCCACCGAACCACATGTTTACAGCGTAGAAGAAACCCGCATCATTCGCGCGCGGCAGGCGGCGCGCTCGCGAGTGATGGGTGTGGTGTTGGTCGGGCTCTGCATACTCTTTTTCCTCATCACCATCGTCAAAGTCGGGGTATGGGGCTGATGGCTGGATCGAACGCACGCGTTGGCATGATGGCAGCCGCTTTGGCGGTGTCGATGGTTGGTGTCGGCTTTGCCGCCGTGCCGCTCTATAAGCTATTTTGTCAGGTGACTGGCTTTGGCGGGACGACCATGAAGGTCGATGAAGCGCAGGCTGCGACGGTTGTCGCCACCAACAAGCCGATCGTGATCCGATTCGATGCCAATCATCGCGGCGATCTGCCTTGGGAATTCAAGCCCGAGCGCCCGACTGATACGGTCAGCATTGGCGCCAAGGACATGTCGATTTTCATCGCCAAAAACCTGTCCAATGAACCCGTTACCGGCACCGCTACCTTCAACGTGACTCCGCAACTTGCGGGCAAATATTTCAACAAGATCCAGTGCTTCTGTTTCACTGAACAGACACTCAAGCCCGGCGAGCAAGTGCGGATGCCGGTGCTATATTATGTCGATCCGAAGATCATGACCGATCCGGAAACGAAGGACATCGAGGAAATTACGCTTAGCTATACCTTTTACCCCGTCGACAAGCCAAACACGGTGGACCGCGGGAATAAGGGCAGCTAAGAGCCAAACAAAGCTACAAGACCACAGGGAATAAGCCATGTCCGGTGCCAAGAACCACGATTATCATATTCTGCCGCCCAGCATCACACCGTTGCTGGGTTCCTTCTCAGCGCTGACCATGTTCTTTGGTCTCGTGATGTGGATGAATGCCGAATATTTCAGCTATGGCAGCCTCGTCTTCGGCATTGGACTTATTGGGGTTGTGTACACGTTCTACGCATGGTGGGCCGATGTGGTGCACGAGGCGCAATCGGGCGATCATACGCCGGTTGTGCAACTTCACTTGCGTTACGGGATGATCCTGTTCATCGCGTCTGAAGTCATGTTTTTTGTCGGCTGGTTCTGGGCATGGTTCGATTTTTCGCTGTTCCCCGTGCCGCTTGAGTTGACGCCGACCGAAGATGGCCACGGGTTCACTGTCGCCAATCTCATTGGACAAGAAGGCGCTGCCGCATTGATGCAATGGCCGCCCAAGGGCCTCGAAGTTCTCGATGCGATGAAGCTGCCTTTGCTGAACACGCTGATCCTGCTGTGCTCCGGTACGACGGTCACCTGGGCACACCACGCGTTGATCCACGGTGAGCGCGGCGGCGAGATGAAAGGCCTTTGGGGCATTATTGGCGTCGGCGAAAATGACGGCCTGAAAAAAGGCCTTTGGCTGACAATAATCCTCGGTCTCGTATTTAGCGCCGTCCAAGCTTATGAATATTCAGTAGCGCCGATACCCTTTGGCGGTTTGAACTATGGCACGACCTTCTACATGGCGACGGGTTTCCATGGCTTCCATGTGTTGGTCGGCACCATATTCCTGATTGTCTGTCTGGTACGGGCATATAAAGGCCATTTCACTCCAAAGCAGCATTTCGGTTTCGAGGCTGCAGCCTGGTACTGGCATTTCGTCGATGTCGTGTGGCTGTTCCTCTTCATCACGATCTATGTCTGGGGCGGTTGGGGCGCGCCGGTCCATTGATCGGTCGATGACCATATCTTCGGATAATGAAGGGCGGCCCGGCATCGTTCAGGTCGCCCTTTCTGGTCTTTGCCCGCAATGCGGCGCGAAGACCTTGTTTGCTGGCTCCGCGCGCTTTGCCGACCGTTGCAGTCAATGCGGGCTTGATTACAGCAGCTTTAACGTAGGCGATGGCCCAGCAGCGTTGTTGACCATGGTCATCGGTGCACTTGTTATAGTTCTAGCCATGATCGTTGATGTCGCGTTCAATCCGCCATTCTGGGTTCAGGCGGTGATCTGGGTTCCGTTTACCGTCGTCGCGACATTCTGGTCGTTGCGCATGGCGAAGGCTGCGTTGCTGGCGGCGGAATATCGCAACAAGGCGGGCGAAGCAGGAAGGGACGATGTGTCATGAAGCAATGGCCGCTGGTTCCAACGATACTGGTTGCGCTAGCAGTAGCGACGATGCTCGGGCTCGGCATCTGGCAATTGCAGCGCAAGGCCGAGAAAGAAGCTTTGCTGGCACGATATGAAGCAGCAGTTGGTCTGCCCGCGGTCTCCTGGCCAGCGGTTCCAGACCCCGATGCCCTCCCGCTGTTTCGCAAATCTGCGTTGATGTGCGTGAACGTCATAGGTTGGCAGTCGGTATCAGGCACCAACGCCGATGGTAAGGCCGGTTTTGCGCATATCGCGTCGTGCCAGACCGGCGGTGCCGAAGGGCCCGGCGCGAAAGTTGCGGTTGGCTGGTCCGAACGGCCTGTCGCCCCAAAATGGCAAGGCGGGGCAGTGAGCGGAATCATCGCACCAGAGAACAAGCAGCTGATCAAGCTTGTTGCAACGGATGATGTTGAAGGTCTGCAGAGGCTAGCTGCGCCATCGCCCGAGCAAATACCCAACAATCATCTGCTCTACGCCATTCAGTGGTTTATCTTCGCGACCGCTGCGGCGATTATCTATGTGCTGGCGGTTCGCAAGCGCACCCAGGCCAGTTGAGCCTGCCAACCGACATTATTTTCTATCTTGTAGCGTCCGCCGCCGTCATCTTGGTCGGGCTGGCCAAAGGCGGCTTCGCGGGATTGGGCGCTGCGGCCATCCCCCTTTTGGCTCTGGTCATGGATCCAGTCGCAGCAGCAGGCATGTTGCTGCCGATTTTGATGGCGCAGGACATTGTGAGTGTCTGGGCATTCCGGAAGTCGTTTGACAGGCGGACATTGTTGCTGACGGTTCCTGGTGCAATGGTCGGGATCTTCGCGGGCTGGTGGCTTGCGGCGATTGTCGATGCGAATGCCGTTCGCGGAATGGTTGGGGCAATCGCGCTGGCATTCGGATCCTACCGGCTCGGTCCGACCCTCAGCAGCCGGGTCAGTCTGTCAGGCCCCGCGCCTGAATGGATCGGCACATTGATGGGCGGGATCGCCGGATTTACCAGCCAGATCGCCCATGCCGGCGGTCCCCCATTCCAGATTTGGGCAATATCGCGAAATTTCCCACATCTGGTTTTTGTCGGCACATCTTCGATATTCTTCGCGATTATCAACTTGATGAAAGTGCCGGCCTATGCGGCGCTTGGGCAATTCAACGCCCCGAACATGACGCTGACCGCGCTGTTCCTGCCGCTCGCCATCGCCAGTACATTTGCCGGGGTCTGGCTGGTGAAGCGCGTGCCGCCTGCGCGCTTCAACATCCTGATTAATATATTGATGGTTCTGGTCGGACTGGAACTTATTCGCCAGGCCATCTGGTAACGACGCTATCGCCTATTTGGGCGACAACACCATTAGCATCTGACGGCCTTCCATCCGGGGGTGAGCCTCTACCTTGGCGGTTTCGGCGGTGTCGGCCTGAACGCGTTGGAGCAAATGCATGCCCAATTGCTGATGTGCTAATTCGCGACCACGGAAGCGCAGCGTGATTTTGACCTTGTCGCCTTCTTCGATGAACTCGTTCACCTTCTTCATCTTCACCATATAATCATGGTCGTCGATGTTGGGACGCATCTTGATCTCTTTGATTTCCTGCGTCTTCTGGCTCTTGCGGGCAAGATTGGCCTTTTTCTGGGCCTCATATTTGAATTTGCCGATGTCGAGGAACTTGCAAACCGGCGGATCAGCGTTCGGTGACACTTCAACCAGATCAAGACCGACTTCAGCGGCCTGCGCTATCGCTTCGCGGGTGAAGAGAACCCCCAGATTTTCGCCATCGTCGTCGATGACACGGACTTTTTCCGCAGTGATAAGATTATTGTAGCGCGGTCCACTTTTAACAGGTGGGGTCATAGCGCGCCGGGTCGGCGGGGTTGCGATAGTGGATACTCCTTAAGTTGTTATGCTGCGCCAATACAGCCAAATGGCCTGTAAATAAAGGCCTTAGGCGAAACCCTTGTATAATTGCCCTCGGTAGTGGCTTGTGCGCAACGTTCAACTTGGTGACAGGTGGGAGAGGGCGCGTTCCATCAACCGATTCCCGACGCCTTGTGCATATGCCAGAAAGCGCGGCATTGTACGCATACGTATATGTTACTGCGGAACCTGTGTTTTTTAGACCCGTAATCAATGTGATACGGCGCAATACATCTTTTTACTATGCTGTTCACTTTACGTGCAGGTAAAACGCTGTATATCTTGCAACATAATTAGCCTTCCGCAGATAATTATATCGCGTTTGAGTCATAATATTTCGCAAGATTTAGGATTAGATATGAACAGCGCCTCCAGTGGCTCGCTCTCGAGTGTGCCGAACGGGCGGATCATTGACTTCGAAACGGCCGAATTGCGCAAGCTGCCCTTTCAGGACAGCCTGTATCTCTGGGTGAGGGGGAGCCTCCCGGGGATCGGTTTAGAAGCCAGACTGGCCCCCCGTATTTATCATGATCGCCCGGATTACTGGGGGATCGAAGTCGCGGTCATCCACGCGCCTGACATGATTGTGCCCCGTCCGGCCACCGATAGCCCGGGCAATGATGTCGGCGTTGCGGAGCCCAAGATTTTTTTCGAGCGGTCTGTCCCCCTGACGGGCATCACCGGTGTTCGGGGGATCACTGTGATTGGCGCCAATCAGGTCAAGCGGATCGATATTACCGGCGAGTCCTGAAGAGGGTCGCAACTTGCCGGTATGGGTCGGGGGTAGGTCGCACGCGATCTGCCCCCGCACTCGTTTTAGAGCGCTCATTTCGCGATTTCTGTCAGCATATCGACGGTCAGCACCTGCGGCAGAATTTGTGCCTCGCCGCCCTTCGGATAATAGAGATAAAGCGGCACGCCCGAACGGCCATGTTTGGCGAGAAACCGCGTGATCGCAGGGTCGCGGCGGGTGTAGTCGCCGACCAAAGTAACGATGCCAGCCTTCGCAAATGCCTTTCCCGTCTCCTCGCGATCGATGGCGGCGGCTTCGTTCACCTTGCAGGTGACGCACCAGTCGGCGGTGAAATAGAGGAATACAGGTTTGCCCTCGGCGCGCAGCGCGGCAAGCTTTTGTTCCGAGAAAACCTCTCCATCCAATTTGGCTTCACTGCGGGAATTCGGCGGAGGTAAGCGGCCCAGCGCCACATAACCGCCTGCGAAGACCGCCAAGGCTATGGCGAGTATCGACCAGATTGGTGCCTTTCTCCGAACTACTATAATGATGCCAGCCAACAGCAAAGTGGCGGCAATTCCCCCGACCAGCCAACCCGAAGTGCCAACCAACTGTGCCAGCAACCACAACAATGCCAGCGCGGTGAGCGCCATCGGTACCGCCATCAATTTGCGGAAATTGTTCATCCACGGACCCGGCTTTGGCATTCGCGACCGAAGGGCGGGAATATAGGCAATCGCCAGAAACGGCAGCGCAAGTCCGAGCCCAAGTCCTGCAAAGATTAGCAAGGCTTGCGCCACTGGTAGCAATAAGGCCGCACCCATCGCCGCTGCCATGAACGGCCCTGTGCACGGCGTAGCAACCACTGCCGCCAATACGCCGGTCCAGAATGATCCGGCGATTCCGCCTTGCCGCGTCAACTGGTCGCCCGCACCGATGCCGCCGACTTCGAACAGTCCTGCGAGGTTGGCGGTGATCGCGACCATCAACAGCAACAGCAGCAGGACAATTGCGGGGTCTTGCAACTGGAACGCCCAGCCAATTTCTTCGCCGCCTGCGCGCAAGGCGAGCATGAGTGCGCCCAAGGCAAGACAGCTCAGGATTATCCCAGCGGTGTAGGCAAGCGAATCGCGCCGCGCTTGCCGTTCTTCTCCGCCTGCTTTGGCGATTGCGAGTGCCTTCAATCCGAGGATCGGAAACACGCAAGGCATCAGGTTGAGGAATAAGCCGCCAAGGACCGAAAAGCTGAGAATCCAGCCGAAGGTGACTCCTGAATCGGGTGCTGCATCGCTGCCCAGGACAGACACAGCGTCTCCGCCAACCGGAACCGCTCCGGGCATCGCGCGCACCTTCAACCCTTGGGCGTCGCCAAAGCGGAGCAAGCCGTCGATTTGTCCGCCGGAAGGCTTGTCGATCTCGCTTGTGACCACCAGCCAGTCGCCCGTGCGCCGCGCACTTTGCGGCGCGGAATAGCGCATCACATTTTCGGTGTACGCGAAAAGCCAGACTTTTTCAGCCGCCGCACTTTTCGGATAAGGGATCGCGACGGATATCCGCTTGCCGTTAATTTCGTACGTTGCTTGCCGGTCGAGCGCCACCGGCAATGCAGCGCGCCAGACATCGAACCGCGCGCGCTGGCTTTGAGTCACTGCGCCATTGCCGACGGTCAGCGGAAACGAGAGCGAACTGCCCTCCGGTACGCAGACAATGTCGGTGCAGGCCGACCAGCGGGCATCGGCCTTGATGTCCAGCCTCTGCCCAGCGCGGGCATTGGCCGGAATTTTTAGATCTATCAGGAAAGCGTGCGTATCCTTGTAGATATGGTTCATGAACCCGCTGACAACGAGCGTCTCGGGAACCGGCGCGCGGATCGGGCCAGCCGTGACGCCGGGGGGAAGTTGCCATTCGAGCTCGAGCGGCGTGCCTGCATCACCGGGGTTCAGCCAGTAATCATGCCAGCCGGGCTTGGGGTCCATGATGATCGCAACAGTCACGGTGTCACCGGGGGCCGGGCTATTGGTTTCGGCTTCGATTAAAGCGCGGATGTTTTGCGGGGCGCCTGGGATTTGCGCGTGGGCTGCGGGGAGCAGGAGCAGGCCAGTTAAAAACAGGATAAACGCGCGTAGATTCATGGTGCTGCACTTACCGGACATCGTGGCATGTAGGACAGCGGTTTTTTATTACTCCCCATCGACTTGCGATGGGGAGGTGGCGCGCTGGAGCGAAGCGGAAGCGTGACGGAGGGGCTTTCGACATTGCTGGCCGCTCCACCATTTGCTTCGCAAACGGTCCCCCTCCCCATCGCAAGTCGATGGGGAGGATTCACTTTATCCCAACCGCGCCAGCGCCGCCGTCAACCGCTCTGCCTCGGCTGCCTTTTCGGCATGGTCAAAACGGGCTTTTTCGACGGCTTCGGGTTTGGCCTTTTCGACAAAGGCGGCGTTGGAGAGGCGGCCTGCGAGTGCGTCGCGTTCCTTGGCGGCGGCTTCGATGGCCTTGGTGATGCGCGTACGTTCGGCGTCCAGGTCGATGATGCCGTCCAGCGCAAAGACCACCGTATCTCCGCCAACGACTATCTGCGCGACGTTATTGGTTTCCACAGGCGCATATACAAACCCGTCAATCCGTCCAAGCCGTGATAAAGCCGCTGCCTGTCGTTCAATAATGGCGGCAGTCGCCACCTGTGGGTCGGCAATGTTTGCGGTCAGACGCGTGCCGGGTGGTATATTCAGCTCGGCCTTGAACGACCGGGTTTTACTGATCGTTTCGATAACCCAGCTGACTTCGTCAATTGCCGATTGATGCGCACTGGCATTTGGCTCTGGCCATTTTGCATGGATAATGTCGTATTCGCGAGGGTGGGCGGGGTCGGACAAAGCGTGCCATAGTTCTTCCGTGATAAACGGCATGAATGGATGCAACATCACCAATATCTGGTCGAGCACCCAACCGGCGACGATCTTGGATTCCTCATCCATCTCGCCCTTTTCGCCGTCGACATAAGCAGGCTTGATGAGTTCGAGATACCAGTCACAAAATTGGTCGAACACCATATGGTAAATGACGTCGGCCATGCCGTCGAAGCGGAATTCGGCGAAGGCTTTGTTGAGTTTTTCGACGGTCTCGACGACCTCACCGATGATCCAGCGGTTAACCGCGAGTTCGGCCTTGGGCGCTGAAATCGAATGCGAACCACCGATGCCGTTCGACTGGCCAAAGCGTGCGGCGTTCCACAGCTTGGTTGCGAAATTTCGGTAACCGGCGACGCGGCTTTCGTCCATCTTGATGTCGCGACCTTGGCTTTCCATCGCCGCCATGAAGAAGCGCAGCGCGTCGGCGCCGTATTGGTCAATCAGACCGAGCGGGTCGACGGTATTGCCCTTCGACTTCGACATCTTGGCGCCATCGGCGGCGCGGACGAGGCCGTGGAGATACAGCGTCTTCCACGGCACCTCTTTCATGAAGTGGATGCCCTGCATCGCCATCCGTGCGTCCCAGAAGAACAAGATGTCGAAGCCCGAGACGAGGACGTCATTGGGATAATGGCGGTCGAGTTCGGTGGTTTGCTCGGGCCAGCCCAAAGTTCCGAATGGCCAAAGTGCCGACGAAAACCAGGTGTCGAGAACGTCTGGGTCGCGGGTGAGTGCAACGCCTTCGCCAGCCAGAGCTTGAGCCCCTGCCTCATCTTCGGCGACGTATATTTTCCCGTCGGCGTCGAACCATGCGGGAATCTGATGCCCCCACCACAATTGCCGAGACACGCACCATGGTTGGATATTCTCCATCCAGTTGAAGTAGGTTTTTTCCCAAGACTTGGGCACGATGTCGAAACCGCTATTCGCCGCGCCGTTGCGCGCTGCCTCGATTGCTGGCTTTGCGAGCGTTGCGGCATCGACATACCATTGGTCGGTTAGCATCGGCTCGATGACAACGCCCGAACGGTCGCCAAAGGGTTGCTGAATCGCTTTGCTTTCTACTGCAATCATCAGGCCGTCGGCGTCGATGTCGGCGACAACGCGCTTGCGTGCCTCATAACGATCAAGTCCGCGATAGGCATCGGGGACGAGGTTAAGCGCGTCGATGTCGGCGGCGGTCCATTGTCCTCCCGCACCGATGGCCTTCGCCTGCGCGGCGGCTTCGGCAAAAGGTGCGCCGTCGGCACGCAACGCGGCGACTTCGTCCATCAGGCGGTACATCGGGATATTGTTTCGCTGCGCCACGCCATAATCGTTCTGGTCGTGCGCGCCGGTGATCTTGACGGCGCCCGATCCGAAATCGGGGTCAGGATATTCGTCGGTAATGATCGGAATCAGGCGGCGATGTTCCTTGGGGCCGACCGGGATTTCGCAGAGTTTGCCGATTATCGGCTTATAGCGTTCGTCGCCTGGATGCACCGCAACCGCGCCGTCACCGAGCATAGTTTCAGGCCGCGTAGTCGCGATGGCGATATAGTCGCGCTCTTCGGTAAGCTTCACATTGCCGTCGGCATCGCGCTCGACATAAGTGTAGGTTTCGCCGCCCGCGAGTGGATATTTGAAGTGCCACATATGGCCGTTGACTTCGCGCGTTTCGACCTCGAGGTCTGAGATCGCCGACTTGAAATGCGGGTCCCAATTGACGAGGCGTTTGTCGCGGTAGAGCAGGCCCTGATTATAGAGGTCGACAAACACCTTGATGACGGCCTTTGAAAAGCCCTCATCCATTGTGAAGCGTTCATTTTCCCAGTCCATCGAGCAGCCGAGGCGGCGAAGCTGGCCGGTTATTGCGCCGCCGCTTTCCTCTTTCCATTCCCACACTTTGGCGACGAATTCGTCACGGGTGAAATCGGTTCGTTTCTGCTGCCTTTCGGCCATCTGCCGCTCGACCACCATTTGCGTCGCGATACCGGCATGGTCCATGCCGACCACCCACAAGGCATCTTTGCCCTGCATCCGCGCATGGCGGACCAATATGTCCTGCAAAGTATTGTCGAGCGCGTGGCCGATGTGCAGGCTGCCCGTCACATTCGGCGGCGGGTTGACGATCGTATAGGGCACGGCGTTCGGGCGTTCGGGGCGGAACGCACCGGTTCTTTCCCAATGGGCATACCATTTCGCCTCAATCGCGGCGGGGTCGAAAGTCTTGTCGATAGTCATGGGGCAAGCCTTTGCCAGCGCCCACGCGATTCAGCAAGCTTTAGGCCTTGCCGCGGCGAAACAGGAAAAACGCGGCGGCAAATCCGCCGGCGACGACAAGGCTCAGCCACAATTCTTTCGATGCCGACGGGTCTAGGCCCTTGGCGACCAATATTACCAGCATTGCCGCCATCGCGATATAGGTGCCGAATGGATGGAACCACATTTTGATCTGCAACCGCCCGGGGTCTTCGGCCTCATATTTGTTGCGGAGCTTAAGCTGTGCGGCCGACGTCATTAAGTAGAGGATCAGCATCGTCACGCCGCAGCTGTTGAGCAGGAAGCTGAACACAACGTCGCGTGACATGGCGTCGGCGGCGAGCGCGAAGTAGCTGAACAGGCTTGCGATCAGGATCGCGCGGGCAGGCACTTTGCGCTTGTTGACCTGCACCAGCCATAAAGGCGCGTCCTTGTGCTTGGCGAGGCCGAAAAGCGCCCGCGAGGTGACGTAGAGGCCCGAGTTGAGGCATGAGAGCACAGCGACCAACACGACGGCCTCCATGATAAGCTGCCCTGCCGGGATGCCCATATAGCCCAATGTCGCGGCAAAGGGCGAAACCTTGGGCACAATCTCGGTCCACGGCACGACCGAGACGATCAGGAAAATCGACAGGATGTAGAAGATCAGGATGCGCACCGTCACCGACACCGTCATGCGGCTAATGACTTTGGCGGGCTCTTCGGATTCGGCCGCGGCGATGGTCGCGATTTCCGCGCCTACCAGGCTGAAGATTGTCGAGGTAGCGGCTGCAAGGACAACGCCCCAGCCATTGGGGACGAAGCCGCCATGCTCGGTCAGATTGTCGAACGTCGCGCCTCCGCCGGATGTAAAGCCGAATGCCCAGGCTGCGCAAAGCAGGATAAAGACGATGATCGCGGCAACCTTGATCGACGAGAACCAGAACTCGAATTCGCCATAAGCCCGCGCGGACATCAGGTTTACTGCAGTGAGGATCGCCATCAGCGCAATGCCGATGCCGAGCTCGGGAATGCCTGGGAACCAACTGTGAATAATTTGCGCGCCTGCTATCGCTTCAATCGCAACGACCACGACCCAGAAATACCAGTATAGCCAGCCTGATAGAAAGCCCGCCAGATGGCCCAATCCTGCGCGCGCGAAATCGGGGAAGGTTTGAACGCCATCCACGGCTATCGCCATCTCGGACAGCATCCGCATGACCAACAGGATGATAAAACCGGCAATGGCAAAGGAGAAGACAGCGGCCGGGCCGGCCTGGCTGATCGTGGTCGACGACCCGACAAACAGCCCCGCGCCAATGATCCCGCCAATCGCGATCATCGAGACATGGCGCGATTTCAGGCTGCGGCTCAGTTCCGCGCCGCCGCTGATGTCAGTGGCGACGCTTTCGGCTATTCCGGTCATGGTGCTCTCCCCCTAAAAGCTGCGGCTTATTTGCCCTTCAGATGCTTACCCACCCAATCAAACACCGTCTGGTACCACTGGATCGAATTTTTGGGCTTAAGCACCCAGTGATTTTCATCGGGGAAAACCAGCAGTTTTGACTCGACGCCCAGCTGCTGCAAAGCGGTGAACGCAGCGAGGCTTTGCGAATAGGGGATGCGGTAATCCTTTTCGCCATGGATCACCAAAGTCGGCGTCTTCCATTTGACGACATGGTTCACCGGATTCCATTTTTCCGCATCGGTGCGAGCCGTCCACGGGCCACCATTGTCCCATTGGTCGAACCACAGCTCCTCGGTTTCATAGGCCATCGCGCGCAGGTCGAAAATGCCGGCATGGTTGACAAGGCATTTAAACCGGTCGGGCCAGTTACCTGAAATCCAGTTCATCATATAGCCGCCATAGGATCCGCCGAGCGCGCAGGTGTTCGCGGTATCAAGCTGCGTATCGATTTTGGCGACCGCGTCCATCCCGAGCTTCAAATCTTCGAGCGGTTTGCCGCCCCAGTCCTTGTTGATGCTGTCGGTGAATTTCTGGCCGTAACCGGTCGACCCATGAAAATCGATGCTGACCACGGCATAGCCTTGCGACGCCATGACGGCTGGGTTCCAGCGGTAGGACCAGCTGTTGTTGAATGTGCCTTGCGGTCCGCCATGGACAAGCAAGAGCACGGGCAATTTGCCTATCACATTTTGCGGTTTGATGATCTGCCCGAACACCTGCTCGCCATTCGCGCCGGCGAAGTCGAATTTCTGGTAATTCACAGGATCAAGCGTGCCGAGCGTCTCGGCATTAACGTTGGTCAGTCGTGTGGTTTTGCCTTTGGTATCCATGTGCACGAGATCGGCTGGGCCAGAGATGCTATCGATCGAATATACGATTCCGCCATTTTTGAGCGGCAATGCCGCGCCGATATGCCCGCGTTCGGTCAGCCGAGTGACTTTGCCTTTCAGGTCAACACGATACAGCGGGGTTTCGAGAACGTCTTGCGCGGTGACAAGCAGGCTTTTGCTATCGGAAGCCCAAGCGATTGAGCCGACTGAGCGGTCCCATTTGTCAGTCAGCGCGGCGACCTTGCCGGTCTTCATATCGCGCAGCATCAGAACAAGACGGTCGGCCTCATATCCAGCGCGCGCCATCGCAGCATAGGCCAGATATTTGCCGTCGGGCGAAGGTGCTGGCATTGTATCGGTGGCTGCATTGCCGGGCGTGCCGTTATGGACAACTCCGGTCAAATCAGCATGATAGATGTCGAGATTTGTGGATTTTGCTTCATCGTTGTCCGCCTTGCGCAGCGTGTAGAACAAGGATTTGCTGTCCGGAGCCCATGCAATTTCCTCACCGCCGCCAAAGGGTTTGGATGGCGCGTCACCAACCAGATTACCATCCATCGCTATGCCAAGCGTACCCAGCTTGCCATCAGCACCAAGCACAGCGGTGAAGACGCGGCTGTAATTGCCGGGCGTCTCCCACGCGTCCCAGTGGCGGACCATCAGCTGGTCATATTCGCGGCCGGTTCCGGGGCCGGGCTTCGACGTGTCGCCATCTTTGTCGCAGCCAAATTCCATGCAGTCGCGGGCGACATCGCCCCAAACCGCAAATTTCATACCGTCGGGGGAGATTTTGAAACCGCTGACATCAGCTTTGAAGTTGCTGGCTTGGCTCGTCGTGCCGCTGGCAATGTCATAGCGCCAGATCTGCTCCGACCCGCTTTCGTTGCTGAGGTAAAAAATGCTCTTGCCATCGGGCGCGAACGCGGGGTCGTGTTCATTCTTGTCAGGTTTTGATGCAAACAACATCGGCTGGGTATTGGGCGTGCCGAGCTTGAGCAGATAAAGGTCGGTCTTGCCCTTGTTCGCTTCCAAGTCGGTTTCGCGCAATTGATAGGCGATCATCGTTCCATCTGGCGAAGCGGCCGCCCCCGACAGCCGCTTCATCGTCGCGAGATCGGTCTCGGTCATTGGACGGGCAACGGCGGTGGTAGAAAGGGCGGAAGTGCCGATAATGGCGGCGAGCAAGATGGTTTTGTTCATGGTCGGCACGCTAGTCAGCGTTACAGGCACGCGCAAGAAGATTGCGCCTGATGAAACCATAGCGAGTTGCGTTTTGCGCAACTACATTCTCTACTAATATAATTGAGTTTTAGTCCCGAACGCCTATCTGGACGCTATAACGAAAACATAAAGGATGCCTTCAACGGGACGACCCGGCCTTTTTGGCTGTGCGGCAAATTGAAGGAATGAAACATGCAGAAACTGGCCAGCTTTGTCGGCGCACTCGCTCTCAGCAGCCTGCTTTTCTCGGTCACGATGGTTTGACCTGAGAAAACTGCTTTAAATATGAAGAACGGACGGGCGGGCTAATTCCCCGCCCTTTTGTTTTCACGGCGTCCGGCAGCTTGCTGGGTTGTAAACGAACCGCGCATTTCCAGGAAGACCGTTTCGATCCAGCCGATATTCGACAACGTCACCTACTTCACAATTGGAAAATTTTTGACGGGGATCCTGCAGGAATATCTTTTGCCCATTTAAACCGTGAATTTCCGCAAATCGCGGACCTCCGGTCCAAGAGGCTTTCGTTTCCGCGATAGCTAGTATTTTCGCAGTGTACCGCCGGTTTACATCATAACCATCACTTTTCCGGGATTGAAGATAGTACGAAAACACACCGCTCCCCAGTAAAACCAAGGCCACCAATGTTATGGTGATGGATTTAGGAATATTGCGGTCATCGAATGCTTTTTATGATGTCATTTCACTATTGCCCCGCCCTTTATGACGTGCGCAACCTCTTCCAACATACGAATGTCGGTTAAGGGATCACCCGCCACCGCGACCAGATCGGCAAACCGTCCCGGCGCGATGCTGCCGAGTTCGCTTTCTTTGCCGAGTAATTCCGCCGCGCGGATTGTCGCGCTTTGAATGGCCTGCATCGGGGTCATGCCATATCGGACCATGTATGCGAACTGCTTCGCGTTGCCGCCGTGCGGATAGACACCGCTATCGGTGCCGTAGGCGATCTTGACACCCATTTTCACCGCCTTGGTGAACCCGGCGCGCTGGACATCGGTGGTCTCGCGATTTTTGCGCAGATATTCCTCGGGCCATTTTTCCTTTGTGCCGATGTCGTCGATATAGTCGCCGTTGTAGATATCCATCACCAGCCAAGTGCCGCTTGCCTTCGCCAGAAAAAGTGCTTCATCATCAATCAGGCTGGCATGTTCGATCGAGCGCACGCCAGCGCGGATTGCGTTCTTGATACCGATGGCTCCGTGCGCGTGGGCGGTGACGAATTTGCCTTTGGCTTTCGCGGTGTCGCCAACGGCGCGCAGCTGTTCCTCGGTCATTTCGGGTTCGCCGGGTTCAGTGCCGATGGCGAGCACTGCGCCGGTGGCGATAGTCTTGATAAAGTCAGCGCCATTGTCGATGAGGAAGGCGGTTTTGGCCGCCGCTTCTTCGGGCGTGCTACTGACGCCCAGGCGCATATCGGCGGGCAACTGCTCGTTGGGGACAACGCCGTTCAGTTCGCCGCCGCCTTTAGGAATGGTGATATAGGCCCCCGCCACAAACATCCGCGGTCCCGGCACATGTCCTGCATTGATCGCATCGCGCAGCGTCACGTCGGTAAGCCCGCGATAGGTGCCGACATCGCGCACGGTGGTAAAACCTGCCTCAAGCGTAAGCCGCGCGTTATGTGCGCCAATCAACGCCGTCGCGGCGGGTGATGTCTTGAGGGGAAGCGCAAGGTCTGCACTTTGTCCTGCGTCGGCCAGATGCGTGTGCAGGTCGATCAATCCTGGAAGAACGGTATAGCTGGACCAGTCGACGCGCTTGGCGCCATCTGGCGTAGGGCCGCAAGGTGCGACAGTAACAATTTTCTGATTATTAATGCTGATGCACTTACCAGTCTGTACCTTGCCAGCCGCTACATCGACAAGCCGTCCGGCTTCAACATAAAGAGCGCTGGCAAAAAGCGGAGTCGGCGCAAAGGCCAACCCCAGTAAAACCATCAGCGCAGCGCGCATCAGCCCTTTTTGGTGATGCGGGTAATTTCGCGCTCGACCATCGCCTCGACAATCGGAGGCAAATTGGTGTCGAGCCAATCCTTCAGCATCGGACGAAGCAGGTCGCGGGTCAGGCCCTCAAGCGAGGTTTCGCCCGAACGAACGATCTGCGGAGCCACGCCGGGCTCGGACAAGGTCTGCAATGCCGAAAAGCTATGGCGCAGGCTTTGAGCCTTACTGTCGTCGAGCAGGACGTCGTCCGCATCGCCATCGGCGGCTGCTTCGGTGAGCTCAAGAATTTCATCCTGATCGTCCTGCGGCGGCGCGGGCTTGGCGCTGCGTTTGGCCGCCGGACGGATACGCTCATCATCGGCGATGATTCGTTTAATCGAGGAGAGAATCTCGTCCATCGATGGTTCGTTCCGGCCTTCTGCCATAATCCCAGCCCCCGCTGCTGCGTTCAATCACTTCCGGACATTCTCGGGAAGCGGCTCTATGTCCGCCTTTTGCGCAGGCGTGTCAACGGTGCGCGTCGACCGGGTGGTTGGGTCGGGCTGCGACGACCAATCGTTCCACGCATTGTCGATCTTTTCATAATCGGCGACGGGATCGTAAAGCGTGCCGCCTTCAAGGCCCAGATCGCGGGCTTCGGCGCGGCCCATCGCGGCAAGCAATGTAAATCCGGCGACATAGGCGTTACGCCGCGCGGTGACGAGTTGCACCTTGCTGTTAAGCAATTCCTGCTCAGCATTCAAGATGTCGAGGATCGTCCGGTTGCCAACGCTGTTTTCGGCGCGGGTGCCTTCCAGCGACAATTCATTGGCTGAAACCGCGCGCTGCGATGCGGTGATTACATCCATCGCGGCTCGCCAGCTTGCATAGGACGCGCGCGTCTGCGCGATGACTTCGCGCTCGGCGGCGATTTCGAGTTCCTGCGCCTGACCCAGCCGCGCCTGCGCCTGACGGATTTGCGCCGCGGGTTGTCCGCCCTGATACAAAGGTACGGTTGCGCGCACACCGGCTTGCGCGGTGAACGAACTATTGTCTGCGGCAAATCCTGGAATATTCGACGATATCGAATTCAGCGCGTTGCTGTACGACGGCGAGGTGAAGACGCTTATCGTTGGCAGGCGCGATGCATTGGCGGCGCGGCGATCAAAACCGGCGGCTTCGCGATTCTCGCGCGCGGCAATCAGATCGGGGTTACTTTCGAGCGCGACATTGACGGCATTGTCGGGCGTTTCGGGCAAATTTGGCAGCGGCGGGGGCGCTTCGAGCTGACCCGGTTCACGCCCAACCAGCTGGATATAGACTTCTTTAGAACGAATGAGGTTCGCCCGCGCGGTTTCGAGGTTGCTGGTGGCCAGCGCCAGCCGCGCTTCGGACTGCGCGACATCGGTGCGGGTCAAATCGCCGATTTCGAACCGGTCGCCGGTCGCGTCCAGATTGACTGAAAGCACGCCGACCTGCGCGCGGTTTAGTTCGACAATGGCCTCGTCACGGATGACATCCATATAAGCGCCCACCACCGCAGAGAAAATCGCGCTTTCGGTACCGCGCAAATTGGCAAAGCCCGATTCGACACGGTTTTCGGCAGCGCGGATTGCATTGCGGATGCCGCCACCTGCATAAATCGGCGCAGAAATCGTACCATTGACGCTGACGCCGCGCGCCTGCGTGACTGACGAGCCGCCGTCCTGCATGACATTTTCGAAATAGGTCGGCTGGACCGTGACGTCGGGACGGCCATTGGCTTTAGCGAGCGGCACGCCTTCGTTGGTCGCCTTCTGCCCTTGGCGCGCGGCGGTCAGGTTTGGGTTGGTTTCATAAGCCGACACCAATGCATCGCGCAGCGTATCGGCAGCAGCGGGCGCAGACAGCGTAGCGGACGCCAGCAACGCAGTAAGTATCAGATGACGCGGGCTCAAAACACGAATTCCGGCTTGCGGGCAAATGCGGGCAACACAGCTATCTCGCTATCAATGAAGGGTTTCAGTGCGACCTTATGATCGTGCACATAGCCTTTGGCCAGCCGCGTCACAGCGCCTTCGGCCAATCCAGTGACCAATCGCGCACCGTCGGCTGCCATCGCGAGGAGCGCTTCGGGCACTTCCTCGACAGCACCATCGACGATGAGCAGCGAATAGGGAGCCGATGCGCTCGCGTCCTGCAGGTCGGCTGCTTCCACGCAGGCCAGTTTTGCCACGCGCCCGCGCAACAATGCAGCGACATAGCCGCCGCTTGGGCCGACAAGCAGCACGTTATCGTCGGGGCTAACTTCGGCCGCCTGGAGCATCAACGCAGTCGACACCGCCGGGTTTAACACCGATCCGTCCGCCAGTGCGATCGAACGGTCCATATAGGCCGTCGAGCGATGTGCGGTGGGAACGAAATTTTCGCGCGGCAAACCGCCCATTGCAGCGATCACCCATGCGTCTGTTACGCCGCTGGTGCGCAGCTGGCTATCCACCATTGCGCGGCGCATATCTTCGAAAATTACTGATTCCATCGGGATATTTCCATTAACGTCACGGCCATTTGGCACAACTGTATTGCAATGACAATACAGCCCTTACTTCTGTTTCTAGCCAGCGTGATGCGAAACGCCAAGCAGGATTCAGACGAACACCCTATTCGGAGCCGCAAATGGCAACTTTTTCCGCGACTTGTGGCGCGCATGGCACAGCGGGCCAGATTGGCGGTTGCAATGATTTGCAAGGCTCGCTAGACGCGCGCCTCCACCACAAACAGCTTATTGTTGTATAGAGGCCCGATGGCGGAGTGGTGACGCAGAGGACTGCAAATCCTTGCACGCCGGTTCGATTCCGGCTCGGGCCTCCAACAACATTACGCTTACCGCCTAATTTTTGATCAAGCGGTTCACCTCTTTCGGACATCCTGGGCATATCGCCGACAATGAAGCTTGATTTTCATTGAGGTTGCTGTCATCCATCAATGATAACGTTCACAATGAACTTCGGGAGTGGATTTGATGCGGTTCAAGCGAACAGGAGCGCTGCTGGCCTTTGTTTTGGCGGGGTGCGTATCAACGGTTACGCCGCCAGATTCTACATTTGTTTCGGCCGCTGACCCCGAAGCCCGCGCTAACCCCAAATTATGGCCCGCCGCCGCAAGTCCATCGGCAATTTCCGATGCGAAAACAGAAACGGAAATTTCCGCAATAATTGCGAAAATGACTGTCGAACAAAAAGTCGGGCAACTGATCCAGGCCGACATCAGCGCGATCAAGCCTGACGATCTTAAACAATATCCGCTCGGCTCTATTTTGGCGGGAGGCAATTCGGGACCATATGGCGATGAACGGGCGAGCGCGGCGAAATGGGCTCAGCTCGTTGGCGAGTTTCGTAACGTATCGCGCAAATCGGGTGCAGGCATTCCGATCCTGTTCGGCGTGGACGCTGTCCATGGTCATTCGAATCTGCCCGAAGCGACGATTTTCCCGCATAATATCGGTCTGGGTGCCGCGCGCGATGTTGACCTGATCGAACGGATCGGGGCGGCGACCGCTGCCGAGATTTCGGGGAGCGGAATCGAATGGACATTTGCTCCTACCCTTGCCGTGCCGCAGGATCTGCGCTGGGGGCGCACCTATGAAGGCTATTCATCCGACACTGCGCTGATTGCCAGCTATGCGCGAGCGATGACGATCGGACTGCAAGGGCAATTGGCTTCCGGCAAGCCTCTGGATGCCAAACATGTTGCAGCAACTGCCAAGCATTTCTTAGCCGACGGCGGTACGATGGATGGCCGCGATCAGGGCGATGCGCAGATTGGCGAAGCCGAGTTGGTAGCTAAACATGCGCAAGGCTATCCCGCATCAATCGACGCAGGCGCGTTGACCGTCATGGCCAGTTTCTCAAGTTGGAACGGCGTGAAGCATCATGGCAATGCCTCGCTGCTAACCGATGTATTGAAAAACCGTATGGGCTTTGCCGGACTGGTGGTCGGTGACTGGAATGGTCACGGTCAAGTCGCGGGCTGTTCGGCGACCGATTGCTCTATTGCGATCAACGCAGGGCTTGATCTGTTCATGGCCCCCGATAGCTGGAAGGGCCTGTTTGACTCTACGCTGGTCGCTGCGCGAAACGGGCGCATATCACCTGCGCGTATAGACGACGCGGTACGGCGTATCCTGCGTGTGAAATATAAGCTGGGCCTGATGGGCGATGTCCAAACGGTGCGCGGTGATGCGTCATTGGTTGGCAAAAAAGAGCATCTGGAACTCGCGCGCGAGGCGGTTTCGAAATCGCTTGTGTTGCTCAAGAACAATGATGGCGTCTTGCCTATCCGCAACGGCGCCCGAGTGCTGGTTGCCGGGTCCGGTGCCGATAGTATGGCGATGCAAGCGGGCGGCTGGACGATCAGTTGGCAGGGCACCGACACTACGGCAGCAGATTTTGCGAATGGGCAAACGATTGGTCGGGCGATTTCCGACGCCGTGAAAGCAAATGGCGGCGCTGCGGCGATTTCGCCCGACGGCGCTTTTGAAACCAAACCCGATGTTGCCATCGTGGTGCTAGGCGAGAAACCTTATGCCGAGTTCGAAGGCGACGTGCCAAACCTCGCGTTTAAGCCGACACAAGGCGAAGAGGAAATGATAGCGCGGTTCAAATCGCAGGGCGTTCCGGTGGTTGTGGTGTTTCTATCGGGCCGTCCGATGTTTACCGGCAAGCTGATTAATCAGTCTGACGCCTTCGTCGCTGCTTGGTTGCCCGGAACGCAAGGACGTGGCGTTGCTGATGTATTGGTTGCGGGGGCTGGCGGCAAAGCGACGCATGACTTTACCGGACGACTGCCATTTGCTTGGCCAGCCGATGCAAGATCGCCTTTGGTTGCGCCGTTATTTCCGCTGGGTTACGGAATTGATTATTCCCGATCAGACAAACTTGCCCCGGTGAACGAAGACCCACGCGTCGACCTATCCTCGCTGACGGTCGCCACCAATTATGTGGTGCGGGGTAAAGTGCCCGCGCCGTGGAACCTGCAGATGGACGGCTCGATCAGCGCACGCGCAGTCGACCTGTCGGCGCAGGAAGATGCACGGCAATTTACCTGGAATGCCGATGGCGCATTCGTGGTCAATGGTCCTGCGGTCAACCTGACCAAGCAACTCCAAGACGGCTGGGCGATGCTCATTGACTGGCGAATCGACCGCCCAGCGACCGGAGCAGTCATGCTTTCATTTGGTGGCGGCACTATCGATTTGCAGCAGGCGATCCGCGCCTTACCGCCCGGCACCGCGGCGCAAACACGCATACCTTTGCGCTGCTTCGCCGATGCAGGCGCAAATTTTGATGCGGTTGGCTCACCCATACGTATGCAGGCAGCGAAAGGCCTTGTTGCCACTATCCGCAACGTTCATATCGAAGCGATAAAAGAAAAGGCGGCCTGCCCCGGCAAAGCGCGCTAAAACACAGGGAGAGAGAAGATGGCATTAGCACCCGGCGCACCTGCGTCCACCGAAGCTGGCGATACCCATATTGATGCACCGCAATTGCAGTTGTTCGTCATGGGACTATTTTTCATCTTCGGCGGCATCACCAGCCTGAACGATGTCATCATTCCAAAGCTGAAAGAACTCTTCACGCTCAACTACACGCAAGCAATGCTGGTGCAGTTCTGCTTCTTCGCGGCCTATGCCGTTATCGGGATTCCCGGTGCGCGGTTGGTCAAGAAAATAGGCTATATGCGTGGCGCGGTCGCAGGGTTGCTGACGATGATGGCAGGATGCCTGCTGTTCATTCCCGCCAGCCAGACCGCGACTTATGGTGTATTTCTGCTTGCTCTGTTCGTTCTGGCAAGCGGCGTGGTGATTGTGCAGGTGGTATCGAACCCGCTGATCTCGCTTCTCGGCAAACCCGCCACCGCGCATAGCCGCCTGACTTTTGCGCAAGCCTTCAATTCGCTCGGCACCACAATATTTCCGATTGTCGGCTCAATACTGATCCTGGGCGGATTGGCCACGGTAACCGCCGACCAACTGTCGGGCGTCGAGTTGGATGCCTATCGCACGGCAGAGAGCCAGGCGATCGTGAATGGCTATCTCGGTATCGCGGTCGCGCTGGCGATCGTCGCGGGCGTGGTATGGATGTTCCGCAATGCGTTGAAGGGCGAAAAGCATGAGGCAAGCGAGGGGTTGGCCGGGCTTGACCTGCTTCAGCGTCCGCGTTTCGGCTACGGCGCATTGTGTATCTTTCTCTACGTTGGCGCAGAAGTTGCCATTGGGTCGCTCATCGTCAACTATCTGATGCAGGACCATGTCATGGGGCTGCAAGAGCAAGCCGCAGGCAAACTTATCGGGCTATATTGGGGCGGCGCGATGGTCGGGCGCTTTATCGGCTCGGCGGTGCTGCGCGTGTTGAGCCCCGGCAAGGTACTGGCATTCGTGTCAATCGCAGCGATTGCGCTGCTGGTCACTTCAACCCAGACCACGGGTGACTTCTCGGGTTACACACTGCTCGCGGTCGGCCTGACCAACGCCATCATGTTCCCGACGATTTTCACGCTCGCCTGTGAAAAGCTCGGTTCGCGTGCAGCCGATGGGTCGGGCATCATCAACGTTGCCATCGTTGGTGGTGCGGTCATTCCATTGCTGACCGGGGTGATTGCCGATCTTACATCAAGTCTCGCGATTGCGTTCATGCTGCCGATGGCATGCTATGCGGTGATTGCCGGGTTCGGATTTTACGCGCGGCGGCCGGCCTAGATTTCTGCAATCTGGTGCGGCATGGTTAGCAGTAGGGCAGAAGCAACAAACGCGAGCCCCGCAAGCAGCAAAAACAGCGCGTCGAACCCGTAAGCGGGCACGAGAGCCAGTGTCAGCCATGGCATAATGAGCGACGGCACTGTATTGGTAAGATTGAAAATGCCTAGGTCTCGACCCCGTGTTTGTGGGCGCGGTAGCACACGCAGCGTCTGGCTGGTGTGGAGCGCAAGAAACACGCTGCTGGACAGCCCGAATGCGACATAGCCCGCGATGGCAAATGGAAGGCTGGGTGCAAATGACATAACCAGCAGCCCTGCAGCGGCAATGGCAGATCCCCAGACGAGCGGTAACATGGGCCGGTGGGCGCGATCCGACCATCGGCCGACGGCCAGCGCCAGAAAAACGGCGAGCCCCAAAACCAAAGCAAATATGCTTGCGGCGTCGTTCTCGCTAAAATCGGGGTCGAGGCTGCGGAACCACAGCAAAAGGAAAGCGAACAACGATGCCTCTGCGATCTGGACAAGCAGACGCGCCAGCCACATCCGTATCGCGGCTCGCCGGGTCGCTATCACGCGCAAGTCGAACGGGTCAGCTTCTAAGGCCCGCTCGATCAACTGCGGCATTTGAACGGGCTTGCCAAAAAGTAGAACAGGTCCGACCATTACGAAAACCAATATTGCTACAAGCGTTTCGCGATTTTCGAACGGAGTGAAACCCCGCAGCGTTACAAAAGCGCCAGAGAGTGCACCTAAGGCAGGCGCCAGCGCCAGCAGACCGCCGAGCAGCCCTTTTTGCGAGTCCGGAATGCTATCGCCCGCCCAGGCGCCCAGCGGGGCGAGCATCATATTGAGGCTGATTTGCCAGAACACGATCATCGTAATGAGCATCGCAGGGCCGGTGGCCAATGGCATCGCGATCAGCAACGACGACGACAGGATTAGCCCTGCCCATATCCACGGTCGCCTTGTCTTTGTGACATCGCTTGCCGAGCCGAAACCGATATTGGCAAGGCTCGCCGATATCGCGCCAGCAAAGGCGGCGATTGCCAGCATATTCAGCGCGTCGTCACCTGCCAGGCCGGTAGCACGGAGCGGCAACAATATCGTCAGGAACGGAATATAGGCAACCGCCCCGCCCGAAACCGCGAGCGCGTACAGATACATGAAACGCGCCGATTGCTGTTCAGGCGCGGCGGTTCTTATGTCAGGCACCGCGCGGCGGCGAAGTACTGCCGCGTTCGACGAGACTGCCCGCGGTGACCACTGGCTGATGCGGCACGGCCGCATCGCCGTTGGTAATCAGCAGTTCCACTGCTTTTGAAAAGGTCGCTGCAATGGGCTGATCGACCGCGGTGAGCTTTGGGTCGGTAAAGCGAACGACAGGCGTATTGTCGAAGCTAATCAGCGACAGGTCACCGGGGACTTTCAATCCGCGCTGGTTGGCCGTGTCGAGTGCCGCAAGCGTCATTTGGTCATTACTGGCGATAATCGCAGTGGGAGGAGGATCCAGATCAAGCAGCTTGTTCGCGGCAATCACTCCGCTCTCGTGACTGAAGTCGCCTCTTGTGCATAGCCCGTCATGCGAAAGCCCCGCCGCATCCATCGCTTCGCGCCAGCCATCGATACGCCAGTTCGACAGGTCATATTCTTCTGACCCCGCGATGAACCCGATACGGCGATGCCCCAAGGCAATTAGATGCTCGGTTGCCCGGCGCGCTGAGCCCTCATCATCCATTGTCATAGCAATACCCGGTCCCGGCGTCATCGACCCGATCCGCGCAAACGGTATTTTGCGCCTAGCCAGAAATGCAGTAATCAGAGGGTTATCGGAATGCGGCGGGGTCAGGATAACACCGTCGGGCTGCAACGCCGCAATTGTCGCGCCCAGTTCGCGCTCGACATGGTCATTATGCGTATCGACCAGCTCGAATATCATTCGGTAGCCATGCTCGGCGCATTTGAGCATTCCGCCGAGCAGCATCTGGTCGACCCAGTCGGTGCCCTGCCGTGTCCGCCAATCGGCAATGGTGCGTTCACGGTCGTTGATCGCCAGGATCAGATAAGAGCGCGAACCGCTCATTCGCTGCGCGGCAATCGAGGGTACATAGCCAAGCTTGTCAATCGAAGCCTGCACGCGCTCCTTCATCGATGGGCGCACATTGGGCTCGTTGTTGATGACGCGGCTCACCGTCTGCAGGGAAACCTCTGCATCGGCCGCAACATGTTTGATGGTGACTGCCTGGCGGCGTCTCGCCATGTCTTATTTGCCCTCTTTGACGCCCTGCATGCAAGCCAGCCCCGTGTCCTTGTCATCGCCGCACTCGTAGATGCGGATCCAGTCGACTTGAAACTCCGCCGGGGTTACATTGGCTGCAACCCCCTTGTCGTTATTTTTCTCCGCCAGACCACCCCCGATGGCCAAATTTGCCATGATGTAGAAGGGCTGGTCAAATGGCGCAACGGGATTTGCGTTGGCAAGCGGCGAGGCGGTGTCCCAATCGTCCTGCGTCAGTTCCCAATATTTCTGGCCATCAAGATAGAAGCGCATCAAGCCCTTGCCCCATTCAAGTGTCCACACATGGAAGTCATCGGACGGAAGGGCGTTCGAAGGCAAGGCAACCCGGGTATCGCGAAACTTGTTTTTGGGCGCATAATTGCCAAAGTGGATCGCGCTGATCATCCGGTTTTCACCGACATTGCCCGCGCAAATCTCGCACGTTGCGCCGAGATTGACGCCTTCCAGTATATCGATTTCACCCGAGCGCGGCCAACCGCCATAGACATTGCCTGCGGGCATCATCCAGACGGCAGGCCAAGTGCCCTGACCCTTGGGCGGCTTGGCGCGAAATTCGATCTTGCCATATTTCCAGCTGGCAAGACCCAAAGTACGTATCTTGCCCGAGGTAAATTGTTGTGTCTTTTGTGAATTGCGTCTGTCCGCGATTTCCGGCGGGCGATCGGGTCCGGTGAACCGTTCCTTGCGCGCCTTCAGGTGCAAGAGTCCGTCCTTCACGCGGATGTTTTCGGCCCTGTCGGTGTAACATTGCCGCTCTTGGTTGCCGCCGCCCCAGCAGGATTCCTCTGGCTTCCATTTGTTGCGGTCCAGTTCAGTGCCGCTAAATTCATCCGCCCAGACGACATCCCATCCGACTTGGGCCGGTTGGGCGTTGAGAGTTGCCGAAGTGTATCCGGTCAAACTAGCGAAGACAGAAAATATGACTATGCGCACGAACATCCATTTTCTCCTATTGCCCCAAAAGGAACGGGCCCAGGTCATATGACCAGAGCCCGTTCGTTGCGACACCGATTATGGGCTCTAGAAGTCTAACCGTGCGAGGAAAGTAAACCGGCGGTCGTTGCGGAATGCCGAACGGGTTAGCCGTGTTCCGTCAAAATCGACCACTTGTGAGGTTCGCGTGACCGTGTCTAGCAGGTTCACGCCCTGGACGCCCAGCTTGATATTGTCCGTAACGGAATAGAAGATCGACGCGTCAAGTTGGCCGGTCGATTCCTGCCAGATTGGCGAGAACGGAAAAATGTCATCACGCGGGGTGATTAGGAAATCCGACCGCCAGTTATAGGCCGCACGCAAGGCTATCGGACCCTTCTCGTAGAACACGGTAGCATTGACTGTGTGCTTTGAAACACCTTGGAGTGGCTGCAGCGACGCAAAGGTGCCGCGGTTCCCGGCGAGATCAGGGTTGGAGAAATTGCCCGCGTCGACATAGGTATAGGTCAGTTGCGAACCAAGCCCGCTCAGCAATCCTGGCAGGAAGTCGTAAGTCTGCTGGTGGCTGATTTCGACACCCTTCAGCGTTCCGCCCAGTTCGTTGCTCGGGCCATTGACCTCAACTGCGATGTCGCCGTTGGCTGAAGGGTAATCGACGACGTTTACGCCGCTGCTGACAATCCCCTTAATGTCCTTAAGAAACGCCGATACGGTGATTGAGCCAACAGTATCGAAATACCATTCGGCCGAAAGATCGTAGTTCCACGATTGGGTCGCCTGGATGGTGCGGTTGCCAGTGAAGAGCTGGAATAGAGGGCCTGTAGCTAGCGTACCATCGGAAACAAGATCCGTTGTATTGTCCGAAACGGTACCGCCAGCACGGAACAGCGCCAAGTCGGGGCGCGAAATGCCCTTTGAAACAGCAAAACGGAACAGCAGCCCGCCGCCGACATCGAGCTTTGCGTTAAAGCTGGGCAGCCAGTGATCGAAGTTAATGTCACGATCATCGACGATCACCTGTCCAGTATGCGCTGCGGCAAATTCCGCCTGCCTTGTGCTCGATAGTGAGCAGAATCCGGGTCTCTGCTGGCCTGCAACCGTGTTGTTGCAGACAGTCTGGATTTCAGAGACCTGAACCCGACCGTCGCCATTGCCGCCGGCCAAGACTGCATCAAACCGGTCCGGATTCGGCAGCGTAATTACCCCGCCGCTCTCGACGGTGGTGCGGACATAGCGAACGCCGACGTTACCGATGAGGTTCCAACCGTTGCCGAAATCGCTACCGAAATCGACCCGCGCATAAGCGGCCTTGGTTTTCTCTGTCACATCCGAAATTTCGCCAGTGCAGAAAGGGGCGCAAGCCGTTCCGTCAGCGTTGCGGCGATCGGTGATTGGTTCCCAGGCTTCGCCCAAGCGGTCGGGGAAGGACCAACGGGTGATCGCAGCGCCCTGTGTTGCGGTTGTGCCATTTAGATACTCGCCGATGAAATCGTCGCCGCCATAGAAAAAGCCGCCACCATTCTCAATCGGGGTCGGGGCGTTGCCGCGCTGAAAGCCGTCCGCGAATGGATTGCGGAACGAGGCTGCAGCGGGGAAATCGATTGGGTATGCGCCACCGCCACCGCCATAGGGGCGCGCGCCGGGTAATGGACCGCTGGGGCCAGGCCTATTCCAAGACCCGTCCCGGCCCGTCCAGGGCGCGCCAAGCGTGCCCCAGTTGCCGAAATTGCTGTCGCGGGTAACGCGGTCACGCTCCGCCCAGCGCGTGCCGAAACTAGCTTTCTTGAAGAAGCCTTCATCGCTGATGTCATAGTCGACGTCGAAACGAACGCTGTTGAGATCACCTTCGTTGCGCGCCTGGCTATCGAGCAAAAACCAGAAATAGGTGTATTCCGGACTGCCGTAAATTCCTTGCGGTGCGCCTTGCGGCAAGATGAACTCGACCTTGGGAACATTGCCGGTATTGTCGATGCGGACGTCTGAGAATGTCGCCATTGTGCCGATTATCGCGTCCTGGCTAAGATCAGACCCGATATGCTGTAATTCGAAGTTGAAACGCAGGCGATCAGTCGCTTCGAACTTGGCGTCGAACGAGAAGTCCTCGGTGGTTGCCTCAGTCTGGCGTTGGAAGCGCAGAAGTTCAGTCGGTAGGCCACCCCATGGCGAGAAGCCCGAGTCGCCGCCTGTCTGTGTCAAGGTGCCGGTCTGGAAAACATTGTTATCGTCGAATGTCCAAGTGCTGCCGCTGGCCGGAACCGGGAATCCGGCATCATTATTCACCAGCGCCAATATGGCGAATTCGTCGGTAAAGAATTTGGTTTTGGAACGCAGGAACTCCGCAGTCGCTACAAGTCGGCCATCCCCGCTTTCGAATTGTGCGACAGCTGAAAACGCCTCGCGATCACGTTCCAGAGTGGTAGTCCGAACACCGGCCCCCTTCGGCACGATAACCGTACCTGCAGGTGGAAAATTGGTCTCGTTAAAATTTACGTTGCCAAAGCCACCGGAGCCTACATCCCGCACGCGCAAGCACGTAGAAGTGAGAGTGGCGGCACGGTAGCATGGGTCAGTCAGCTGCGATGCATCAGTGCGGCTGACGAGTTCCGAGCGCGCATAGCCCAGCTGAAGGCCGAACTTGCTGCCTCCACTGGTTTCCCAGGTATTGGAAATGATACCAGAATATCCCGGCGACCATTCCTTAGCCAAATCGCCGTAATTCCCCTCGATCGTGCCAGCGACCTTAAGGCCGGGACTATCGAGCGGCTTACGAGTGACGAGGTTAACGGTGCCTGCGATGCCGCCGTCGATCATATCGGCTGTTACGTTTTTAAAGACTTCGACCCGGCCCAAAAGCTCGGGCGACACATCATTAAATGAAAGTACCGTTCCACCAGTAGCCGAAAAGATATCACGCCCATTGAGCTCCGAACGGACAAAGGGCAGGCCGCGAATGATGACGCCCGTGCCTTCGACCGAGAATCGGTCCGGGTCGCTCGTCTTCTCGAAGCGCCCAATGTTGACGCCTGGCACGCGCTGAAGTGCTTCTGCGACCGAACGGTCAGGCAGCGCACCTATATCCTCAGCGGTTATGGCATCGACGAAAGTATCCGAATCACGCTTGATATTTTGCGCGTTCTCCAGCGATTTCTTAAAGCCGGTGACGACAATGACATCTTCTGCGTCGGCATCTTCAGCAATTTCATCGGGCTGCTCAGCGCTTTGGGCGAATGCCGGTTGCGCTGCACATAATGCAAGACTTGATGCAGTCGTTAATGCGACAAGCCGCTGCGAATGCAACACTCCGAATATAGATTTGCGTGCCAAATGATCCTCCCTGATACTGACTCGTGGGTATAACTCCCACTATTAATTCTGTGCATAACGCCAATTGAGAGCGTTCACAAGAGACAAAATGAACGTTCACAATTTGCAGTTTTGCGCTAATCGGCTATGCGGACAAGGAGAGGATGTAGCATATGGCGATCGAACAAATCATCATTGTGGGGGGCGGCACCGCTGGCTGGATGGCCGCTGCAGCGCTCTCGAAGCTCAGTGCAGGGCGGAAAGTGTCTATCACACTTCTGGAATCCGAAGAAATAGGAACGGTTGGCGTCGGCGAAGCCACCATTCCACCGTTTCTCGATTTCAACAAATTGCTCGAAGTCGATGAGCGCGAAATGCTTGCGGCAGTGCAGGGAAGTTTTAAGCTTGGCATCCAGTTTGTTAATTGGGGTAAGATCGGCGATAGCTATATCCACCCGTTTGGTTCCTATGGATATCAGATCGAAGGGATAGCCTTCCACCATGTATGGCACAAATATCGTCAGGCTGGCGACAAGCGGCCAATACAGGTTTATAATGTGGAAACCATGGCCGCGTATTTTGGCCGCTTTGCCCGTACGGAAGATTATCAGCGCGAAGACTTGCCACCGGTTAATTATGCTTATCATATCGATGCCGGACGATATGCGCGATATTTGCGCAAATATGCCGAGGCGCGGGGGGTTGGAAGGCGCGAGGGCAAAGTTGTCGATGTAACGCTCAATGGCGAAAATGGCTTTGTTTCATCGGTGACAATGGACGACGGGGAAATGCTTAAGGGCGATCTGTTCATCGACTGCTCGGGTTTTCGCGGGCTATTGATCGAACAGGCGCTGAAAACCGGTTATGACGACTGGTCAAATTACCTGCCGTGCAATCGCGCCGTCGCATTGCCATGCCTGCGCGAAGATGGCAGCGGGCCATTACCGTACACACGTGCCACCGCGCATTCTGCGGGATGGCAATGGCAGGTGCCGCTGCAACATCGCAATGGAAATGGCCATGTCTATTGCAGTGAATATATGTCAGATGACGAAGCGCACGGCATATTGGTGGGCAACATCGCCGGAAAGCCGCAGGCCGAGCCCAATTTCCTGCGCTTCGTTACGGGTCGCCGCAAGAAATTCTGGAATAAGAATGTGGTCGCGTTGGGGCTGGCGTCGGGGTTTATGGAGCCGCTGGAATCGACGTCGCTCCACCTCGTTAACACCGGCATCAACAAGCTGATTTCGCTCCTTTCGCTCGACGGGATTACGCAGGTGCAGGAGGACGCGTTCAACCGGCTGACGGGCAAAGAATATGCGCGCATCCGTGATTTTCTTATTCTGCATTATAATACGACAAGCCGCGACGACAGCCCTTTCTGGAATTATTGCCGCAATATGCCGGTACCTGACACCCTGACCGAAAAGATCGAACTATTCCGCCTCAATGGCCAGATTTTCCGTGAAGATGACGAGCTGTTCACTGAAACCAGCTGGGCGGCGGTCATGATGGGGCAAGGCATCCATATGGGCGGCCACAACGCAATGGCGGAGGCTGTGAAAGAACCGACCACCCGAAAAGAGATCGACGAGATGGAGCAATCGATCCGATTCGTTGTCGAACATATGCCTGCGCATGGCGATTATTTGAAAAATTACTGCCCAGCACCGTTATAAAATCGCCGCCTGCGCCCGATTGGGTCGGGTAGTTTATGCCTGATTTAATTAGGGTAAGTTCTTTGACAAAGGCGACGTCCGGTGCTGGGAGCCCTCACTTACGCCAATCAGGTGGGGAATGGCGAAGGGTGCCATTCGTCCATTGTCGTGTCCGATCCCTGGCGCATAAGCGATCTGCCAACCAAGCGGCGTATCCGTGCCGACCAATTTGCGCGCAGCATTAAGAAAACCATGCCCCCTGTCATAACGTGTCAGCCCCTGTTTGTCGGCCTGCGCGTTGATGCGCAGGTTGGGATCGTTGCGGTCGGTATCTTGCGTGCCCAGCAAAATCGTCAGCGGTCGTCGAAATGCCTTTTCGGGCGAAACCAGCCCTGCCACGTCGCCGCCCCAGCCATAAGGGAAAGCCGTATCGTCCGGCATCGTATACCAGCCAGAATTTGCGGCGACCGCTGATTCCATCCGGGGCGCATCGGCGAAGGCGACAAAGCGGTGAACGAACTGCCCGCCCGCTGAGTGGCCATAAAGCGCATAGCCTCGCTGGGTCCCGGCGATACGGCAGACGACATCGTCGAACAACGGCTCGATAGCCGAGAATGACCATTTTACCTGAGGATTTCTGCGGCCACTCTCATCGATAATGTTCCCAAGATTGTAGGAGCCCGTGGTTGGAAAATCATTCCTGCCGAATGTCGGAACCACGATGATCAGGTCATGCTTTTCGGCCAGATCGCGCCATTCATCGCGGTAGCGATCGCCGTCGCGTAGCACGCCGTGCATGACGAAGACGATACGGCTATTCGCTCCGGCCGTATGCGGCTTGTGCACGAAAACCGGCAGTTTGGGACCCGACCAGCCAGAGAAAACGATCTGCGACGATCCGGACGCTAGCGGTTTGCATTCTTTTGCTCTGGCTGGCACCGCTGTGAAAGACGCCCCGAGACAGGCAAGTAAACCTGCGACGCGAAGGATAATGCAAACGCTCATTAATAAATCTCCGGCTCGAACTGAACATCAGCCATGCGCCTCATCAACTACATCACTCTTTAAGCGCCATAACCAGCGATGGTATCAAATTTTGGGCCAACGCCTCTGCCGTGGTGCGAACGGCTGCAGGGTCGGAGTCATCTCCGACCTCGTAGGTATAGGCTGGGATGCCGTATGTCGTACTGAACCAGTTCTTCGTCGTGCCCAAACCTGGATTGGCATCGCGCGGCTCGATCTTGAACGGATATCCTGCAAAGGCGTTCTCCTTACCCCTGAGCCACGCAGCTAGGAAGGCCTTGCCCTGCGCACTCGCCTCGTCACCCTGCACATAGAAAAGGTTGCGGTTGGTCGAATGGAAATCGAGCATCAGGACAGGACGTACTTGTGCGGGGAGCCGGGCTAGCCAGTCGCCGATCGCGCGGGTCTCAGGCTGCTTGAAAGTGCCCCAGTCGCGGTTAAGGTCCGCGCCGCCCAAGTTCGCGCGCCAGTGCCCGCGGGCAACACCGTCGGGATTGAGCAACGGAACAATCAGGAACTGGAATTGCTTTCCGTCGATTGCACCTGAACGGACCAGCTTGGCAATCGTCAGTGCAAACGCGTCCATCGCAACCGCACCGGTCACTTCGGGCGGATGCTGACGCCCAAGCAGCAGCACAAGGCTCGGGGCATCGCTATTGCCCAGCCGGACGGCTTTGATTGACCGTCCGTCGTGTGATCGGCCCAAAATGATTCTGCTGCCCCGCCGGTTTTTTGCGAGTTGCTCGAGCAGCTTATCGTAATGGGCCGATGTGACAAGCGGCTGCGCGGTGACAACGCCTTCGCCCGGAGGAAGCGTGATCGATACGGCGCTACGATCCTGCCCCACCGCAACCGAAAATGCCGATGGGTCGCCGCTCCCACGCCATTGCGGAGCATAGCGGTGGCGCGCGCCGATATAGCGCACATTGACGGTCAGCTTGCCACCTTCGACTGCATGGTATCGGAAGGCATACCAAGGGCTCGGGTTGATCGGCGGCAGATGTTCGGGCGTGACCAGAATCGAAAGCGTCCTTTCATCCTCGACGTAGCAAGCCGAACGCGACGCGCCTTCGAAGTCGAAATGGACGCTACCCTGTGCTGTCTGGCATCCTGACCCCGACGGCTTGGACGTGGGCGCGGGTGGCTGCGCAAACGCAACCGACCCGCTCCCAATCATAACCCACGCGGCGAAAGCTAGCCAAACTCCTGCCTGCCGCATCACATCAAAACTTCTTGCGGAGTTCGACGTGGAAGACACGCCCGCGTGCTGTGTACAACTCGCTGTAGAAGCCATAGGTTTCGTCGGCGAGCGGCGGATCCTTGTCGAACAGGTTGTTGATCGCAAAGCGCAACCGGGTTCCGTTGAGGGCCGTGTCATTATCGATCGTGTAGGACACCGACAGATTGGTCAGGAACTGGTCGTTGACGCGGAAGAAGTTGGCATTGGGATCATCCGAAACCAGCAAAATGTCGCGCACCACGCTGGTGTCCCAAACTTTGCCGGTATACTGGCCGAACAGACCGATCTCGACAGGACCGCTCTCCCAATTGATCGATCCGCTGACGCGCCATTTGGGACGGCCATCGATTTCGAGTAGTTCACCCAGCCCGCCTACGGTAACGTCGGCCGGTAGAGTACCCGCCGCGATTCCGGTGAGCAGTTCCTCGCCGTCAACACCGGCGCTCTGGACAAAGCTTTTCAGCCGTGCGGCGTTTAGGCGGAGGCGGAACTTACCCGCCCCGAATTCCGGCACATTGTAGACCATACCGAAGTCCCAACCCTTCGACACGCGGCTGTCGAGGTTCAGATAGGGATCAAGTACTTGAACGATCCTGCCTGTCGGGGCGAGACCCGTGCCCGTGAACAACGCGATATCATCCACCGTCGGCGCGGCGCGGATGACATTCGGATTGCTGCTGCCGCCCAAACGGCGGAGCAGGTCGAGCGCAATCGCATTGTCGTCGCCGAATGTGCCGACCAAGCCGGTCTGTTTGACCCGCCAATAGTCCGCCGTTAGTGTCAGGCCGGGAATGAACTTGGGCTCAAGCACAATACCCAGGTTGATGCTCTCGCTGTCTTCGGGCTTGAGGCTGCGAGCACCCGACCTGAAGCTGATGACACCTGCGCCAGGGCAGGCGTCGAGACCGGATAGCAGGCCTTTTCTGACCTGTGCCTGACAGAACACGAAATCGTCGCGGGTGTTGGACCGGGTCGTGCCATCGTCGTTGACTTGCGCCAGATTGGGCGCGCGGAAACCTTGCGACCATGCTCCCCGGAAAGTTACGCCGGGAATAGTGGTCCATGATGCGGCGACACGCGGAACCATCGCGGTTGCGTCGATATCCTGAAAGCGTTCGATCCGTCCGGCCATCTGGACGTTAAATGCCTCGACCAGCGGGATATTCATATCTTCGCTGACCAAGGGCACGAACAATTCGGCATAGGCCGAATAAACGGTACGCGTTCCATCTGTGTCGGGTGACGGGCTGGTGCCGGCGACGTCGCTGCCGTTGAACACGCCGGTCACGCTATCCCTGAAGGTAATCGTGCCGTCGAGCCGGGGATCGCGATCATCGAAGAAGGTCTCGCGCCGCCATTCGATTCCCGTTGCAACGCCAAGGTTGCCGCCAGGTAATACAAACAGGTCGTCACGGCTGACCTTGAAGTCCGCCAGTGCGAGGCTTGTACCGCCTTTGCGGAACACATTGATACGGAAGGCGTCGATTACGGATGCCGGGTTCGGGGTGCAATCGCCTTGGCCGGGATCGTCAATGCAGCCGCCGTTGAACGGATTATAGGCATCGGGAGTCGTCCGGTTGATCGACTGCTGCATCGCGGTGAGCGACACGCGGTTGGTTTCAAGGTCGGTCAGTTTCGATTCGGAATACACGAAGCCGGTGTCGAAATCCCACGCGCCGAAATTGCCGCGCAGGCCAGCGACGAGACGATACGCGTCCTTGTCAACAAACACGCCGCGATTGCCCGCATCGACGAAGCGATAGCGCTCCATAATGACATCAGCGCCGGTGGTCGGAATAGTGGTGCCGGGCAGGCGATTGGGATTGGCCCCGCCGCCAACCAAAGTGGTCGGGCCGAACGGGTTCCAGTACGCGGTGCGCGCTATGCCCACCGGAACCGCGCTCAAGATGGCCGAGGCATCGTTGAACCGCTGGTTCTCCGAACGATAATAGCTGCCTTCGAAATAGGCTTCGACATTGTCGGTCAGCTCGTAGTTGAGCAAGGCCATTGCATTATAGCGGTTCTTCCGACTGATCAGCGTGTTGCCGAAAATCGTGTTGTACCGAACTGCGGTCGTTGGCGTCTCGCCGTTGCGGGCACAGATGCCGTTGCGGAAATCCATGCGGCAACCGGTGAACGTGCTTGGCTGCAGATAAAAGTCGTCATCATTGATCGGCGTGCGGCTGTTGGGTGACGTCTGAATATCGAATTGGCCGAACGGGCCAAAAGTGTTGCGGTTGTTGAACGAGGCTTCCCCTTCGAAATCGGTTCCCACTAGCAACCGCGTGCGATCATCGTCGCGCGAATAGTCGCGGCTGGACGACGCAAGGCCGTTTTCGTGGAAATGGCCGCCGTACAAGGTAAGATTTCCGCGGCCACCGCCGAAGTCGAACCCCAGTCCGCCACTGATTGAGTAGCTGTACAGGCTGGTTCCGTCGGATGCGCGCCAGTCGCCCTCAAGAAAACCGCCTTTCAAATTACCCTTGAGCACGGTGTTGATCACACCCGCAACCGCATCGGCACCATAGATGGCCGACGCGCCGTCGCGCAGGACTTCGATCCGGCGAACGCTGCCGGGAGCAATCTCGTTTGTGTCGGGGCTGACGACGGGCACCAGCAACTCGGTCTGGAATCCGGGGTGAAGGTTCATGCGGCGGCCGTTGATCAGCAGCAAAGTGTTTCCTGTGCCCAGATCGCGCAGGTTGACCGACCCGACATCGCCGCGCACGTTATTCTGCGTGGTGGCGTTTTGTTCATTGAACGCAATCGTGCCATTCTGCGGAAGTGCGCGAAACAGTTCGTCGCCCGACGACGCGCCGGTATTTTCGATCTGCTGCTCGTCAAGAACGGTGACCGGAAGCACGTCGTTGATCTGCGCGCCCTGGATCCGTGAGCCGGTTACGACAATTGCTGCCTCCGCTTCCTCGGCGGACTGGGCCACAGGAGGCACCGCATCCTGCGCGTACGCCATATTTGCGGTCATCAATCCGGTCGTGCTGAGCAACGCCAGCTTGCGGAATATCTTGGTTGCCATCTTCATTCTCCCTGCTTGTTTGGTACTATTTTTCCTGAATCTAACCATTTGACGAACATGTCCGGCCATTGGCTCAGCACCTGCTCCGGGCGACCAAGACCCCAGCCATGACCGCCGTCGCGAAACATATGCAGTTCTGCCGAAGCACCGGCGGCGTTGAGTTTTTCGAACAACATGATGCCATGGCCCGGCGGCGCGGTCTTATCGTCCGCTGATGCAAAAATGATCGTCGGCGGAGCATCAGCGCTGGCATAAGTGTCTAGCGACCAGGTATTCTCTGCTTCGGCGCTGGGGGTGTCGCCGATGATTTCACGCCGGGTTCGGGTGGTATCATAGGGCTTGCGTAGCGATACCACGGGAAACAGCAGCGCGGAAAAATCGGGTCTGGCGCTGACTTTCTCATATTTGTCGGACCCGGTGTAAAGTGCGCGTTGCGGCTGTAGCGCGGTGAACCCGGCGAGGTGCCCGCCTGCGGAGAAACCCATGATGCCGATCTGCTTGGGATCAATGCTAAACTCAGTCGCCCGGGTGCGAACAATCCGCATCGCCCGCTGTGCATCCATGAACGGCGCTGAGGCATCCCATCCGTCGTTCGGTAGGCGATAGAGCAGCTCGAACACGGTAAAGCCGCGCTCTTGCAGCCAGCGGGCAATCGGCGTGCTTTCCTTCCACAATTGAATCCGGAAATAGCCACCGCCACCGCAGACGATAACAGCTGCTCCGTTTGGTTTTGCGGGGCGATAAACGCGCATCCGCGGGGTCGCGATGTTGGAAAGCGCGCCAAATCCCGCACCTGCTTCGCCGAGTTTCTCAGGGCCCGTCACCCCGCCCCGGCCGGGTGGCTTGCCGGGCCATAATGGAATCTCTTCCCATTGGTCAGCCATCGCGGGCACAGCACCGCCCAATTGCACAGCGCTAATCGCCGTCAACGCGGCGAGATTTTGCAACAAGGTACGCCGCGCGATCATGACGGCTCGCCCAATACCTCTGCCAACGCTTCGCTACGCGGCCCGCTGCGTTCGTGCCGTTCGATATCCTCTTCGGGCAACGGCATCGGCGTGCCTGCCATCGCCGCCGCCAGACGCTCGGTATCCAGCGCACCTTCCCAGCGCGCGACGACAATCGTTGCGACGGCATTGCCGATGAAGTTGGTCAGCGCGCGGCATTCGCTCATGAACCGGTCGATACCTAAAATCAGTGCCATGCCTGCGACGGGAACCGATGGCACAACCGACAGGGTTGTTGCGAGGATCACGAAACCCGCACCAGTAACCCCCGCCGCGCCCTTCGAACTGATCATGGCGACCAGCACCAAGGCCAATTGATCGGATAACGACAAGTCGATGCCAACCGCCTGCGCTATGAATAGCGCCGCCAGCGTCATATAGATGTTAGTGCCATCGAGATTGAATGAATAGCCGGTCGGAACCACGAGGCCGACCACCGATTTGCGCGCACCGGCAATCTCGAGCTTCTCCATCAGGCTCGGCAGCGCAGCTTCCGACGACGACGTGCCAAGCACCAGCAGCAATTCCTCGCGCAGGAAACGGATCATCTTGAAGATGGAGAAGCCGGTGAAATAGGCGACTGCACCAAGCACGACGATCACGAAGAACAGCGACGTGAGATAGAAAGTGGCGACCAAAGCGGCGAGGCTCGCGAGCGATGCGATGCCAAATTCGCCGATTGTAAAGGCGATTGCGCCGAATGCCCCGATTGGCGCCAGTTTCATCAACATGTGAACGAGCTTGAAGATCACCTCGTTGAATGAGGCGAGCACGTCGAGCACGAGATCGCTGTGCGGGCGCGTGGCGGCCAGCGCCAAGCCGGTCAGGATCGCGACGAGAAGAACCTGCAAAATGTTCCCATCGGTCATAGCGCTGAATAAAGTCTCGGGGATCATGTTGAGCAGAAAGCCAGCAATCGTCTGGCCTTCCGATGTTTTGGCGTAATCCTGAACTTTGCTGGCATCGAGGGTCCCGGGATCAATGTTAAGACCTGCACCAGGCTGCACGATGTTGCCGACAACCAACCCGATGATCAGCGCGAGGGTGGAAAAGAACAGAAAATAGGCAAATGCCTTGCCCGCAACGCTGCCGACGGCTGATAAATCGCGCATTCCTGAAATCCCAGTGGCGACGGTGAGGAAAATCACCGGAGCGATGATCATCTTCACCAGCTTGATAAAGCCGTCACCCAGCGGTTTTAGCGCAGAGCCGATTTCGGGATAGAGGTGCCCCAACAGCGCACCCAGGAAGATGGCTGTCAACACTTGGACATATAATTGCCGATAAAAGGGCAGCCGGACAGGCGCTTCTGTTCCAACGGTTGTCGGCGCTATTATCCGCATTACGGCTACCCCTCCTCCGGACTTAATATCCAGTTGCGGGCAGGATAGGGGGAATAAGAGCGTTAACAACAAAAAATGACTCGCTCAGGAAACGTATAAAAAACAGATCGATGACATCGATTTTCGGATTTAAATTCCGATATTCCAGACAAAGTGCTTGCCAAAATTGCGGATTTCCAGACAAAATGTGCGAACAGAGATACTCTAGTGTGAGACGGAGAGCGTATGTTTAAGGCGATGGGCAATCTGCAATGCTGAATGGCAGGCCGCCCTCACCGTCGCAGCCCGGGCGCCGATATCTCGCTGGCATAATCGCGATAGGAATTCTGCTGCTTGCCGCGCTGGGTCTGCTGGCGACCGACCGAGCGATGCGCACCTCTGCACTTGAAGAAGCCGAAAATGCGGCGCAGAACGAGGCGGCAATCCTTGCAGCAGGGCTCGAAAGCGAGCTGGACAAATTCAGTCTGGTCCCGCTGGTGCTGGCACGCGATCCCCAGGTTCAATCGCTTATGGCCGGCGATAGCGCACAGCAACGCGGCCTCAACCAGCGGCTTCAGCAAATTGCCCAACAGACCGGTGCTGCGGTCATTTACCTTATGAACCGTGAGGGGCTAACGCTAGCGGCAAGCAACTGGAACCGGCCAGACAGCTTTGTCGGTTCTGATTATGGTTTCCGTAGCTATTTTAGCGGTGCACGGGCGTCGGGCGTAGCGACCGAGTTTGCTTTGGGCACAGTCAGCCGGCGACCCGGATTATATATCGCCCGCCGCGTCGATGGCCCGGTTGGTCCGGTTGGCGTCGTTGCCATCAAGGTGGAATTCAATTCACTCGAAGCAGCCTGGGCAAAAGCCACGGCGGGTGTCTATGTGACCGACCCCGATGGCATCATTCTGGTCACCAGCAGTCCGGCCTGGCGCTTCAATACCACACGGCTGATCCCACCAGGAACGCGCGATCCGCAACAGGACCTGCGCCAATTCGGTAAGGCGGAGCTACCGCGATTTGATCTCGGCGAGGGTGGCACGCGTGCGCTTACTCCCACACTGATCGAAAGCCGTCGGTCAGTTAGACCGCTCGACTGGAACCTGCATCTGCTGTCTGATCCGTCAACTTCTCTCGCCGCTGCCAAAGCAAACGGGCGTTTGCTATTTCTCATGCTGTTGGTGCTAGCCGTAGCGATCGCTGGGCTGGCGGCTTTTAGTATAAGACGAAGGGAGGCCCGCGCCGACGTGCTGCTTCACGAACGAACGGGGCGTCTACGCGACCAGCTTCAACAGGCTAACCGATTGGCAACGCTTGGCCAGATTACGGCGGGTGTCGGGCATGAAATACGCCAACCGGTCGCCGCCATCCGGATATTGGCAGAGACGGGCGAACGGCTGAGCGAACGCGGCGCGCATGACGAGGCCGCCGCGAACTTTCCCCGGATAGCGGCTTTGACCGACCGGATTGGTACCATAACCGATGAACTGCTCCGGTTCAGCCGCCGTGGCAAGCGCGAACCTCGTGAGGTTCCCCTACGTCAGGTTATCGACGGCGCGCTGTTATTGTTGCGTGACCGAGTAGCGCAGCTGGACATTGACCTTAGCCTGCCACCTGGGGCCGCGCTCGAACTGATTGTTCGCGGCGAACATGTTGCGCTTGAACAGGTATTGGTCAACCTCCTGCAAAATGCCTTCGACGCGACTGGGCGGGGCGGCAGGGTGGTGATCGACATCGGTGAATCCGGGCCATTCCGGCGCCTTTCGGTTACCGATAATGGTCATGGCATCACAGATGGACAACGCACCAATCTTTTCCAACCCTTTGCAACGACCAAAGCCGACGGGCTCGGCCTGGGGCTGGTAATTTCACAGGATATCATGCGCGGACTGGGCGGCGACTTGGTCGAAGAACCAGTGGCCAAAGGCACGCGGTTCACGATGCTGATTCCCGGCGCATGACCGAGTACGAGCCTATAAACGTCGTACTGGTCGAAGACGACGAGGCCCTCGGGCCGGCGGTCGCGCAAGCCTTGCGCTTGGAGGGCATGGAGGTTGCGCTGTTTGGCGAAGCCGACAGTGCGCTCAGCTATATTCCGAATGACTATCCCGGCGTGGTGGTGAGTGACGTTCGCTTGCCGGGCATGGATGGCTTGGCGCTGTTTGGGCGGCTGCAGCTGCAGGATCCCGATCTGCCGGTGATTTTCACAACTGGCCATGGCGATGTGACTATGGCAGTGGCTGCGATGAAAGACGGGGCGGCAGATTTTTTCACCAAGCCCTACTCGTCTGCGGCACTGATCCGGGCCATTACCGTCGCGGCAGAAAGACGTCGGTTGGTGCTGGAAAACCGCAGGCTTCGCCAAACCCTGAAGCAACAGGCGCAAACAGGGTTTGTCGGTTCATCGGACTTCGCCGTGAGACTGCGTAGCATGCTTTCGGCGGTGGCCCAAACTGAGGTCGACGTGGTAGTCGAGGGTGCGGCCGGCACCGGCAAGACCTTTATTGCGCGATTGATCCATGAACTCGGTCCCCGCCACACTCGCCCGTTCGTCGCGGTTGATGCGGGAACGCTGACTCATCAGGACGTTGACTTGTTATTGTTCGGGCGCGAGCCTAGCCGGGGCGGCCTGTCGCGAACGGGGTTGATCGAGCGGGCCAGTGGCGGCACGTTACTCATCGACGAGATTGAGGCTGCCAGTCCGGCTTTGCAGGCGCGGCTGCTATCGGTCTTGAGCACCCGCTCCATCCTGCCTGCCGGGGCCGAGCGATCGCGCAAACTGAACTTGCGTTTCGTAGTCACCCGACAATTGCACGACGGGTCTGGCCATGCCAGTGACGGTAGAAGCCTTTTCCATGAACGGCTCAGCGCGGTAAGGCTGATGATGGCTCCGCTTGCGAACCGGCGCGAAGACATTGCCGCGCTCTTCCACCATTTCCTTTCCCGGCATGAAGGCGAACTGGGAATATCTCACCGCGAAGTCGCTGACGATGTCTGGAAATATCTGCAAACACATGAATGGACAGGCAATTTGCGCGAACTCGAAGCGTTCGCTCGTAGCTGGGCCATTGGCCTCAATCTACCGGATAACGACGCACAGATCGCTATGGACAGCCGCCCGCTACACCTGACAGTGACAGAGTTTGAAAGGACAGTAATTGAGAACGCATTACGCGCTGTTGGTGGCGATGTCCTTCGGCTCGAACAGGCGCTCGGCACGCCGCGCAAGACGCTCTACGACAAGTTGAGCCGTTATGGATTGCGACCCAAGGATTTCCGCCCGGTATAACGCGACCCGTAGTTCGTTACGCCTAGGATTGGAAATTTTCCCTCGGGCAGTTCGACCTCTCGCACTTGGTAAGAAATGTTCAGCTAGACTGTCGAACGACCAATTTGGGTTCTAGACCAACCGAGCTTGTCGCTTCTCCTGCAATCCGGCGAAAGAGCAGGTCGACCAGATGGGCTGCGCCGGCCGCCAGATCCTGCCGCACAGTAGACAATGTCGGTACGGTTTGATTGGCAAAAACCAAGTCGTCGTAACCGACCACATGCACTTGGCCCGGCACTGCAACGCCATGCTCGGATAGCGCGCGCAACGCACTCATCGCGACCACGTCGGATGCAGCGATGATGCCATCGGGAATCGGTTTGGTTTCGTCGAGCCAGTTGCTGATCGCAGAATGTGCGGTTTCAGCGGTCAAATGGACGGACAATATGCTCAAATAGTCGGACAGACCGGCGGCGGCAAGTGCGGTCCGGCATCCTTCCAGACGTTCGGAAATTTCGGGAGAAACGGGATCACCAAAAAATGCAAAATTACGGCAACCCTGGTCGATGAGATGCTGGGTCGCAAGCTGCCCGCCCTTGCGGTTGTCCGAACCCACCGAGCAATGCACCTGTCCGGCAAGGTTTGCGCCCCAGGCCACGAGCGGCAAATAACGGCTGGCAACCTTATCGATAGTGGCAAGCTGGTCGGACTGGCCAATCAGTATCACGCCGTCGACGCGTCCCGAATCCACCACTCGGTTAAGCCAGTCGGGATCTTTCGGAATAACGCGCGACAGCAACAGATCATGCCCACGCTCGGTCAGCGCATCGGCCAGATGACCAAGCATTGTGATGAAGAATGGATCAGAGATATGCTGGCCCGTTTCATGGCCGAGCGGGATCAAAACGCCAATTGCTCCAGCGCGTTTGATGCGCAGATTTCGCGCCATAACGTTGGGACGGAAGTCATGTTCGCGCGCCAACTCCTGAATACGTTCGCGTGTTTTTTTCGCGATAAGCTGCGAATCTGCAAGCGCACGGGATACTGTCCCTGGTGATACCCCTGCCAGCCGTGCCAGATCTGTGATGTTGCGGACCCGCACCTGATTGTCCATTCTTTCTCCTTGGCCCGCGAATGTGCGGATGATTTATTTTTATGGCAAGGGGACAGGAAATAACACCGCTGCGCAATGCAATCCTTTGTCGTGATTCCCCCTCACACGCTAAATTTAAACGAAAAATAGAACGAAAGGTTCCAGTAAAGGCGGAGATCGGCAAGCAACCGCCTGAAATCTGCAGTTTTCGGGCCTAATCAACGGTCCTTGCAACATATTCGGCTCCCAGATAGGCGTTGGACATGGGCTGGACGGCAAAGATGGATACACGCGCGCGACTCTTGCTGCGCGAACCGCTTGTTCATTTCTTGATTGCCGGGTTTTTCATATTTCTGCTTTCGGCATGGCGCGGCGAGGCTGCTGACCCGGAAAGCCGCCGAATTACGATTACTGAGGCGCAAGTCGCCCGGTTATCTGCGAACTGGGAAATGACCTGGCGGCGGCCACCCCAACCGAGGGAAATCGATGCGCTGATCCGCGATTATATCAAGGAAGAGGTCTATTATCGCGAGGCGAAGCGGCTTGGGTTGGACGAGGATGACACCGTCATTCGCCGCCGGCTGCGGTCAAAAATGGAATATCTGGCATCGGCGCAAGTTGAAAATGCGCAAGCAGACGATACCACGCTTCAGGCATGGCTCGACAAATATCCAGCCCGTTTTGACCGCGATGTGACCTACAGTTTCGACCAGATTTACCTCGGAGATAAAAGACGGGACCAAGCTGCGGCTATTTTAACAGCACTGGAAGCCGATAGCGCGGATTGGGCCGCACAAAGTGAATCGATATCTTTGCCGAATTCGCTTGAATCTGCGCCGCGCGGCGCGGTCGAACGCCAATTCGGCCCGGCATTTGCCAGTTCGATTGCCAAATTGCCTTCAGATATGTGGTCTGGGCCGGTGGAATCGGGTTTTGGAATGCATCTGGTCCGGGTGCGCAACCAAGAGATACCACAAAAAGTAAAACTCGCCGACGTCCGGCAGGCGGTCGAGAATGACTGGCGGTCAGCGACCCTTAAACAACGCGAAGCCAAAGCCTATCAGGCTCTGCTGGATGGCTATACCATTCAGATATTGAAGCCGTGATTCGGTTCGTCCTGCTTGTCTTTGCTATGCTTTTGGCGGGGTCCGCGAAAGCAGATGAACTACGCCCCGGCTATCTCGAATTCACCCAGCAGACTAGCATGGAGTGGACGCTCGTCTGGAAATCCCCGATGAAAGGCGGGTTCACGCCGTTCACATCCCCCGTTTTGCCCAAAGGGTGCACGGTCACCGGCTCGCCGATGCGGGTCATCGCCAATGGTTCGGTGGTCACAACATCCAATATATTCTGCCAAAATGACTTAGCGGGCCGCACTCTCGGGCTAGAAAATTTCGATACTGCGCAATCAGATGTGCTGGTCCGGGTCGCGCCGCTCAACCGTGCGGTACAAGCACTGCGCCTGACGCCCGCCGAACCGCGCGCCATGATCAAAGCCAAGCCGGACCGTTGGCAGGTGGCGCGCACCTATTTTGTGATTGGCATCGACCATATCGTCTTTGGTTATGATCATCTGCTGTTTGTCGTGGCACTGGTTCTGTTGCTTTCTGGCTTTTGGACGGTATTCAAGGCGGTAACGGCCTTTACCATCGCGCATTCACTCACGCTTATTGGCACAACGCTGGGTCTTGTCGGCCTGCCCCAGCAACCTGTCGAAAGCGTTATTGCGCTGTCTATCCTGTTTTTGGCAGTCGAAATCGTTAAGCGGAAGCCGCACATACCCCGGCTTTCGGAACGAATACCATGGGTAGTGGCGTTTGCATTTGGGTTGCTACATGGTTTCGGCTTTGCCGGTGCGTTAAAAGAAATCGGTCTACCAGAAAGCGATGTGCCAACAGCCTTGTTAACCTTCAATCTGGGAGTCGAGGCGGGGCAATTGGTGATTGTCGGCACAACAATCGGCGTGCTTGGGCTGCTGCGGTACCGCCTGCCAGGCATCGAACAGAATGTCGTGAAAATAGCGACTTACGCTATCGGTATCATTGCCAGCTACTGGTTGATCGAGCGAACCTTGACTTGAATAAATTGCAGCGGTCATTTCTGCTGACGCGCAGCAACGTTTACCATTCAGAAACAGCATTGGGGTACATGAAAGGATGGATCAGCAGAGTATTAAGCCGAGATGACAACAAGAAAGTTTCCGTGGAGCGCTCCGGAGGATGGCAAAGCATCCCCTGCGGACGTGCGCGGCTTTTTTGGCAAGATATCGGGGCGAAATGTGCCAGCGGCCGATTCCGCCGCGCCCATCAGTTTCAATGCCAGTTCAAAGCAGGCGCTGTTACTGCTACAAAATTTTGAAGAAAGCGGCCGAGGCTGGTTCTGGTCGACCGACGGCGAAGGCAAGATCACATACTTGAGCCCTTCGGTGAGTGAACTTGTCGGTCGCCCGTTGACGGCAATTATCGGTTCATCGTTTGCCGAACTTTTTTGTCAGGGCGAAGAAGCGGCAAGTCATCAGCGAACTTTACCGTTCATCCTGACCAAGCAGTCAAAGTTTGACGACCTTCCTCTGCAGGCCGCAGCGAACGGCGAAGACGAAATATGGTGGGCGGTTTCCGGCAGGCCCTATTTTAACGAAGGCAAGCAATTTGCCGGTTATCGCGGCAGCGGTACCGATATCACTGCGCAACGCCGGACAGCAAAGGATACTTCGCGCCTCGCCACTTATGACTCGCTGACGGGTTTGTTAAACCGCTTCAGGATGTCGCAATTACTCGACACTACGCTCACGGCATTCCGCGTACAAAAACGCGCCTGTTCAGTCATGTTGATCGACCTTGACCGTTTCAAACATGTCAACGACACGCTGGGGCATCCGGCGGGCGACGCATTGTTAAAGCAAGTCGCTGACCGACTTGTAAAAGTGGTCGGTGACCGCGAAAAAATTAGCCGTCTCGGCGGCGATGAATTCCAGATCATATTGCAGGACGTCGATGATCGCGGTGCATTGGGCGATTTGGCAGAACGTATTATCAAAAGCCTGTCGCATCCCTATTCGGTGGACGGCAGCCGCTGCATCATCGGCGCGTCGGTCGGCGTCGCGGTCAGTCCGTTTGACGGACAAAGCAGCGAAGATCTGATCCGTAATGCCGACCTCGCGCTCTATGCCGCCAAAGGTGGGGGGCGCGGTCGGTTCCGTTTTTATTCCAGCGAACTGCTGCAAGCAGCCGAAGACAGGCGCGTGCTCGAAGAAGATTTGCGCGATGCTTTGGGCAAGAATGAAATCTGGATGGCTTATCAGCCAGTCGTCGATGCCAAAACCGACGTCGTAACCGGCTTTGAGGCACTCATCCGGTGGAACCATCCCGAACGCGGTGCGATTTCGCCGGCGGTCTTTATCCCCATTGCCGAAGAAGCAAATCTTATCGGTGCTCTTGGCGAATGGGCATTGCACAAAGCGTGTGAACAAGCGGCAGGTTGGCCAGGCAGGATGAAGGTTGCAGTCAATGTATCACCGATCCAGTTCGCAAATGACATGTTGCCGAAGATTGTGGAAAGCGCGCTTGCAAGCTCTGGACTACCGCCCGAACTTCTGGAGCTTGAGATCACCGAAGGTGTGTTCCTGCAGGAAACTGCCGATACCGACAGCATGTTCAAGGCGCTGAAAAAAATTGGCGTGCGTTTGGCCCTGGACGATTTTGGCACCGGCTATTCATCGCTCGGCTACCTGAAAACTGCGCCGTTCGACAAAATCAAGATCGACCAGAGCTTTGTGCGCGGCGCAACCGAGCCTGAGTCGCGTAATGGTGCAATTATCGCAGCAATCGTCGCGCTCGCTCACGCGCTGGATATGGACACCACCGCCGAGGGGATCGAATCGCTTGATCAGCTCGATCTGATCCGCGAGCTTAATGTTAGCCATGTTCAGGGCTATGTTTACAGCCAGCCAGTCGCCAATGACGTGCTGCTTGAACGTTGCCAGAGCGGCGACTGGCGGATTACCCCCTCTGGCCCGGCAGTCACGCGCGGCGACCGGTTGTCGATGTTCCGCAAGATCGGCGCGATCCACGAAAATCATTGCTATAACGTGGTCCTACGCAATCTTTCGGTAACAGGTGCGTTGATCGAAGGCATTGTAGATGTCCCCAAAGGCACCAAATTTGTTCTTGATTTCGGCGACGGACAATTGGCGGTTTCGTCGGTCGTTCGCTCGATGGGTCACCAACAAGGTCTCGTATTTGAAGAACGGCTGGTCAACGACGGCAATGGCGGTCTGTGCACCAGCCGACGGATTTCGCCCTATATGATGGCAGCCGCCGGCATGCCTATCGCCAACCTTCCGCCCGGATATTACACAACCGCCGAAGGCGAACAGCGGCCCAAGAGCCTGCCTGCGTTCAGCACTATGGGTGACTGGAAAGCCGCCTGATCGATTTGTGGCCCAATATATGGTGACTTGCAGATGTTGGCGATTGGTTGTTAAACGCGGGCCTGTTTATAGGAAAGGCCTCGACATGCGTATTCATTGGCGATTGATATTGGCAGGCGGCATTTTGTTGCCCGGTGCTGCGGTCTTAGGCAAAACCGATACCTTAACGCAATCGCGGCCGCCAGTGTTCGAAGAACTCGTAAATTGCAGGACTGTTGCTGATCCCACGGCGCGGCTGGCATGCTATGACGACAAGGTTGCAGCTATCGATGAGGCCGAGAAAAGCGACGAGCTGGTCTTGGCTGACAAGGCATCAATGAAAGAGGCGCGCAAGGGACTGTTCGGCTTTTCCATCCCCAAGCTCAAGATATTCGGTAATGACGGCAAAGAGGAAGAAGATTTCGAACTCGTCGCCAAAATCGACTCGGCTTATATGGCGAATTACGGCAAATGGACCATCGTGCTCGAGGATGGCGCGCGCTGGACGCAGATCGACACAACGGTGTTACGCAAAAATCCCAAAAACGGTATGGAAGTCAAAATACGGGCCGCCGCGATGGGCAGCTATTTTGCTAATATCGACGGTCAGCGGGCGATACGGATGAAGCGGGTCAACTAGCCCGCAGGGATCAGCAGCTTCGGATCAACCCGCGCGCTGTTCCATTTCATCCCCCAATGCAGATGCGGTCCGCTGGCGCGCCCTGTTGCGCCGACTTTACCAATAGGCTGGCCCTGACGGACGATATCGCCGACTTTCACGAACAATTCCGATCCGTGCAAAAACGCGCTGTTCAGCCCCATGCCGTGATCGATCATCAACAATTTGCCCTCAAGCGTAAACGGCACGTCAGCGGCCAGCGTGACGACACCGTCGGCGGGCGTGACGAAGATGGCACCCGAAGGAGCAGCGATGTCCATCCCGCTATGATAGCTTCCAGGTGTGCCATTGTAGATCCGCTGCGCGCCAAACAGGCCCGAGATCCGGCCCGCGACAGGCCTGACAAATTCCTGTCGCCAGCCTTCGGCGTTGCTACGGATGGCGCGCGCGGCATTGATCTGGGCGAGTTCCGGACCACGCCGCGCCTGAAATTCCGCGCTTGTTTTGGCGCCGCCGACCGGATTGGCGGCGACATTTTCGATGCGCCAATTGCCCGGCGACACCGGCAAATAGCGTTCGGTGCGGCGGCCATCCGAAGTGATGGCGACAAGGCTCGCACTATTCTCCGCATCGCGGTCGAAACCGATTATGAAAAATCCGTCTGGCGTCATTGGCAATTCGGTGCCGTTAAAAATGACTGCACGCGCGCCGCGCGGGGCTTGCCCGGTCATCAGGCCGCCTTGAACCGCCGTGCCCGATAACCAGAAATCGGCTGGCCGTGTCTCGGAGGCGATATCGACAATCAGCCGGGGTGACGATTCGACCGGCAGTTGGGGTAGCCTGGATGGCGCGGCGGCTTTTGGCGGCGTCGCGGAACAGCTAGCAATCGCAGCGAACGTTGCCAGCATTATCGACCCGCGACCGCGCACTATCGTCATGCTTTGCCGAGTGTGGCCCGCGTCGAGATTTCGGCACTGGCATAGGCTTCCTGCCGAATCACGCTCCAATAGCGAAGTTCATCGAGCGGGATTGCCTTGCCCGTTACCGCGCACAGCACATGATCGCCGGGACTGAGGAGCCGGAACCCGTTGGCCATATAATGCAGGCGGGCGACCTTGTTATTTTTCATCATCAACATCGGGGCATTATGGCGCAAAGCGGCTGAACGGGCAATAACCGGCTTAGCCGTCGAACAGATTGCCCTGATTTGGGGCGGGCTTTGCCGCCTTGGCCGGTGCCGTTCTTGGCGTAGGCGTGCCGCCATGAACCAGTGCCGCAACCTCACCATCGGCAAAGCGCAAACCGACTTCACTAGCTGCAACCGCCGCATCGCGTGACATGATCGTTTTCCCACTCGCATCGGTCACGCGGGCAAAACCGCGCTTGAGCGGCGCTTCGGGATGCAGGCTTCCCTGAAGCCGCGATAGCGCATCGAGCCGCTGCTGGCCTTGCTCGATTCGCCGGACGAGCAGGCGCGGATGCAACATTTGCGCAGGGACAGAAAAAGCCAGTTCGGCCTTGCCCGCCCGCGTGCGCAGCGATTGCCGCAAGCGTTCGGCAAGCTCGTCAGTGCGTTGCTGATGCGGCGCGGCCAGGTCGCCAAGCTTCGGCATCAAACGACGCTGCCCCTCGAGCCGTTCGGCAGCGCGGTCGACATGCCGCCGGACCGCGCCCGACATGCGCAGCGTTATCTGTCCGAGGCGCTCCAAAAGTTCGCTTCTTACTGGAACCGCGATTTCAGCGGCTGCTGTGGGTGTCGGCGCGCGCAAATCGGCGGCGAAATCGCAAAGCGTCGTGTCGGTTTCGTGCCCGACGGCGGAGATAATCGGGATGGTGCAATCGGCGACGGCGCGAACGACGGCTTCTTCGTTGAATGCCCATAGGTCTTCAATCGATCCACCACCGCGTGCGACGATCACCAGATCGGGCCGCGGGGTCGGGCCGTTCGCAGGCATCGCCGAAAATCCGTTGACCGCTTTGGCAATCTGAACCGCCGCGCCCTCGCCCTGCACCAGCACTGGCCAGACGATCACATGGCTTGGAAAGCGGTCAGCGAGGCGGTGGAGGATATCGCGGATGACCGCGCCGGTGGGCGAGGTCACGACTCCAATGACACGCGGCAGCGATGGCATTGCTTTTTTGCGTGCCAGATCGAACAGACCTTCCGCCGCGAGCCGAGCCTTTAACTTTTCGAACAGCAGCATCATCGCGCCTTCGCCCGCAACCTCAAGGGTTTCGACGACAATCTGGTAATTCGACCGCCCGGCATAGGTCGTGAGCTTTCCGGTCGCGATAACCTCTAGCCCATCCTCGGGCGCGAACGGCAAGCGAGCCGCGCTGCCCTTCCACATTACCGCATCGAGGCGTGCATTTTCGTCCTTCAGGCTGAAATAGATATGCCCCGACGCCGCGCGCTTGAATCCGGAAATCTCGCCACGCACACGGACATGGCCAAAGCGGTCCTCGACGGTGCGCTTCAGTGCCGACGATAATTCGGACACGCTCATGGCTTGGGCGTTGTCGCCGGGACGCTCCTCGGCTAGGACGCGCGGATCGTTGAAGGGGTAGTCGTCGGACATGAATATCTTGCTCTTGGGGTCGGGCGGACGCGAACATGCGCTGGCGTGGAAGCTCGCGCAATCGCCAAATTGCGATACACTCTTTGCTGCCCCGGGCAATCCCGGGATCGCCGAAGAAGCCGAATTGGTAGATTTGAATATCGCCGATCACTCCGCAGTCATCACGTTCTGCGCTGGTCATGACATTGGCCTGGTTGTCGTCGGACCCGAGGCACCTCTAGTCGATGGGTTGGGCGATAGCTTGCGCGAGGCGGGCATTCCGGTGTTCGGTCCCAACAAGCAAGCCGCGCAGCTTGAAGGGTCTAAGGGCTTCACCAAAGATATGTGCGCCGCTGCCAATATCCCGACCGCAGGCTATAGAAGGCACGATAGCAAGGCGTCCGCAACAGCGGGGCTTGATGACTTCCAGGCACCTTATGTGATCAAGGCCGATGGCCTGGCGGCCGGAAAGGGCGTCATCATCGCCGAAACGCGTGCCGAGGCCGAAGCAGTTATTGAAGACATGTTTGGCGGCGGCTTTGGCGATGCCGGAGCGTCGGTGGTCATCGAAGAGTTCATGACCGGCGAGGAAGCGAGTTTTTTCGCGCTCACCGACGGCAACGACGTGGTGGCTTTCGGATCGGCGCAGGACCACAAGCGTGTTGGTGAATGCGATACCGGCCCCAATACCGGCGGCATGGGCGCCTATTCGCCTGCGCCAGTATTGACCGAAGCTTTGCAGGCGGAGGTGATGGAGCGGATTATCAAGCCGACCGTCGCTTACATGGCCGCGCATGGGATGCCTTATTCGGGTGTGCTGTTTGCCGGGCTGATGCTGACCTGCGAAGGTCCAAAGCTGATTGAATATAACGCGCGGTTCGGCGATCCCGAATGCCAGGTACTGATGACGCGCTTTACCGGCGATCTTGCGTCGTTGATGCTGGCGGTTGCGAAGGGGGAGCTTGCGGCCGCGGATACGCCTGCTTTTGCAGACGAAACCGCCCTCACCGTGGTCATGGCGGCGAATGGCTATCCAGGCGTACCGCAAAAAGGCGGTGCAATATCGCTCGAACGGGTCGAGGGGGCCAAAGTTTTTCATGCCGGGACAGATGAACGTGACGGCCAACTATTCGCCAATGGCGGCCGTGTGCTGAACGTCACGGCCACAGGCGCAAGCGTTACCGAAGCACAAAATGCAGCATACGCAGCAGTCGATGCCATCGATTTCCCCACAGGCTTCTGCCGCCGTGATATCGGCTGGCGTGAAGTCAAACGCGAAGCCGTGCATGATTAAGCAAAGGGCGGTATCGGTTAACTCCGATTAAGGCTTTCCTGCGCTGCAAAAATCGCTAACCCTATCTGCCGTTGAGGATCATCCTGGGGGGAAATCATGTCAAATTATTTGCCGGTCATTATAAGTGCAGTGCTGATCATCGCCATCTTGTGGTGGTGGTTGACCAAACTCGATTCGGTGAAATCGGGCGATGCCTCTCCACGGGATGTCGCGCCGCCAAAGCCTGTGCCTGCACCGCCAGTCGCTGCTGCACCGCCACCTGCTGCGCCAAAGGTGGCAGAGCCCGCCAAGCTTATGGACGATCCGGCACCTGCTTCGAAGACGGCACCTGCCAAAGCACAAGCGCCGTTAAAAGCTGGTGCGACAAAGGCTGCGCCTTCCAAGATGCCTGCACCTGCAAAGCCCGCAACGCCGAAGGTGTCAGCGCCCAAGATTGCCGTGGCGAAAGTCGCGGCAACGAAACCCGCCGCCAAGGCAACATCTAAGCTCAAGGCGGAAGCAGCGCCCAAAGCAAAATCGACCGCCAAGCCAGCGATCGCTGCACCCCAAGCTGCTCCTAAGCCAAAAGCTACCCCAAAGCCTAAGGCAGTCGCCAAGCCGGTCATTCCAGACAACATCGAGCTGTTGAAAGGCGTTGGTCCGAAGCTGAGCGCGCTGCTCAAATCTTTGGGGATAACAAGCTTTAGTCAGGTGGCGAATTGGAGCGCGGCCGACATTGCCGAACTCGACGCCAAATTGGGCACATTCGCCGGACGCATCAACCGAGACAATTGGGTCGATCAGGCCAAGCTGTTGGTCGCCGGAGACGTTGCCGGTTTTGAAAAGAAATATGGCGCACTGGGCAGCGAAGTCAGCAAGGGCTGAGACACTTCTTTCTTATAAGAATATTCGGGTCAGGCCACTTTTGAAGCTCGAGTCGGCCTGACCTGGAGCTCGCCTTGGCAATTGGGGCAACGGCCTTCGAGCTGGCCGTCTACGCAAGGCGCGCAAAAGGTGCATTCGTAAGAGCATATCCGCGCATCGCTGCTGTCCATAGGCAGCGGAAACGCACAGCGTTCACATGATCCACGCATTTCCAGCATCGTTTTCTTCCTATCGGCCCACGCGTTGCAAACCAGTGCCGTGCATTTTCAGCCAGCGGTCGGCAGCCTTGCGGTCGCCTTCATACAGCTCGTCGAGCCAGCAGTAAAACGCAGCGCTATGGTCCATGTGCCGCATATGCGCGACTTCGTGTGCGATAACTGAGCGGCGGACATGGACCGGCGCCATTATTAGCCGCCAACTGAGCGATATCGTACCGCGACTAGAGCAACTGCCCCAACGGCTGCGTGGGTCGCCCAATGACAAGCGCGGGACGGGTTCGCCCGCCTTCTCGCAATAATGGCGAATTTCATCGGTGTAGACCCGTCGCGCTTCGGCCTTCAACCAACGCAGGATGCGCGCCTCGACCGATGCTTCGGGGCCACCCAATCGCAACATGCCTTCGCCGCAACGGATGCTGCGCGGCCAGTTTTCGTGCCATTCGATGATATGCGCCTCGCCCTCAACCGCGATTTCACCGCCCGGCGCAACCGGAGCGGCATCAGGCGCGCTTCGCAGCCGCGCGGCGATCCATTCGCGTTTCTTGGCGACGAAATCCATCGCGACATTGGTCGGCGTGTAATTGGGCATGGTAATGCGGATTTCGCGTTTCACCGCATCGGCGCGCATTGAAATGCGCCGCGCGCGCGGGTTACGCCGGATGCGCACCGGCACCGCTTCGCCTTCGATATCTACCTCGGGGTCAGTAAGGCCATTCTCAAAGAGGTTGGTCGATAATATGGTTTTCAAGTGGCCCAGCATGCACTTCGGATATTGCCCGACCTTTGACCGACATGCCAGCGTCATGAATGCTTTCGCGGCTTCCGCTCACCAGATAATGCCAATCGGGCAAGGGATCGCCTGCTGCGCGCAGTACATAGGCGCAGGTTGCGGGCAACCAGACATAATCGTCAATCTTGCGCTGAGTCAGCCGCAGGCATTCAGGAACTATCGCCTTGCGGTTGCGATAATCGGCGCAGCGGCAAGTCTTGAGATCGAGCAATTTGCATGCGACGTTCGTCGGATAAATCCGGCCGGTATCCTCATCCTCGACCTTGTTGAGGCAACATTTGCCGCAGCCGTCGCACAAAGCCTCCCATTGCGCGCGGTCGAGTGTTTCAATCGGCGCTTCCCAGAAAGGGAGTTTGCTCAATTTAGCGGACCCATTTTGCCAGTTCCGCTTCAACCAGTTTGGGCGCGCCTTCATTAATGTCGGTGTTGGGCACATCGGCGGGCATGATCGCCAGCGGCTCGCCTTTAGGCCCCATCAGATAGGGCGTCTGGCTATGGCTCATCAAATAGCTTTCGGGCGCTGACCCTTCTACTCGGCTCGAATACACCGCGAATTTCTTGGTTGCATCGGTGATTTCGGCATCGGTCCCGGTTAGGCCGATGGCGCGCGGATGGAAGGCGCTGACAAATTGTTTGAGCACAGCCTGTGTGTCGCGCTGTGGATCGACAGTGATGAAGATTGGCTGGATTTTCGCCGCAAGCTCGGGTTGCGTTTTTTCAAACGCCTTCAGCCCCGCCATCAAATTCTGCATGTCGGGTGTGCAAATGTCCGGGCAATTGGTGTACCCGAAATAGACAATACGATATTGACCGTCGAATTCCTGCCAGCTCCGTTTCTTGCCGTCCTGATCGGTCAGCGTGAAATCGCCGCCGATGGCCGCGCCCGCCAGAGGTGCTGTAGAGAGAGGTGGTTGCGCAGGTTCGCCGCCACAAGCAGCGAGCAAAAGTGCGACGGATAGGGCGATGGGGAGAGTTTTGTTCATAGCGGGGCCAGACATGGTCTGCTAATGCGTCCAAATCAAGCCTATTGGGTCGACAAAAATGGGGCACTTTCCAGTGAACAGAAAAATCATTTTGGCGGCGGTCGCGGTTGCGATGCTTCCGATTGCAAGCAGTATAGTGGCACCCGCCGCTCAAGCGCAATTTTCGGACAGCTATAATTTCCTGAAGGCCGTGCGCGAGCGCAAGGGCGCGGATGCCGAAAAATTTCTGGCCGAACCCGGCACCGTCATCATCAACACGCGCGATGGCACTACAGGTGAAACCGCATTGCATATCGTGGTGCAAAGGCGCGATTCGACTTGGCTTGGTTATCTGCTGCAAAAAGGGGCCAATCCCAATCTGGCCGATAAAAAGGGCACAACGCCGTTGATGCTGGCGACACAGATCAATTTTGTCGATGGCATCGATACGCTAGTCAAACGAAAGGCCGTTGTCGATCAGACCAACCGCTCGGGCGAAACCGCTTTGATTCTTGCGGTGCAGTTGCGCAACAGCGAAGCGGTACGAGTTCTACTCAAGGCTGGCGCCGATCCGGACAAGAAGGACAGCCGCGCCGGATATTCGGCGCGAGATTATGCCAAGCAGGACGGCCGCGCGAGCGCTATCGTCTCTATCATTGAGAATCACGGCAAAACCGAAACTACCAAAAAGCCCGCCGAACTCGATTTTTCAGGCGTCGGCGAAGTGAAATAAGGCTGGCCTAGCCTGTTACGAACTTCATCGCGACGCCGTTCATGCAATAACGTTTGCCCGTCGGTTTCGGCCCGTCGTTGAACACATGTCCCAGATGCCCGCCGCAACGTGCGCAATGCACTTCGGTGCGGGGCAGCCCGATTTTATAGTCGGTCTTGGTGCCGACGCCGCCTGCCAAGGGCTGCCAGAAACTTGGCCAGCCGGTGCCGCTATCGAACTTGGTCGATGAAGAAAACAACCGCTGGTTGCAACCAGCGCAGACGAACGTGCCTTTGCGCTTTTCCTTGTCGAGCGGGCTAGTGAAGGGCCGCTCGGTATCCTCAAGCCGCAGCACGCGATACGCGGCGGGCGACAGGCGCTTTTTCCATTCCGCTTCGCTGTAAGTCACCGCGTATCGCGTTTTTGCGGTCGCATCCTTGCCGCAACCGAAGATAAACGCGGCAGCACCGAGGCTGGTCAATGACAGAAACTGGCGCTTGCTGAATGGCATGGCGAATTTTTTCCTTATCTGAGTTCAGATATAAATACGCTGCCGATAATCAAAAGGTTTCAGTTCAATATTTGGAAAGCTCAACCTGCATTTTCTTGTAGCCGTGGACAAAGCATCCCGCGACACGCTCGGGTTCGCCGATCACGTTGGGACGCAAGCGCCTTTTTGCCATTTCTTCGAGCAATATCCGGATCTGTAATTCCGCCAGCCGTGCGCCCACGCAGCGGTGAATTCCGTAACCAAAAGCCAGATGCCGCCGCGCATTCTCACGATCGACAATCAGCTTGTCGGGGTTCTGGAATACGCTCTCGTCACGGTTGGCCGACAGATACCACATACCGATCTTGTCGCCTGCCTTGATCGGGGCACCGAACAGGTCATGATCCTGCGTTGCCGTGCGGCGCATATGCGCGAGCGGGGTCTGCCAGCGGATAATTTCGCTGACCGCGTTGGTGATGAATTCGGGATTTTTCTCAAGCTTTTCTCGCTCGTCCTGAAAGGAGTGCAGGCCATAAGCATAGCCCGACATCGAATTTCGGGTCGTGTCATTGCCGCCGACGATCAGCAGGATGAGGTTACCCATATACTCGAACTGGTTCATATCCTTCATCGGCGAATGGATCATGCGCGATATCAGGTCGGGCGCTTCGCCGCGGTCCTTGCGCTCTTCCCACAGACGCTGAAAATACGCACCCATCTCGAACATTTTTTCCAGCCGTGCCTTGCGGGTTTCCTCGGTGCGGAACAGCTCTACATCACCCGCCCAGTCGGACCATTCGGTAAGCTTGCGCCGGTCTTCCCACGGGAAGTCGAACAGCAAGGCAAGCATTTGCGTGGTCAATTCGATCGACACAAGATCGACCCAGTCAAATTCCTGCCCAACAGGTAGCGAGTCAAGCAGATCGCCGGTGCGCTGACGGATGTCATGCGACATCCGCTCCATCTCGCCGGGCGTAAAGGCAGGCGCGATAACGCGGCGTTCTTCTGTATGCTTGGGCCGGTCCATCGCGATGAACATCGGCATGACGATTTTCTGGTCTTCGGGAATTGGCTCTTCTAGCGCGTTATCGTCAATCAGCGTAATACCGCCATGTTCGAACGAAGACGAATAAATGTCAGGCAATGCCTCAACATGCTGAATGGCTTTCAGCGTCGTGATATTCCAGTAGCTGCCGAAATCGGAGCCTTCGATCTTGTTGATCGGCGCTTTCTCTCGCATTTCCTTGAATATCGGATGCCAGCGGTCTTCGGCATAGATATCGGGCTTGGTAACATCCCAGCGATGCGGCGCCTGATTGATTTCCCAGGGAAGCGTATCGCTCTCGAATATCGGGGCAGTGGCCATTTTCATTGATTCCTCTCAGCCACGAAACTGCCACTACTGACAAATATGTCAATCCCGTTTCGATATGCAACTGGATTAAAAGGCTTAGCCTTTGACGGTGATTAAACCAAACAGCTTGCGCTTGCCGCCATCTTTAATCCGGCCAGCATTACCCGATTTCATTACATTTTTCTTGAACAGATATACACCCACACGAAGCACCAATATCGCGAAGAAAATCTGCCCGATGATAGCAACAGCGTGATGCCATAATGTCGGTTCCAGCGCAGCCCGGCCGATCATTGCAAAAGGCGAACTGAAAGGAAAGACCGACGCGAGTATTTCGACGGGCTGCCCCGTTTTGGTGAGCGCAAATGACGCGAAGAAAAAGTTGATCAGCTGCGCCATCGTCACCGGCATCGAGATCGTCTGCACCTCGCGTACCGTTGCGGCCATCGCGCCAATACCCAAAAACAACGCGCCGAGCATCAGATATGCTAAGATAAAATAGGTAAAGCACAGCGTTACAAACAAAGGCCAGCCCACAGCAGGTGTCGGGAAGCTTGGCATATTCTGGCCGAGTAGGGAAATGCCAATAAGACCGACGCTGGTCCAGACCAAAACGCCGAGCAGCGCCATCCCCAGCATCGCAAATAGCTTGCCAAGGAACACCGATTCCATCGGGATCGATGCCGCCAATATCTCGATAATCTTGTTCGATTTCTCCTCGACCAGATTGGACAGCACCATTCCGGCGAGCAGCATCGTTAGGAAAAACACCAATACCTGGCCGCCTTGCGCGGTAACGGTGCGCAGTTGCTTGTCGTTATTGGCGGTTTCGGCAACGATATCGGACGTCGCATCGGGCAATTTAACGAGGCCCGGATTGAGCGCATGCGCGGCGAGCAGTTCGATGTCTGGACTTTCGCGGTCTACCGAGCGCTTGGTACCCGTGATGATAGGCTTATCGAGCGTTCCGGTAACGACGACGCTGAGATTATCGTCCTTCTTTTTGAGATAATCTTGCGGATTTTTTGATTGGTCGGCCGTTGCCTCACCCACGATCTTCAATTCGGTGAAATAGCTTTCACCCATATTTTTGGCGAGCGTGTCGCGGGCGGCGAGCATTTTTTCCGAATCGGTTTGCGCCATGGCCAAGCCGATAACTGGGCGGGCGGTATCGCGGGCGATTTGGCCACCCAGACTGCCTGCCGCCACGCCGACTAATATGGGGAAGAACGGCCCGAGCAGGAAGAAGATGAAAGCCTTGGAATAGATAATCGCGGTGAAATCGCGGCGGGCGATAACGAACGCGGCGCGGATGATCTCTTTCACATTACATCTCCTGCGACGGGCTCATCCATCTCGGCGGCAACCGCTTCGCCCGCGATGGCAACAAAGGCATCGTGCAACCCAGGCCGCTCAATCGATAGCGACTTAATCCCGGCTTTGCCCTCAACCAAAGCGGTGAGCAAAGGTTCGACGCCGGTGACCGGCAAAGTGAAATGCCACCAATGGCCCTCGGCTTTGGTATCGGCGGGCAATGCCGACCGCCACGGACCATCCAATGTTTCGGTTTCAAGGTGAACTTGCGGCCGCAACCGGTCGCGCGCTTCGGATACCAGCCCGTCGAAGCTGATCTTGCCTTTCGCGATAATCGCGATACGTTCGCACAAACGCTCGGCATGCGCGATGACATGCGTGGAAAAAATCACCGTCACGCCTTTTGCCGATTGCGCGCGGATCATTTTTTCAAGCTTGGCTTGATTGAGCGCATCCAGTCCTGAAAACGGTTCGTCGAGGACGATAAGCTTGGGATGGTGAACGATAGTGCCCATCAACTGCACCGTCTGCGCCATGCCCTTTGATAGTTGCCGGATTTGCCGGTCGGCGGCATAGCCAAGGCCAGCTTCTTCAAGCAGCGACCTGCCTTTTTCCGCACCTTCCTTAAGCGGTAAGCCGCGCAGTGCTCCCATGAAAGCGATGGTATCGACCGCGCGCATCGACTGGTACAGCCCGCGTTCTTCGGGCAAATATCCGACATTGCGCGATTGTGTGATTGGCCGGTCCGAACCCAATAGCATGCGGACGCCTTCATCGGGGTCGATGATCCCAAGCAAGGTACGCAGCATCGTCGTCTTGCCCGCGCCATTGGGTCCCAATATGCCGTAAATGCTGCCTTCGGGAACTTTCAGATCGACGCCATCGACTGCACGAAAGCCGTCGAATTGCTTTACCAGACCCTTTGCCTCTATTGCATACATTCTGAATTGCGCCCCGGAAACGATATCGGTGCTGAATAGGGTTGGCGTGTGAAAAGACACAAGACAAATTTGGTTAACGCGTTGAAAGAACGGGCGGCTGCCGAGGGCTTTGCGGCGTTCGGTATTGCGCCAGGCTCGCTTGCGCCGGAGGCTGGAGTGCGGTTGCGCCGATGGCTTGCCGATGGCCATCATGGCGATATGCTATGGATGGAAAGCCGCGCCGATCAGCGCGCCAGCCCCGACGCGCTTTGGCCCGAAGTTAGGTCGGTGATCATGCTGGGCATGAGCTACGCCCCGGCCAACGACCCGATGGCGCTGGCAGGCCACCCCAACCGCGCGCGCATTTCGGTCTATGCGCTGGGCCGTGATTATCACGATGTCGTCAAGGGTGCGCTCAAGCGGCTGGCAGGTTGGCTCGCGCATGAGGCGGGCGCGGACGTGAAGGTATTTGTCGACACCGCGCCGGTCATGGAAAAAGCGCTGGCCGAGGCGGCCGGGATCGGCTGGCAAGGCAAGCACAGCAATGTCGTCAGCCGCGACCACGGCAGCTGGCTGTTTCTGGGGGCGATTTATACCACTGCCGAACTCGAACCCGACGTCGCCGGAAGCGACAACTGTGGTTCATGCCGCGCGTGTCAGGACATTTGCCCGACCGATGCGTTTCCCGCTCCGTACCAAGTCGATGCGCGTCGTTGCATTTCCTACCTTACCATTGAGCATAAAGGGCCGATTGACTTGGAGCTGCGCCCTCTTATCGGCAACCATATCTACGGTTGCGACGATTGCCTCGCCGTCTGCCCGTGGAATAAGTTCGCCTCGGCGGCCGCAGCCAACAAGGCCTTTCTGCCGCGCGCCGAACTGGTTGCTCCGCGGCTCGCCGACTTGCTTGCGCTCGATGATGCTGCTTTCCGCGGGTTATTTTCAGGCTCGCCGATCAAGCGGATCGGCCGAGATCGGTTCATCCGGAATGTTGCGATCGCTGCCGGGAATAGCGGAGACAAGACGTTACTGCCGCTTCTGACTGTTTTGCTCGAAGATCGCTGCGAGACGGTGCGCGAAACCGCTTTATGGGCGATTGACGAGCTAGCTTTGGACTAACGGCGCTGCAGCGCATCGACGCAGGATGCGCGGTCGACGGCTGCGCCATCGCTGCGCCGGGCATCGACATGCGTCACGATTTCCGCGCCGCCTTTGCCATCAGGATACAGAAATGCATCGAGTACGCATGCCTTGCCGGTAAATTGCAGTTTGCGGCCATAAACCTCGACGACATCAAGCCGGGGTTCGCCGAACAGCCGTTTGAGCGTGCCGATGTCCTTGCCCAAAACCGCCTCTAACCCGCGCTTATCCATGGCTGGTCGAATCGGATAGGCCGCCGCGGTGCGTTCGGGCTGCTGTGCTGGCCGGACCTGCGCCGGTGGAACAGTGCCTGCGCAGGCTCCGGTGAGCAGCGTTGCCGCCAACAATGGATATTTCATAATTTGCTCACTCCCGAATGCGCCATGTGCACTGCTGCTGCGGTGGCAAGCACTGGCACAATCAGGTTGAAAAAGGGTACCATCATTCCGACCGTTCCGGTCAGTCCGAGCAATAGACGAGGTAGCTTGCGCATCGCGCCTTGCTCTTTGCCGTGCCGAGCGACCAGCATATCCTCCAGATCGCGGCCAAGCAGCAGGGCATTGACCAGCAGAAACGCTATGGCGGTGCCAACGCCGGTAAACAGCAGCAGGAGGTAAACCGGCATCGCCAGCAAATTATAGCCGACCACCCTAGCCACTGAGCGCACTGCCATTCCTGCACCGCTTGCGAGGCCGGGCCTTTTGCCTGTCATCGCATGTTTGGGATAATGCCGGTCCTCGACCGCGTCGATAATATCGTCGGCAAAAATCCAGGTGACTGCCACCGCAACAATGCGAAACAGCAGCAGCGTCGAAAATATTGTGACAACAACCGCAAGAAACGCCCCGAAAACCGATGCATTATCGGCGCCGATACCGATGCGGCCGAGGCCAATCCAGTCCAGACCTGCATCCATCACCCACCAGAGGGCAAAACCGAGAATTAGGAATGCCAGCAAGGTCAACAATATCACACGAATCAGCAACCATTGCACACGGCGGTCGGCGAGGCTTTCGAAGGCCATGATAATCGCTTGGATCATTCGGTCAAAATAGGAGGTGTGTTACTCAAGTCAATCACCTTATTGTCTTGCCCCTAATCCCTCAGCCGACTAGGGCGCGCGGACCTTTTTTCTGCAGGAAACCCAATGACCGATACCCGCTTCGACGTCCTCGCAATCGGCAACGCTATTGTCGATATCATCGCCGACACGAACGATGCTTTCATCGAAAGCGAAGGCCTGACCAAGGGCAGTATGCAGCTGATCGATGAAGACCGGGCAAAGGCACTGTATGACCATATGGGTCCAGCACGCGAAATCAGCGGCGGTTCTGCGGCAAATACGCTGGCGGGACTGGCACGGCTTGGACACAAGTCGGCATTCATCGGGCAGGTTGCCGATGACCAGCTCGGCGGCGTGTTCGCGCATGATATCCGCGCAGGCGGCATCCATTATGATATTCCCGCGCGTGACGGCGCGCCTGCGACCGCGTGCTGCTATATTTTGGTCACGCCTGATGCGCAGCGGACGATGAATACATTTCTAGGCGCTTCGCAGTTCCTTCCCGCGCGCGTTATCGACAAGGCACTGATCGAAAGCTCAGCAATCCTGTATCTCGAAGGTTATCTTTGGGATCCGGAAGAACCGCGCGCCGCGATGCGCACCGCCATCGACGTTGCCCGTGCGGCAGGGCGCAAAGTTGCGCTGACTTTGTCCGACGCATTCGTGATTTCACGCCACGGCCCCGATTTTTTGGCCGAAATGGACGCCGGACGAATCGACATATTATTCTCGAACGAAGTCGAAATTTGCGCGCTTAATAATAGCGACGATTTCGAAGCCTCGGTTGCCGCCATCGCCGCCAAGGTGCCGTTGCTGGTCTGCACACGCGGTGAACATGGCGCGATTGCCATCGAAAATGGGGTGCGCACCGAGGTACCCGCCGAGCCGGTTACGCAGCTGGTCGATACCACCGGTGCTGGCGATCTGTTCGCAGCCGGCGTGTTTGCGGGGATCGCCCAAGGCCGCTCGATGGCCGACAGCCTGACGATGGGTGCGGTATGCGCGGCGGAAATTATCTCGCATTATGGCGCGCGGCCAGAGGCGGACATTGCCGAGTTGGTCAGGGTTCGTCTGGGCTAGGCGCCTTTTTGAAAAGCACGCGGTCGTCTGGGCTGAATCCCCAGCGCCAGATAATCCAGCTGTAAAGACCCAGTATCGCAGGGATACCGACGGCGAGTTCGACCCATTCGAACCGCGCCGGTAGGCTGACGATACAAACGCCTAATATCGCGGCAGCGGTCACCGCAAATATCAATGCACTGCGCCAGATGCTGATCGGGTGACCGAGCAAACGGCTAAGGAAACGCGACTTGATGAGCGATCCGATGCCAAGCGAGATCATCAGTCCGCAGGCGACGGCAGCCGCCTGGAAAAGGCCTACATAAGACGGTTTGACCGGAAAATACGGAATCAACATGATAAGCCCGACGCTCACCAGCGCCTGCACGGCAAGCATCGCTATCGAGATCAGCAAATTGCGGTGGCGTGCCATGTAAACTAATGCCGATTCGCTGACCACCGCAGTTGCCGCCGCGACTTCAGCAGCTAGCAGGAAAGCCAGAGCGCCGGTGCCGCCGACAAATTCAGGTCCGACTAGGCCCATCACACCCTCACCGGGAATGCCCAAAGCCAGCGCTATTCCGGCTTGCGCCGCGATAATCCAAAATCCAACTTGCCCGACCTGCTTGGCAATTTCGGCATAGTTTTTCGACTGTAAATTGCGGGTAATCACCGGGCCTAATATCGGGTCGAAACTGGTTTTCAGTTTTTGCGGCAGGCTGGCAACTTGTTGCGCAACATAATATATCCCGACCACTGCAGGCGACGCAAACAGGCCCAATATGGCGAGGTCAAGCCGTCTGCTGCCCCATTCGGCGGCGTCGGCAGCGGCCAGGGGCAGGTTAAGTCGCGCAATCGCGTAAGATCGCGACGGATTGGGCATCCAGCCCCATGGCAAGCCGTAACTGCGCCAAAGCGGCCACAAAGCGAACAGCAACGCCGCGATCAACGAAACGACATAGGCAAGTATCAGGCCGTCGCGCGCCGAATAGAAATAGAAGGCACCTGCCGCGATGCTGATCGTCCAGGGTTCGACAATAGCGCGGGCGCGCACTGTCGAGACGATATCGAACCTGTAAGCCAAAGCAGCGAGTGCAATGTCGGTTGCGACGATGGCAAAAATGACCAAAGGCAGAAAGCGGTCTAGGCCGTTAATGCCGCTATTGGGGAACATGATTTGCGGGATGGCGATCAGTATGGCCGCTCCCAATGCAGCCGTGACCATTGCCGGAAGAAACGCGTCGGCGATTATATGCGTGTGCGGGCGGTCGTCGCGCGAAAGCAACTCGGCAAGCCCGCGCCTCAGTCCCAATGATGCCAGTTGCGCGACGAATTCGACGATTAGCAAAGCATAAGCAAATCGCCCGAGCGCCTCAGGCCCATAAAGCCGCCCTGCGATAAACAGGAAGGGAATGCGCGCGGCGAGCCGTAGCAAAAATCCGAAGACATTGGTGCGCCCGCCTTTTGCCAGCGCCGCAATATCGTCTTCGTCGGTTCTGGCTGCCGTCAAATTCACACCCCTGTCTGGCAAGCTAGCGCAATCGCACGAACGTTACCAGCTTTCGGCCTTGAGTGGGCGCGCCAGCAGCGTGGCAGTAACTTCGCTGACGGTCGCGCTGCCATCCAGTAACGCGCAGACGGCGGCGACAATCGGCATGTCGACGCCGAGCTTTTGCGCTGATTGTGCCAGCACGGGCGCCGTGAATGCGCCCTCGGCCACGGTTCGCCGGTCGGCGAGCATTTCAGCGGCTGGTATTCCCTGTCCAAGCCCACGCCCCAGCGAGAAATTGCGTGAGTTTTCGGAACTGCAGGTCAGGACCAAATCACCCAATCCAGAGAGCCCCGCAAGTGTCTCCGCCCGCCCCCCGCGTGCAAGACCATAACGTTGCATCTCGGCAAAACCCCGCGCGATCAATGCCGCGCGGGCGTTGAGGCCGAGGCCAGCGCCGTCGACAACGCCGCAACCGATCGCGAGAACATTTTTGACCGCGCCGCCAATCTCGGCACCGACCACGTCATCCGACCAATAGGGCCGGAAATGCGGGGCAGCGATCAGGCGAATCAGCATTGAGCCAATCGCTTGATTGGGGGTGGCAAGCGTGATTGCGGTGGGCTTCCCCGCAGCAACCTCATGCGCAAATGTCGGGCCCGACAAGACTGCCAACGGATTGTCGGGTCTGACCTCGGCAGCAATGTCGGACACGAGCATTTGAGTTTCGGCCTCAATGCCTTTAGCGCAGAGCAACAACGGTGCCGGGGTATCCGGCAGCGCGGCCAAGGTGGCGCGCACATGCTGCGCCGGGGTAACAACAAGCAACGCTCCGCATTCGGCCATTCTGTTCAGGTGACCTGTCGCTACGATTTTTGGCGACAGCTTCAAGCCTGCAAGAAAGGTGGCATTTTCGTGAGCGTCGTTGATCCCGGCAACCACCTCATCTTCGCGCGCCCAGATCAGCACGTCGTCGTGGATTTGCGTCATGACCGCAGCAAGCGCTGTTCCCCAGGCTCCACCGCCGATTATGCCCACTGGATATTTAGCGCTGCTCATGCCTTCACTCCTGCACCGCGCGCAGGTGCTGCGTCGGGATCGAGCGGCCAGCGCGGACGGGCCACGAAATCGAGGCCGTCGGTATGCCCGGCGGCGAAGCGCTCTGCGCCTGCCCATGCGATCATCGCGCCATTATCGGTGCACAGCCACAGCGGCGGTGCGACAAAGCGCATGCCCCGTTTTTCTGCAAGACTTTCCAGCATGCCGCGAATTTGCATATTGGCTGCTACTCCGCCTGCGACGACCAACGCGCCAGGCGGATCGATGCGGTCGAGCGTGTATGTCAATCTGTCAGCCAGACATTCGACTACTGCTTGCTGAAACGAGGCGGCGATATCTTCGATACGATACTGACCCGTGTCATGCGCACGCACGACTGCGCTTTTGAGGCCAGCAAAGGAAAAATGCGGTTCATCCGCGCCTTTAAGCGGTCTCGGCAACGGCACATTTTTGGCATCGCCATTTTGTGCAGCCCGCTCGACCGCTGGGCCCCCAGGGAAACCAAGGCCCAATATCTTGGCAGTCTTGTCGAACGCTTCACCCACCGCATCGTCGATGGTTGTCGCGAGCCGGTCATAATAACCCACGCCGTTCACCCGGAGCAACTGGCAATGCCCGCCCGAAACGAGCAGTAATAAATAGGGAAAGTCCAGATCCGCATCGACCAGCCGGGGCGACAAAGCATGGCCTTCGAGATGGTTGACCGCGATCAACGGCTTGCCCGCCGCCATAGCCAGCGCCTTTGCTGTCACCAGCCCGACCATAACCCCGCCAATCAGGCCTGGCCCAGCGGTTGCGGCTATCGCGTCGACATCATCGAGCGTCATCCCGGCGTCGGCCAGCGCAGTTTCAACCAGCGGCATCATCAATTCGCTGTGCGCACGCGCCGCTATTTCGGGAACGACACCGCCAAAGGCGCGGTGATGATCCTCTTGTCCGGCCAGCGCATGGCTCAAAACCGTGCGGTCAGACCTGACGATTGCCGCCGCCGTTTCGTCGCAACTTGATTCAAGGCCGAGAATGATTGTCATTCGGCTTTCCCATAGGTGGCTCCCCCGCTATGGACAAGTCGCATGACCATTCCAGACTTTACCACCGATAACCCGCTCCGCATTGGCACCCGCCGTTCACCACTCGCGCTCGCGCAGGCCGAGATGGCCGCCGCCGCAATCCGCGCCGCTCATGGCCTCCAAGACGAGGCCGTTGTTCTCGTTCCCATGTTATCAAGCGGCGACAAGATTCAGGACCGCCCGCTGGCCGAAATCGGCGGCAAGGCGCTGTGGACCAAGGAGCTTGAGCGCGCGCTGATCGAAGATCAGATCGACATCGGCGTTCATTCGATGAAGGATGTCGAAACCGTCCGCGCGCCGGAATTTACGCTGTCGGCCATGTTACCACGCGCAGATGTGCATGATCGTCTGGTTGGCGCAGGCAGCCTTGAGGCACTGCCGCAGAATGCCCATGTCGGGACTTCAAGTCCGCGCCGCGCCGCGCAGCTGGCGGCGTTGCGGCCTGATCTGAGATTCTCGCCCATCCGCGGCAATGTCGCTACTCGGCTTGCGCAGATCGATTCAGGCGATTTCGATGCGACCTTGCTAGCCGCTGCAGGGCTCAACCGGCTCGGAATGACTGGTGTCGGCGTGAACCTTTCGTTCGAAGACATGCTGCCTGCCGCAGCGCAAGGCGCAATTGGTATCGACCATCTGGCCAGCCGGCCTGAAATCGAGATCTTTCTGCAAGCTGTCAACGATGAAGTGACTTTTGCCGCGGTAATGGCCGAGCGTGCGTTTTTGGAGGCACTGGGCGGCAATTGCCATTCGCCAGTTGCAGCGCAAGCGGTGGTCAGCGGCGGCGAAATCAAACTGCTGGGCGAAATATTGCGCGAAGATGGCAGCGAGAGGCAGGCGGGTTCTGTAACCTTTGAAGCTAACGATCCTGATGGTCCAAGCAGGTTGGCGCAGGAGTTGATCGCAAAAGCCAGCGCCGAACTGCGCGCCTTATTCACCGCATGAAATTGCTGATCATCCGCCCTCAACCCGGCGCGGACGGTACGATGGCACGGGTCGAGGCGGCGGGCCACGAAGCATTATTGATGCCTTTATTCGAAGTTCAGCCGGTGGATTGGCAAGCACCGCCAGTGCAAGATTATGACGGATTGCTCCTCACGAGCGCCAATGCCGTGCGACAGGCGGGGCCGCAACTGGCATCCTTCGCGCATTTACCCTTGCTTGCCGTTGGGCAGGTAACTGCAAATGCGGCTCTGACGGCGGGACTTACGATTGGTCAGATCGGTGACACCGGGGTTGAAGCGCTTTTGCAAGGGTGCGAGAATCGCAGACTGCTCTGGCTAGCCGGAGAGGACCAAACGGACCCAAATGCTCCGCAAACGGTCAAAGTAGATGTAAGGATCGTTTACCGAAGCGCTGCTTTGCCCGCACCAGAAAACTTTCATCCGATGATATTGCAGGCGGATTATATCCTGCTCCACTCTGCCCGTGCAGCCACGCATTTGTCAGCGATATTAACCGACCAATGCCTTGAGAAGGCGAAAATATCAATCGGCGTGTTGTCCGAAGGTATCGCACGGGCAGCAGGGGGTGGCTGGAAATCTGTGCGCGTTGCGCCCACCCCAAATGACGCCGCGCTCTTGTCTTACCTGTATTCGAGCTTTACATCGGCCTTGAGCGACCCCTACTGAAACCTCGGACGAAGGGGATGGAATGACCGAATTTGCGACCAGCAGTGGATCGCCGCGTGGCGGCATGAAGTTCAAGCATATATTACTTTTGCTAATTCTTGCCTTTGGTGGGGGAGCCGGGCTTAGCTGGTGGCTTGCCGACCGTTACGGTTGGTTGGATGCCGATCCCGTTGCGGGCACAGCTGCGCCCACCAAAGGGACATCGGTCGTAGGACCAAATGTCGCGCCGCTTGTCGAGCAACTGTCTCCCTCAGCCATGGATTCGGCAATAGCTGCGGGCAATACAGCGCGCGCCGAAGGGCTGTTGGTCGCTATCGCTGCACGCCGCGCGATTGATGCCGGAACGCCGCTTGGCTATCTCACCGACCAATTGCGTTTGCGATTCGGGTCGAACCAACCGCAGGCGGTCCTGACGATATTGCAAGCTTCGGCGGCACCTGTAACCGTGCAATCGTTGCAGTCCGAACTGACCGCAATCGAAAACCTGCTTGTCACCGGCAGTCCCGAAGAAACCGTTTGGGCAACAATCCAGCGCGAATTTTCCGAACTGTTCGTGCTGCGTAAATCTGACTCGCCATCGCCAGCACCTACCCAACGGATATTGCGCGTGCATGCTCTAGTTGAATCAGCGAATTTGCGCGGAGCGATTGCAGAAGTTTCCGCGATGCCAGGCGCGTCTGCACCCGCAGCGCAGGCGTGGCTGACCCGCGCCAAGCGCTATGAGGATACGCGGAAAGCGCTAGATGTGCTCGAACGCAGCGCGCTGGCCGCGCCGCCCATGCCCGTTCCGGCACCTACGCCTGCACCGATAATGGATGCTCCCGTTCCGACATTCGAAACGCCGAATAATATAATACCGGAATAGGACCGTCATAAATCTTTCATAAATCTGCAGCCGCCATATAACGGCGGTATGGCGACGCGATTCTCTTCTATTTCTGATCCTAAAGTTTTAACGCAGATTGGTGCTATTGCACCAGCCTTCCCATTACTCGCGCGCGAGGCGCTTTCCTTTGCCTATACGCGTACCAGCGCCGCTTTTGCCGGAGCTGTTCGGCTGGATGTACAAGGAAACGGCCGCCCGGTGATTGTCATTCCGGGATTTATGGCGTCCGATCAAACGACATCGCGGTTGCGGCGTTCGCTGCAGTATGCGGGCTTTGAAGCGCACGGCTGGGGACTGGGCCGGAACAAGGGTATCAAAATCGATATATTTGAACGGCTACACGACCGGATCGAGACGCTCGACGTTAATCAGCCTATCACATTGGTCGGCTGGAGTCTTGGCGGCTTGATTGCGCGTGAATATGCCAAAGTCGCGCAGCAGCGGGTGGCCAAGGTGGTCACGCTCGGCAGCCCGTTCTCGGGCGATCCGCGCGCCAATAATGCTTGGCGGCTGTATGAACTTGTCGCTGGCCACAAAGTCGATGCCCCGCCGATTGAGGTTACGCTTTCGGAAAAGCCGCCAGTTCCCACATGTGCGTTCTGGTCCAACAATGACGGAGTTGTCGCACCGCGTTCGGCCCGCGGACGGCGGCATGAATCCGATCATCGCATTGAACTTGATTGCACGCATATGGCGTTCGTTGCGCGCCCCGATGCAATTCGGGCCATTGCCAAGGCGATTGTCGACTAAAATCAGACTGGCATGATGATTGCTCTGCTTTGGAAGTCAAACTTTCAAAGGAGCATTTATGTACGCACTGCTTTTATTTGTTGCCGCACCCGCCGCGTTCGAAGATCTCGAAATATTGGATGAACGGATTTCGGCTGTTTCGCAAAGCGCCGAACCTGTCGATAAACGGCTGAAGCTCGCTGAATGCCCGCAAGACGCCATCATCGCGCCGCCCGTCGGAGGCGCTGTTGTCGTGCGCTGCCCCGAAATCGGGTGGCGGCTACGTGTGCCGGTAAAAGGCCGATCCGAACCCGACCAAGCCGCCGAGATCGTTGTCCGCAAGGGCGAGATGGTCGAATGTGTATCCGGCGGCCCCGGTTTTGCGGTTTCGACGTCGATGATCGCCATGGAGGACGCAGGCATTGGCCAACCGGTGCGTGTCAAATCCCCGTCATCGCCGATTCTGATGACCGCTATCGTCAAAGCGCGCGGCATCGTTTCATTCTAGGCCTAAAGGCAGGGCATCTTTTGCCGTTTTGGTTCCCATAAGGGCTGTCGGTTTCCTGACGACCCAAGTGAAAGGAACAGAAAAATGGTGGATTCCGTGAAGTTCGGACCGGCCAAGCCGGTTCCTCCCGCCACGTTGCGCGGGGCGAAATATGTTGCGCCAACACAAACCAAGAATGCCGAGATGCAATTGCCGCCGCCGCCTAGCCTCAGCCTTGCCAGCGCGCTTGCGCAAAAGGGCCCGCCTTTTGACGCGAGCAAAGTGGCATCGCTGAAGGCTGCAATTGCCAGCGGTAATTATCAGATCAATCTGGGCACGATCGCCGACGGCATTATCCGCTTCGGTTTTCGCGACCACGCCTGATGTGATGATGCAAGCGGTCATCGATTGTCAGGCACAGCTGATAACGGCGCTCGATTCGCAGGATGCCGATGCGATATTGAGCGCGAGTTATGCCTTGGCTGATGCGGTCGAGCATCTGCGGCACAGCCCGGCGTTATCTGTCGGGGACACCCTCGCCTTTGGGCTCAAGCAATCCGAAGCCGCGCGCATCCGGGTCAAATATCTGACGGCATGGAACCGCCAGAAAATTGACCGGCTGGCCGAGGTTCGGGGTCAGACATCCTCAGCCACATACGTAAAAGCGGTAAAATAGCACCAATTGCTGCCGCCGTGCCCGTTTTGGCACGGGCATTGCTAATCCACTGGCATGACCAACCGGACCAAGCCATGACCATCCCCGTAAACGCGCCATCGGTGCAACAGCGTGTTACTGCCGCGATAGCCAGTGCTTCGGCGCGCACCGGCGTACCGTTCGATTATCTGATGGATCAGGCACGGATCGAAAGCGGGATGCGTCCCGATGCCCGCGCCAGTACGTCGAGTGCCACTGGACTTTACCAGTTCACCAAACAGACCTGGCTGGGCACGTTGAAGCAGCATGGTGCGGCGCACGGGCTTGGGTGGGCATCGGATGCTATCTCCAAAAACAGCGAAGGCACGTATGCGGTCGCCGATTCGTCGATGCGCGCGCGGATATTAGAGCTTCGCACCGATCCCGAAGCCGCCGCCGCGATGGCAGCCGAATTTGCCGCAGATAACGGCGAGTATCTGCAATCGCGTATTGGCGCCGACCCCGGACCGGTGGATCTATATCTTGCGCATTTTCTGGGCGCCGAAGGTGCTGCGCGGTTCCTGGATGCGCATAAGGATCAGCCCGACCAAGCAGCAGCACCGATATTCCCCGCTGCTGCTGCGGCAAATCGTTCGATATTCTACCGCGAAGACGGCTCGGCTCGCAGCCTCGCCGATATTCGCCGCAACTTCGCTGCCAAGCTTGGCAATACGATTAGCCAGCCACCGTCATCCATGCCAGCATATCGCCACAGCGTCCGGCAAGCGAGCGGTCAACAACCGCGTCTGACGCTAACGCCTATGGAGCCGATGCCCAAACGGCTCGACCTTGATTTTGCCCGCGATGCCTATCGCCGCTTATCTGGGTTGCCCGCATAATGGGCCGCGCCAATCTTTCGATCTGGCTGGACAGCATAAAGAGCGGTGCTTTGCCCGTCGCGATCCTTTTGCTCGTAATGTTGATGATCGTGCCGGTTCCGGCCGTTTTGCTCGACGTCGGCTTCATCCTCAATATCATGATCAGCCTCGCGGTGCTGATGGTAGCGCTCAATGTTGCTAAGCCGCTCGACTTCTCGGCGTTCCCGACCGTGTTGCTTCTGGCGACACTGTTCAGGCTGGCTCTCAATGTTGCCTCGACCCGCGTTGTGTTGGTGGAAGGACATAAAGGTCCAGCTGCAGCGGGTCATGTTATCGAAGCCTTTGGCGCGTTCCTAATCGGTGGTGATTACATCGTCGGGCTTCTCGTCTTCGCAGTTTTGTTGATCATCAATATGGTCGTCATTACCAAGGGTGCCGGCCGCGTGTCCGAAGTGTCGGCACGCTTCACGCTCGATGCACTGCCCGGCAAGCAGATGGCAATCGATGCCGACCTCAATGCTGGCCTCCTCACCCCCGACGAGGCCAAAGCAAGGCGCCAGGAAGTCGCGACCGAGGCCGATTTTTACGGCTCGATGGATGGCGCGTCGAAGTTCGTCAAGGGCGACGCTGTCGCAGGCCTGCTCATCCTGTTCGTCAATATTTTCGGCGGGCTTTTGCTGGGCGTTGTCAGTCACGGACTCAGTTTTGGTGAGGCAGCGGAAACCTATATCATGCTCGCCATCGGCGATGCGTTGGTGGCGCAGGTGCCCGCATTGCTGCTCTCGATCGCGGCGGCGTCAATTGTCACGCGCGTGTCGTCGCCGCTCGACCTTTCTGGTCAGATTTCCAGCCAGTTCGGACATGCACGGGCATGGGGACCAGTTGCCGGGATATTGATGCTGCTCGGCTTTGTACCAGCGATGCCGCAACTGGTGGTGCTTCCGGCGGCAGCGCTCGCAGGTGGCATCTGGTGGATGCTTCGCAAGTCCGAGAAGAAACCGGCGGTCGTTAGTGAGCTGATAGTCGATGCCGCGCCTGGCCATATTATTGAATGGCACGAAATCGCCGAAACCGCGCCGATCACGCTTGAGCTTGGCTATGCTTTGGTAAGCCTTGTCGACGAACGCAAGGGCGCGCCGCTGATGGGCCGAGTCACTGCGATTCGCCGCCAGCTGTCGCGCGAATTTGGCTTCGTCTTGCCGATGGTCAAGGTCGCTGATGACCTGTCGCTTGCCGGAAATAGCTATCAGATCCGTATATCGGGCGTGCTGGTCGGGGAAGACCAGGCCTGGGCCAATGAGCTTCTTGCGCTGGATTCAGGCGACGTCCTCGAAGGCGTCACCGGGCGGGCGGTCAAGGACCCAAGTTTTGGCCTTGACGCGCTGTGGATAGCGCAAGCCGATCGTACCGATGCGGTGGCCGCTGGCTATACCGTGGTCGATCCCGCGACAGTCATCGCCACGCACCTGAACCAGCTCGCCGCCGCATCCGCTGCCGAATTGTTCGGAATGGACGATGCGCAGGCGCTGATCGACAATTTGAAGGACAGCTATCCGCAACTGGCGGGCGGGCTGACACCGTCGCCTTATTCGCTCGCCGCGATCACCGCTCTGTGCCGTGCGTTGCTGTCCGAACGCGTACCGTTGCGCGATTTCCGCCGCGTGGCCGAGGCAATGGTCGATCTCGCCCCGCGCAATCTCGATGCCACTGATCTGGTCGAGGCGGTGCGTCAGCGGCTTGGCGCGCTCATCGTCCAGACCATCGTGCCCGTCAAAATGCCATTGCCCGCCATCACCTTTGATGGAGAACTCGAAGCGCTTCTGGTCCAGTCGGTGCAATCCGCGCCGCAGGCCAGCTGGCCGTTCGAGCCAGAACTTGCCCGCCGCATCATTGCGGTGATCGATGATGCGGTCCAACCGATGCTGGTTGCCGCGCGAAGCTTTGCGGTCATCACCTCGCCCTTGTGCCGCGCCGCCGTCGCCCGCCTGCTGCGCGCACAATTCAGCGACGTTGCGGTGCTGTCCTTCCTCGAAATTCCCGAAAACAAAAAGGTCGATGTCATCGCCGTGGTCGGCGGTCGGCCGATGCTCGCTGAATCAGATCCGGCCGACATGCCGCAAGAAACTGGAGAATCTTATGCTGAATGAAGCCCGTACCGCTTATGCGCCTGCTGATATTGCCAATCCGGCGCGACTGATTGAGGCGCATAGCGCGCTTGTCCGCCGCATCGCCTGGCATGTGCATAGCCGCATGTCGACCGCGATCGACGTGGAGGACCTGATCCAGATTGGTCTGATCGCACTCGTCGAAGCCGCGCAGAATTTCGAAGATCGCGGCCTTGCCTTCGCGCCGTATGCTCAGACACGCATTCGCGGCGCGATGGTCGACGCGCTCCGCCGCGATGCGCGCATGGGCCGCGCAGGTATGGCGAACCGGCGCTATCTCGCGGGCGTCCGGGCCCGGCTTGAACAGGAATATATGCGCAGCCCGAGCGATGCCGAAATGGCCGGTGCAGCAGGTTTGGAGCCGGGTGCCTATCATGCCATGGCCGCCTCGACCGTGCCTGTTGGCCAGGAATCCATCGACGAAAGCTATTCCGACCATGACATGTGGTTTGCCGACCTGACTGACAGTGCGGACACTGCGCTCGAAAAGGCGCAATTGCGGGAGGCTTTGGTCGCCAATTTGGGCAAGCTATCCGAACGCGAGGCGATGATCCTTCAGCTTTATTTTGTCGAAGAACTCAACCTCGATGAAATCGGCGAGACTTTGGGGGTCGGCGCAGCTCGGGTGTGCCAGATCAAGAAAGCCGCGCTCGACAAAATGCGGACGATGATGGCGGATTAAGCGGTCAACACCATGGTCGCCGTCCGCCTTCATACCAACGGGCCAACCCGTCATCGACCAGCATCCCGCCAATGCTCTCGCCGCCGCGTGTTAGAATGCGTAACTGGCGGCCGTAACGGTCTGTGTCGCGGTCGATGCGTTCAATAGAGAATGCTCCTACATTGAGCAGGCTTTGCAATTTGTTGGTCGCCGCTGTGCCGAGTTCCGCTTCGCGCGCGCAGCCCGGCGGGTGGGTTTCGGGGGCATCGATATCGGCAATGCGGATTTTGTCGCCCTGATACCAAATCGTATCGCCATCAACGACACAATTTGTCCCGCCGCCGCTATGACAGAGGCTAAAGCTGGCGGATTCGGTGTCGGTGGTGGATAACGCCAACGATGTCGGCTGCGCTGGATAGTCCAGATAATCCGGGACGAACCAGAACGCGATGAATGCCAACATGCCGATGTTGAAGATCGTCGTTCCAGAAGGATTCCAGACTGTTGAGCGCTTGTGTGGCCTCCTGAAAGGTCGGGTCTGCGCGGTATCGAAACGGACTATTTTTCCCATGTCCGCATTGTCGCACGGCGCTGGTCAATAATATCCTAAAGGCGCGTTCGTTTTGGTGCGGCATCGCTCCGGATTGGAGTGATTTAGATCGTGATAGTCACCGTAACTTTGTCGCCGGTAACCAAACCCTCGGCCTTGCGCACGGCGGCTTTGACCGGCAATAGCCAGCCTTTGGCCTCGTTCGCCGGGAATATCGAGGTCTCCCAATCTGTGTCGCCAATCGTCGCCGACACCTTCATCGAACCCCAACCGCGCCTCCGCCCGCTTTCCAACCGCCGCATCAGCGCCAGCGCATGGATCACCTCACCCGCCTCGCCGTCGATGGTCATGAAATGCCAGCTGGCCGGTGCTTTGTCATTGGTCCACAGCCAGAGTGTGGAGGTGATAGTGTGGGTCTCTGTACTCACTTCACCGGCTTGCGTCGCGCCGGCACTGGGATGTTGCAAATATCCGCGCCGCCCGCTGGCACGTTGAAGAAAGGATCGCGCCGGTTGGCGCGCGCATCGGCATAGGCGGCGAAGCTGGCGCTTTCGGTCGAGAGATATTCGAAGGCTGGTACATCGCTGGCAACATCGCCAATCCGCACAGACAATATCCGTACCCGCTCCTCTTCCTTCTTGTAAAAACCAAGCGCGCCGGTTCCGCGTGGCAGGCTGGATAGATGTTCGATCCCCTCGATCACACGGCCAACCAGCGCGATATTGCGGTCGAGATGCCGCGGCGCATGGCCGATGACGGTGTAGAGTTCAGCACCCGTTCCGGTGTCGGGCGACAGATTGCGGCCCACACCGACCATGCCGTAGCAGTGGACGGGCCACATCTCTTTGTTGGCGCTTGCTAGTGGCCATCCCATCATCGGATGGCTGGTCCCGTAAATATCTTTGAGCGTCAGGCCAAATGGTCCAGCTGCCTGCTGTTCCATCCAGCCGTTGAGCGCCGCACCGCGTCCAGCATATTCACGCTCCGGCACCACCGCCAAACCGTCTGGCAAAGCTTTCTTCTCGGTCGCGTCGCCCCATTGCACGACATAATTGTCCTGCACCCGGTTGACGCTGGTACCGTCCCAGAATTTGGCGGCAGCAAGCTTGCGGATATTGCCGACCCAGCCCTGGCTGAACGGTGCCGGCATCAGCTGGATAACCACGCGGCGCGGTTTGCCCTTCGCATCTGCAGCTATGTCCATAATGAGCAAGTCGGACGGCGCAATCGCCGTCCATTCCTCTGCCTTCGCTGCAGCAACTATCTCGCCTGGCGCAGGGGCGGGCTTTGCCTCTTGGGCGGAAAGCGGAAAATGCGCGAGCAGAGCTGCGCAAGCGAGCAGGGGGATCAGCTTTTTCATGGCCTGCGTTATTGCAAATCCCTTGCCCTTGCGAAAGCGCTAACGAGCGGCTAGGGGCGTGCGTCCCTTATGGGGCAAGCGGAGACGTGGCCGAGTGGTCGAAGGCGCACGCCTGGAAAGTGTGTATAGGGGTGACTCTATCGTGGGTTCGAATCCCACCGTCTCCGCCA
>LNFK01000075.1 GCA_001464315.1 Sphingomonadales bacterium Ga0077559 | reverse complement strand
TTATCCTGGCAACGGGGACATTTCTGGGTGGCAGGCTTTTTCGCGGCGAGGAACGTTTGGTAGGTGGGCGGATCGGCGAGGCGTCAGCCCTTCGGCTTGCTGAGCAAATTCGCGGCTCTGGATTACCGATGGCGCGTTTGAAAACCGGTACCCCGCCTCGGCTTGATGGCCGGACCATCGATTGGTCTAGGCTAGAAGTTCAGCCCTCCGATGATGGCACGTGGACAATGTCGATGATGCCTACTCGTCGTTCGGTTCCGCAATTATTTTGCGCAATCAGCCGCACCAACCCGCAAACGCACGACATTATACGCGGCGGACTCGACCGATCCCCGCTATTTGGTGGGGATATTGCAGGGCAGGGCCCTCGTTATTGTCCGTCGATTGAAGACAAGATTTTTCGTTTTGGTGATCGCGATGGACATCAGGTATTTCTGGAGCCCGAAGGTCTCGACAGCCATCTGATATATCCCAATGGCATTTCTACTTCGCTTCCGACCGATATTCAGGCGGCTATGGTTCGCTCGATGCGGGGGTTGGAGCAATGCGAAATAGTAGTGCCGGGATACGCCGTTGAATATGACCATATCGACCCAAGGGCGCTCGATTCCACCCTGTCTGTGCGCGGCATCGAAGGACTATATTGCGCAGGGCAAATAAACGGAACAACCGGCTATGAAGAGGCCGCTGCACAGGGACTCGTTGCCGGGATGGGTGCGGCCTTGCGGATACGCGGTCGCGAAATGCCCGACATCAACCGCGCAAACAGCTATTTGGCTGTCATGATTGATGACCTCATACTGCATGGTGTCACTGAGCCATACCGGATGCTAACCGCGCGCGCGGAGTATCGGTTACGTTTGAGGGCGGATAATTCGTCCACGCGATTAACGCCATTGGCAATCGATATAGGAGCGGTAGGTGCCGATCGCCGCGTTGAGTTCGAAAAGCGCAACGCAGCAAAATCAGAGCTGGAAGGCTACCTGTTGACCAAAGTGAGTGCGGATGATTTAATCAAGCGAGGCGTTGATGTGAAGCGCGACGCTGGGCGGATGTCGCTTGCCGACTGGTTGCGATATCCATCAGTAGCTATCGCTGACATAGTTGACGTTTCACGTGGAACACTTTGGGACGCCGAACTGCTGCAGGAGGTTGAACAAGACGGAAGGTATGGACCTTATCTCGCTCGGCAAGAGGCCGAAATACGAGACATATCGGCTAATGCAAATATCGCTTTACCTAGCTCCATGTGCTTTTCCGACATCGCCGGGCTATCAAATGAAATGGTCGAACGACTCGATGCGGCCAAGCCTGAGTCCTTGGCCGCCGCCGCTCGCATTCGCGGTATTACACCCGCAGCGCTCGCAGCGATTCTCGTTCATGCAAAACGAATACGCGCCGCAACAAAAAAGGCAGCATGACCGAAGCTGACGCGATATGTTGGCTTAAAGACCATTTTAACGTTTCACGTGAAACACAGGATCGTCTTGAGGCATTTGTCGCATTTCTCAAGATAGAGGCGGCGAGTCAAAATCTCATTTCGGCTTCAACTTTGGATCAGATTTGGAGCCGGCACATTGTTGATAGCGCGCAGCTTTTAAAATTCGCACCGCAGAATACACGAAGCAACAGCTGGATCGATCTCGGGTCTGGTGCGGGCTTTCCAGGGTTGATCGTGGCTATGCTGACCAATTACCGCGTGACGCTTGTCGAATCGCGCAGCCGCCGAATAGAGTATCTTCAGCGGGCGGTTGCTATGCTCGACATGGAGGATAGGGTCGAAATTGCAGGTACGGCTTTAGAGCGGCTAAAAACTGCCCCATATTCGGTCATCAGTGCGCGGGCATTTGCGCCATTGCCGCGGTTATTCGAACTCGCGTCCCGATTTTCTACAAATCGCACTTTATGGTTGTTACCAAAGGGACGGAACGCGGCTAAGGAATGGAGTGAGGTCGAGCCACTCTGGAATGGCAATTTTCGCATCGAACCTAGTATCACCGATGCAGAAGCGGGCATATTGATAGGGCATTTGACTGGAAAGCGTGGAAACATGGCCAATTTAGCGGCCAAAGGGCGACAAACAGAATGATTCGCATTGCCATAGCAAATCAGAAAGGCGGGGTCGGAAAAACGACGACTGCGATCAATCTTGCCACAGCCTTGGCAGCGAGCGGCTGGCGCTGTGTCCTTGTAGATCTCGATCCGCAAGGCAATGCATCGACTGGCCTGGGTTTGAAGCAGGTGGATCGTGTCCACAGCAGCTATGATCTTTTGCTTGGTGATGCGTCATTGAAAGACGCTGCGATTCCAACGATGATTCCAAATCTCGATCTCGTTCCAGCTACGGTCGATCTATCGGGCGCGGAAATTGAGCTGGTCGAATTCGAGGACCGAACAGGCCGGTTGAAAGCCGCCTTTGATAAGTCCGATGCCAATTGGGACATTTGTCTGATTGATTGCCCGCCTTCTTTGGGATTATTGACTATAAATTCTCTTGTCGCCGTTGATTCGATACTCGTTCCTCTTCAATGCGAATTTTTTGCACTGGAGGGATTAAGTCACCTATTACAAACAGTTGAACGGATTCAAAAACGGTTCAACCCTAATTTGGCAATCATGGGGGTTGCGCTCACCATGTATGATCGCCGGAACAAGTTAACCGACCAGGTTGCTGACGATGTACGGAGCTGCCTTGGCAATCTCGTTTTCGAAACTGTCATCCCCCGCAATGTCCGTTTGTCCGAGGCGCCGAGCCATGGTCTGCCGGCATTGGTCTATGATCACCGTTGCTCGGGCTCAGAGGCCTATATGAAATTGGCGCGCGAACTTATCGGGCGCTTGCCTGCACGGGAGCTTGCCGCATGAGAGCCGACGATCCTGTTGAAAAATCACCATTACGCAAGAAAATGGGACTGGGGCGTGGGCTTGACGCATTACTCGGCGAGGCGTTACGCGGCGATACGTCTCCAGGTACACCAGAGCCTGCTATCTCCATCGCTGGTCAGGGCGTCGCAAGCATTGCTGTTGCCGAGATCCATCCAAACCCTGATCAACCACGGCGATATTTTTCTGAAGACAAGCTTGACGAGCTTGCTGCCAGCATAAGACGGCATGGTGTCATCCAGCCAATCGTTGTTCGTCCGCACGCGGGTGGATACCAGATTGTTGCTGGCGAGCGTCGCTGGCGAGCGGCGCAGCGCGCTCAGATTCACGAAATTCCTGCGATTATCCGCAACTTCGATGATGCGGAGACGTTGGAAATCGCCTTGCTGGAAAATATCCAGCGGCAGGATCTCAATCCGATCGAAGAGGCCGAAGCCTACCGCAAGTTGACCGAGCTTTTCGGGCATAGCGCCGCCGCGCTCGCCGAATTGGTACACAAATCGCGCAGCCATGTTGCCAATATGATCCGTTTGCTCGACCTGCCGCCTGCGATTCGCGACCTGGTTATCGAGGACAAGTTAAGCATGGGCCATGCCCGCGCATTGCTCGGTAGCGACGATGCCGTGCGTCTGGCTATGCTCGTCATCAAGCAAGGCTTGTCGGTTCGCGCGACCGAAGCGCTTGTAAAGAAGTCTCGCTCCCCCAAGGCAAATGAGCGCGGTTCCAATAACGGCCAGCAGGCAAATTCCGATATCCATGCTGTCGAAACGCATCTTGGCGATCTGCTTGGATTGAGGGTCACGATCAATCAGCGCAATGCAACCGGGGCGGGATCTGTGACTTTCGAATATGGCAGCCTCGATCAGCTCGACATGCTATGCCAGCGCCTGACCGGTGAAAAATTCTAGCATACGTCGATGCGCAAGCGCCCTCGGCGCCGCGATGTTAGCTAAATGTAATTCGTATCTCATTGATAAAAATATATATTATTTTTGCCATCGAATCTATCCACTTCGCTGATTAGCGACTCGGATTAGCGTTCCGTTAACCATGTCAAAAAGCAAAACCTTATGATTCGCCGTGCATAAACGAGCAAGAATGCAGTGGGGCATTCCAAAAATGCTTTTTGTCACGAAGGACCAGTTTATGTTGAACAAGAAAATCGCCCTGTTGGGCGCAGCTGCTGTCGCTATGATTTCAACCGGCGCGAATGCTGCTACAGTTTCCGCAACTGCGGAAGTTGATATCCTTGCACCTGTTACCCTGGCCCAGACCGCTGGTCTTGACTTCGGTGTCGTTGCTGCTGGTGCCGCTGCCGGAACCGTCACTTTGACGCCTGCTTCGGACGTTCGCACCTGCTCGGCAGGCCTTGCTTGCGTCGGTGCAGCAAATCGCGGCGCGTTCAGCGTTGTTGGAGCGAACGGCTACACCGTAGTCATAACGGTTGCACCGACAACCACGCTGACCGGCCTTGGCGCACCAATGAGCCTTTCGCTTACCGCGTCGACTCCACTGGTTATTGCTTCGGGCCTTCCACAGACTTTTCATGTCGGCGGCACGCTGGCAGTCGGCGCAGCACAAACTGCTGGCACCTACAACGGCACCTACAGCGTTTCGGCTGATTATCAGTAAGAAGCGAGGCGCCATTAACGGCGCTGATCGAAAGAAAAACCCCCGGGTGCCGATGGGTATCCGGGGGTTCTTCTTTGCCTGCATAACAGCGTTAGCCTGATGGTAACCATCTTCTGGCATCCAGATGGAGTGGACCAGTGCAGCGGACAGACCAGCCCCCTGCACGAACGTGTGGATGGAAAAATTATGAGAACTATGCTTGGAAAGGCATGTGGCGGAGGCGTCGCGCGATTTGTTGTCGCGACATCGCTGATGGCAGCAACACCATTGCCGATGATCGCGCCCGCGTACGCAGCCGGCGACCTGTTGATCGCGCCTACTCGTGTCGTATTTGATGGCCGGCGCGGCACCGAGGTCATCTTAAACAATATTGGCAACGAAGAAGCGACCTATCGCATAACACTCGAGCTGCGGCGAATGAACGACAAAGGACGCCTGGACGATGTCGATCAAGCCAATGCGAACGAAAAAGAAATGGCGGCACTGGGCGTTATCCGTTTCGCACCGCGCCGCGTGACGCTACCGCCGAATCAGCCGCAATCCATCCGTGTAGGTATGCAGGCAGCCGATAGCCTTCCCGATGGCGAATATCGCGCACATATGCTATTCCGGGCAATTCCAAAGACCCCAGCCGCCGATGCGGCACAGGATGCTGGTAACGGTCTGAAAATACAGCTTATTCCAATTTACGGAATTAGTATTCCAGTCATCGTACGCAAGGGCGATTTGAAGGCAACAGCGGCAATGTCCAACCTGCGTATCGGAGCTGATAACGAGGGACCCACGCTGGAATTTGACCTCAGTCGCCAAGGCGACAAGTCGATTTTCGGCGAAATTCACGTTACGAAGCCAGGCGTGGCCGAACCGATAAGCATCGCCAAGGGTATCGCAATTTATCCGGAAATCACGATGCGAAATGTTTCGCTGCCGCTGCCGCCCGAGGTAGCTTCCAAAATGCACGGCGAGGTTGTAATCTCTTATTATGAGGCTCCGGAGGCCGGCGGCGGTTTGATCACGCAGATCCGGCAAGTCCTTCCTTAAACAATCGGGTCAAGGCTTCACCCGAGCCAAATATGCGCAATTTCATCCATCAGGCCGCAAAGGCAGCGACGGCATTGGCCGTAGCGATCGGGATCGTGACGATTCCGGTCGTTTCGGCATCCGCGGCCGGCTGGGAGCCAACTGAGGACGACGCGTTGCTGTTCGACGTGCGCGTTGGCCAGTGGCGGGTTGGGGACGGTGTGCGGGGTTACCAAACCGATAGCGGCGTCTGCGTCGATCTCGCCGATATCATCATCGCTTTCGATCTTCCCGTCCGGCTCGACAAGAAGTCGCGCCGCGCAACTGGGTGGTTGTTCGAGGAAAGCCGGACCTTCACGCTCGACCGCGAAGCTAATATAGTACAAATCGTGAACAAGAATCAGGCTGTCGCTGCGGCCGATATACGCGATGTACCTGAAGGCTGGTGTGTCGATACCAAAGCGCTTGCGCGCTGGCTTAATGTAGAGGTCAAGGCCGATCTGTCTAACGCTTTGCTCATCATCAAGGCAGACCGCAAGTTACCGTTCGAGATGGCAGAGGAACGCAAAGCACGCGCGGGCAAGTTTCGTCCAATGAAGGAATTCGATCTTTCAAGCCTTCCTCAGGCGAAAGACCCATACAAAGCATTCCGATTACCATCGATCGACGTCGTGACGTCAGTCGGGATGAGCCGTGACAAGCGTTCGGGGAACCGCTTCGACGCGCGTTATGAAGTCTACGCGAGCGGCGAGATCGCTGGGGCTTCATTCGACGCCCGCTTGGCATCCGACGCGAGGGGGCGACCGGAAAGCCTGCGGATTCGCGGTTATCGGACCGATCCTGACGGCGGTTTGCTCGGCCCGCTCAATGCGACGCATTTTGCGGTGGGCGATGTTTCGACCAATCCCACTTCGCTTGGCGCGCAGACCACCGTCGGCCGGGGGGCATTTGTCACTAACCGCCCTCTGAACCGTCCTGCAAGTTTCGATCGCACGACATTCCGGGGCGAACTGCCCGATGGATGGGATGCTGAACTTTACCGCAATGATCAATTGATCGGCTATGTGCAGAGCCGCGGCGACGGGCGCTACGAATTTATCGACGTCCAGCTGCAATATGGCCAGAACCGCTTCGAGGTTGTACTCTATGGACCGCAAGGACAGGTCCGGCGCGACGTGAAGATGATTCCGGTCGGGCTCGACTCTATTCCGCCACGCGAAACCTATTATTGGGCCGCAGTGCAGGATGCCGGCCGCGACCTGATCAACCTCGACGGTGTCGATTTTAACGAATTCCTCGGCTGGCGTGGTGGATTCGGCCTAGAACGCGGAATTGACCCCAAGACGTCAGTTGCAGCCTCTTGGTTTACCTCGATGTTGCGCGGTCAGCGCCAGCATTATCTCGAAGGATCGGTTCGGCGCGCTATTGGGCCTACTTTGGTCGAACTCGCCAGCGCCTCTAATCTTGCTGGCGGTTATGCCGTGCGTGGGCAGGTTCTGGCGCAGGTTGGCCAGACTCTGGTCAGCGGCGAAAGCGCATGGCTGTTCGGTGGCTATCAAAGCGAGCGCTATGACCGCGACGTCCGCCGATTAAACGCACTATCTGTCGATCACAGCGTCCGTCTCGGCCGAAATTACCTGCCGATCCGTGCAGAAGTGCGCTATATCGACCGCATCGACGGTGGCAGTCGCATCGAAGCAGGTGGACGATTATCGTTTAATATCAAATATATAAATGCAAGCGCTGAGCTGGAGTGGATTAAAGACCGCTCACCTGGGAATATCGACCCACCTTCAAGGCTAGATGCCTCGCTACGGCTGTCTGGCCGGGTGGGCGGATTGCGGTTGCGCGGCGAAGCGACGTTTGCGCTTGCTGGCGCAGCCGGATTTCGCGAGTCGAAAATTACCGGCGAGTGGCGTGCGGGGGAGAAGTCCGACTGGAAAGTTGACGTTGCCTATACCAACCCCGACAAGCGCGGGCGGCTTGCGTTCGGACATACGCGGCGTTTCAAACATTTTGCGCTGACCGGGCAGATTGAAGCCGCAACCGACGGATCGGTCGCGGCTGGGCTCAATCTCGCCTTCAGCCTTGGTCCGGATCCGCATAAGGGCGGCATTCGGGTCGCAGCGGACAAGCTAGCGTCGTCCGGTCAGGCTTTCGCGCTCGTTTATCAGGATGAAAATGCCGACGGCATCCGCCAACCGAATGAGCCGGTCCAAAAAGAAGTCGAACTTACTGCGGGTATGACCGGTCGCGGGCTGCCGACCGATGCAACCGGCCGGACAGTCATTGACGGTTTGCAGCCTTATGAACCGATATTGATCAGTATCGACGCGTCGAGCCTGCCCGATCCGTTTGTGCAACCCGCAACCAGCGGTGTTGTCGTTGTGCCTCGCTCGGGTGTTCCACTAACGATTGAATTGCCGTTGGTGTCGGCGGGCGAAATTTCGGGCAACCTGCAACGTGAAGGCGGAAAAACGCTGAGTGGTGTAGATATGGAGTTGCTCGACATCGCAGGTCGCGTGGTAAAAACGACACGCAGCGAATATGATGGCTTCTTCTTGTTCGAATTCGTGCCCTATGGCCGCTACAAGTTGCGTGTGGCGTCGCTTGCGGCCAATATCGTCGGTGTCGAGCCGACGCTAGCCGCGCTGGTCGAACTCGGTAAATCCAGCGGCAGCGTCGACCTAGGGATTGTAATCGCTAAGCCATCGCAGCGGATTGCCGGAGTCGCCAACCCGCAAGGGCCATAGCTCAAAAAAAGCTGTATTCACGCTGTAACTTTAACCCTGTTAGTATCGAACTTCCTCTGGCAGCATATTCTGCGAGGCATGGGGTACGAGTGCATGGAGCAGACAGGATTGAAGCCGGGCGATGTTATCAAGCGTCACCGCTTGTCTACAAGATTGTGGCACTGGACCAATGCACTGACCTTGCTCGTCATGTTGATGAGCGGGCTGATGATCTTCAACGCACATTCGCGGCTCTATTGGGGCAAGTATGGCGCGAATGACGATTACGCTTGGCTGGTAATTGATGATGCGGGGAATACCGGCTTTATCCAAATCGCCGGGGTTCGGGTTGAAACGACCGGAGTGCTCGGCATCTGGAAGGACTCCGAAGGCGAAGTCAAACGCCGGGCTTTTCCGCACTGGGCGACCATACCTTCTGGCTATGATTTGCAGGCAGCGAGGCGGTGGCATTTCACTTTTGCCTGGATACTGGCGGCCGCGCTGACGCTCTACATGTTGCGGTCGCTCTGGAACGGCCATGTGTTTAGGGATTTGCACATCCGTAAATGGGAATGGTCGCCGCGTCATATCTTGCACGACATCACCCAGCATGCCCGGCTTCGTTTTCCCACCGGCGAGGCCGCAAAAAACTATAATATATTACAAAAAATCAGTTACATAGGTGTAATTTTCGTATTGCTGCCGTTGATTATCTTAACCGGGCTGACAATGTCTCCCGCGATGAATGCGGCGTGGCCATGGTTGCTCGATCTGTTCGGCGGACGGCAATCGGCGCGGTCGCTGCACTTCATTGCGGCGTTCGGGCTGGTAGCGTTTTTCTTTGTCCATATCGCAATGGTGGTGCTGGCAGGCCCGATCAACGAAGTCCGCTCGATGATTACTGGCAAATATAGGTTGCCGGGCAAACGGGAACCGGAACCCGGGTCCGAACCTAAATTGCCGCAAGGAGAAGCAGCGTGACAGATTCCAAGCTTATTCTGCCGCGCCGTAAATTCCTGACGGGAGCAACATTGGGCGCTGGCGGATTGCTGCTGAGCGGCTGTGACGCACTGACGGAAAATGCAGGCTTCCGCTCGTTCCTTCGCACCGGAGAGGCCCTTAACAAAGGTGCGCATCGTTTGATTATGGACCGCTCGGCGCTTGCTCCCGAATTTTCGGCGGCTGACATTTCACCGATCTTTAAAGCCAATGGCTCGATTAGTGGAGATACCCCGGCTTATAACGCGCACGTCGCAAATAGATTTGCGGCCTGGCAGCTGCGTATCGACGGTATGGTGCGAAACCCCTTGTCGCTAAACCTCGCGCAATTGATGAAAATGCCGTCGCGCGAGCAGATTACCCGCCATGACTGTGTCGAAGGATGGAGTGCGATTGGCAAATGGCGCGGCACACCGCTTGGGCTTTTGCTCAAGCAGGCTGACCTGTCGACCAAGGCGCGTTACATCGTCTTTCATTGCGCGGATATGTGGGCACCAAATGTGCCATATTATGAATCGGTCGATTTGGTCGATGCTTTCCACCCGCAAACTATACTCGCGTGGAGCATGAACGACGGCACCCTGCCGGTCCGGCACGGTGCACCGCTTCGTCTGCGCGTCGAACGGCAACTCGGCTATAAGCAGGCAAAATATGTGATGCGCGTCGAGGCTACCGACGACCTTAAAAAATTCTACGGTGGCAATGGCGGCTATTGGGAAGATGCGCACGACTATGATTGGTATGCCGGAATCTAGTATTGCGATTTGACGGGGTTGGTGGTCAAAGCCTTGGCAATAGTTCAAGGAGAAGCCCCCGATGAAGACCCGCGCCGCCGTTGCCTTTGAAGCCAAAAAACCGCTCGAAATTGTCGAGCTTGATCTGGAGGGGCCAAAGGCTGGCGAGGTACTGGTCGAGATTATGGCGACTGGGATTTGCCATACCGATGCCTACACGCTGGACGGATTCGACAGCGAGGGGATTTTCCCCAGCGTCCTCGGCCATGAAGGTGCGGGCATTGTCCGCGAAGTCGGCGCTGGTGTTAGTTCAGTGAAGCCCGGCGATCATGTTATTCCGTTGTACACCCCCGAATGCCGCCAATGCAAAAGCTGTCTGTCGGGCAAGACCAACCTGTGCACTGCGATTCGCGTCACGCAAGGCAAGGGCCTGATGCCCGATGGTACTTCGCGGTTCAGCTATAAGGGCCAGACAATCTTCCATTACATGGGCTGCTCGACATTCTCGAACTTCACCGTGCTCCCCGAAATCGCCGTCGCGAAAATCCGCAAAGATGCGCCGTTCCAGTCGAGCTGCTACATCGGTTGCGGCGTGACCACCGGAGTAGGCGCGGTGGTCAATACGGCGAAGGTGCAGGTCGGCGACAATGTCGTGATTTTTGGCCTCGGCGGTATCGGTTTAAACGTCATTCAAGGCGCGCGGTTGGCGGGTGCAAACAAGATTATCGGTGTCGACATCAATCCTAGCCGAGAAGAATGGGGCCGCAAGTTCGGCATGACCGAATTTCTGAATTCAAAAGGCATGAGCCGCGAAGATGTCGTCGCCAAAATCGTCGAGATGACCGACGGCGGCGCGGATTATACCTTCGATGCAACGGGCAACACCGAAGTGATGCGTACCGCTCTTGAGGCCTGCCACCGCGGCTGGGGCACGAGCATCATCATCGGCGTTGCCGAAGCAGGCAAAGAAATCGCGACTCGTCCGTTTCAGCTCGTCACGGGCCGTAACTGGCGCGGCACTGCGTTCGGCGGAGCCAAGGGACGGACCGATGTGCCCAAGATCGTCGACATGTACATGACCGGCAAAATCGAAATCGATCCGATGATCACGCATGTCATGGGGCTTGAAGATATCAACAAGGCGTTCGACCTGATGCACGCAGGGACAAGCATCCGCAGCGTTGTAGTTTACTGATTCACAAGGAGAGTAAAGATGTACAGTCATATGATGGTGGGCAGTAATGACATTGCCCGTTCAAAGAAATTTTACGATGCGACCTTTGCTGCAATGGGCGGCAAGCCGGGCATGCAGGACCCCAAGGGCCGCCTCATCTATATGCACAATGGAGCGATGTTCCTTGTGACTCCACCAATTGACGGCGAGCCTGCAACGCATGGCAATGGCTGCACGATCGGTTTCGGAATGACACCGGAGCAGGCCAATGCCTGGCATCAGGCCGGCATCGATAATGGCGGCACAGCGATTGAAGATCCCCCCGGCGTGCGCGAAGGTAATGGCATGAAGCTGTATCTCGCTTATTTGCGCGATCCCGATGGCAACAAACTCTGCGCGCTCCACCGCGTCACCGACTGACGTTATGAACGGCGCCGAAGCGCGGCTCTACGCCGATCTGGCCGCGCTCGGCATCGCTTATGAACTGCACGAGCATGCTCCGGTGTTCACCGTCGAAGAAAGCAGCCAGCATACCCGGCATATCAACGGCGCGCACACCAAGAACCTGTTCCTGAAGGATAAGAATAGGGCATTCTGGCTGGTGAGCGTTCCCGACGAGGCACGGGTTGATCTGAAAGCGTTGCCCGACGCGATTGGTTGCGGCCGTGTCAGTTTCGGTAAGGCCGAGGATATGGAGCGCTTGCTTGGAATTTCGCCGGGGTCGGTCACTGCGCTCGCCGCGATCAATGACTCAAGCGGCTCGGTACGTTTTGTGATAGATGCCGGAATGACTAAAGCCGAAACGATAAACTGCCATCCGTTGCGCAACAGTGCGACGCTCAGCCTAGCGCCATATGATCTTGTTCGTGTGCTGACCCACTGGCAACATCCTCCGATAATTACCGCCATTCCGACGCTGGAGACCGCATGACACTCGAAACAATATCGACCAATACAGCCTTTGGCGGTGTGCAGGGAGTCTACAAACATCGCTCGGCCTCTACAGGCACTGACATGACATTTGCGGTCTACGTCCCACCACACGAACAGGGGACGAAGTTGCCGGTTGTTTGGTATCTATCCGGGCTTACCTGCACGCATGCCAATGTCACCGACAAAGGCGAGTATCGCCGAGCCTGCGCCGAACTCGGCCTGATCTTTGTTGCACCCGACACCAGCCCTCGTGGTGAGGATGTGCCGGACGATGCTGAATCTGCTTATGACTTTGGGTTAGGCGCAGGTTTCTACGTTGACGCCACTGAAGAGCCATTTGCACAGCACTACCGGATGCGGACCTATATCGAGGAGGAATTACCCGAGTTGATAGCAGCACATTTCCCGGTCGATAAGTCCAGGCAAGGCATTATGGGCCACTCGATGGGGGGTCACGGCGCACTAACCATTAGCTTGCGCAATCCCGGCCAGTTTAAATCCACATCGGCATTCGCGCCAATTGTATCGCCGTTGAATTGCCCCTGGGGCCATAAGGCGCTAGGCGGCTATCTCGGCCCCGATCAATCAGCATGGGTCGAGTACGATGCCTGCGCATTGATTGCCAGTGGCGCGCGGCTGCCCGATCTCTTAATTGACCAAGGCGAGGCGGACAATTTTCTAACCGAACAGCTCAAGACACACTTGCTTACTGAAGCATGCGAAACGGCTGACCAAACGGCGACAATCCGGATGCAGCTTGGCTATGACCATAGTTATTATTTCATCTCGACCTTCATGGCCGACCATCTCGGATGGCACGCCGAGCGGTTAAAGGCCTAGCAAATCCGTCACGCTGGCTTTAATGGCAAGTGCTGGTTCGCGGGTGTAGCTCAATGGTAGAGCTTTTGCTTCCCAAGCAAGTGACGAGGGTTCGATTCCCTTCACCCGCTCCACTTTTCCGTTATAGCATCGGGCGATGATCCTTACTGACAGCCCCTATGTTTTGCTCGACGACGCTCGCGTATCGGGTGCCTCTGCGGCGCGGCTCTACGCGAAACCGGTCGAGTGTCTGGCGGCGCGAACCCCGGATCAGATTGCGCCGCTGCTCGAAAGTCTGCGTTCGGCACAGGCGCGCGGGCTGCATGCGGCGGGGTTTTTGTCTTACGATGCGGGGTCTTCGTTGCTTCCGCATATGGGTGAGCCAGCGGGTGGACAATTTGCTTGGTTTGGGTTATTTAAACAATATCAACAGTTTGCACCAGACACCATGCCGTCGTTTCTACCCGATCCAGCGGGCGCATGGCTCTCGTCGCTTCGTGCGAAAATCTCACGTCAGGACTATACCAAAGCTTTCGCCGCAGTGCAGGAATATATCGCGGCGGGCGATATTTATCAGGCCAATCTGACTTTTCCGTTATCTGCCGATTATGCCGGTGACCCGCGGGCGCTTTATGCAGCACTTCGTCCGCGCGCTGCAGCGGGCTATGGCGGGATGATCTGGACAGGCGAACAACATTATCTGTCCTTCTCGCCTGAATTGTTTTTCGCGCTGAAAGAAAATCGTGTCACAACTAAACCAATGAAGGGAACCGCCGAGCGGCGTGCCGACGCCGTTGCCGATGCGGCAGAAGCCGAGCAGCTTCGAACAGATCCGAAGCAGCGCGCTGAAAATCTGATGATTGTCGACCTGCTCCGCAACGATTTATCTCGGATATGTGAGCCGGGGTCAGTGGCTGTGCCCGAACTGTTTCAAATCGACAGCTATCCCACCGTTCATCAGATGACCTCGACGGTAACCGGATTGCTTCCGTATGGCGGTGATGCAATTGACGTCATAAAGGCGCTGTTCCCCTGTGGGTCGATAACCGGCGCGCCAAAAATCCGCGCGATGCAGGTCATCGAGGAAGTCGAGACTGGGCCGCGCGGCATCTATTGTGGGTCGATTGGCCGGATTGATGCAAATGGGGATGCTGCCTTTAACGTTGCCATCCGCACTTTTACCTTGTGTGAAGAGACGAAGCGCGTTTCACTGGGTCTAGGATCGGGCATAGTGGCTGACTCAATCGAAGCAGCCGAGTGGGCCGAGTGTCTGGCCAAGGGGGATTTTGCAAAGGTGGGTGGTTACGGTTTCGACCTTATAGAGACGATGCGATTTGAACCCGCGCAAGGCATCGCTCGGCTGGAAATGCACCTAGAGCGGATGAAGGAAAGTGCGCGAGCACTCGGCTTCGAATTCGACCGCCACGCCGCGCGCAACCAACTCCACGCCGCGACCTTCCACCTTGATGCTTTGTCGAAAATTCGGCTGCTGCTCTCAAAATCTGGCGCCATTGCGGTTGAAATTCGGCCATTGATCGATGTGACTGAAGCGTGGAGCGTTACTGTGGTGCCGATACCGGTGGAGATCACTGATTACAGGCTGCAACACAAAACCACTGACCGCGCATTTTATGATGAGGCGCGTGAGGAGGCAAATGCGGATGAGGCGCTGTTCGCTGATCCCGACGGTTTCCTGACCGAAGGCAGCATCACGGCCATATTTGTCGAGCGCAATGGTAAGCTGCTCACCCCGCCGTTGTCGCGTGGCGCGCTGCCATCGGTTCTGCGGCGTGAACTGCTAGAAAGCGGCCAAGCCATAGAGGCCGACCTGACTGCAGATGACCTCACCCAGAATTTCTTCGTCGGCAACAGCGTTCGCGGATTAATCCCGGCCAAACGGGTTGCGTAATTTTATGGTGTTGGCTACGGCAAGCGCCGCAACTTGCTGACAAAAATAGCCGAAAGACCCATCATGATCGACCGCCTGTCCGCCGCCTTGGGCCGGATTGCCCCGTCTGCCACGCTTGCAATGACGGGCCGCGTCATCGACCTGAAGGCGCAAGGTATTGATGTCATTGGCCTCTCGGCAGGTGAACCGGATTTCGATACGCCAGACTTTGTCAAAGACGCGGCGATTGAAGCCATCCGCAGTGGCCAGACGAAATATACTGCCGTCGACGGTATCGCTCCATTGAAGGCCGCAATCGCTGCCAAATTTAAACGCGACAACGGCATTGAATATAGCAACAAACAAATCACCGTGAACTCGGGCGGCAAGCACACCTTGTTCAACGCACTGGTAGCGACCATCGACAAAGGTGACGAGGTCATCATCCCGGCACCTTATTGGGTGAGCTATCCTGACATCGTCCAGTTTGCCGGCGGCACGCCCGTGATCATCATGGCGACCGCGGCACAGCATTATAAAATCACGCCTGCGCAATTGGACGCAGCGATTACGCCGAAGACGCGCTGGCTCATTCTTAACTCGCCGTCGAACCCGACTGGTGCGGCCTATAACGCCACCGAGTTGGAAGCGTTAGGGCAAGTGCTGCTAAAACACCCGCATGTTATGTTGCTGACCGACGATATGTACGAGCATATCTGGTACGCGCAGTCGCCGTTCGCAACGATGCTGCAGGTTTGCCCTGAACTATACGACCGCACGCTCACCATGAACGGCGCGTCAAAGGCTTACGCGATGACCGGCTGGCGGATTGGCTATGCGGGTGGTCCCGAATGGCTGATCAAGGCGATGGCGGCGCTGCAATCGCAATCGACCAGCAACCCTTGCTCGATTTCGCAATATGCTGTTCTGGCAGCGCTTACCGGACCGCAGGATTTCTTGCGCGAACGTAACGGAGTTTTCAAGGAACGTCGCGACCTGGTGGTGGCGATGCTCAACGATGCGCCGGGGCTAAGTTGCCCGACGCCTGAAGGGGCTTTCTACGTCTATCCCGACGCCACGGGGGTGATGGGCAAGACCACGCCGAAGGGAAAAAAAATCGAAACCGACGCCGATCTTATCGATTATTTCCTCGATGATTACGGCGTAGCGGCGGTCCATGGCGCCGCCTTTGGCCTTTCCCCGGGTTTCCGCATTTCTTATGCAACATCGACCGAGTTGCTGAAAGAAGCATGCACCCGCATCCAGTCGGCGTGTGCAGCGCTCGTTTGAGCGCAGCTGAACCTAACAAAACGGCGCGTTAAGCCCGACTTAACCGGTGACCTGCTTGAAACCTTTTGTGGCGCGGTAACGTAACTACTGCTGCCTGCGAATAGGCAGCTAAACCCGAGAACAAAAATGAACCGTATTTTCAACTTTGTGCGATCAGATCTTTTCCTCAGCCTTGCGGGCGGTTTTGCTCTCGGCGTTGCTGGACTGGCTGTGGTCAAACCTGCGAGCGCCGATATCGGCCCTGTAGAAGCCGCAAAGTCGATTTCGGTCGGAGCGCCTGTTTATGAAGATGTCACACCAGCCAAGTAAGTTTTTCCTTCGTTTGCTGCCGATTGCGGCGGCGTTAGCTTTCACAAGCGCCTGCGGCACCGAAGCCACCTCGCTGATTGGTACAGCCGAAGCAGCTGAGGGCATTCGCATCGCTGCCCCAGCTGCGGCCATAGTCGAACCCAAAGGAGCGCAAACCGCGGTGTTTGCTGGCGGATGTTTCTGGGGCATCGAAGGCGTTTTTGAGCGAGTTAAAGGCGTGACCAGCGTTGAGTCGGGCTATTCGGGCGGAACCAAGGCCGACGCTGATTATGATCTGGTCAGCGCCGGCCGAACCTCGCATGCCGAGTCAGTCCGGATCAAATATGATCCAGCGGTGGTCAGCTATACCGACCTGCTGCACATATTTTTTTCGGTTACGCATGATCCGACCCAGCTAAACCGTCAGGGTCCGGACACTGGTAAGCAATATCGCACCGCGATTTTCCCTGCCAACGCGATTCAGCGCAAAGCCGCGAGTGCCTATATCGCGCAGTTGGGTAAAGCGGGCTATTGGAAGAAACCGATTGTGACAAAGATTGAGGGTTACAGTTTTTTCCCGGCAGAAACCTATCATCAGGACTTCATGAAGAAGAACCCCAATCACGGTTATATCGTGACGTGGGATAAACCGAAGGTCGCCAATCTGAAACGGCTGTTCCCAAACCGCTACCGCTGACTAGCCGCGATAAGCGGGGATCGCCCAGCCTTTGAGGATGGCCATGGCGCGCAAGGCAAAACCCGCTGTGGCGCTTATAATAGCTGCTGGCAATACGGGAACACCGAACAACAGCAGCAGGCCCAATACCCCTGATGCTAACGCCGCGGCGGTTACGTAGATTTCGGGCTTAAGCAAAATCGAAGGCTCGCCCGCCAGCACATCGCGGATAATCCCGCCGACGCATGCGGTGATGACGCCCATCATCATGGCGGGAAGCAATGGAACGCCAAGCGTCAGTGACTTCCACGTACCGAACACCGCGTAGATAGCGATTCCGACCGCATCGAACCAGTCGAGCGCACGCACATTCCAGAAATTTTTGGGCGTTACCCAGACCAGAATGGCAGTCACCAGACAGGTAGCGGCAAACCGCCAGTCCTGCACCCAGAATACCGGCGCACCGATCAACAAATCGCGCACGGTGCCGCCGCCGACGCCAGTGATCAGCGCGAAAAAGGAAAAGGTAACCAGAGTCTGGCCGCGTTGCGCCGCCGCCAGCGCGCCAGAGGCTGCGAAGACTGCAATCCCGAACAGGTCGAGCCAGGCGATGATAGCTGGTGCGAAAGGAGCAACATCAATCGTCATGTTGAACTGTCATTGTTCGCTCAGACCTCAACTGACCAAACCTGCACGCCATTGGAGTCGTAGCGATCAAAATGTTCTAAGCGGGAATGCTTCGGCGAAGCGAAGAAAACATAGCGGTACTGCTCTTGCCTAACTGAGAGCTTTTTGAGATCTTTGGCTAGCTTCCCGTTATTGCGTGGATCCACCGCAGCAAAAGTCTCTGCTCCGAAAATTTCGGGTTGAAGGCTCATGATGTCGAGAGGCAGAGACATATGTGCACCAGGCGCTAACCAAAAGCCGCCGACCGCCGGATGCCAACCAAGTAGTTGTCGAGCGGCAGACAGGGCGGCTGCGTAAGCAAATGTTTGATCGATCTGCTCGATTGCATTTAGGTCGTGCCCTCCTACCGGATGGCACCCAACAGGATCGAACTTTAAAGCGCGGATAAGTTCAAGCCCGCTACCTGAATGAGCAATAAGCCAATTTCTGGTTTTTTCCGAAGCAGAACGAACGATGTCGAATTGGCGTTCGACGTCCTCTAAGCTTTCAACCAAGATATTCATCGCTCACATATGGATCGGCTTGCCGGTCACTGCCATCGCCGCTTCCTTCAGCGCTTCGGCATGAGTCGGGTGGGCGTGACAGGTGTAAGCGATGTCTTCGCTGGTCGCGCCAAACTCCATTGCGACGGCGGCTTCGGCAATCATGCTGCCTGCGATTGAGGCGATGATGTGTACGCCCAGCACCCGGTCGGTTTTCGCGTCCGCTACAACTTTCACGAAACCGTCGGTATCGCGGTTGGTCTTGGCACGGCTGTTCGCCATCATCGGGAATTTGCCGACTTTGACCTCTCCGCGCTCTTTCGCTTGCTCCTCGGTCAGGCCGACGCTGGCGATTTCGGGGTAGGTGTAAACCACACCCGGAATGACGTCATGGTTCACGATGCCCGTACCACCCGCAATGAAGTCTGCAGCGGCCAAACCTTCGTCTTCGGCCTTGTGTGCGAGCATGGGGCCGGGGACAACATCGCCTACGGCGTAGATGCCGGGGACGCTGGTCTGGAAATCATGGCCAATTTCGATCTGACCGCGTGCGTTCGTAGCAAGGCCAGCCTTGTCCAGCGCAAGGCCTTCGGTGTTTGGGCGGCGACCAATCGAAACAAGCACGCAATCGGCTTCGATGGTTTCGGATGCGCCACCGGCGGCTGGTTCTACGGTCAGCGTTGCTGTGCCGCCATTGACAATTGCTCCAGTGACCTTTGTGCCGGTGCGGATGTTGAAACCCTGCTTCTTGAAAATCTTCGCCGCTTCCTTGCGGACCTCGCCGTCATAGCCAGGCAGGATCTGGTCGAGATATTCGACGACAGTTACCTCAGCGCCTAGCCGCAACCACACGCTGCCCAGTTCCATGCCGATAACGCCGCCACCTATGACGACCAGATGCTTCGGCACTTTGGGTAAAGCTAGCGCGCCCGTGGAATCGACAATTATCCTCTGGTCGATCTCGACACCTGGCAATGGCGTGACGCTCGAACCCGTGGCTATCAGGATACTCTTCGCTGTGTAGCTCTTACCACCTACATCAATCGAGTTGGCCGAGGTAAAGGCCGCACGGCCTTTCAACCAATCGACCTTGTTTTTCTTGAACAGAAATTCAATGCCGCCGGTGAGTTCGCTCACGGCTTTAGTCTTCTCGGCTTGCATCTGGTCGAGGTTCAAACCAACGCTTTTGAAGTCGATCCCGAATTTCGCGAGCGCCCCCGAATGCGCTTCGTGATACATCTCCGAAGCATGCAGCATCGCCTTCGATGGAATACAGCCAACGTTTAGGCACGTTCCGCCCAATGTCTCACGCGATTCCACGCACGCGGTTTTCAGTCCCAATTGCGCCGCACGGATCGCCGCGACATAGCCGCCCGGGCCAGCGCCGACGACGATCAGGTCATAATCTTGCTCTGCCATTTTTCGGTTCCTTAAAGGTCGATGAGGATTCGCGTGGGATCCTCGATCGCTTCCTTGATTGTCTTGAGTGCGGTTACCGCCTCGCGCCCGTCGATCAGGCGGTGGTCATAGCTTAGCGCGAGATACATCATTGGGCGGATGACGATTTCGCCGTTCCGCACAACCGGACGGTCCTCGATGCGGTGAAGGCCGAGCACTGCCGACTGCGGCGGGTTGATGATCGGGGTCGACATCAGCCCGCCGAATACGCCGCCATTCGAAATGGTGAAGGTACCGCCCGCCATGTCTTCCATCGTCAGTGTGCCGGCCTTAGCGCGTGCGCCAAAATCGCCGATAGTTTTTTCGATATCAGCGAACGATAGCTTGTCGGCGTTACGCACGACCGGGACAAAGAGGCCGTTGGGCGCGCTGACTGCGACCGAGACGTCGAGATAGTTGTGATATACGATTTCGTCGCCATCGATCTGCGCGTTGACCGCCGGGATATCGTGCACCGCAAGCGCCACGGCTTTGGTGAAGAAGCTCATGAAGCCCAATTTCACGCCATGCTTCTTTTCAAAGAGCTCTTTGTATTTTTCGCGCGCCGCAATCACTTCGCTCATGTCGCAGTCGTTGAACGTGGTGAGCAACGCGGCGGTTTCCTGCGCTGCCTTAAGCCGCTTGGCAACGGTCTGGCGAAGTCGGGTCATACGGACGCGCTCCTCCTGGCGACCAGCAACGGCGGGTATCGCAGCGGATGCAGCGGCGGCCGGTGCAGTTGCTGGCGCTCCCTTGGCAGCGGCAACGACATCTTCCTTGGTCAGACGGCCATCCTTGCCGGTGCCTTTGATTTTCGACGGGTCGATGCCGAGTTCAAGCACCAGACGGCGGACAGCTGGCGACAAAGGCAAATCGGAATTTTCAGCGGGTGCAGCAACCGGAGCAGGGGCAGGTGCAGTCGCAACCGGCTGAAGTGCGGTAGCCGCAACCGCTGGTGCAGGGGCCGCAGCAGGCGCACCCGACCCGGCTTCAATCGATGCAATTACCGCGCCGACATTCACTGTCGCGCCTTCCTCAACAGCATATGCGCCCATTACGCCCGCCACCGGCGAGGGCACCTCGATCGCGACCTTGTCGGTTTCAAGGCTCGCTATCGGTTCATCGGCAGCCACGGCCTCGCCGGGTTTTTTCAGCCACTGACCAAGCGTTGCTTCGGTGATCGATTCGCCCAATACGGGAACTTTGACTTCGGTGCTCATTATTCAGTCCTCACGAGGATGGAGGGGTGATTGGTTTGGTGCCGCCAGTGCGCTGGCGGCGAATTTCTTCGCGGACGTTATGGCCGAGCGCATCGGCTACAAGCGCGGCCTGTTCGGCCTGATGGCGCTTGGCCAGGCCCGTCGCGGTTGCCGCCGCCGGCTTGCGACCAGCATAACGCGCGCGCGTCGGCTTGGTCTTCGCTTCGGCGAGACATTCCTCGATAAATGGATCGACGAACGACCAGCTGCCCGCATTTTTCGGTTCCTCCTGCGCCCAGACGACTTCTTCGAGGTTCGTCATGCGCTTCAAGCGGATAACCAATGGCTCGCCGGGGAAGGGATAAAGCTGTTCCATCCGGACAATTGCGGTACCGGTGTCGCCAGCCGCATTGCGCGCCTCCATCAGGTCATATGCAACCTTGCCTGAGCACAGCACGAGCCGCTTCACGTCGGCGTCGGCTGGCGCATTGGGATCGGACAATATCCGCATGAAGTGGCTTTCGCCCTGAAAGTCCTCCGCCTTTGACACCGCCATTTTGTGGCGGAGCAACGACTTGGGCGTCATTACGATCAACGGCTTGCGGAACGATCGCGCCATTTGCCTGCGGAGCAAATGGAAATAATTGGCGGGCGTGGTGCAGTTGGCAACCTGGATATTATCCTCGGCGCATAACTGCAAAAACCGCTCGAGCCGCGCCGAGCTGTGCTCCGGGCCTTGGCCTTCATAGCCATGCGGCAAAAGCATCACGAGGCCGTTGGCGCGCAACCATTTTGCTTCGCCTGCCGCGATGAACTGGTCGATGATGACCTGCGCGCCGTTAACGAAATCGCCGAACTGCGCTTCCCACAGAACGAGCGTCTTGGGCTCCGCGCCCGCAAAACCATATTCGAAACCGAGCACGCCGAATTCGGACAACGGGCTGTCGAGAATCTCGAACCGCCCATGCGGCAACGTTGAGAGCGGGATATATTTTGATTCGCTGGTCTGGTCGACCCAGACCCCGTGCCGCTGGCTGAATGTACCACGTCCGGAGTCTTGGCCTGACAGGCGAACGCCATAGCCTTCGGACAACAATCCGCCGAAGGCCAATGCCTCGCCGGTTGCCCAGTCGATATTGTCGCCGCTTGTGAACATCGATTTTTTGGCATCGAGCACGCGGCCTAAGGTCGGGTGGATGTTCAGACCCTCGGGAACCGTCGTCAATGTCCGCCCAAGGCTATCGAACAATTTTTTCGATATGCCCGTTTCAACGTTGCGCCGTGCAGTTTCGGGATCGGCTGGCTTGGAAAGACCCGACCAACGGCCGCCGAACCAGTCGGCCTCGTTCGCTTTATACTCCGCGGCGCCCGCGAATTCTTGTTCAAGCGTTGCGACAAAGCGCATGATATGCTCGCTCGCCCAGTTGCCGTCGATTACGCCTTCGGCCTGCAATCGCTTGGCATAAAGCTCGCCGACACCGGGATGCGTCTTGATGACCTTGTACATCAACGGCTGTGTGAAGCTGGGCTCGTCGCCTTCATTATGGCCGAAGCGGCGGTAACACCACATGTCGATGACGATATCGCGGTGGAAGGTCTGGCGGAATTCGATGGCGATCTTGCAAGCAAAGGTCACTGCTTCGGGGTCGTCGCCGTTGACGTGGAAGATCGGTGCCTGGACGCCCTTGGCGACGTCTGACGGATAAGGCGAGCTCCGCGCAAACTGCGGGCTGGTGGTAAAACCGACCTGATTGTTGACGATAAAGTGCAGGCAGCCGCCGGTGTTATAGCCCCGGATACCCGAGAAGCCGAGGCATTCCCAAACAATGCCTTGTCCGGCAAAGGCGGCATCGCCGTGGAGCAATACGGGCAATACCTGCTCGTGCTTGCCGAGGTCGTCACGCGCTGTCTGGTTTGCGCGGACTTTACCAAGAACGACCGGGTTGACCGCTTCCAAATGCGACGGATTTGGGACAAGGCTCATATGCACCTTGATGCCGTCGAACTCGCGGTCGGTGCTGGTGCCCAAGTGGTACTTCACATCGCCCGATCCGCCGACATCGTCGGGGTTGGAGCTGCCACCTGAAAACTCATGGAAGATAACGCGGTAGGGTTTGGCCATCACGTTCGCCAAAACGTTCAAACGTCCGCGATGCGGCATGCCGTAAACGATTTCGCGGACACCAAGGCTACCACCATATTTGATCACCGCTTCGAGCGCGGGAATCATTGCCTCGCCGCCATCAAGCCCGAAACGCTTCGTGCCGACATATTTGCGGCCAAGGAATTTCTCGTATTGCTCGGCTTCGATCACCTTGGCGAGGATTGCCTTCTTGCCCTCTGGCGTGAACTGGATTGCGGCGTCTTTGCCTTCCATACGCTCCTGCAAAAACCGGCGTTCCTCGACGTCGGAGATGTGCATATATTCAAGGCCAACCGGTCCGCAATAATTGGCGCGCAATGTTTCGACGAGTTCGCGCACCGTGGTCCATTCGAGACCGAGGGTGCCGCCAACATAGACGCGCTTTTCGAGGTCAGCTCCGGAGAAACCATGATATTCAGGCGTCAGGTCAGCAGGAATTTCCTGCTTCGACAGCCCAAGCGGATCAAGGTTAGCCGCCAGATGACCGCGCACGCGATAAGTGCGCACCAGCATCATTGCGCGGATGGCATCGCTAGCGGCGGTAACCGCGTCGGCCTCTGCCATCGGCTTGCCAGCCGCTTTGGCCGCAGCTTTGATCTCTACCGCCATTTGCGTAGGATCGAGCGCGCCGGTCAGGTCATCGGTAACGCCCAGCGGCCAGTTCGCGCGTTCCCAGCTGGGTCCGCGTTCTACTTCGAAATCCTGGTTTTCAAGACCCATTATACTGCCTTCCTTGGGGAGGGATTGGCGGTTTAGCCTTTTAGCAATTCGGCCAGCGTCCGGCCTAAATCGCTTGGGCTCGGCGACACGCGAATGCCCGCAGCTTCCATCGCGGCAATCTTGCTGCCCGCATCGCCTTTGCCGCCCGATACGATGGCACCGGCATGGCCCATACGGCGTCCGGGGGGCGCGGTCAGACCTGCGATAAAACCAGCCATCGGTTTCTTGCGGCCCTTCTTGGCTTCGTCGATCAGGAATTGAGCGGCTTCTTCTTCCGCGCTACCGCCGATTTCGCCGATCATGATAATCGATTTGGTTTCGTCATCGCCGAGGAACAGCTCAAGCATGTCGATAAAGTTGGTGCCGTTGACGGGATCGCCGCCAATACCGACTGCAGTGGTCTGGCCAAGACCTTCCGCTGTGGTCTGGAACACCGCTTCATAGGTCAAAGTGCCCGAACGCGAGACGACGCCCACCGAACCTTTGGAGAAAATGCTGCCGGGCATGATGCCGATCTTGCATTCGTTGGGTGTCAGCACGCCGGGGCAGTTCGGCCCGATCAGCCGCGATTTCGAACCCGATAATGCGCGCTTGACCTTGACCATGTCGAGCACCGGAATGCCCTCGGTAATGCACACGATCAGCGGGATTTCGGCATCAATGGCTTCGAGGATCGAGTCGGCGGCGAAGGGTGGCGGAACATAAACGACGCTGGCATCAGCGCCGGTCGTTTCTTTGGCTTCGAGCACTGTGTCGAACATCGGCAACCCGATATGCGTGGTGCCACCCTTGCCAGGGGTGACGCCCGCAACCATCTGCGTGCCATAAGCCAGCGCCTGTTCGGTATGGAAAGTGCCGGTAGCCCCGGTCATGCCCTGCGTGATGACCTTGGTGTGTTTGTTTACGAGGATGCTCATTGGGATGCCTGTCTTCTCAACATAGTTGTAATTGCGATGCTTGGCGATTTCCGTGACCCGGTAGGTCGGATCAAATAAATCTGCTGTCCTTTGATCATCACCACGCCCCCATCTTGGGGCACTTCTTTTTCAGGGGCGACCTGCGTGCGGAGATGCGTAAGAGTAGCTGCAAAATCGGCTAACCTTTTCAAACCGGCTGTTACCGAGCAGTTACCGTCAAGTACCATAAGCAAACTGCGATTATTGCTATGGCCTAATATAGTCATGCCCATATCAACGGGCTGACCATCTTTGCTTGAAGCGGTGGCTGGATGCCAGCCAAGAGCCTTAGCTACGGCTGCGTCGGTCGGTGCTTTCTCTGATATTGACACACAAGCCATCGTTGCACTGACAATATCATCCGTACTAGCGGGCCGAAGCGCCGCGTGGGCGGATCCCGCCACGCCTATCAACAATGGCAGGAGAAAAAGGCGAAATCGTCTCACGGAAGACTGCTGTCGATAGCTTTACACGCCACCAGCAGTTCCTTCACCGCATCGACGCTGACGGCCAGATTGCCTTTCGCTTCATCATCGAGCGCGATTTCGACCACTTTCTCGACGCCGCCTGCGCCGATCACCACGGGCACGCCGACATAGAGATTGTCGACACCATATTGCCCGGTCAGGTGAACCGCGGCGGGGAGGACTCGTTTCTGGTCGTAGAGATAGGCCTCAGCCATCGCGATGCCGCTGGTGGCTGGCGCGTAATAGGCCGAGCCAGTCTTGAGCAACGCGACGATCTCGCCGCCTCCGCTGCGGGTGCGCTGGACGATCGCGTCGATGCGTTCCTGAGTCGACATTCCCATCGCAATAAGGTCGGGAACCGGGATGCCCGAAACGGTCGAATATTGGATGATCGGAACCATCGTGTCGCCGTGGCCGCCCAGCACGAAGGACGTGACATCCTTGACCGAAACGTCGAACTCGTCAGCGAGGAAATGGCTGAAACGCGCGCTGTCGAGCACGCCCGCCATGCCGACAACCATATGGTGCGGCAACCCGGAGAACTCACGCAAGGCCCACACCATCGCGTCGAGCGGGTTGGTGATGCAGATGACGAATGCGTTCGGCGCATTGGCGGCGATACCTTCGCCGACGGCTTTCATGACCTTCAGGTTGATGCCGAGTAGATCGTCGCGGCTCATGCCGGGTTTGCGGGCAACGCCGGCGGTGACGATGATGACGTCGGCACCAGCAATATCGGCATAATCATTGGTGCCGGTGATCTTGGAATCGAAACCTTCGACCGGACCGCACTGCGACAGGTCGAGCGCTTTGCCCTGTGGCACGCCTTCGACGACGTCGAACAGCACGATGTCGCCAAGGCCTTTCAGTGCTGCGAGGTGGGCAAGCGTGCCGCCGATATTGCCGGCGCCGATAAGCGCAATCTTCTTGCGAGCCATGAAAATGATGTCCTTCCCTTAGGGCTTGTGTCGGAATTGCGGCGTCGATACGCCGAATCAGGCCCGAGAACAACCCACTAAAGGTCCAAAGTTAAGGCTTTTTCTGATAACAGTTCGCAGTAGCGACAAGAGAAAGAAATTGTCTTTCTGCTGAGCCTAAATTAGCTTTTACCTCAACTCTCCGGGTCGCGTTGCCACAGAGGGAGTCTGTCATGAAGCATCTATTCGTTGCGTTGCCTAAAGCAGGCAAGCCCGTCCATCTTTTCGACATGAATGACAAGAAATTCCGTCAGGTTCTGTGGGGAGATTGGCTGACAATCGACGACAGTGACGACGGTCAGTCGACTTGGGTTACCGTCAAGTGGGCATGGAACAACCCCTACAAGGCTAAAGAGTTAAAGATCGAACGCATCTACACGACCGACTCGCGGCCGATGGAGATGGTGTTTGTCGATGTGGGGCAAGGCGACGGCTGCGTTCTGATTACCCCTGAACGCGACATCGGCGAACGAATCATCGTCATCGATGCTGGTAAAGAGCATCACATGCACGACTTCCTGACGGGCCGGTTCAACAGCTATAAAAAGAAATCGGTGTTTCACGCCGCGATCATCACCCATCCCGATGAAGACCATTATGGCGGCTTTGATGCCATCTTTGCCAGCAACGCAGTGCAGTTCAAATATCTGTACCATAGCGGCCTCGTCGAACGTCCGGGCGGCAAGGAATGGGACAAGCTTGGCGGTAAGGTCGATGATGTCACCGGAAACGCCTCATTCGTTGAAGCATTGGTCGAGGACCATGCAGGGCTCCAAGCCGCCTTTGCGCCTGCGGGGGCAGGAAATTTTGCCGCGATGATCAAAACGGGTCTCGCCAATGGCGGAATCACCGACTCAGCGATGCTGTCAACACGACACGGCACGCTGGCGGAGGGGCGTTCCTGGATGCCGGGTTTTGCACCGGCTGATGGCCGCGGCTACACGATCGAGATATTGGGTCCGTTTGTCGAGGAGGATTCCAATGGTAAGCGGCGACTGCGCGTACTCGGCAGTTACGGCAAAACCAAAAACGGCCATTCGGTATTGTTGCGGCTGAACTATAAAAATTTCCGTGTGCTGTTTGGCGGCGACCTGAACCTACCGGCCGAAAAATATCTGCTTAAACGCTATGCCGGGCTAGACCGTTGGCCGACCACCAGCGCTGACCGCGAATCGATGATCGAAGTTGCACGCAATTTCTTCCGCGCCGAGGTGATGAAGATCTGCCACCATGGTGCAGCCGATGTCACCGACGAGTTTTTGATGGCAGTCAATCCTGCTGCCTTTGTGATCTCGTCCGGCGACCAGGAAGGTCATGTCCACCCGCGCCCCGATCTTCTTGGCAGGCTGGGCCGTGCAGGACGCGGTGCCTCGCCCGTATTGCTGAGCACCGAATTGCAGCGCTCGACCCGCGAAAAGGAAGATGCGCGGCTAGTCGAACGACTCACCAAAGCAATCGATGGGTTGACCGGAGCGCCTACCGAAGGGGCAAAGAAAAAAATGCTCGACGACGTGAAGAGTTTGGGCCGCTCCAACGTTGACGTAGATGGTGCCATCTATGTAAAAACCGACGGTGAGCGACTGATCGCGGCGTTCAAAAAAGAAGATAAGTCGGACACCGACAAATGGTTCTATTTCGAATATGAGGTCGTGAACGGACGCTTGATTATGCGCGCCTAACCTGCGACGCGGCGCAGCATTTCCATCCAGATTGGGATTTGACCGTGAAAACCCTCTGCCCAGACTCGCTCATCAAGGCCATGTGCGCCTTCCTTTTGGCCGACGATACCCCATAGGCCGCCGAAGCCATAAACCGGGATTCCGTTGGAGCGCAGAAACGCGCCGTCGGTTGCACCAGCAGACTGGAATGGCAACACGGGAGCGTCTTTGAAGCGGGTGGCGACCGAGGCTTTAAACGCCTCGGTTATGTCGGCACGAAGCGGCGTCGGTGCGGTCTCGGGGGTTTGCGACCCTTCGACTGCCAAGACAGTGACATCCGGCCCCGACAGCGCTTGCAGCTGCTCGCGGATCTCATCCACTTTCACGCCGGGGAATATCCGGCAATTCACATTGGCTTCAGCCTTTTGCGGCAGCGCGTTGGGTGCATGACCGCCCGATACCATCGTTGCGACGCAGCGTGTGCGGGTGCTGCCTGTGTCCATTGCTTCAAGCAAATCGGCGGTTTCGCGATCCTTTGGATCGGCAAGGAAGCGCTTGACCAGCTCGCCGTATTGGCCCTTGTCACCGGCTGCGAGCGCCTCGTAAGTCGCACGCGTCGCATCGTTGATCATCGGTGGAAAGCGATGGCGCTCAAGTGCGGTGATGGCATTTGCCAGCGCGTAAATCGCATTATCGGGACGCGGTGCGCTACTGTGCCCGCCGCGATTAGTTGCGGTCAATTTGTAATCTGCATAGGTTTTCTCGGCGATTTGCATCCCGAACGCTTCGACTCGTCCATCGGGATAGACCGAACCCCCGCCCGCATCGCTGTTGAGCGCAAATTCGGCATCGATCAGCGACCGCCATTCGGTCGCCGCGCGGCGTGCACCATTTCCAGTGGTCTCCTCGTCGCCAGTGAACAGCACAATGATGTCTCGCGTTGGCGCAAAACCCTCGGCGCGCAAATATTGTAGAGCCAACAGTATGCCGGTTAGCCCCGCTTTGTTGTCGTTCGAGCCGCGCCCCAGATACCAGCCACCTTCCTCGCGGAATTTGAACGGAGGATATTTCCAGTCGCTTTCCTTCGCCTCCACCACATCCATATGCGCCATTAGCAATATCGGCTTCATGCCGGATGGCTTGGCGGCGGGCCAGCGGGCGATCAGCGTCTGCGTGCCGTCATGATCTTTCACGACGACGTTGTTGATTCCGGCCTTGCGGAATTCAGCGGTGAGCAAAGTTGTCAGCTTTTCAAACTCTGCCGGACGTCCCTCGACGGTAGGGATTTCCACAATCTTGGCGAACAGGTCGCGCTCTGCTGCGGTCCGGACATCTGTTGCCTGCCCATGGGCCGCCGCTATTGCCATAAATCCTGCAAATAGTATCGATGCACGTCCGATCATCATCTTCTCCCTTAGGTGAATCCTAACGCGGACCGTGGCCTTCCGCCAGATATTCTTCCGACTGCATTTCAAGCAGGCGCGACACTGTGCGCTCGAATTCGAACCGCCCGTCACCTTCGGGATAGAGCAAATCGGGAGCCGCATCGGCGCTCGCCAAAAACTTCACGCGATATTCGTACAGCGCGTCAATCAACGTCACAAAACGCGCCGCCTCGTTGCGGTTTTGCGGGCCAAGCACAGGAATACCGACCATGATGACGGTGTGAAACCGCCGCGCGATGGCGAGATAATCCGGCGCACCCCGCGCTTCGGCGCACAGCCGCTTGAAAGAAAACACAGCTACGCCTTTCAAAGCCTTCGGTACATGCAGCATCCGCCCGCCGCCGACATCGAGTTCAAGCGTCGGTACATGCGCGCGGTCTTCGGGCGGGTAGTCTGTCAGTCGAAAAAAGGTCTCAGATAACGCCTTGGTCGCGTCAGGGCCGTTCGGGACCAGCCAGATACGAGCGTCACCAAGCCGGTCGCGCCGATAGTCGGTCAGGCCGTTGAGGCCGATTATGTCCAGTCTCTCTTTCACCAAATCAATGAATGGCAAGAAAAGTTGGCGGTTAAGACCGTCCTTGTAGAGATCGTCCGGGTGACGGTTCGATGTCGTCACCACCGTAACACCTTCTGCAATCAGTCCGGTGAACAACCGCGACATGATCGCCGCATCGGCCATATTGTTCACGACCATTTCGTCGAAGCACAGCAGCCTTGCTTCGTCGGCCAAGGCTTCGACCAGAGGCGGGATCGGGTCGCCTTCTTCCTTCTCGCGCTCAACCTTCAACCGCGCATGGATATCGAGCATGAACTCATGAAAATGAGCGCGACGTTTTCGTTTGATACGTACGCTTTCGAAAAACAGGTCCATGAGCATCGATTTGCCGCGCCCAACCCCGCCCCACAGATAGAGTCCGCGCACCGGATCGGGCTTCTTGCCCAGAAAGCGCCACAAGGTGCTGCCGCGGGGCGGCACGGCTTCAAGCGCCGACTGTACCGTGGCCAACGCTGCAACTGCGGCCGCCTGATCAGCATCGGCCTTCAGTTCGCCCGCTACCACCAACGCGGCATAACGTTCGGGAACAGGCTGTCCGGTCATCTTTTGGTCGGTTTTCGGATCGTGCCCGAGAATGCCGCAACTCGCTCGTCGCCTTGCACGACGATGCCGCGCATGAACAACAGCCTGCCGGTTTCCTTGAGCAGCTCGACCTCGGCGTCGAGCGGCGCACCGATCACGCCCGCGCCGATGAACTGTACCGAAAGGTCGAGAGTCACGGCAGTACCCGCTGTGATCGACCCAAACAGCCGCGATGCACCAAACATTGCGGCATCGATAAATCCAAGCGTCACGCCGCCATGCACCGCATTGCGCAAATTGCTGTGCCGGTGTTCGGGAAACATGCGCAGTCGCGCTTTCCCCTCCCCTTCACTGCGAACCAGCATTTTGCCGAGCACCGTCCCATTATACCGGCTGGGGTCGTTCATCTGCCAGTTCAGCCAGCCGGGATTATCCGGATCAGGGCTGCTGTTAAATGCGGATGTGTCCAACTGGGCGTCCGCCAAATCAGATATGCCGTTCGGCGATCATCTTCTTGGTTTCGGCAATCGCCTTTGCCGGGTTCAGGCCCTTGGGGCACGCGTTGGCGCAGTTCATGATCGTGTGGCAGCGATAGAGGCGGAACGGATCTTCAAGTTCGTCAAGCCGCTCCCCAGTCATCTCGTCGCGGCTGTCGGCCAGCCAGCGATAGGCTTGGAGCAAAATCGCGGGCCCCAAGAACTTGTCGCTGTTCCACCAATAAGACGGGCAGCTCGTCGAGCAGCACGCACACAAGATGCACTCGTAAAGACCATCGAGCTTCGCGCGGTCCTCCGGCGATTGCAGCCGTTCTTTGCCTGAAGGCTCTGGTGTAACGGTCTGCAACCAAGGCTTGATCGATGCATATTGCGCGTAAAAATGTGTGAAATCGGGAACGAGATCCTTGATGACTTCCATATGTGGTAGCGGCGTGATCGTGACTTCGGATTTGCAATCCTCGATCGCGGTGGTGCAGGCAAGGCCGTTCTTGCCATCGATATTCATCGAGCAGGACCCGCAAATACCCTCGCGGCACGATTTGCGGAAAGTGAGCGACGCGTCCTGCTCACCTTTCATCTTAATCAGCGCGTCGAGCACCATTGGACCGCAGGTGTCAGTATCGACCTCAAATGTATCGTAACGCGGATTTTCGCCGCTATCGGGGTCATACCGATAGACTTTAAATTTCTTCAATTTGCCATCGGTCTTGGCGGCGTGGACCTTGCCCTTTTGCACCTTGCTGTTCTTGGGAAGGAAGAAATCGGCCATGTCTAAGTCCTGTCAGTCCGCTAATGGCATTGCCCTAATCAAGACGCTTGGTAATCACAAGCCCTCAACTGCGGCCTTTTTGGTTGTTTTTTGTGCAAGTCGGACGCGTAGCTTGTCGATTTTGCGGCCGTCCATATCGACCACTTCGAAACGCCAGCCTTGGTCGGTGAATGCCTCGCCTTCGACCGGAAGATGGCGCAGTATATGAAGCACGTGGCCCGCGGCCGTCGCATAATCGCGGTCGTCATCCAGCGTGATGTCGAGTGCGTCAGCCATTGCATCAGCGGACATCGCGCCTGAAACAAGCATGGACCCGTCGTCCAATCTGACGATATTGGCCGCGCTGCCCTGGGCTTGGTCAGAGGCGAACTCTCCGGCAATTGCGGACAGAAGATCGTTAGGGGTGACGATTCCTTCAAAATGGCCGTATTCATCATGCACCAGCAGCATCGGCACATCCGACGAGCGCAATATTTCGAGTGCGTCCATCGCATCGAGCTGATCGGGCACGATTTCGGCGCGCCGCATCAGATCGCGCAAATCAAGCTTCTTGCCGCCAATTTGCGCCGCAACAATATCGCGCGACTGAACAACGCCGATGATGTCGTCGTTATTTTCGCCCGTTACCGGAATACGCGTGTGCGGCGAATGCACCAAAACATCGCGCACCTCATCCTCGGACGCGTTTACCGAGATTCGATCGACAACGGTGCGCGGGGTCATCACTTCGCGAACTGGCCTGTCGGCGAGGCGGACGACGCCTGCGATGACCTTATGCTCGTGCTCTTCGATGATTCCCGCGTGTGTTGCCTCGGCAAACACCATGCGGAGTTCCTCGGTGGTCAATGCTTCGCGGCTATCGCGGCGCAGGCCTAGCATGCGAAAAATTAACGCGCTCGATTTGTCGAGCAGCCAGACAACCGGGGCGGTAATCCGTGCCAATAGCTCCATCGGGCCTGCGACAAGTACTGCAATGCGTTCGGGTGCAACCAGCGCGAATTGCTTAGGCACCAGTTCGCCAACTACCAGAGACGCATATGTCGTCAGCGAAATGACTATGCTGAAACCCAGAGTGTCCGACCAATCTTCACGAACACCCAAGCCGGCCAATCGCTGGGCAATCGGCTCACCCAGTGTGGAGCCCGAATATGCACCATTGATAATGCCGATAAGCGTAATACCAATCTGCACAGTCGACAGGAACTTACCGGGATCGCGCGCCAGTCGTAAGGCTGCGTTTGCCCCGCGTTTGCTGGCATCGGCCATCGCTTGCAATTTGGCTGGGCGCGACGAAACGATGGCGAGTTCGGACATGGCAAACACGCCGTTGATGGCGATCAATACCATGATGGTCGCAGCATCGAACCAGGGAAAAGGGTGAAGAACGTCCATCGGGAGGCTGTTCTCTTAGAGCCAATACGGGGTCGTTGGCAACAAAATGCATGAAAAAGAGTTATGGTCAAAAGATGTAACATTGGGGGAACAATCATCTCTCGTTCATCTTTAGGGTCGTTATGCTGAACGGCATTCAAAAATGGAGATGTAGTTATGAAAAAGAACCAGATTATTTCGCTTGGCCTCGTTGCGGCTTTGTTGCCGCTCTCGGCCTGCGTTACTGACCCAGAAACCGGCAACCGGACTATTTCGAAGGCCGCAATTGGCGGCCTAGGCGGCGCTCTTGGCGGTTACTTACTCGGCGACTTAGTCGGCGGAAAGCGCGACCGTACCGAGAAAATCGTTGGTGCCGGTATTGGCGCCGTCGCAGGCGCCGGCGTTGGCTATTATATGGACGAGCAAGAACGCAAATTGCGTGCACAGACCGCCGGTACCGGCGTCAATGTCATCCGTGACGGCGACAATCTCGTGCTCGACATGCCGTCTGAAGTGACCTTTGCGGTCGATAGTTCAACCGTTCAGCCAGCCTTTCGGACAACGTTAAGCCAAGTCGCGCAGACTTTGACGCAGTATGAAAAAACTTATGTCGACGTGTTGGGTCATACCGACTCGACCGGCTCGGATGCCTATAACCAATCGCTGTCAGAACGTCGCGCTTCCTCGGTTGCCAATTATCTGACATCGCAAGGTGTGCAGTCGGCGCGTATCGCGACCCGGGGCTATGGTGAAAGCCAGCCCAAGGCGAGCAATCTTGATGAATCGGGCCGCGCTGCCAACCGCCGTGTCGAAATTCGTCTGGTGCCAGTCACCGCCGGCTAAACTGAAGCGCCTTTAAGTAACTTCGGCAAATCACCGCTCTCGCCTCTTGCTTCAGCCATGAAGAAAGCTTTGGCGGGGGCGGTGCGTTGCACCAGACCCATTCCGACACGGCGGATTGCAGAAGCGGTTTTGCCAGGGATAGAAAACAGCCGATTAAGGGTGTCGGTCGACATCGCGACCATCAGTGTGTCGATACTGCGCCAACGCGCGTAGCGATCGAGTAGCTGTGCATCTGCAAAGTCGAGGCCGAGGCGCATGCCATCGACAAGTACTTCGGTAAGCGTGGCAACATCCCGCAAACCCAAGTTCAAGCCCTGGCCTGCAATCGGATGGATGCCGTGCGCGCTATCGCCGATTAACACCAGCCGTTCTGACGTGATAGCGCCCGCATGGTGGAAACCCAGCTTATACGCTGCGAGCGGGGCCGCCAATTCCACAGCACCCAATATCCCACCCATCGCCTTTTCAAGCTCGGCTGCATAGCCGCGCGGCGATAATTTCATATATCCCGGCGCGTCGGCTTCATCCACTGACCAGACAATTGCCGAGCGGTGCCGCCCATCGTCGTCGTCCAGCATCGGCAAAACCGCGAAAGGCCCCGACGGATAGAAAATCTCATACGCAACATTGCCATGCGGCTTTTCATGATAGATCGCTCCAACCATTGCGCTGTGATTATATTGCCAATGCGCTATTTTAATCCCGACTTCGTCGCGCGTCTGGCTCTGGCGGCCTTCGGCAACGATCATCAGATCGGCGTTCAGCACCGCCCCGCTTTCGAGCGTGACCGACGCGCCCGACGCATCGCGGTTTTTGTCAGCGATGGTCATGGGCATGTGCAGATGGATCATATCGCTCGCCAGCGCGGCTTCGTACAAAGTCCGGCGCAGGAAACGGTTTTCGAACATTTGTCCCAAATAGCCGTCGTCTTCCCCCGGTACAAAATCGAGCGCACCGGGCTTCAATCCGTCGCTCACCCATATCTGCTCGATAGGGCAGCCTTTTCCTGCCAAAACATCGCCGAGGCCTAGGGCGTCAAACATCTTCATGCTTGAGCTGGAAATCGCAGAGGTTCTTCCGTCGAAACCCGCGGACATCATTGCTTGAGGATCGACGCGGTCGACGACATGGCTGCTAATCCCATGTGTCGCGAGGCTTAGCGCCTGAGTCAGGCCGATAAGACCCCCACCGATAATGATCACGTCTGCTTTATCTGTCATCCCTTGCTTATGGCGCAGATGGCGTGCTGACTCAAAGAGGGATTTCGCCTGTAATACTTGACGGGGACTCCGCGGCAGCCGAAAAGGGCGTATTAACCTTATAGAGCAGTAGACCCATGGCCTCGCGCAGCCCTAAATTATCCTCAAAGCCGAATATGGCGAACTGGCGGCAGATGATGCGCGCTTCGTTGATTCGCAGTGGCGCGCTGTTCGGCGCGGCTGCGCTGGCGTTGTTTGCGACATTCTATGGCCTGTCGGTCTTAAGCTACTCGCCTGCCGATGCCGCGTTCAATAGCGCAGCGGCAAATGTCCAACATAACTGGATGGGACAATCGGGAGCATATCTTGGCGATGCAGCTTTGTTCCTGTTCGGGCTTCCTGCCATTTTTCTGCTACCGCTGATGCTGATTTTCGCGCGCCGAATGTGGCGCGATGTACCGCAGCCGCAATGGAAACGGCAGCTGACGTTATGTCTGATTGGCATGCTGTTCATGGGTTTTGGCATGGCCTATTGGCAGCATGGCAGCGACATCGGCCTACCCGCAGGTTGGGGAGGGACGATCGCATTGCTTGCCGATAGCGGGGTTACGCCATTAATCGGGCAGATCGAAGGTGGCCTAGGCACCCTCGTTCGCGTGCTTGTTATTTTGGCGAGCGTGTTGGGCGGAATAACACTTGTCATTCGTTCGCTGCAGCTTGAACGGCCACTTTTCCGGATACCCGCTATCTCGGTGCCCAAACTGCCCAACCGACCAGGAGTGGTGGTGAGCGGCGAGAACGATGATTACATCGCGCCGCTTGCCGAAGCCAAGCCGCCGCGCAAAGTAATCGAACCTGAAAATCGTAAGCCTCCCGTCATCGACGACCGCAATTCCGCGCCGAAAAAAGCCGCGTTTTCAACGGGCGCACGACAAGGCGATTTTTTTGGCAGTTATACGCTGCCATCGCTCGACCTGCTTGATCCGCCGCCCTCGATTTCGGTACCGAAGCTGGATAAAGCAGCGCTAGAGGCTAATGCGCGGCTTCTGGAATCGGTGCTCGATGACTTTCATGTAAAGGGTCAGATCGTCGCTGTTCGGCCTGGCCCGGTGGTGACGATGTACGAGTTGGAGCCAGCCGCGGGCATTAAATCCAGCCGCGTAATCCAGTTGGCGGAAGACATCGCGCGCAACATGTCGGCGCTTTCTGCGCGCGTTTCGGTCATACCCGGGCGTACCGTCATGGGTATCGAACTCCCCAACGCACATCGGGAGGCGGTTGTCTTCCAGGAGATGGTCGGTTCGGGAGCATTCGCAGAACAAAAAGGTGCGCTGCCGATCATATTGGGAAAAAATATCTCCGGCGACCCGGTGATCGCAGACCTTGCGCCGATGCCGCATTTACTGGTCGCAGGTACCACCGGATCGGGTAAGTCAGTCGGCCTCAACTGCATGATATTGTCGCTGCTTTACCGGCTGACGCCCGATCAGTGCAGGATGATCATGATCGACCCCAAGATGCTGGAACTCAGTAGCTATGACGATATCCCGCATCTGCTTTCCCCGGTGGTGACTGAGCCTGCCAAGGCGATCCGCGCACTCAAATGGGCGGTCGAGCAGATGGAAGAACGCTATCGGATGATGTCTTCCTTGGGCGTACGCAACCTTGCCAATTTTAACGAAAAAATTCGCGCGGCCAAGGCAAAGGGCACGCCTTTGGGCCGCAAAGTGCAGATCGGTTACGATCCGATGACTGGCCAGCCGCAATATGAGGAAGAGAGCCTCGCTTACGAACCGATGCCGCAGATCGTGGTCATTGTCGACGAGCTTGCCGACCTGATGATGACCGCGGGAAAAGAGGTCGAATTCCTGATCCAGCGGCTTGCACAAAAGGCACGCGCCGCCGGCATCCATCTGATCATGGCAACGCAGCGGCCGTCTGTTGATGTGATCACCGGTGTCATCAAGGCGAACCTGCCAACGCGAATCAGTTTTCATGTGACGAGCAAAATCGACAGTCGCACGATCATCGGCGAGCAGGGAGCAGAGCAACTGCTTGGCAAGGGCGACATGCTCTATATGTCTGGCGGACGCGGCCTGACGCGTATTCATGGGCCGTTCGTTTCCGATGATGAAGTCCGCCGCGTGGCTGACCATTGGCGCGGACAGGGGCAGCCCGAATATATCCAGGCGGTTACCGAAGAGCCCGAAGACGGCGGCTTTGATTTCGGCGGCATGGGCGGCGACGACAGCGAAGAAGATTCGCAATATCGCAAGGCGTGCCAGATCGTTTTTGAAAGCCAGAAAGCTTCGACCAGCTGGATCCAGCGACAGTTGCGCATCGGCTATAACAGCGCCGCACGGCTGATCGACCGGATGGAAGAGGATGGCTTCGTATCCGCACCGAACCATATTGGTCGCCGCGAAGTGCTGCGCGACCGGAACGGGGATCCCATCTAACGGTTAAGATGCGGTTCAACGCCTTTCGGCTACCCGAATTGCATCTCTCCCAAGGAAAACAAAATGATTTTTGGAAAATATGCCCTGATGTTCGCGCCCGCCGCGCTCGTACTGACTATGCCGGGTTCGGCGCAATCCGGCACAGACAAGATGGATCGCGTTGTCGCTCATATGAAAGCCGTCGGTACGATGACGTCCAGCTTTACGCAGACCGACCGGCGCGGTGGAACGCTGTCGGGTAAGCTCATGTTAAAGCGCCCCGGCCATGTCCGTTTCGAATATCAAAAGGGCGTGCCGCTATTGATTGTAGGCGACGGCAAGGCGTTGACGATGATCGATTATGAGGTGAAACAGGTTCAGCGCTGGCCGATCCGCAATAGCCCGCTCGCTGCTTTGCTCGATCCCGGGCAGGATATACGCCGCTACGGCAAGCTTGTGCAAACTTCGACCAATGAAGTCATCAGCGTCGAAGTGCGCGATCCCAAGCGTCCCGAATATGGCGTCATTACCATGATATTCGTTCGTGATCCCGCCGCGCCCGGTGGCCTGACGCTCAACGGCTGGGTGGCTCTCGATTCGAAAAACAATCGCACGTCAATTCGACTCGGCAGTGTCAAATATAACGGTAATGTGCCTAATTCAGCCTTTACCTGGAAAGACCCGCGTCCGGTTCGCCGCAAAAGTTGAGACTTGTCGATGAATGGATGCTGAGCGCCGACCAGTCGTCCTTCAGACGGGGGTTGTTCATCTGGGTGACAGGAAAGTCATTGTATAAATTTGTCATCAGCGGCTGACAGTTCGTGTGGTTTTCCCCCTGTTGCCCACGGCGATAATGTCGGTCACTGATATCCGCGTGACGAACGCAAGCTTAGCCCTCATCCCAAATGCCCCCGGGATGAGGGCTTTGCTTTTTGCACATCCGCAGCTTGCCCGCCGCGCCGCGCCGCACTAGGGCATTAAGCCTATGCCGCAAAATATCAGCATCGCTTCCTGGAACATCAATTCAGTCCGTGCCCGTCTCGATATTGTCGAACGTTTCTGTAAGGAAATTTCGCCTGATATCCTGTGCCTGCAAGAAACCAAAGTCATCGACACGCTGTTTCCCGAAGGCCTATTTCGTCAATTCGGCTATCGTCACATGATGATCAACGGCCAGCCAATGCACCATGGTGTGGCCATCGTCAGCAAATTGCCGCTGATCAACCGCCGAGTCGAGGATTGGCAGGCGAATGGCGAGGCGCGGCACATCAGCGCCGAAATCGGCACTGAGGCGACCAAGGGCGTCCGGCTCGACAATGTTTACATCCCGGCGGGCGGCGAGGTGCCTGATCTGGAGAATAACCCTAAATTTGGTCAAAAACTGGCGTTTCTGGGCCGAATGACCGAATGGTCGAAAACGGTCGACTGCCCGACAATATTGACCGGTGATTTCAATGTCGCGCCACTCGAACATGATGTCTGGAGCCACAAACAACTGGTTAATGTTGTCAGCCATACCAAGGTTGAACTCGATTTGCTGGCCGAACTGAAGGCGGCGGGCGACTGGACCGACATCGCACGGGAATTTGTCGACCCGTCGCAGAAGCTTTATACATGGTGGAGCTACCGCGCGCAGGATTGGGAGGCTACCGATAAGGGACGGCGGCTTGACCATATGTGGGTGACGCCCGATCTTAAGGACAAGGCCAAATCACATGTCGTGCACAAGACCTGCCGCAGCTGGGGCAAGCCTTCGGACCACGCACCGATCATGACGGAATTTGCTTTTTGAACGAGCCGATGCCTGCCACCGGTGATGCCCGGCGGGCAGCGCGAGCGATTGACGCGCTTCGCCGCGGTTGGCCAATCAGGGTTGAAGGCCCCAAAGCCGGTTTGACACTGACCGCGGTTGAGACTGCAACTGATACCACAGGCGTGACTGGACTTTTACTCTCGCAAAGCCGCGCCGCAACGCTGAAGCTGGTGAACCAGCGTGCGGCGGCCGATATTGCGCTTCCCGTATTGATCAAGGCACCTATGGGGCTCGACGCGGCGTTGGCGCTAGCGATTGCCGACCCGACAATGGATTTGCAGTATCCGATGAAAGGGCCATTTGCGGCAGCGCCTCTCCCCGACGCTGAAGCGGCGTTGGCGGCCATAGAACTGGCGCGGCTGGCCGGCCTGCTTCCGGCGTTTCTAGTAAGCGACACTTCACCTGACGATACCGATATCGTTTTGGCGTCCGATGTGTCGGCGTTTGACGACAGTTCTGCGCTGCAGATTGCGGCGCGCGCGCGGCTGCCGGTTGCGGCCAATACCGATGCAGAGATTATAGCATTTCGTTCGGATGCCGATTCGGCTGATCACATCGCCCTGGTCCTTGGCAAACGCGACGGTACACCACCGGTTGTGCGTCTCCACAGCGAATGCCTCACCGGAGACGTGCTCGGCAGCCTAAAATGTGACTGCGGCCCGCAATTGCACGAATCGTTGCATCGGATATCGAACGCGAACTGGGGCATATTACTTTATTTGCGACAGGAAGGACGCGGTATTGGCCTCATCAACAAATTGCGCGCCTACGCATTGCAGGATCAGGGTTTCGACACCGTCGATGCCAATGTCAGGCTTGGCTTTGCCGTCGATGCGCGCGATTTTTCGGTCGCAGCGCGGATGCTCGGATTGCTTGGGATCGGTGAAATACGATTGCTCACCAATAATCCGGAAAAGGTCGCGGGAATATCGGCCGAGGGGATCAAAGTCGCCGAAAGGCTGCCACTTAAAATCGCTGCCAATCCACATAACGCGCATTATCTGGCAACCAAACGCGACCGCACCGGTCATCAATTATAGCCGCTTGCCGACTACGCGGCGAAACTATAGATATTCCGGTGTTGAACGGTCGGGGGCGCAAGTTGAAAGAGGCCGAACATCTGGCACTGATCGCCGCTTGCTTCCGATGCCCCGAACACGAGGCAGCACTGATTTACGCGGCATCACATTTTCGAATCTTTGAGCATCGCGCAACGATTGCATTACGCGGTGACCCCAGCGACCTCCTCTATCTTGTTATCGACGGAATCGCGGCCGCCGACCTGTTCAGCGTGGATGGGCAGCATGCGCGGTTGGCAGGCTACGGTCCCGGCGAACTATTCGGGGCCTATCCTGAACCTGTGTTGCATCGCGCCGACATCAGCGCAGTCGGCGAATTGTCGGTGCTGGTGATTCCGACACGAAAGATTGCGCAGCTTGCCGCGCAATATGCGGCGATTGCGCAAGGGGTGGCGTTATTGATGGCCCGGCAGCTTGATATGGTACTCGACCGCATGGCGGCACGGATCGGGCTCAGCGCGACTGGGCGATGTTATCAGGCGTTGCTGTCAATGACCGACGAAGAAGACTGGATCAAGCCGCTTCCGGTTCTGTCGGCGCTGGCCATTAGTGTCAACACCACTCGCGAAACGGCATCGCGCGCGCTGGCGCAGCTTGTTCGCCGCGGAATAGTCGCGCGTCACGAGTATGGCCTGAAAATCGTCTCGCGCCGGATGCTGGAGGAACTGGTGGTTTAAGCTATTCCTGAAAAGGGTCTGCTTGGGCAGGCTCTTCAGGTTCGCGACGGCGACCGAGCGCCCTATCGAGAAATTCCTCGTCAAGCACATCGGGTTCTTTGCCGGGCGGGAGCAATCCTTCGCCGGTGCCCGGGCGCATATCGATGGGCTCACCGTTTTCGTCGACCAGGATTTCCTCGCCTTCAAGCACCGGATCTTCCTCTTCCTCGAGCCTTTCGGGGAAGGTCACATCGGTCGGGAATTGTTCAACCGGACGTCCCGCGACCGCGACCCGCATGAATGCCGCCCACGCCTGTGCCGGTGCACGGCCACCCTCAAGGCCGCCGACCGCGCGCGCATTGTCGCGGCCCATCCACACACCTGTTGTCAATCCGCTCGAAAAGCCCAAGAACCAGCCGTCCTTGTTGCTGCTTGTGGTACCGGTTTTGCCGGCAACCGGGCGTCCGATATTGGCAGCACGGCCCGTGCCCGTTGCCACGGCCGTCTGCATCAGATCGGTCATACCGGCGGCAACATACTCTTCGACCAGCTGAATCGAATTTTGCGTTTTGGCGGAATAAATGACCTCGCCGTCGATGGTCGTCACCTTGGATATACCGAACGGTGTGATGCTGCGACCTTTCGCCTGAACCGCGGCAAAGGCGCGGGTCATGTCGATGACCCTGACATCTGAGGTTCCCAGTACCATCGAAGGTAGAGTGTTCACCGGCGTTGTGATGCCAAAACGGCGCGCCATGTTGGCGATACTGCTGGTGCCGACTTCTTGCCCGATTTGCGCGGCGACTGTATTTTTGGAATAGGCGAACGCCGTCCTTACGGTAATTTCGCCCGCATAATTGCCGCCGCTGTTCTTCGGCTGCCAGCCGTCGATTTCCACAGGTTCATCCACAACTTTGTCCTCAGGGCGAAAGCCTGCTTCCAAAGCGGTCAGATATACGAACAGCTTCCAAGCCGACCCCGGCTGGCGCGTTGCCGTAACCGCGCGGTTATAATTGCTGGTCACATAATCAGTGCCCCCGACCATTGCCTTGACCGCGCCATCTCGGTCAATGGCGACCAGCGCCCCTTGCGTTCCGCGCGGCACGTTGGCAACAATCGCAGCAGTTGCTGCGCGCTGCATTTTCAGGTCGAGCGTCGTCCATACATCTATCGGCTTTTCGGTCTCGTCGATCAGCCCGTCAAGTTGCGGCAATGCCCAGTCGGTGAAATAACGGACGCTGTCCTGCGCCGGTTCTGCGTTCATCTTTACCAGCGCAGGCTTTACCGATGCTGCCTCCGCGGCGGTGATCATGCCCGCATCCTGCATCACTTCAACAACAACACCGGCGCGTCCGAGCGCAGCTTGCGCATCGGCGGTTGGTGAATAACGCGATGGCGCCTTGACCAGGCCTGCTATGATCGCTGCTTCGGCGAGCGAGATCTCCTCGGCCCCATGGTCGAAGAATTTGCGGCTTGCGGCATCGACGCCATACGCGCCGCCACCGAAATACACCTTGTTCAGATAAAGCTCGAGAATTTGATTTTTAGAAAATTTGGTTTCCATCGCGAGCGCGAGAATGATCTCGCGCATCTTGCGGCCAAATTCCTTATTGTTGTTGAGGTAGACGTTGCGCGCCAGCTGCTGCGTGATTGTCGAGCCCCCTTGCGTCCAGCGACCTTCGACCGCACGGACGTAAAACGATCGGGTGATGCCGATGGGATCGACGCCGGGATGCATATAATAGCGCCGGTCCTCGACCGCGACCATCGCGTCCTTCATCTCGGACGGCAACTCGTTAATGGTCAACCAGCGCCCGAAACTTGGTCCAAGCGATTGGATAACGGTGCCATCGGCGGCGCGTACCCGGATCATCTGGCCATTGGGTGATGCTTTCAGATCCTCGAAACTGTCGATTTCGCTGCGCGCAATGCCGACGAAAATGCCGACTATCATCAGGCCCAATAGCGCCCCTATCACGCCGATTTTAAGGAGGCGGATGGTCCAAGTTAGGAACGGTCCGCGTTCGTTCGATGCTTTGCTTGCACGTGCCATTGGCCGGGGTGTTAATCGCTATCCGTCAGGCCGACAAGCAGCATTCGACCGACGTCATTCGGGGTCGAATTCAAGCGCCGCACTGTTGATGCAATATCGCAGCCCCGTCGGCCCCGGACCGTCGGGAAAGACATGGCCAAGATGCCCTTCGCACGCGGCGCAACGGACTTCAGTCCGGACCATGCCATGCGACATATCGCGATTTTCGATGACGACTTCCTGGTCAGAAGGCGATGTAAAACTCGGCCAGCCCGAGCCGCTGTCAAACTTGGTGTCCGAAGCGAACAAAGTGGTGCCGCACCCGGCGCACCGAAATTCGCCTTCGCGCTTTTCGTCGGTCAGCTTACCGGCAAATGCCCGTTCGGTGCCCGCTTCGCGCAGCACATGATATTGCACCGGATCAAGCGTTTCGCGCCATTCGGCATCGGTTTTGTGAACTTTTTCCATGATGTCACCTTTCAGGTCCTGATGTGGTGTTCGTCATATGCACCTTCAAGGTTACCGGTTTAACCTGCCATTTACCATGATGCTTTATTTCGGGCAGGATATGACAGGACCAGGTCATATGCTGCGCGCTGTGGGGGCGTTGGGGCTTTTGCCGTTGCTTGTGGCTGCGGGCGATGACTCATGCCGTTTGTGCAAGCGGACCGATGCCAGCACGCAAGCCGAAAGCTTGCGCGAGATTCCGCTATCACTGGAAATATCTACCAAGCTCGATTTCAGCCGCGCGGCGTTGTCCGGTTCGGGCGGTGGGGCGATCGACCTCGACCCGCAAAGTGGCAGTCGACGGGTCGATGGCGGGATGGTCGATTTGGGCGGCTCTGCGCTTGCGGGCATTGCGGTGGTACGCGGCGAGCCCGGACGCGCGGTGCGCATCGACATGCCGACAACGGCGCGTATGACATCTTCGACGGGCGGGGTAGTCGAGATTGCCGGGCTTCGGACCACGCTTTCGGCCAATCCCCGGCTTGACCAAATGGGCAGGCTGGAATTTTCGTTCGGCGGCAAATTGCTGGTTCGCGGCAATGCTTCGGGCACTTTTCGCGCGCGGATCCCGATTACCGCGCAATATGAATAACTCGCCGAGATAGTCCAAATATCGTCATCCTGAAACAAGTTCAGGATGACGAACAGGGGGTTAGCTGCGCCGTGCCGCGGCGCGGGCAATACGGATCAGTTCTTCTTCCAGTATCACGCTGCCGAGACCGTCCTTGACCGACATCAGCTTGGCTTCAACCGAGAGCAAATGACCGTTTAGCCCAGCCAGACGCGCCGAGGGCCATCGGCCCAGTTGCTTCACGAATTCATCGGCCTCTTTGAAGAATATCGACCGCGTCGCCTTGACCACTGCGCCTGCATTCGACCCGGCATCAACTTTAGCGCGCAGTGACAACAGCAACGCCACTCGGCGTTGCAATGCGCGTATGATGCGGATTGCGTCTACGCCCATTTCGCGCGCGCTCGCCAGTTCGCGGCCCAGCGCGCGCAATTCGCCGCTCATAACCTGATTGACCAGCCCGCCTACATTCTCCTCGCCGGTTTCGGCGGATAGGGCTTCGAAAGCGGCAACTTCAACCGTTGCAGGGCGTTCGGGCGCAGCGTCATAATAGAGCGCAAGTTTTTCGAGTTCGGCCTGCGCCAGTTTGCGGTCCTGTCCGGTGTAACGCGCGATGCGCGCGCCCAGACTGCGGTCGAGTTTCAACCCCAAGGTGGCGGCATAAGCCATGACAGATGCAGCGGCGGTGCCCTCTTCGGGCATATAGCAGATATGCGCCATGGCGCGGCTGTGGCTTTCCGCCAGTTTGCGTAGCTTGCTGGCCTTGGTGAGATTGCCTGCGATGGCAATGACCGGATTAGCGTCGCCTGAGATCTCCAGCAAATTTTCTACCGCAGCCAATCCCTCTTCGCGCCGGAAATTCAGCCGTATGTAGCGTTTATCGCCGAATAGGGAGAGCGCTGATGCCTCATCGGCGAGCAATGCGGGGTCGTTCCGGATACGGTCGCTGTCGAGGTCAATGCGTTCGGTGGCGCCTAATTGCGCCGCCATTTGCGCGGCGATGTCAGCTATGGCCGATTCGTCCTGCCCGAAAACAAGGAACAGCCTGACATCGGGTCGCGCAGAGATCGCGCTAATGAAAGCCCGTTCCTTGGAGCTGCTCATTCGCCGCGTGCGTAGAGCGAGAGCCGGGTCACGATCTGGTCGGCGACGCGCTGCGTCAGATTTTCCAGCGCGCTGTTTTCGCCCGCGATGGTCGCATATTCCGAACTGACCACGTCAATCCCCGCATCGGAGCCTGCTGTGGCATCGATCACGGTCGTCCCGGTGCTTGTGTCAATCAGCTGATACCGCGCGCGCAATGTGCGGCGTTCGCGGGTGATTGTGTCATCTGCGCGGATACCAAAGCCTTCGATTTGGTCATCAAGCGCAACGGTCAGCCGGTAACGCGGCGCGGAGCTTCCCGCTGCCTGCAAGCGATCGTTGAGTGCATTGCGCATCAGCCACCCGCTCTTGCCTTCAATAGGGTCAACCGAAACCGAACCCAGGGTAGTTGCAACCGCGCCCGTCGACCCGCCACTATAGAGCGGCTGGAGACCGCAGCCAGAAAGCGCGGCCAGCATCAAAACGGGGGCAAAAAAGCGCTTCATATGACGATATTGACCAGCCTGTCGGGAACCACAATGACCTTGCGGATTTCCGCGCCGTCGATGGCAGACTGAACCTTCTGGCTGGCAAGCGCAAGCGCCTGCATCTCGTCCTGGCTCAAACCCTTGGCCACCGTCAGCGTGTCGCGCAGCTTGCCCCTGACCTGAATGGCAATGGTCACTTCGTCTTCGACCAGCAACGCGGCATCGACTTGCGGCCAGGGTGCATCGGCGATCAGGCCTTCACCTAGTTTGGTCCACGCCTCTTCGGCCAGATGTGGAACCATCGGCGCGGAAAGCAGGATGATCGTTCGGATTGCGGCGTCGCGGCTGGCAGACGGCGCGGCCTTTTCGATGGCATTTGCCAGATCGTAAATCTTGGCGACCGCCTTGTTGAATGCCAGTGCCTCGATATCCGCGCCAATGCCTGCAATTGCTTGATGCGTCTTGCGCATCAGCGCCTTATCTTCGCCAGTTGCGCCGCTAACCTGTCCGGTCAATCGCCACAGCCGCTGAACAAAACGCCAGCAGCCTTCGATGCCCGCCTCCGACCATTCGAGATCGCGTTCTGGCGGGCTGTCGGACAGCATGAACCAGCGCACTGCGTCGGCGCCATATTGGTCGACAATATCATCGGGATCGACGACGTTCTTCTTGGACTTCGACATCTTCTCAATGCGGCCGGCCTTGGCAGGCGCGCCGCTACCGATGATCGTCCAGATGTCGCCATCGCGCTTTACCTGCTCCGGCGTAAGCCAGTTGCCGCTGGCGTCTTGGTAAGTCTGGTGCGTCACCATCCCTTGCGTGAAAAGGCTAGCAAACGGCTCTTTCACGTCGATCAAACCAATATGGCTCAGCGCGCGAGTCCAGAAACGGGCATAGAGCAGATGCAAAATTGCATGCTCGACGCCGCCGATATATTGATCGACCGGCAGCCATTTTTCGGCAATTTCTCGGTCGAACGGCTTGTCATTCGGCTGACTGGCAAAGCGGATGAAGTACCAGCTTGAATCGACAAAAGTATCAAGCGTGTCGGTTTCGCGCCGTGCCGTGTTGCCGCACGACGGACAATCGACCTTGCTCCAGGTCGGATGCCGGTCGAGTGGATTGCCAGGGATATCGAAGCTAACGTCTTCGGGCAGCTTCACCGGCAATTGATCGTCAGGGACCGGTACGGCGCCGCAGCTTTCGCAATGGATGATCGGGATCGGTGTGCCCCAATAACGCTGGCGGCTCACGCCCCAGTCGCGCAATCGGTATTGCGTCTGGCCTTTGCCCCAGCCTTCGTGCTCGGCCTTTGCGATGACATCGGCTTTGGCTTGCTCGATGGTCAGGCCGTCTATCCAGTGCGAGTTCACGATCGTGCCGGGCCCGGTATATGCGACATTGCCATCGAAATCGCTGTCGGTCAGGTCACCATCGGCAACTACGCGGGTGACAGGCAAGTCATATTTGCGCGCGAAATCAAGGTCGCGCTGGTCATGTGCCGGGCAACCGAACACAGCGCCGGTGCCATAATCCATCAGCACGAAATTGGCGACATAGACGGGCAGATGCCAGCTTGGATCGAGCGGATGCTCAACGGTCAGCCCGATGTTGAAGCCTTTTTTCTCGGCGGTCTCAATATCAGCCGCAGTCGTCCCGCCCTTGCGGCATTCCTCGATAAAGGCCTGCAGTTCGGGTGCGTTGGACGCGAGTTTCTGCGCGACCGGATGATCGGCGGCAATCGCGACAAAGCTCGCGCCGAACATCGTGTCGGGGCGGGTGGTGAAGACATCGATGCCGTCTCCATTGCTGCCCGGAAAAGCAAAACGGAAGGTCAGACCCTTGCTGCGCCCGATCCAGTTTTCCTGCATCAACCGGACCTTGTCGGGCCACTGGTCGAGCGTTCCTAGTCCTTCGAGCAACTCGTCGGCAAAATCGGTAATCTTCAAGAACCACTGGCTCAGCTTGCGGCGCTCAACGGGCGCGCCCGAGCGCCAGCCCTTGCCGTCGATCACCTGTTCGTTGGCGAGCACGGTCATGTCGACCGGATCCCAGTTCACAGCAGATTCTTTGCGATAAACAAGGCCCGCCGCATACAGTTTCAGGAACAATGCCTGTTCATGCCCGTAATATTCGGGCTCGCAGGTCGCAAGTTCGCGGGTCCAGTCGATAGCAAGGCCGATGCGTTTTAACTGCTTGCGCATATTGGCGATATTGTCGCGGGTCCAACCGCCGGGATGGACGCCCTTTTCCATCGCGGCATTTTCGGCGGGCATCCCGAACGCGTCCCAGCCCATAGGGTGTAGGACTTCGTGCCCGGTCATCCGCTTGTAGCGGGCGATTACGTCACCCATAGTGTAGTTACGGACATGACCAATATGGATCCGGCCCGAAGGGTAAGGAAACATTTCGAGTATGTAGGCGCGCGGCTTTTCTGAGGCATCGTCGGCCACAAAGGTCGCCTTATCATCCCAAATCTTCTGCCACCGCGCGTCGGCGACGTGCGGGTTGAAACGCTCTATTTCTGACATAGAGAATTACCCGGTGATGGCCGACCGGCGAAGATCGCGTGCCTTGGTAAGGATAACCGCTTCGAGCTTTTGCACCGTCGCGGCGCGCAAGGGCGCAGCAACCCACTGGCCGTTCTGCGAAATTTCGCGGCTGCCCGCAACGCGCAGGGCATCCGCGCGCAGGTCCTGATCCAGGATCGACACCGTCAACTTCACGCGTTCTCCGGGGCTTTGCGGGTTCACATACCAGTCGGTGACAATCACGCCGCCCGAAGAGTCGGTTTGTACCAAAGGCATGAACGAAAGCGCATCAAGGCTGGCGCGCCATAAATAGCTGTTAACGCCAATTGTCGTCACCTGGCTAGCGGCCAAATCGGCCTTTGGACGCTCGCCGCCGCCACAGGCTGAAAGCATCAATGTGCCGGAAGCGAGAATGAGTGCCAGGCGGATGGTGCGCATAAAATGTCCTTGATGAGAAATAATTGCAGAAACCTCTATAGCGGCTTGCTGGCTTGAGCAAGCTTTCTGGCTGCTGAACCACCGTTGGTACCTATGCAGCACGGGCGGACGATGACCGATTGTGGACATCGTGCAACATGTTGGGAAGAATCGCGTTCTATTAACGAATCTTTGGTGTCGCCCCTTTTGAATCGGGCGAACTGCGCGTATAGAAAAAATGGAACAGGGAGTCGTTTGGACAGACTATGTCTGCAAAGAAACCTTTTGGGCGGAAAAACGCCGCTTTTGCAGCATCATTGCTAGCAGCGGGTTCGCTTGTCCTGTCGCCATTAATGGTTCCCGCTTTTGCTGCTAAGTCTCTTAGCGAGGCACGCGTCGCATCGAAAGACTGGTTGAACACATTCACACCATCGGGCGTCGATAGCGGTTTGGCCGCCAAATTTTCCGCTACGCGCAGTTCGACCGATGGCCGCTTTCCTTTCACTCTGGCGAGTGCCGATGCGAATCGTAACCGCACGATCATCGTTGCCGCGCGCGCCAATTCGCGTTTGACCGCAGGCGCGGTATCGGTGCGTAGCGCAATCGCCGCTATCGAGCCCGGCGCAGGCAATGGTGGCGTTCGTTTGTCGACCGTCGATTATCGTTTGACTGCAGCAAAGGGCTGGCAAGGCTTCGCTCTGCCATCAACGCCTAAACTTGCGGCGCGCGTTCCGATCATGGAATTGGGTAAAGGTGGCTTCCGCCTGGATGAAGGCACGAAAAAGCCGAGCAAGTTCAGCACCAATATCAAGCTTGACCAGAGTACCGGAACTGCGACGCCAGCGCGAGGTGAAGCGACTGCTGGCGACTATAAGCTTGATGTTGGCGGCAGCTTTTCGATCAGCCGCAAAATCGACGTGACAGCAGGTGTGCGTTACGAGCGTGAAAATGACCGCGTGCTGCCGTCTGCCGATAACCGCAAGGACAGCGAAGCTGTTTACGTCGGTACGAAAATCCGCTTCTAAAGCACGGTTTTCCTAAAGGCGTCGATTGCGGCCCAGCCATGTATGTTCTGGCGCTTCAAGCTATTGGCCCGTTGCCGGGTCATCCCACCGAGCGCGATCACCATTGCTGTTCCGCGCTGATGCGCGAGCGCATTGAAGGCGAGCCTGCCCAGTACTTTGCCGCCTGCATGACTGGCGGTTTTGAACAATGGCGAGATGAAAAGCAGATTCGCGTTATTGCGCAGCGCCTCGCGCAACTCGGCATGGTCATGCACCGGCGCGCTTCGCAGCATAGTTGAACGCGCAACGCCGTGTCGCCCATGGAACCCATCGGCATGCCATCGCAAAGCTACTCTCTCCGATCCGGCCAGAATCAACATATGCCCACGCTGGCGACAAATTTTGCCGACCTGCCGAAACAGGTCACGCCTTGCTTTAGGTGCCAGATGATAATGTCGAAACACCACCCCGGAACACGCAGGCAATCGGCGGATGGCGGGCAAAAGATCGTCGCCAAAGCGTTCGTCGGTCATCAGCCATTTTCTCGGCAAAGCGGGTTTTGCTATATTGTAGGGCTGGCGACGCGTCATCCTGCCGCCTATAGCCTCGCTTTATGAGCGAAGCGACCCAAGACAATGCCGCAGTGCGCCTGCACGACATCAACGCCCAGATTGCCAGCGCCGCCAAACTGGCGCGGCGAGAAGCTGCAGAGATCGAATTGATAGGCGTTTCTAAAACGCGGGATGCCGAGGCGATCAGGCCGCTGCTGGATACTGGTCACCGCGCATTTGGCGAGAATCGCGTTCAGGAAGCACAGGCCAAATGGCCTAGGCTCCGCGATGACTTCCCTGACACAAAGCTACATTTGATAGGACAGCTGCAATCTAACAAGGCCGAGGAGGCTGTGGGATTGTTCGACTATATCCATTCGCTCGACCGGCTGTCTTTAGCTAAAGCACTAGGCAAAGCGATGCGCGAACAGAACCGGAATGTTCCCTGCTTCATCCAAGTCAACATCGGCGATGAACCACAAAAAGGCGGTTGCATGGTTGGCGACCTCTCCGATTTGATCGCCGCCACGCAAGCCGAGGGAATAGAAATTGCAGGTCTGATGTGCTTGCCACCCGCCGATATCGAGCCAGCGCCGTATTTCGCATTGCTCGCTGAACTCGCAGCTAGACATAGCCTCAGCGGGCTCAGCATGGGTATGTCCGACGACTTCCCCACCGCGATTATGCTTGGCGCGACGCATGTCCGCGTTGGCACGGCCCTATTTGGCGAACGCGCCCGCGCACTCTAGACGAAATCGCACAAAACCAGCGCGGGTCGGCACCAGCGCTTCGGCATGTTCGGACCCGGCCAAATCGCAGGCGCGGTAAATCGCCACATCTTGCGCGTCCAGCCCGCCAGTAAATGCGCCAAAGGCCGGCATGATCAGCTTGCGGGGCCCACGCACGAAACAGCGCCGCGACACGATCCGTCCGCGCAAATTCTGACGATATTTGGGATGAAAATGGCCGGAAATTTCAGGCGCAGCTTCGCCGCGTAATGCTTCGTGCCGCAACATGATGCCCGACAGCACAAGTTCCTCGACCGACTGGCCACCCCAACGCGCCTCAAGATTGCGGTCGTGATTGCCGGTGATCCAGACCCAGTCGGCTTGCGCGACAAGGCGTTGCAGCAAGGCCGACGCATCGGGCGGCAGCCGCACTTCGCCTGCATCGTCATGAAAATTGTCGCCGAGCGATATGATCCGTTCCGGCTGATACTGCCCGACCAATGCCGCAATATCATGCAATGTCGATAGGCTATCATAAGGCGGCAACATCTGCCCGCTGGAGGCAAAGGCGCTGGCCTTTTCAAGGTGCAGATCGGACAAAAGCAAAGTGGATTGGTGCGGCCAAAATAAAGCGGCCTCACCCGCAAGTTCAAAAGTCTGGCCGCCAAATTCAAATATACGGGTCATCAGCCGCCTATGCTAGCCAGCAACGGCGTAGGCAAGGCCTAGTAAGCGGATGCCATCCGGGCGTCCGATTTGCGCTCGACGCCTTTGGGCAGGTCGAACCCGACACGTCGGTTGCTAAAATCAATCAGTACCCGGTCGAACAGCTTGAGTGCGTCCATACCGAGCAGGATCGCTGGCCTTTCTTCGAGCCCAAGCGCGGTGAAGGCATAGTTTCGGGCAAATGTTATCGGCAGATCGTTTATCGTCAGGCCGCCGACCTCGATTTCCCTCAACTGGGTGTATTCGCCGTCGAGAATAGCGCCGGTCACGCTGGTCATCTTCACCGGCAGATATTCACCCGTGCGGTGGCGGCGGCGAAGCTTGTCGCGCAGTACCAGATTGGCCATGCTGCTTTGAGCGCCGGTGTCGAGAATGATATCCACGCGGATGCCATCGATCCTGGCGCTCGAGATGATCATCCGCCCTGCTTTTTTCTGGGCGCTAACGACGATCATTCCGTTTTCAAGCTTGGTTTTGCTGCGCGTCTTGCGCGATGGCAGTACGTCCATTTTCTTGTTGGCAAAGTCGAGATGGACGCGGGCATCTTCAAGGCTGTCGATACCGAGCAAGCCATAAGCTCCCAGATTGGTTCGTTCGAGACCTGGCGCCTCTAAGCCCTCCAGATTGACCGCAGCGGTTGTCAGCCTTTCGATAAAGAATGAATTGACCTGGGTACGGCCTGAAATCGTGGCCAGCGTGAGCACAGGACCCGCTTCCAGCAGCAATTTGCGCGCAAGATCGTTCGCAATCACCGTGCGTTCGGCGCCTGTGTCCACAATGAAAGGCACGGCCTCGCTGCCATTGACTTGCACCTGCACCGTCATCCGGTCGCTTCGGTCTATTACGAAATTTTCAATGATGGGGGTGCCGGGCGAAAGCTCGGCCGGTTCTTGTGCCATTGCGCCACTGCTGACCAGCCCGCCCGCGATTAATGCGAATATGAAAAGCTTCATCTCACCATCTCCTAAGCGAAACATACGCCTGTTTACAGGGGCCGACAAGTCGCCGCTGGTCGAAGCCGCTGCGGCCTTTGTCGAAGTGCGTACATCATTTCGATTGCTGGCCAGCGGGCGCTCGGTTAGCCTTTGGCCATCGAGACGAGACATAGGGGAATATCGATGAAGAAACTGCTTTTGATTGCCGCGCTGGCTTTGCCAATGGCACCCGCATTTGCTGACGCGCCAAAACCCGATGCGCTGGTCGCAGATGGCATCCCTCCGGTACCCGACGAACTCCCGGTTGAAACCCGGCCTTATATGGAATTCCGTACCGCGAGCTTTTCGGGGTGGCACCCGACCGACAAGTCGATGCTGATTGCGACCCGTTTCGGCAACACAGCTCAGCTCCACCGCGTTGCCGGGCCGATGATGGACCGCAAACAGATCAGTTTCGAGGCAGAACCCGTTGGCGGTGGTAGCTGGGCTCCTAAAACCGGTGATATTCTTCTCACGCAGAAAGATATTGGCGGAAATGAGTTCTACCAGATCTATTCGTTGAAGGACGGCAAACTCACTCTGCTGACCGACGGTAAAAGCCGCAACAGCATCAACGCCTGGAGCGATGATGGCGAGTTGGTCGCCTATACCTCGACACGGCGCAACGGCACCGACAACGACATTTATGTGATGAACCCACGCGATCCATCGACAAGCCGGATGGTCGCTGAAGTCAAAGGTGGCGGCTGGAATGTCGGCGCATTCTCACCTGACAAGAAAAGCGCTGTGGTCGCGCAATACATGTCAGTGACCAACGTCGACATGTCGTTGCTCGATCTGGGCACCGGCAACATGACCCCGATTGGCGACCATGCCAAGGATATCGCGATTGGCGGCGCGTCTTTTGCACCAGACGGCAGCCTGTGGGTCACGTCGGACGAGGGATCGGACTTTCAGCGGTTGGGCACCATCAACATTGCGACAGGCAAATTCACGCCCCGTGGACCATCTGAAAAATGGGATGTCGACAGCTTCGACATTTCCCCCGACGGCAGTTTCATTGTCTACGAAACCAATGAGGCCGGGATCAGCAAACTCAAACTGCTCGACCCCAAAACAAACAAGGTCCGCGCTGTGGATGGCTTGCCCGCCGGTATCATCGGCGGCTTCGAAGTGTCCGAATGGGGCGAGATTGGGGTTACCTTTACATCGGCGCGCAGCGCGGCCGATGCGTACAGCGTTGATCCGAAAACGCTGAAAGTCACGCGCTGGACCGAAAGCGAAACCGGCGGTCTTGATGTGTCGAAAAATGTCGAGCCCGAGTTGGTCAAGGTCAAAAGCTTCGACGGACTTGAAGTCTCTGGCTTCCTCTACCGCCCCGACGCCGCCAAATTCCCGGGTAAGCGGCCCATGATCATGAACGTCCATGGCGGCCCCGAAGGCCAGTCGCGCCCTGGTTTTCAGGGCCGTAGCAATTATCTGCTCAACGAGATGGGCGTTGCCATATTTTACCCCAATGTTCGCGGCTCGACCGGTTACGGCAAGAATTTCGTCAGCCTCGACAACGGCCCATTCAAGCGCGAAGATTCGGTAAAGGACATGGGCGCGTTTCTCGGCGCGCTCGAAAAGGACAAGGGCCTCGATGCTAGTCGCTTCGGATTGGCAGGGGGCTCGTACGGCGGCTATATGTGCTACGCGGCTGCGGTGCAGTATAAGGACAAGCTCCGCTCGACCAATTGCATCGTCGCGATTTCCAACTTCGTGACCTTCCTTGAAAATACTCAAAGCTACCGTCGCGATTTGCGCCGCGTCGAATATGGCGACGAGCGTGATCCGGTGCAGCGCGCCAAGCTGCTAGAAATCTCGCCGCTGACCCGCGTGGCTGAAATCACCAAGCCAATGTTCGTCGTCACTGGCGGCAACGATCCGCGCGTGCCGTCGTCCGAAGCCGACCAGATCGTCAAAGCCATCCGCGAAAAGGGCGGCACAGCGTGGCATCTGCTAGGCAAAAATGAAGGGCATGGCTTTGCGAAGAAGGAAAATATCGATTATAATTTCTGGACGACATTGATGTTCTGGAAACAGACGTTGCTGAATTAAAATCCTAATCCTCCCCATTTTGCAAAAATGGGGAGGTGACAGTTGCACAGCAACTAACGGAGGGGCATTTGAAGCCTCAGCCCTGCGTCAAGGCGTCATAGCGACTCCCGCCAGGTTTTCGGCCTCAAGCAATAATTCGTCGTCCACGGACCCCTGCGCGACGCTCTCGCGTCCGATCATCACCAGTAACGGCACCGCGAGCGGGCTGACTCGTTCAAGGTCGACATGAAGCATCGTGTCCGCTGCCCGGTCGAGCAAATCTCCCAGCCGCCCGACATCGGTTAATCGCGCGCGGGCGTCGGCCCATGCGGCCTCAAGCAGCAAATGGTCGGGCTCATATTTGCGCAGTACGTCGTAAATCAGGTCGGTCGAAAATGTAACCTGCTTGCCGGTTTTGCGCTTGCCCGGATGCTGGCGTTCGACCAGCCCGCTGATCACGGCAACCTCTCGGAACGCGCGTTTGAGCAGGTAGCTATTCTCCACCCAGTCGACAAATTCGTCGGCCAATATGTCCGAAGAAAAAAGCGGCTGCGGGTCGGTGATTGGCTTCAGGCTCCATACGCCAAGCGCATAGTCGCTAGCGACAAAGCCCATAGGCATCAGCCCGCGGCTCTCCATACGCCGCGTCACCAGCATCCCCAGCGATTGGTGCGCGTTCCAGCCTTCGAACGGGTAAGTAACCATATAATGGCGCTTGTCATGCGGGAAGGTTTCGACGAGCAATTGCCCTGGTGCTGGCATCTGGCTGCGATAATCCTGCATTTCCAGCCATTCGCGAACTTCGTCGGGAAAGCGGGCCCACGAGGCCCTGTCGGTCAGCATTTGCCGCACACGGCCGGCTAGATGCGTCGTCAGCGGCAACCGCGCGCCCATGTAACTAGGGATATTGGCTGCCTGTTTGGTCGCGGCGCGCACGATAAGGTCGAGGTCCTTGATCGACTCGACCTCAAGCGCCATCCCGGCGAAGGTGAAGGTGTTGCCGGGCGACAGCGTCGAGGCAAACCCCTCCTCCACCTTGCCGAGCTTGCGTCCGTTGCGGAAACGGACATCGAGCATCGGTGAGTCGACGATGATGCCAGCGTTGAACCGGTGTTGCGTGGCGAATTTGGGATGTGACAACCGCCATCTGCCGTCTGGGCCTTTGACCAGTTTTTTGAACTTGTCATAGGCGCGAAGCGAGTAGCCGCCGGTGGCGATGAACTCGATAACGCGCGCGAAGGTCACGGCATCGAGCGCCGAATAAGGCAAAGCCGATTGCACCTCGGTGAGCAGTTCCGCTTCGTCAAACGGCCCGGCGCAGGCGATGCCCATCACATGCTGCGCGAGTACATCATAGCTGCCGACCTGAAATGCCTCGCCGTCACGGACGCCTTCGGTGACGGCGTCGAACGCAGCTTGCGCCTCCAGGTACTCGAAACGATTGCCGGGCACGAGGATGGCCTTTGACGGCTCGTCCATCCTGTGGTTTGACCGCCCGATTCGCTGCAACAACCGCGACGATCCTTTGGGCGCGCCCATCTGAATGACGCAATCAACATCGCCCCAATCGACGCCGAGATCGAGCGAGGCGGTGCAGACCAAAGCCCGCAACTTGCCGTCGGCCATCGCGCCTTCTACCTTGCGCCGTGCCTCAATCGACAGCGATCCGTGATGAATGCCGATGGCATATTTGGGCTCGTTCGCGTCCCATAATTTCTGGAAGATAAATTCGGCGAGGAACCGCGTGTTGCAGAAAATCAGCGTGATCTTGTTACGCCCGATTTCCTCGATCAGCTGCGGAATTGCATGCTGCCCGCTATGCCCGGCCCACGGCACTCGACCTTCGGGCAGCAGGATCGTGAGGTCAGGCTCTGCCGCCGCCTCACCCTCGACCAGCCGGACGAGACCGATATCGCCATCGGGCGCGAGCCATGCGCGGTAATCATCGGGGTCGGCCACGGTCGCTGACAAGGCAACGCGCTGCATATCGGGGGAAAGGGTCTGCAACCTAGCAAGGCTCAAGCTTAACAAATCACCGCGCTTGCCGTTGGCGAAGGCGTGGACCTCATCGACAATCACACGTTTCAGCGTCGAGAATAGCAACGCGCTGTCTGCATGCGTCAAAAGCAGCGACAGCGATTCAGGCGTGGTCAGCAGGATATGTGGAGGCTTCACGCGCTGCCGTTGCTTGCGGTCCGACGGTGTATCTCCAGTGCGCGCTTCGATTCGGATTGACAGCCCCATCTCTTCCACAGGGATCAGCAAATTGCGTCGGATATCGACCGCCAGCGCCTTTAGCGGCGAGATATAAAGCGTGTGCAGGCCCTCGGCAGGATTCTCGATCAGGTCACTTAAGGTCGGCAAAAACCCAGCTAGCGTCTTGCCCGCACCTGTTGCCGCCACGAGCAACGCATGCCGCCCATCGCGCGCCGCATCCAACATCTCCAGTTGATGCCGCCGCGGAGCCCAGCCCCGTGCGGCAAACCATTCGATTAATACTGAGGGCAGGGAAGTCACACGGGGTTAATGCCCGGCTTGCTCTCCGCGTTCCAGTCCGGATGCTGCTAATCGCTTGAGGCCTCGGCTCGCGCTACCAGGACATCCTGCGTGTTTGATGCGCGGAGCAGCCACCAACCGTCCGGTGTGTTCACGCGCGCGCCGTCGGTGTTGTTGACGTCGGCTCCATCCGCTGACAGCCGAGCCAGTACTTCGTCGACTACCGCAAACTTGCGGCTTTCATCGACTTGAAAGCGCATTTCGGGCGTGTTGATCATCTCGGGCATCATGCTCCGGAGTTCGGTGACGCTTTTGCCCAACTTCGCCGATGCCGCCATCAACCGGACAGCGGCGTAGATCGCGTCGTCGAAACCATAATATTGATGCTTGAAGAAAATATGCCCACTCATTTCGCCCGCCAACGGCGAGCCTGTTTCCTTCATTTTGGACTTGATCAGGCTATGCCCGGTCTTCCACATCAAAGGCTCACCGCCCAGTTCTTCAACGCGATCAAACAATGCCTGTGATGCCTTCACATCGGCGATAATCGTCGCGCCCGGGACATCGCCCAGCACATCCTCGGCATAAATTTGCAGCAATTGGTCGCCCCAGATCACGCGGCCTTGTCCGTCAATTGCTCCTATGCGGTCGCCGTCGCCGTCGAAAGCCACTCCGAAATCGAGATTTCTTTCCGCGACAAGCTTTTGCAAATCGACCAGATTCTTGGGGTCGGTGGGATCGGGATGATGATTGGGAAACTGTCCATCCACATCCACAAACAACAGATGATGCTCACCCGGCAACATCTTGACCAGCTTCTCGATCGCCGGTCCCGCCGCGCCATTGCCTGCGTCCCAGCCGATGCGGAACGCCTTTTGCGGCGCCGCCTCGGCAACGCGGGCGACATATTGGTCAAGGATATCCAGATGCTCGGAAGTGCCAGTGCCTTCGGCCCAGTCGCCTGCGGCCGCCATGGTGCCGAGCAACTGGATATCCGCGCCGAAGAACGGACGTCCCTGAAGTACCATCTTGAAGCCGTTATAATTGGCTGGATTGTGGCTGCCGGTTATCTCGATGCCACCGTCTACGCTGTCCAGGACGGCTTCGGCATAATATAGCATAGGCGTTGTGCCCATGCCGATGCGCACAACGTCAACACCGCTATCGTTGAGGCCGCGCACCAAGGCTTCTTCGAGCATGGGCGAGCTCACCCGGCCATCATAGCCAATGGCTGCTTTCTTTCCGCCGGCGCGGACTAGGCACGTGCCAAAACCGCGCCCGATGGCGTAAGCGTCGTCCGCCCCCAAAGTTTCGCCGATGATCCCGCGAATGTCATACTCACGCAAGGAAGTAGGGTGGAAAACATGTGTCAAGTCAGGCTCCTGAAGTTGGATTCAGCGCGGCTCACGCGCTTTTGTTTCTAATTCACGTAATAAAAGGTCGCGTGCTTCATTTAGTTCCCGCGCACGTTCGGGATTGCCTCCGGTATCGGGATGGTTCTTGGCAATGAGCGCACGGTGCCGTTCGCGGATACGCTCGGCATTGTCAAAGCGCGATACGCCCAGCATGAAACGCGCTTTGTCTGCGGCATATTCGTCGGTTTGCACAGCTTTGGTTCCGAACAGCCGCCATGTGAGGCCGCGATACCAGGTTACGGCCACGCCAATAGCGGCCACCCCGATAATCAGGTTGCCGCGCGCAGCCAAAAATCCGCCCGCAAGCCCAAGCAATATCGGCGGAAGCTGCTTCTTCGACAGCTTACCCTTCCACACCGCCCATCCGAGCGCGGCGACGATCAGGGTAATCAATATTGCCATCAAACAAGCGCCGCTGTTTGCACTTCGGGTAGCGCGAGGCCAGTGACCAGTTCGCGCAATTCCTGACGCGCGACGATATGTGCGGTGGCGAGCTGCCCCAAATGGCCCTTGTCGATCAGCGTCAGGCCCGACGGGAAAAGTTCGCGGTAAATCACGCGTTCGTTCAGGCCCGGCACCGAACGGAAACCGACGCGTTTAGAAAGTTCTGCAATGGCATCGGTCATCCGCTGCTGGTTGCGTGCTTCCATATTGTGCAGCCGGTTGCGCACGACCACCCAATCGATGGTAACACCATCGGCTTTGGCGCGCTCCTTGCGCGCTTCCCAGATCAATTCAGCGTAGAAGCTTAGCTTGCGGACCTTGAAATTCTCTGCGTCGACCTGCCCGATCAGGTCGAAGTCGACAAAACTGTCGTTTATCGGCGTGACCAATGTATGCGCGCGAGTTGCAACGAAGCGCGCATATTTATCGTCGCGACCTGGCGTGTCGAAAATCAGGAAATCATTTTCGCGACCCAATTTGTCGATCTGTTTTTCCAGCGTGGCCAGCGATTCATGTTCGAATACCTCAAACTGTGGCATTGGCAGGGTAACGCCGCGCCGCTTTATCGTATCGCTGCGATTTTCGAGATAGCGATGCAACGTGCGTTGCCGCGAATCGAGATCTATGCAGCCAACGCGCGCACCACGTGACGCCAGCGCAATTGCGACATGCACTGCCGTGGTCGACTTGCCAGTGCCGCCCTTTTCATTGGCAAAAACGATATGATGTGGTCCCGCCATAAGCCCGATACTTGCCCCCGATAAGATAAATGCCTTGAAATGCCCCGATTGCATCCCGCATAGCGTCCGCAACAGCCATTAGACAAGGCGGCGGGCGCGTGCAAACCATCAATCGACTTGACTCATTGCGGGACAATATTGCGGCGCTGCGCGCGGAGAATAAGCGGATCGCTCTAGTACCGACCATGGGCGCGCTCCATGCCGGGCATATGGCATTGGTCGAGGCTGCGAAGAAATCAGCCGATGCGGTGGTGGTGTCGATCTTCGTCAACCCCACCCAGTTCGGACCGAACGAGGACCTCGATGCGTATCCACGAACATTGGAAAGCGACTCCGCAATGCTCGTCGATGCCGTCGTGGATGTCCTGTGGGCACCACATGCGGCAACGGTTTATCCGCAGGGTTTTGTCACCAAAATACAGGTCGGCGGACCCAGCGAGGGCTATGACGGCGCGGCAAGGCCTGGGCATTTCGACGGTGTCGCGCTGGTCGTGGCAAAGCTGTTCAATCAGGTGCAGCCGGACGTAGCGTTGTTCGGCGAAAAGGATTTTCAACAGCTAGCGGTCATTCGCCAGATGGCAAAGGACCTTGATTTTGGTCTCGAGATTATGGGCATACCGATTGTCCGCGATGCCGATGGTTTGGCGCTGTCATCGCGAAACAGTTATTTGAGCGCTAATGAGCGACAGGCAGCGCTGGCATTGCCAAGAGCGCTTGAAAAAGCAGCAGGCAATATAAGGGCAGGCGGTGACATTTCCTCGATCACGCAGGCCGCTAGCGTTGGCATGTTGGCCGCAGGGTTTGGGCGCGTTGATTATTTTGCGCTTGTCGATGCGGTTACTCTTGAGCCGCTCCTCGTATATGACGGGCGCCCAGCAAGATTGCTCGCAGCAGCAAAAATCGGCAAAACCCGGCTGATTGATAATCTCGCCATCTGAAGCCGTCCAAATCGGATACAGTTTTTGACGATTCCATTAACCATTTGTTAGTCATGTTCGGCGAAATTGCCCTGACGCAGTGGATGTGTGGGGGCAGAAACATGGGTAACAGTTTTAAAAGCGCGAATTTTCTTATGGAGAGCCGTTTGGCCGATGCGGCTCGTGGCAGCGCAGATGCGCTCTATGATCTGGGTATGGCCTACTCGACGGGCAGCGGCGGGGTCGATGTCGACCTTATCGAGGCACATAAATGGTTCAACCTGGCGGCCTTGAACGGCAGCGAGGAAGCGATGATGTGCCGCGCAGACATTTCCGACGACATGACCGCACGCGAAATCGCTGAGGCTCAGCGTCAGGCGCGGGCTTGGCTGCAGTCAACCGATCAACGCCGCGCGGCATAACGCAGTTTCGCGGGACATTGGCGTCCGCCCAGGCTAAGTGCGGCGCATGTCCAAACCCATAATTGTTACCGGCGCTGCCGGATTTATCGGTCATTCGGTTGCGCACCGCCTGCTCGACCGCGGCGAACGCGTCATTGGCGTCGATATCGTCAATGATTATTACGACCCCGCGCTCAAGGAAGCGCGATTGGCAACGTTCAAGGACAAGCAGGCCTTTTCGTTCGAGCGCATGGATATCGCCGATGCGCCTGAAATGGCAGCGGTAGTGCGCGATAACGGGGTAACCCGCGTCGTCCATCTCGCGGCGCAAGCAGGCGTCCGTTACAGCATTGAAAATCCCTTTGCCTATGAACGTTCCAACCTCGCAGGGCATCTTTCGGTAATGGAAGCCTGCCGCCATGCCGAGGGCTTCGAGCATCTGGTCTACGCTTCATCCAGCTCGGTATATGGCGACAAACCAATGGGCGGCGCAGGCTTCACTGAGGACGAACCCGCTGCCAGTCCAGTGTCGCTCTACGCCGCCACCAAGCGTGCCTGCGAGCTGATGAGCCAGTCATACGCATCGCTTTACAAATTTCCGCAAACCGGTTTGCGTTTTTTCACTGTCTACGGTCCGTGGGGCCGCCCCGACATGGCGTATTTCGGGTTTACGCAGAAAATCCTGAATGGCGAGTCGATCGAAGTTTACGGTGAAGGCAAAATGGCGCGTGATTTCACCTATATCGACGATATCGTCGACGGCGTGATCGGCGCGCTCGACCATCCGCCCGCGCCCGGTGATCATCGCGTACTGAACATTGGCGATAGCCGTCCCGTCGGCCTGATGGAAATGATCGAGACGCTTGAAAAAGCGATCGGGCAGGAGGCGACAAAGATCATGCGCCCGATGCAGCCCGGCGATGTGACCGCAACCTATGCCGATGTGTCGAAGTTGAAAGCTCTGACTGGATATCATCCCAAAGTGATGCTCGCCGAAGGATTGCAGCGCTTTGCCGACTGGTACCGCGAATATTATCGCGCGGTTTGACGTTGGCGGGTTTCGGATTCCCGCTATTTTAGCTGGATGCGTTCTTGCCATTCATCGAACGATGCTGCCAGCTTCCTGCCGGCAATTTGCCTACCCGCTTCACGCGGAAGTCCGAGTGAGGCCGATAGCGGCCCGCCCAATAACGCATCGCCCAGCGCCATCAGCACCATTTCGAGCGTCAATTCGTGCAGCGACGTGTCGGCATGTCCGTCTTCGGCGATTTGATCGACGAGATTATGAATAGCTTCGACAATCGGATCGAGCGCGTCTTCGTTTCCCGATAATAGCATCCAAGATGCTAGCGCGCCTGCGCCTTCACGGTCGAAATGGTCGAATATCAAATCAGCCAGTTCATGCGGGCTCATCGCACCGCCGCGCATTTGCACCACCGCTTCGGCAATTTTTGCGCAAATGCTGTTCCCCATATAGGCCGCCAGATCGCGCTGCAGTCCGGAGGCCGAGCCAAAATGATGCAGCAGATTGGCATGGGTGCGCCCAATCCGACCAGCAACGGCCTTCAGCGTAACGGCTTGCGGTCCGGCTTCTAATAATAACACACGCGCGGCCTCTAGCGCAGCCATCCGGCTGGCTTCGGGGCTTAACCGACGCGGAATGGTTGGATCCTTAATATTGACGACCTTTGGGCTTTGTATGCTCATGATTACCTTTTCTTATCCGCGCGACCTTATGTCAAACCAGCAAAATCTGCCGCATCAGTGTTTACCGTGCCGTCCATACAAGTTCATAAAATATATAGCATAATTTTCATACTAAAGCGGCATTAACCAACGGCGTTAAACGCAATTTCATGGGCGGGGGCTATTTTGGCGGAATGGATGTGACCCACAATATGGCCCCTGAGGCCGTTCCCACCAATGCTCGACCCGGTATCGTGTCGCGCGGATTTCGCGCTGCACCCGATGCACTGAACGAGCGCCACTGGGTTCGTCAAGATCCATATGCCACGGCATTTTTCAACGCATTATCTGCGGTTTTTCCGCATGGCGAAACCTTCATGATCCGCAGCCTAATCCCTTGGGTGGAACGTGTTCCGGCATCGATGCGGCCCGAAGTTGAGGCGTTTATCGAGCAGGAAGCCGGGCATAGCCGCGAGCATGTCGCGATGAACAAGTCGTTGATCAATGCCGGCTACGATATTGCGCCGCTTGATCGCAAGATACGCGCATTTGTGAGCTTTTTTGAAGATGCCAGCGATATCGTCAAACTTACTGCTACGATGTGCATCGAACATTTCACTGCGATTATCGCGGCAGAACTGCTGGAAAATCGCGATCATCTCGCAGGCGTCGATGACGACATGCTTGAACTTTGGTTATGGCACGCCGTCGAAGAGGTTGAGCATAAAGGCGTTGCCTTCGACGTATGGGTGTTTGCAACCAAAGACTGGAGCCTGGCTCGCCGCTATGCTTGGCGCAGCCTGTTCATGTTCGCGGTGACAACAAGCTTTTTTATCAACCGCACCCTTGGCCAGGTCGAATTGTTGCGACAGGACGGCTACAGCTTTTTCTGGTCGATAAAACAGGTAATCAAAGCGGGATTTGGCAAAGGCGGAATCGGGCGCAACGTGCTGCGGCCTTGGGCAAGCTTCTTCCGGCCAAAATTTCATCCTTGGGATAAGGATGACCGGTTGCTTATCGCACAGGGCGAAGCCGACCTCGCGACGATTGCCGCGAAGCGTGCTGGCTTTGCACCGCATGAGCCCGGGATAGCTAAGGCATTAAAAGCCGCAGCTTAAGCGGCCCGCAGCCCTTCAAAATATTCTCGCATGCTATAAGCAGCACCGTTGCCCATGCCGGCTGACGTTTCGTCGGCTCCCACGAGCGACTTTTCATATAGCGCGCAGATCATGGCCGTCCCGCGGCCTTTACTGTGGCGTTCCTCATGCTTGCCGGTCGGTTGGAAGCCCAGTTTGCGTAATACGCGGCCAGACGCCGGATTATCAGTGAAATGTCCAGCAACCAATTTTTGGTGGCCGATAGCTTTTGCGATGCTGATTACGGCGCGACTCGCTTCGCTGGCAAAGCCTAGACCCCAATAGGGGCGCGAAATCCAGTAGCCGAGTTCTGCTTTGCCATCATGCTGGCCAAGACCGCAGGCACCAATCAAGCGCGGGGCGCCATCGGTCCGCAGCATTAATAGGAACGCCGGGTATTTCTCGTCATGTTGCAGTGTTGCAAAACGCACTGCTTCTTCAACTGTGTATGGCCAAGGTGCGCGTGCCAGATTACGAACGATGCCTTCGTCCGAAATCGCCGCGTGCAGCTCAGCCGCATCTTCGGGCCAGCTCGGCCGCAACAATAGTCTTTCGGTTCTTGCGAACATTATGTCTCTCCGGTTCTTGGGGCTGCCTTTTGCAGAGCAAAGCGACAGTCCTGTTACAGCGTGCCTCCGAAGAGGCGTAGAACAGGGAGAAAGAGGCAAAAAGAAAGGGAGGCGGGTTGACCCGTCTCCCTGTTAAAAGGTGGAAACCACCTAATCAGCGATTCCCGGGTCATCCTCCTGGACAACCCGTCATCGATTGTCCGTGTTTATTCGGCAGCCATCGCTGGCATATCGACCGACACATATTTGCGGCCAAGTTTACCGGCGTGGAATCGCACACGGCCCTCAACGAGCGCAAACAAGGTGTGATCCTTGCCAAGACCAACGCCGGCACCCGGATAAACCTTGGTGCCGCGCTGACGAATAATGATGTTGCCACCGATAACGCTTTCGCCACCGAACTTTTTCACGCCAAGGCGACGGCCCGCTGAATCGCGACCGTTGCGTGACGAACCACCTGCTTTTTTATGTGCCATGGTCTAAACTCCTATCGATACCGAGCCGAAGCTCAGGCTTCCTTTGGTGCTGCGGCCTTTTTCGGCGCAGCGGCTTTCTTTGGTGCGGCTTCCTTGGCGGGAGCAGCATCGGCAGCGGGTGCAGCTTCAACCTTCTCGGCCTTAGGCGCAGCAGCCTTCTTCTCTTCCTTGCCAACGGCAAGAATACGCAGCAGCGTCAACGACTGGCGATGACCTTGCTTGCGGCGATAATTATGACGACGACGCTTTTTGAAAACGATCACCTTTTCGCCACGCTCTTGCGCGATGATTTCGGCAGAAACCGTCAGGTCCTTGAGGTCAGCGGCCTTGTCGCCGTCTCCGGCCAACAGGATATCACCCAGCGAGATCTTGTCACCCGCTTCACCAGACAGTTTTTCAACTGCGATTTTGTCTCCGGCGGCTACGCGATACTGCTTGCCGCCTGTGCGCACGATAGCGAACATGGCTTTAACTCATCCATTTCTACAGCTTAGCACCCTTGTGGGGGCGCGGTTGCTCAAACGCGTAACTCCGAAAGACGAATCTCGGCAGGTCACGCAAGAATGGGCGCAGCTAGTCCAAGGAAATCTTCCTGTCAACGCCTTTTGCCGCCTGTTTAGCGCGATTGCGCGGCCCTTGCATGGGCGATGCTGCAGGCTTAGACACAGAGTATGTCGATTATCAAGTCTGCGCTCCTTCTCACCACTGTCGCTATACTTTCGGCGTGCAGTACGACCGAGGGCGAGTTTCCGTCGCTTGAGCGTCGCGCTTATGAAAGCAATGCGCCGATAACAGAGCCTGTAATGCCCCAGGCAGCATCAGTTTTATTACCGGCCTGGATTAGCGCGAAAGCCGAAGCGTTGTTGGCACGGCACCGCGCGGGGCAATCTGCATTCGCAAATGGGTTGGGCTCAGTGCAGTCTGTTGCATCGAACGCGGCGGGCAGTTCGCCTGGCAGTGAAAGCTGGGTCGATGCGCATGTACAGCTCTCTCGGCTCGACAAAGCGCGCGCCGATTCGGTGACAGTTGCTCGCGAATTCGATTCGCTGATGTCAGAAGCCGGCGCGCTCGACTCGGCATATGTGGCGTTGCTGACTGCCGCGCAAAAACCAGTCGTCGACGATGTCGCTGCACAAAATGACGAAATCAACCGTTTGTCGCGGCTCATCGGGGAATAGCTATTCCCTTTGCCTGACGCTTGCGCGCCCTGCTGTTGCGGTGCACAAAAGCCCCAATGAATGGCGAACCGCTGATACCCATTTCGCAAAATGAAGATGTCCGCTTTCTGGGCAAGATGCTCGGCGATGTTATTAGGGCATATGGCGGCGAAAAACTCTACCGCCAGACTGAATATATCCGGTCGACGAGCGTTGACCGGTTTCGCGGTATCGAAGGCGCTGAAGCCAGCGACCGTGGTTTGGTTGCGCTGTCGCTCGACGATACGCTCAACTTTGTGCGCGGCTTCATGCTGTTTTCGTTGCTCGCCAATCTGGCGGAAGACCGGCAGGGCTTGGCGCATGATGATGGTGCGACCGTGGCCGAAGCGTTCGAGCGGTTGAAGGCTGAGGGTGTCAACCGCGAGGCCGTCTTCGAGATGCTGTCGCACAGCCTGATCGTTCCCGTCCTGACTGCACACCCGACCGAGGTCCGCCGCAAGAGCATCATCGACCATAAGAATCGCATCGCGACACTTATGGCGCTGCGCGACGATGGGCAGAGCGTTACTACCGACGGTGACGATATCGATGCTGCGATCTACCGGCAGATTGCATTGCTTTGGCAAACGCGTCCGCTGCGCCGCGAGAAACTGTTCGTGGCCGACGAGATCGAAAACGCCCGCGCCACTATGCAGGAAGTGTTCCTGACCGCGCTGCCGAAGCTGTATGCGCGATGGGAGAAAGCGCTGGGCGCGCGGCCACCAGGTTTTGTGCGGCTCGGCACGTGGATTGGCGGCGATCGTGACGGAAATCCCTTCGTCGATGCCGACACGCTGCGCTACGCGATCAGCCGCGACGGGGGCACCGCGATCCGGCATTATCTGGACAGCATCCACAAACTTGGTGCCGAGATTTCCATTTCCAGCGCCATGAGCGAGACACCCGGCGCCGTGCTCGCACTTGCTGAAAAGAGCGGCGACGCCGCCCCCAGCCGTGCCGACGAACCTTACCGCCGGGCGATGTCGGGCATCTACGCGCGGCTTGCGGCAACGCACATCAAACTGATCGGCGACCAGCCGCCGCGTCCGTCAGGCCTGGCGGGTGCGCCTTATTCGGGCCCTGAAGAGCTGCGTGCCGATCTTGTAACCGTCGCGGCGGGACTCGCCAGCGACGGCGATGGTGCGCTATCGAGCGGCGGGGCTTTGGGTCGTCTGATCCGCAGTGTCGAAATCTTCGGCTTCCATTTGGCGACGCTTGACCTGCGCCAGAACAGTGACGTCCATGACCGCGTAATATCCGAGTTGTTCAAGACCGCCGGTGTCGCCGCAGATTATGCGGCGCTTGACGAAGATGACCGCGTGGCGCTGCTCATTGCCGAACTCTCGCACAATCGTCCGCTCGCGGGGGAATGGACAGAATATAGTGAAGAAACCGCCAAGGAACTCGCCATCATCCGCGCCGCTGCCAAGGCACAGGCCGATTTTGGGCGCGCCGCAATCACGACCTACAATATCAGCAAGACGACAAGCGTCTCCGACATGCTTGAAGTCTATGTGCTGCTTAAGCAGGCTGGCCTCTACCGTGTCACCGAAGACGGAACACCGAGCGCGACGATCATGTCGGTACCCTTATTCGAGACCATCGCCGATTTGCAGGCCGCACCCGCCACCATGCGCGCCTTCTTTGCTATTCCGCAAATGCGTGCGCTGGCTCAGGCGCGCGGGCATCAGGAAGTGATGATCGGCTATTCGGATTCGAACAAGGACGGCGGATACCTGACCTCGACATGGGAATTATACGAGGCGTCAAGTGCGCTTGCCCCGGTGTTCACCGAGGCAGACGTTGCGATGCAATTATTCCACGGCCGCGGAGGGGCGGTCGGTCGCGGTGGCGGCTCGGCGTTCGGAGCCATCCTTGCGCAGCCGCAGGGCACCGTGCAGGGGCGCATAAGGATCACCGAACAGGGCGAGGTCATCGCCGCCAAATATGGCACCGTCGACAACGCTGTGACTTCGCTGGAAACGATGGCGTCTGCAACCATGCTGGCGACGCTTTCAAGCGACCCGATTGCCGACGCCGACGTTACCCGTTTCAAAGCGGCGATGGCCGAACTGTCCGCAAGTGCATTCCGCCATTATCGCGGACTGGTCTACGAAACTGAGGGCTTCCGAACATTTTTCCGCCAAATGACCCCGATCAACGAGATCGCAACGTTAAAAATCGGTTCGCGCCCTTCAAGCCGCACCGCTTCCGACGCCATCGAAGATCTGCGCGCGATTCCTTGGGTGTTCAGCTGGGCACAGGCCCGCGTAATGCTCCCCGGCTGGTACGGCACGGGGCAGGCACTTGGGGAATTTGCGGACAAGGGACTGCTCAAGGCGATGGCGGGCGAATGGTCTTACTTCCAGACGATCCTTGCCAATATGGAAATGGTGCTGGCAAAATCGGACATGGGAATCGCCGCGCATTATGCCGGGCTGGTTGAGGACCATGCGCTGGCAGACACCCTTTTTGGGCGGATCAAAGACGGCTGGCATGCTTCCCGCGACAGCCTCTTGGACGCTACCGGTCAAAGTCACCTGCTAGAAGCACACCCCGCACTCAATAACTCGATCCGACTGCGCTTGCCCTATATCGAGCCGCTCAACCTGCTCCAGATCGAACTGATGAAACGCCACCGCGCGGGCGAAGCCGACGAACGTATCGGCGAGGGCATCCAGCTAACGATTAATGCCATCGCGACTGCGCTGCGCAATAGCGGCTAAGCGCCGTTCGACCAAGGCTGGCTTTGTTTCGACAAGGCGCAAGATTATGTCTTCACCTGACGGCTATCGCTGTTACACCCGGGGCCACGAGATAAACCGGAGAGAATAACATGCGCCTGAAAACTACGATGCCCGTCCTTGCCATTGCGCTCGCCAGCGTCAGCGCCCCCGCTTTTGCACAATCTCCCGCATCCGCACCCGCAGTCGCGACCGAAGCCGACCAGAACGCCGCGATCATGGCGTTCTTCGAAGAATATGACGCGCAACAACTCGCACGCTCCCCACTTTCCAAATCCTATCGCGGGATCAAAGACAGCGATTATGGCAAATGGGACGACGGCTCCGACGAAGCCGAGGCGCGCAATTATGACGCCGAACTCTCGGCGCTCAAGGAAATGAAAGCCCGTTTCGATCCCGCAAAACTTTCACCTGAGAACCGGCTTTCCTACCGCCTGTTCGAAAAGCGTGCCGCGCGCGGTGAAGGCGCGTTTAAATATAACGACTATGGCTATGTCTTCGACCAGATGAACGGCGCGCAGAGTCAGATTCCTGCGTTTATGATCAACATCCACCGCGTCGACACCAAGTCCGACGCGCGCGCTTATGTGAACCGCCTTTACGGTATCGGTCCTGCACTGACCGAAGCCGTGGGGCAGGCCAAGACGCGCGCCGCGAAAGGCATCATGCCGCCCAAATGGGTCTATCCTTATGTGATCACCGACTCACGTAATGTCATCACCGGTGCGCCTTTTGACAACGGGCCGGACGCGCCCTTGTTCGCTGACTTCAAAGCCAAGGTCGCTAAGCTCGCGATCAGCCAGACCGAAAAGGACTTGCTGATTGCCGACGCCGCGCAGGCGCTGAACGCTTCGGTCAAACCCGCTTATGAAGCGCTGATCTCCGAAATGACTGCTCAAGAGAAAGTCGCCGGAACCGACGACGGCATCTGGCGCTTCCCAGATGGCGCGGGCTATTATGCAGAGCGGCTGTCCAATTACACCACCACCGATATGACGCCCGATCAGATCCATGAGTTAGGCCTCGCGCAAGTCGCGAGAATCCATAAGGAAATGCAGGCCGTCCAGAAGAAGATGGGCGTGAAGGGCGACCTCAAGGCCTATTTCAACTATATGCGCACCACCCCCAAATTCTACGCGCCCGAGGGTGATGCGGGTGCTGCGCTCTACCTTGCAGAAACGCAGAAAGCGCAGGATGCGATAACCCCGCTTCTACCAAAATGGTTCGGCACGCTCCCCAAGGCGCCTTTAGTGGTCAAACGGGTTGAAGCCTTCCGCGAGAAATCGGCTGGCAAGGCTTTTTATCAGCGCCCCGCCCCCGATGGCTCACGCCCCGGCACCTATTATGCCAATCTCTACAAGATGGCCGACATGCCGCTGACCGAGGTCGAGGCACTGTTCTACCATGAAGGCGTCCCCGGCCACCATTTGCAGCTGGCGATCCAGACCGAGCTGAAAGACGTGCCCGCCTTCCGCAAATTCGGGGGAGTGACCGCTTATTCCGAAGGCTGGGGATTGTATTCGGAGAAGCTTGCCAAGGATATGGGCCTTTACACCGACCCGGCGCGTGATTTCGGGCGGTTGCAGCTTGAACTGCATCGCGCGATCCGGCTTGTGGTCGACAGCGGCCTCCACCACAAACGCTGGACCCGTGAACAGGCGATCAAATATGTCGAGGACAATTCAGCCGACGCCCCCGGCGGCATCGTGAAGGCTATTGAACGCTATATCATCTACCCCGGCCAGGCCACCGCGTACATGGTAGGACGGCTGAAGATCAGCGAACTGCGCGACAAGGCGCAGAAGGCGCTTGGGCCCAAGTTCGATGTGCGCGGGTTCCATGACACGGTGCTGAAGTCAGGCCCGGTGCCGCTCGATGTGCTCGAAGAGCAGGTCGATGCGTGGATCGCTTCGCGAAAGTAGAGATGAGAAATGCCCCCAACTGGGTTGCAGATCGACGGATTTATTGCGGGATGCGTGCAATATTTCCGTCGCATCGCACCGCGGTAATGAATTTATCTGCATGATTTTGTGACTCTTTAACCACTTGCGCTTAATGCAATTGCTATCGGACGGGTGGGCGACGGGAAGCGATTACATGTACAAGACAATGGTGATTTTTGGCACCCGGCCCGAAGCAATCAAATTATTTCCTGTGGTCAATGCACTGAAAGCGCAAAGCAAAATTTCATGCGAAGTGTTGGTGAGTGCGCAACACCGCGAAATGCTCGATCAGGTATTGTCGATCAGCGGTATTGTGCCGGAGTATGACCTTAATATCATGCAGCCTGGGCAATCGCTCGACGCATTAACTGCTCGGCTTTTGGAAGCCGTCGGCGGCGTTCTGGATAAGGCCAAGCCCGACCGCGTCGTGGTACAAGGCGATACCGCCACCGCGATGGTCGGCGCGCTTGCGGCATATTATCGCCAAATCCCGGTGAGCCATGTCGAAGCGGGCTTGCGCAGTTACAATATCTATCAGCCGTGGCCCGAAGAAGTGAACCGCAAGATAATCGGCACTATCGCCGATCAGCATTTTGCCCCGACCGAAGTTTCTGCTGCGGCGCTCAAAGCAGAAGCCGTTCCTGAAAACCGCGTGTTCGTCACCGGCAACACCGTCATCGATGCGCTATATTGGGTGAACGACCGGATATCGCATCGCCCGGAACTTGCTGCAGGTCTTGCTGATCTGGAAACACGGTTCGCGGGCAAGAAGATCATCGGCATCACCACCCACCGGCGGGAGAATTTCGGTGACGGCATGGAAAATATTGCTGCCGCCATCAAAGCCATCGCCGCCCGCGACGATGTGGCGTGCATCTTCCCGGTGCATCTGAATCCCAATGTCCGCGCGGTCATGGACAAGCAACTGGGCGACCTACCCAATGTCGCGATGATCGAGCCGCTCGACTATCCGCACTTCGCTCGCCTGCTGTCGATCAGCCATATCATGCTGACCGACAGCGGCGGGGTACAGGAGGAGGCGCCCGCACTTGGTAAGCCGGTGCTTGTCATGCGCGACACAACAGAGCGCCCAGAAGGCGTAACCGCTGGCACCGCCAAGCTGATCGGCACCGATAAAGACCGCATAATTTCCGAAATTTTCACTCTTTTGGACGATGATGCCGCCTATTCAGCGATGGCCCGCGCGCACAATCCCTTCGGGGATGGCAAAGCGAGCCAGCGCATTGCGGAGATCATTTGGAATGCTAGTCGACAAAAAACCTGACGTTTGCGTGCTTGGGCTTGGCTATATCGGCCTGCCGACCGCAGCGGTCATCGCCCGATCAGGTTGCAAAGTCCTTGGCGTCGATGTGAACGCCGGCGTTGTCGATACGATCAATCGCGGCGAAATCCATATCGAGGAAGTCGACCTAGACGGCCTTGTTCAGGGCGTGGTCGCGCGCAAAATGCTGCGTGCCTCGACAATGGTCGAGCCGTCGGACGTGTTTGTTATCGCGGTGCCGACCCCTTTCGATAAAAATCGCGAACCCGATATCAGCTATGTCCTAAGCGCCGCCACCAGTATTGCGGCCGTGCTAAAATCGGGCGACACGATCATATTGGAGTCGACATCGCCCGTCGGCACCACCGATCAAGTCCGCGACCTGATCGCCAAATTGCGCCCCGATCTCAAAATTCCCGGCATTGCCGGCGAGACGCCCGATGTTTCGATTGCATATTGCCCTGAGCGCGTACTGCCCGGCCGTATCCTCGAAGAACTGACCAATAACGATCGTTCGATCGGTGGGATAACGCCGCGGTGCGCACGCAAGGCGCTAACATTCTACAAACGCTTTGTTCGCGGCGAATGCATTACGACCGATGCCCGCTCGGCCGAAATGACCAAGCTCGTTGAAAATGCCTTCCGTGACGTGAACATCGCGTTTGCCAACGAACTATCGATGGTTGCCGATCACATGGGCCTGAACGTCTGGGAAGTCATCCGCCTCGCCAACCGTCATCCGCGCGTGAACATTCTGCAACCAGGTCCAGGCGTGGGCGGACACTGTATCGCTGTCGACCCGTGGTTCATCGTCCACGGCGCCCCCGATCAAAGTCCGCTGATTCGAACCGCACGCAACGTGAATGACGGCAAGGCAGATCATGTAATCGCACAGGCAAGCGCCAAGATTGAAGCGGAACCGAAAATGATCATCGGTTGCATGGGACTGGCGTTCAAGGCCAATATCGACGATTTCCGTGAGAGCCCCGCAAAGAAGGTGGCATTGGAACTGTCCCGCCGCTTCGGCAGTCGCGTTCGGATAATCGAGCCTTATGCCGCCGAACTGCCCGCTGAATTCGCAAAAACCGGTGCCAGACTTATCGACATCGACAGCGCACTTCTGGATTGCGGAATGTTGATTACGCTGGTCGATCACGATGCTTTCAAAGCCATTCCGCTGGCTGAGCGGACCAACAAGCTAGTCTATGACGTACGCGGAATTTGGCATGATCAGCCCGATGTTTCACCACGCAAGCATTTGCGGTTGGTCGGATAGCTATGTGGGGTAAGTTTCAGGTGACTGCTTTGCCAGTTTTGGCCACTGAATTGTCTTTGTTAACAGAAACGACAGCAAGATAAAGGCTACACCTAGTTACGCGACAGAAACGAGGTAACGACCTAGTGGCGTCGGCTCATGGGGGGTGAGTCTACGATAAACCGCAAACATCTCACGCCGAAGGCTGGTCGGATAAACGCGCCAAGGACATGGGCCGCTACACCGATCCAGCGAATGATTTCGGCCCGTTGCAGTTAAAACTCCACCGTGCGATCCGGCGGGTAGTGAACAGCGGACTCCACCACGAACGTCGGACCTGCGAACAAGCGATCAAAAATGTCGAGGATAAAAGCGCTGACGCGCGTGGCGGCATCGTGAAGGCAATCAAGCGCTACATCATCTACCCGGGCCGGGCGACCGCGTATATTGTTGGCCGCCTGCAAAGCAGCGAACTGCGCGACAAGGTGCAGAAGGCGTTAGGCGCGAGATACGATGTGCGCGGGTTTCATCACGTTGTGCTGAAGTCGGGACCGGTGCCGCTCGATGTGCTGGAAGAGCAGGTAGATGCGTGGATTGCTTCGCGGAGGTAGGGGGTCGTGTGGTTTCACGTGGTTTATGTTGAGAGGTTTGCCTGAAACGCGATATACTGGCCTGGGCTCAGGGGGTAATGGGCTTGCCCTTCTTCAGGAGCATGCCAGCGCCCCAAGCGAGAACGTCGCCCAACACCGTTGCAAGGCGGAAGGCGGCGGCGGCGAGAACGAGGGTTTCGTTGGCATAGCTTCCGGCGAGGAGGCCCAAAAAGGTGAGCTCGCGAAGGCCGAGGCCTGCAGGCGAGCCGGGGGTGACGAAGCCGACGAACCAGCTCACCACCAAGGCTCCTGAGACCGCGCCCGCCATTCCCCAGCTCCACGCGCCGCCGAGGGCGCCGATCAGGATGACATTCGCTCCCGCGAGCAGGGCAAGCACCAGCAAGTGGAGGAGAACTGCCGCTGCAAACGGCCCCGAGAGCCGTTTCAGGGTACCCACGGAGGAGCGAACAACCAAAACGGCTGCAACGGCTGCGATTACTGCGCCTGCAGTGGTGGCGCCTAACAGGACACGGTGGGCGATTTCGGATGAACCAACCGAGCCCATTCCAACGGCGACCAAAGAAAGGATGGCGCAGGCGCTCATCACGCCAGCGACCTCCAGCGCCATGGCCGAGGCAGAAGCTTTGACCGGGACGCCGTGGCTGCTCGCGAGGAATGCACGACCGAGGAACTGGGCTACGTTGCCTGGGAGATACTTTCCGATTTGCGCGACTAGGAAGACACGCGTGAGCTGCATGCCACTCGCCTCCGCGCCGCAGGTGCGGGCAAGGAGAAGCCAGGCCTGGACCATCGGAACATATGCGAGCCCGTAGAGGAGTAAGGCGGCAGCGACCGCCCAACCATGACGCTCTATTACGGAACGGATGTCTGCGGCGGAGGCGGCGTCTATGAGGATCCAGACGAATGCGGCAAGGGCAAGGAGCGAGAGAAGGGAGCCCGCGATCCGGATCGCCGGGCTCCGGCTCCAATCGCTCAGGCTGCGCAAACGAGGCTTTCCGATGCGGCGGCTCTCTTGCGGGCGATCACCACCAAGCCGTGACCGCGATTAACCCGCCGCTGGAGCGCGATTCCGAACCGAAGCAGGGCCCGACCCGGGCGAGAGGACATCAGCGGCGCAAGACTGCGCTCGATCGAACGGTCATGGCCGCTGGCATAGGTCGACTCTTCGCGGCCGAGGTCGCCGCTTCGGCGCTTCATCTTGAGGCCGGAAGTGAAGTTGCCGGCCATGCGAAGGACATTGCCGACCGGGAAGCCGTAAAGGCGCATCTCGATCACCTCTAGGCCCGCGGCCTCGACGATACGACGGAAGTCTGCAGGTTCGAAGCGCTGGACGTGGCCGGCCCATTCGTCGGAGCGGCCCCAGAGACGCTGAAAGGCAGGAACCGTGCCAAGGAAGGTACCGCCGTCGCGCAGGTGCCGTGCCCAGTCCTTAAGGATTGTCGCGGGCTCCTCAACATGTTCGAGCACCTCGGTGGCGACGAGATAATCATATTGTCCCGCCGCCGCGTCAACCGTCTCTGCGACCTCGAAGCCGGCGCCAAATTCATTGACGCAGTCAGCGGCAAGCTGGCGGGCGGTGGGATCGAGATCCACGGCAGTGCCGCGGTGGCCTAGCCGGTCCCAATCGGCGAGCATACGTCCGGCGCCGCAACCCATTTCGAGAAGCCGCCCGGGGGCATAGCCGCGGAACATGTCGAGGATGGCCGCGCGGCGCATGATGTGCGCAGGTGAGGGAAACCAGCTGCCTTTTCCAACGGCCCCGAACAGCGAATCAAATCCGGATGACATTACCATTTTCCTTTTGTGATACCTGAATTATCTTAAATAGCGCGTCACCGTAGCCGGCAGCAATTCGAGGCCAAGAGCGACACTCCGCTTCCCGACGCGCGGCCGCTGCGATGACAGCGGCATAGAGAGGGTCGTCGATAGCCTCCACGATTGCGTCGATGAGAGCGGCGCGGTTGCCCGGTGGCAGGAGCCAGCCGGTGCGTCCCGTCTCAATGATCTCACCGCACCCGCCTATGTTGCTCGTGACAATGGGGAGTGAGGCTGCGGCGGCCTCGAGGAGAACGGTCGGCGTGCCCTCGCGGTCGCCGTCAGCGGCGATGACGAAGGGCGCGCAGAACAGAGTCGCGGACTGCATCTCGGAGGCCAGCGCCGCATGCGGGCGGGGACCGAGGAATTCGACTGCGGCGCCAAGTCCGAGGCGCTGAGAAAGCCGTTCGAGGTCGGCCTGGAGTGGGCCCGTTCCTACGATGCGGAGGCGCGCGCCGCGGTTACGTAGACGCTCGTCGGCCATCGCTTCGATGAGGTGGTGGACTCCCTTCTTCTCTGCAAGCCGTCCAGCATAAAGGATGACGGGGGCTGGGCCGGGGCAGCGCTCTCCGCCGCCGAAACAGGTAAGGTCGACCCCCATGGGTAGGTGGACCGGCTCGGCACAGCCGAGTGGCGCGATGCTCTGGGCAATCTCCTTCGACACAACGGTGACGGTCGCGAAGCGCTTGAGGATCCAGCGCTTCAGGGCGCGCATGGGCGCGCTGTCGAGGGTGAAGGCGTCGGCACCGTGGCAGGTGAGTAACGCAGGCGGCGCGGGCGCGAATAGGGAGGCGATGGCAACAACCAGCCCTTGCGGGATCAACCAGTGGCAATGGATCGCGGCGAACCGCTCGCGGCGGAGCAGCAGGACTAAAGCGATAAGCTGCCCAAGGAAGAAGCCGGGGACGAGAAGGACCAGCCAAGGGTTGGTCCGAAGGTTCGGCATGATTGCACCTGGCGCGGCGAGTTTTTCAATGCGTCGCGCGGGTGCGTATCGGTAGCGCTCGATGCGAACGCCCTCCAGCGTCTCGCGGGCCGCCGCGCCCTGCGCCATCGGCGCGAGTATCACCGGTTCGAACCGGTCCGCCATGGCGCGGGCGAGGTCGAGCACGAAGCGGGGCTCGGTGTCGCCCTCCCATCGAGGCAGCGTTGAGGTGAGTACCAGGAGGCGGGGACGATCAGCCATCGGAGCGCTTCCGGGCGACAGCGATCACGCCGGTGGCGAGGAGGCCCGAGCGGTCGAGCAGGGCGTCGAGGCGGGCCGAGACGATCGAAAGGGGTGCATTGACGAGCGCGGCCAAGCGGAAGAGCGGGCCGAGGCTGGCGGCAAGGCCTAGTACCAGAGTCGAGAACTGGTGGTGGACGAAGGTCAGGAGTCCGCCAAAGGGCGTAATCGTGACGATTTCGAAGCCCGAATCCGATAGCAAACGGCGAAGGCCGTTTGGCGTGAAGCGGAAATAATCGTGCGGAAGCTCATGCTGGCGGCTCAAATGAGGGACACTAATTATAAGGGTTCCGCCGGGCTTCAGCACGCGATGGATCTCCGACAGACCTGCGCCGGGTGCGGGGACATGCTCGAGCACCTGGTGGCAGACGGCACTGTCGTAGCGGTTCGAAGGGACCTGTGGCATGGCCGTAAGGTCGGCGATCCATGTGACCATCTCGCCCGCCTTGGGGTAGATGTCGAGGGCTTCCCGGGTGCCGCCATTGGCTTCGATCGTCGCCTTCCATGCCCCGCGGCCGGAACCGGCGTCGAGGACAAGGCCGTTGACCGCCTGCATCGGCGCGAGGGCCGCCTTCCACAGGGCATAGGTAGTGCCCGAGTAATAGCGATTGACGAAGTCGCCTGCCGAGGGAGAGGCATCGAGCGTCTTTTCCCTAGCTTGCCGCAAATGGCTTAACACGCCTTTGAGCATCACAGGTCTCCGAAGATGGGGCCGGACGGCGGAGGCACCGCTGGGCTGAAGAGGTTGTCGCCGTAGCGCAAGGTGAAGTCCACCTCACCGGAGAGGCTTTGCACGCTATGCCGACCGCGGGAAAGGGCGACCGTTTCGCCGGGGCGGTGAGTGCGGTGGTCGATGAGGACGGGGCCGCCGCCTTCGATGGTGTAAATGCCCGGGATCGACAGGTAAAAGACGGAGGCTTCGGGCACCGCTTGAAGATGTTTGCCGGCTACCCAGAGAAAACCCCAGTGGTGGATGTATGAGTCGCGCAGGGCTTGGACATCTTCAGGGAGGAGTGGAGACCGGTCTCCGGCGAAGGCTGCTTGCAGCGCTGGGGCGTTAGCGATGACCAGCGGCGGCGCCGTGGAGATGACTGCCTCGCGAAGGGCGGGGCGTCCGGCATCGCGGTAATTTTCCACGCCCCAGCTCGACATGAAGAAGCCCTGCTTGGGGAAGGAAGCGATCATAGAAGCGCGGTCAATATAGGGCACGGGCTGTGGGAACATGCGGTGCACCGCGTCGACGTGGGCGCGCTGAACAGCAAGAGTAGGGGAAGGCGCGGTCGCGGCATGGATGCCAGCGAGTAACACGAGTGCTGCGCCGGCGGACACGGCCAACCGGTCGCGTCCGGCGAGTGCGAAGCCGGCGAGAATCGTGGCGGGAGCCAAGATGAAAGCAAAATAATAGGGAAATGCGTTGCGGTAAAAGAACAGCGTGGCGAGCGGAAGCGTTAAGCCAAGGAGCGCGAGGAGGCGGGGATCGGCCCTGCGGGCAGAGCGTAGCGCGGCGATCGCTTTGGCGAGGCCGAGGCCGATTAGGATCCAGATGAGGGCGTCCATCACCAGTGAGGAGAGGATCGCGTCGAGACGCGGTAACAGGCCAGCCTCCGCGATCGTCTTCAAAAAGCCGTGGCCGACTACACGCTGTGCCGTCTCGGCATCGGGCGCGGCGAGGGTGAGGCGGTGGAGGATGGCGACTATGGCGAAGGTCGCGGCTCCGGCGCCGGCGGCTATGCCGATGCGGACGAGATCGGCTTTGCTGTCTTGAGATTCAGCGAGGCGCCAAATGGCGGCGAGCGCAAGAGCGGGGAGGTAGAAGACTGCCTTCACCGTCACCAGCGCAGCGAGTGCGGTGCAGGCGGCTGCAATGCATGCGCGGGTGAGCGAGATGCGGTGCCAGAGGATCAGAGCCAGGGCAGACATCAGTAGCGCGGTAGCGATCGGATCATAGCGGAAGCTAGCGCCGTGGCGGACGACATAGCTGAAAGCGAGGTAGCTCAGCACGGCGAACAAGGCCTCCTCGCGGGCCACGAAGGCGCGAGCGGCGACGAATATGGCCGCGATGGTGACGCATTCGAACAGGAGGATGAGGCAGCGCCCCGCAATAACTTGGCTCACCTCGCCTCCGGGCACGTTAACGGCCCAAGAGAAAAAGTGGACGTGGAGCGTCTGGAGCCAAGGACCGAGCGTACCCTGTCGGTGCTGGTGAATGTCAGCGAGGAAACGGAATTCATCCCAATTCACTGGCTGTAGGAATATTAAGATGGCTTGAAAGGTGATCGTGATACAGATGAACAGGGAAAGCCACTTCGCTGCTGCGCCGGATAGTGTGAAGTCGGAAGGCGCGGGCGTTTGCGCGGCGGCGCCGATCAATTCCATCGGAACATCCCCCACACAACCATAGTTTTGCCTCGTTTTTTCTGAGGAATCCGCACTCTTCCCCCGATCGGTGCAGCCACATCTAAAGATAAATGGTTAATAACAGGAAAATTCATAGGTCGGCCTGGCTTAGATGCAATGACCACGAGATACTCGGAGTGCCTTGGCGCAAGGCTGTAGGCATTCCCACCGCAACGAGTTCTCCAGTGGTGCCAACCAGCAAACCCGCGGCGGCAACGAGCAAAAAAGTTACGCGCTTGGTCGCCCAGGACCAAGCCGAACCAAGAATGGTAAAAGGAATCAAATCATGCTTGCCGTGAAACTCGGTCTTCGACGTTAAGGTTATGGGAGTGGTCAGCTATTTGGGCCTTTTGTATTGCATTGAGCCGTTCTTCGACCACACGAAGCTTTTCAAGCGATTGTTCGATAAGTTGACGATTGCGACCTATCAGATCGGCAATGGCGCCAAACAACATGGCAATGAAACCAAGCGTCAGGAGAGATCCGCCAACGACTAATGATTGCACATGGCCCGCGCCATCGCCTGCGACATAAAAGGCTAGAAAGCGGACAATAGGGACCGCGCCGGCGAGCGCCAGGAACAGTCCGAGCGATACAAAAACCTTTAGCGGATTGTACATCGCATAAGCCCGCACCATGGTAGCGCCAGTGTTAGTTATGAACTGCGGAACTGAGCGGAATAGGCGCGAAGGACGTACGGCCCGGTTAGTACGCACAGGTACCGACGTAATCGCCATGCGCTTGCGTCCGGCCTGAATGAGCATCTCTGTCGTGTAGGAAAAGCTCGACGTAATGTTAATTTTCTGTGCGGCAGCGCGGCTGATGGCGCGAAAGCCGCTGACGGCATCGGTGATGTCAGTATCCGACAGTTTGCGAACAGTCGCACTACCGACGACCTGCAACAGACGCTTGAACGGACTGAAATGCGCATTCTTGCCCACCTGCCGGTCACCCATTACGATATCAGCCTCGCCATCGAGTATTGGCTTCACAAGTAGCGCAATATCCTCGGCCATGTATTGGTTATCGGCGTCTGTGTTCACAATGATGTCGGCACCCTCGGCCAATGCCTTGTCGATACCAGTCCGGAATGCGGCGGCCAGGCCGCGATTTCGCCGGTGGCGGACGATGTGGTGAACGCCGAACTGACGGGCGACGCCGCTGGTATTGTCGTTACTGCCATCATCGATCACAAGATATTCTATCGTATCGATGCCCTCGATTCGTCGAGGCAACGCCAGCAATGTTTCGGGCAAATTTACTGCCTCGTTAAGGCAAGGTATCTGTACAATCAGCTTCATTTTGGTCCCGCCTATTGCGACTTCTCCCCCGAGGACAAGTGGCGTAAATCGCTAAAAAGGCTCTAGGTAAACAGGGTTAATAAACGGTTATTAGTGGATTGGTGCCAGCTCTTTGAAGAAAAATTATCTTTCCAAAACCTTGTTATTTTTCAATCATATCTTTTTATTCGGCAAACATGTTTATCTTGAGACAAATTCTGCGCCGGGGCCCTTTGCTGCGGCCGATTTGTAACCGTTTGCCAAATTCCCCTCAGTAAATGCCAAATGCAATGCAGTGGATGATATTGAATTGGGCTCTTAAAGCATGGCAGCCGATGAAGTTGATAAATGATTCAAGGTGCGTCCCGCCCAACCTCCTTCACCCCGAAATCGAAATGTATCCGCACCCAAACGCCAAGCTGCGGTTTGTTGTCGATCCTCGGCGGCTTTACCAGAAACTGCCATGCGGCTTTGCGCAGTGCTTGCGCCAGCCCTGTCCCGCGCGGATTTTCGCCGATGATCTGGCAATTTTCGACACGGTTATTTTCGATCATGCGGCAGGCGATGTCGGCAGACGCTCCGGGCGGGATGCGCTTGACGGCGGCGAGATAGGGGCTGAGTTCGGCATCATAGGGTTCGCGCAGCCACGCCACCGGATACAACTGCGCGCCGCCGGGGCCTAGGCCTGGACCCATCATGCCTTTATTGCCTTGGCCAGTGCCTTTGCTCTCACCCGAACCCGCGCTGCCGCTCGCGGGGAGCTTCGACAGGTCCATCGCGTCGAATTCGGATTTGCTGACCTTGATGAAATCGGGGCTGGGCGGCGGGGTTTTGACCGGGTTGACCGGCGGCAGCAGTGGCTTGGGAATTGGCGGATTGAAATTGCGCTGCTGATACTTGGTCACCGGCGTCTCGGTTTCGCTTTTGTCGGCTGATGCGGACTCCGCCTCTGCCTCTAGCGAGAAAGTGCTCAGGCCTTTTTTGCCTGCTTCCGGCCCGCCTGAGCGCATACTCAGGCTTAGGATGGCGATGATGAACAGCGCCTCAAGCAATAGCGCGATGCCAAGGCCAATCCCGCGCCGCCGAAGCTCGCCGGCTTCCCAATCAGGTTTTTCTGCGTAAGCCATGCGACGGCTGCGACCTTTAGTGGGTCGCGCCGGGCTTGCAAGACAGCTTGTCGCTGTCCGCTAAATCGGGGTAAACTGCACCTTCAATCCATCTTTGGGCTTCGGTATTGGCCAAGGCTGCCATTCGGGTTCATAACCGTCGGCAATCTCGACGCGAACCGACGTCAGCAAATGGTGCATGAATATCTTTACTTGCATATAAGCAAAATGCAGTCCCAGACACATATGCGCGCCGCCGCCGAACGGGACCCAAGCATATTTGTGACGGGCCTTCACGTTGTCGGGCGTGAAGCGCATCGGGTCGAAGGTCTCGGGGTCATCCCAATATTCGGGCATCATATGGACGAACGCAGGGCTTATGCTGACCGCGGTGCCTGCGGCGATATGATAGCCCATGAACTCGAAGTCCTTAACCGCGCGGCGCGGGATCGACGGCACCGGCGGGATCAGCCGCAATGATTCTTTAAAAGCGTAATCCGTGAGTTCGAACTGGTCGAGCTGGTCATTGGTAATGTCGCTGCCAGCGGGTGCTATGCTCAGGCACTCGGCGCGCAGCTTTTCCTGCCACTCGGGGTTTTTGGCGAGCAGCCAGATCATCGATGTCACCGACGAAGTGATCGTGTCGTGCGCCGCCATCATCAGGAAGTTCATATGGTCGATCAGCTCGCCATCGGACATATATTCACCGTCTTCGCGTTTCGAGCGGCAGAACTGGCTGAACATATCCTGCCGGTTTTCGTTGCGGCGGCGTTCGGCGATTTGCGGGCCGAAATAGTCGATGAGATATTTGCGCCCGGCAACGCCGCGGCCCATTTGGGTGAATGGCAATGGCGCGCGGACGACGCCAACCGATGCCTGCACCATGTCGACAAAGGCCTTGTTGATCCTGTCCGCTTCGGGCCCGAGCGGGATGCCGAGGAATGAGCTGGCAGCGACGTCCAAGGTGAGTTGTTTGATCGCAGGATAGAACAACATTTCGCCGCGCCAGTTTTTCAGCTGGTCCTTAAAAATACGGTTCATGTCCTGCGTGTACGCGCGCATCGGTTCGGGCTTGAACGCGATGCCAAGCGCGCGACGGTCCATGCGGTGATGGTCGAAATCGAGCAGCATCAGCCCGCGTGGGAACAGCAGGTTGAGCACAGGTCCCCAGCCTTGCTCACTGGAAAACAGCTTATCGCGGTCGAACAGCATCAGCTCGTTTGCTTCGGCGCCGACCAGCGAAATCGTCGGGTTCCCAAAGGCGTTGGTGCGGAACACTTTGCCATAGGTGTCGACCATATGCTTGCCATAAGCGGGCGGATCGCGGAGCACGCGAAATGTCGTGCCGATAATCGGCGGGCCATTCTCACCGGGAATATGTGAAAGATCGCTTATGCCTACGCGCGGCGTCCAGTGCGGGTTGGCGGCTTCGCTGCTGGCTAGGGCCATCATATTGTCCTTTAATCGTCCGGTTAAAGCCTACTGCCACTAATGTCAGTAACGTGCAAGACCCGCTTGGCAGTCCCGTTTCTGAACGGCAGCAAACAAATACATTCACTTACAATTCAACCGATGCACGATAGTCGTGAAGGCAAGGTAATGCGGTCGTCTGATTCGATTAAACGAATACTAGGCCCAATTTGCAAAACAGGGGTGCAGGCTATGAAAAAAAATCTTCTCAAAATTGCTGTATTTGGGGCGGTGGGCATCGCCGTGTCAGGTTGCACATATGATATGGGCCTGGGCTATGCCAGCGACGGCTATTACGACAATGGCTATTACAATGACGAGTATAACTGCGATCCATATGGCGGATATGACAGTTACTACCAATGCGATTACGGCAACGGCTTTTACAATATAGGCTTTGGTGGCGGCTGGTACGACAGTTATTGGTATCCGGGCTACGGCTTCTATCTGTTCGACAATGTCGGACGCCGCTACGCGATGCGAGATAATCACCGCCGCTATTGGGGTGAAAAGCGCCATAATTGGTATCGCGAGAACAATGGTCGAAATCGTAACGGAGGGCGGTATCAGGGCCGGGAACGTGGATATTCCGGCAATGCGACCCCAGAAGCGATAGGCTGGCCGGAGCAGAATGGAGGCCGGGTTCGTGACGATGACAGGCTTCGACGTGGGCGTGGCGACGATCGTATGGACCGACGCAGGGGCCGCAACCGCCAATGGACTGGTGGTGAGGGCAATGGCGTCAATGCGGTGCCTGTGCCCAACGCTGAAATCGTCCAGCGTCCAGGCCGCGCCCGTGAACGCGGCGAAAGGATGCGGAGTAACCCTGAGCGAAACAATCGCGGTTCGCGGGCTAATGGCGCAACGCCCAGCCGGACTGCTCCTCAGGCGGCTCCACCCGTACCAAGGGTAATTTCAGCGCCCCGCGCTGACCAGTCTCCAGGCGCGCCCGTTCCCCGCCAGAATCGCACGGCTGACGAAAGGGTTCGCGACCAATAAAAAAGCGGCCGTGCCGGGGGGGTGGCACGGCCGCTTACGCGCGGCGTCAAAGTGCGCCGACGCGCCTGAAACAGTTAGTAATTATCCTGTGGAAATGCAGCCCGTTTTCCGAGCCGCCGAGCCTCGATTGCTTCATCCGCTATCCGGGTCATATAGTCCAGCTGCTCAAACTGGGCCTGACGACGTGCCGAGGGCGTCATGTTGGCGATGCCGGTGACCAGATCAGCGGGTTCGTGCCCCGTGATACCGATAACGAGCGCCAGAAATATTGATGCGAACCCAAGAGATGTAAAAACAACAAGCGCAGCATCCGGCGTCATATTTCCTCCAGTATCATTTCAATGCTCGTCACATGGACAATCAAGAGCGACCATGTGCGGTTAGGGAAGAATGGTGGAGGGGAGTTAATTCTACCGAAAGAGACGTGGTAAACGCTAGGGCAACTGTATCAATATCCGTACCTTGTTATCGGTCAATGTTACCATAAGCTCACAAACGAGATTTCGTTGGACCTTTGTCGACTGAAACATTAACTGCTGGCCGCCAGACAATCTTGCTCTCGCATATTGATAAGATAATTTGACTAATGTTTCCCCCCTTCTTTTTCATTTTGCTCTCGATTTCGACAGCGCTTGCTATCTTAGTCTGTCTGAATGCTGCTGCGATCGGCCGTCGATATTGTCTGCTTGATCATCCAGACCAGCGAAAAACGCATCGTCAGGCGACCCCTCTCATGGGTGGCCTCACTATCATCGTGGCTTTCGCACCATTATGCCTTTTCTACATATTGGAGGCATCTTCATCCCGTTGGCTTTTATCACTTGTGATCTGGTTAGCTATGGTCGTTATTGTCACAGCTCTGGGGATTATCGACGATCGTTACGGCCTTTCTCCTCGTACCAGACTGGGCATTACTTTTCTGGTTTTTGGGGCTGCCGCAAGCATAGACCCAACGTTTAACGTTCGCGTACTCGACTTTCTGTTCCCAGCAATTTCCTTTGGTCTGGGAACCTGGTGGCTTGCAATATTTTTCACCGTGATATGCCTTGTTGGATTATTGAATGCGGTAAACATGGCCGACGGAAAGAACGGCCTGGTGATTGGGTTGTGTATTGGCTGGTTAGGGCTACTGGCCACGCGGGCACCTGAATCTCTTTTGCCCGTTTTCATCCTGTTGATAGCTACATGCCTCGTCCTCTTCGTGTTCAACTTGAGAGGACGGTTATTTTTAGGCGACGGCGGTGCCTACGGCTTGGCTACTGCAGTCGGGTTGCTGGCGATCATCACCTACAATTCGCCTGGCTCGCAAACAGTAAGGTCCGTATCTGCCGATGAACTTGTTCTACTGTTCTCCGTGCCCGTCCTTGATTCTTTTCGGCTCACGTTTCGTCGAGTGCTGAGAGGGCAATCACCCATGGCTCCCGACCGTGATCATCTTCACCACATAATGCAGGCCAAATTCGGGTGGCCACTTGGACTGTTACTCTATTATGTGATTGCGCTGCTTCCATCAACGGCCCTGTTTTTGTATCGATAGAACGGCCAAAGAGGAGGATGATAACTTTTGCGCGACTAAAAAAACTGAATGAAGTTAATGCTTCATTTGAAGTCCGTTCGTAACCTGTTTTGCTGCCCCTTCCGCACCAAATAACGCCGACGCGAGTTCTTTGCATCGTAACCGAATGCCATTATCCAGAGCCACTTCCTGCAGGCCTGCGCTCAGCTTTTGCGCCATAGCCTCCGTCGCTTCGTCCGCGGAAGCCCATCCCACCGCATTCGTCTCGATTAACTCAATAATGTCATTTCCTGGATTTACGACAGCAAACGCCGGTAAACCACTGTGCATGTAGGAGATGAATTTACCGGGTATGTTATGCGTACGGTGTTTGGGGTCTAAGGCTACCAATCCGATATCACATTGAGCGTACAATCCTGCGATTTCATCAGGATCGATTTCATCAAAAAACAAAACGTTGCTCAAGCCTTCCGTAATTGCTTCATTTCTCAGGGTATCCGCGTCGGTCCCCCTGCCGACAAATACAAAGCCAATTCGCTCCTCATGGACCAGCGATTTTGCCATCGCCATTATCTGAGACATGCCCTGTGCTATGCCCATATTACCTGCGTAGACCGCGATGCGACGGCCCGCGAGCGATGTTTTCGAAAGGTCGATCGAGCAAAAATGCGCTGTCATTTCAGACAACCAATTATGCAAGATCTCGACGCGAGCAGAAATGTAAGGTCTATTGAAAAAGGTCACATTACCAGGCGTTTGGACGCCTATGATATCGGCTACTGAATATTGATAGTCTGCGATCTTGCGGAAGAATTGATAGGCTGGTCCCTTTCGCATCAGTCCCATATCCACTGCCCATTCCGGGAATATGTCGCGAATAATCAAATAGGAGCGGCATTTATTTTTATCCTTTATCCATTTGACCAATGGCCCCAGAAATATTGTGGGAGAGTACCAGACCACACCATCGAATTGCCGGTTGGCAATCGGGCTTAGTTTGAAGTTGAAGCGCATGGCATAAGGCATCGCCAACTCTGCCAATGTTCGACGCAAATAGCCGGTATCCCGGGTTCGGAATGACCGCAATCTTAGTACTTCAATGCCATCGCGCATTTCAAGCGACCATCTTTGCGGGATATTGGGGTCAGGGATCAGAATGGTCACAATGTGACCTTGCTTTGCCATTTCTCTCGACAGGTCGCGCAACTGCACAGCCCCAGATGAACGCAGCGGCGGGTAAACATCCGCAATGATCGCGATTCGCATTTTTGTGGATCCTAGTATTTTTTCCACACAACCCGGTTTACATAGTCGGTATAGCTATGAATTATCCGCACCATTTTTTCTGAAACATTGGGCATACTGTAATCTTGAACGAGCCGGATCATACGATCTGCTCCGCGTGGCTGCTCAGCCAATATAGCGAGACCCTGCAATACACGGTCTTCGTCTAGACCCACCATCATGGCGGCGGCTTCCTCCATCCCCTCCGGCCTTTCGTGTGCCTCACGGATGTTCAGGGCCGGGAAGTTCAAAATGGAGGCTTCCTCATTTATTGTGCCACTGTCCGACAGAACCGCACGGGCACTAATCTGCAGTTTGTTATAGTCGGTAAAGCCAAGTGGTTTTAAAAACTGGATGTTGTTTGCAAAAGTCTGTCCGCTTCCATCGATTTTCTTTTGAGTTCGCGGATGCGTCGAAACGATAACGGGCAACCTGAATTCATCGGCGATGCGATTGAGGATTTTTGCCAGTCGACCGAAACTTGCCGGATTTTCAATGTTTTCCTCACGGTGCGCGCTGACCACAAAAAAGTTATTCTGTTCCAGCTGCAGAGCGGAAAGTATTTCGGAAGAATCGATCCCCGGACGATAATGGGTGAGCACTTCAAACATCGGGCTTCCCGTCTTTATGATCATGTCAGGGGGCAAGCCTTCGCGAAGGAGGTAGTCGCGAGCTATCGTGCTGTATGTCAGATTGATATCAGCGGTGTGATCGACAATTCGTCGATTTATTTCTTCCGGAACCCTCATATCAAAGCATCTGTTACCCGCCTCCATATGAAATGTTGGGATTTTCCTCCGCTTGGCAGGAATAACGGCGGTGCAACTGTTAGTATCGCCCAGAACCAGGAGCGCATCGGGGCGTATATCCTCAAGCAGCCTGTCGACTGAAATGATAACGTTGCCGATTGTTTCTGCACCGCTTGATCCCGCTGCTTCAAGAAAATGGTCCGGTCGGCGTATTCCCAGGTCTTCGAAAAATATCTCATTCAATTCATAATCGTAATTTTGACCTGTATGAACGAGGATATGATCGCAATATTTGTCCAGTTTTGCCAGAACACGGGATAGTCTGATGATTTCAGGTCGGGTGCCGACGACGGTCACAACGCGAAGCTTCTGCATATCAAACGCTCCTTGAGATTGTATCCGGCTTTGCCCGGTCAAATATTTCATTGGCCCATAGCATAACTATCAGTTCCTCATCGCCAATATTGGTTATGTCATGGCTCCAGCCAGGAATTGTTTCGACAACTGCCGGCCTGTCTCCGGACGTAAAAAGCTCATGATATTCGTCAGTGATGATGTGCCGAAATCCAAATCTCGCCGATCCTTTCAGAACAAGAAATTTTTCCGATTTAGTGTGATGATAATGGCCACCCCTTGTTATTCCAGGATGCGCTGTGAAGTAAGAAAACTGCCCACAATCCGGCGTTTTGAGCATTTCGACGAACACGCCTCTGCTGTCTCCATGAATCGGCAGCTCATAAGCAAACGCATCGGTTGGCAGATAGCTGATGTAAGTCGCATAAAGAGCTCGGGTGAGATCAGTACCAACACGCTCTGAAAGGAGTGTAATCCGGCTGTCAGCAAATTTCTGGATCTGAGCTGATAATTCGCCAACGGTCACTCGATATTGAGGCTCGATCTCTAGCCATCGTAGTCCGTCACTTGCCTCATTCGCCGCAACGATCAACGCATCGACGACATCATCGATATAGACCAGCGATATTACTGCTGACGGATCATTGATTGTTATTTCGAGGCCACGGGCAATATTATGGCAAAATGTTGCAACAGCCGAATTATAGTTCGGGCGGCACCATTTGCCGAATACATTAGGCAATCTGAAAATTGCGCAGGGGTTTCCCGTTTCTTCAGCGAGCGAGGAGACCGCCTGTTCACCGCTCCGCTTGCTGCTGCCATATGGCGTGACATTATCCGCCTGGGTTGACGAAGAGAATATGAGAGGAATAGGTCGATTTGTTTCCCGGATGAATGAACAAATCTGCTCGGTTAATTCGCCGTTGACCTTTTCAAAGTCTGATGGGTCCTCTGGTCGATTTTCGCCCGCAAGATGAATGATCGCTTTAGCTTCGCCAACCAGAACACGCAGTTCGTCAATTGTTTGGCTTCGGGTGAATGTCGAAACTTTTTCAACCCCAAGTTCGCCCAAGCGGACCACAAGATTGCGGCCTATGAACCCCTGTGCGCCGGTAACCAGAATTGACATGTCTTAAATATCCGGCTGGATGGGGTGGCCGCTAGCCAGCGCGCGCATGAATGGTAGCTTCATCAACAATTGTTCCATGCCCGTTACATCAAGTATGGTTGTATTGTGTGAATTATAGTCTTCAGAATGGGAAATCCGCAGTTCCCCTTCTTCGACAAATTTCGTGTAATTAAGATCTCGCAGGTCCGGCGGTATGCGGAAGTAATCTCCTTCGTCTCGCGCAGATGCCATCTCTTCGCGACTTAGCAAAACTTCGAACAGCTTTTCGCCGTGTCGTGTACCTATTTCCAAAATCTGATGTTCTGGCTTGCCGGCAATATTACAGACAGATTTCGCAAGGACTGCAATTGTCGCCGCGGGTGCCTTCTGCACGAAAATATCTCCTGACCGACCATTTTGAAATGCGTACAGTACGAGCTCTACGGCATCATCTAGCGTCATCATGAACCGGGTCATGTTGGGATCGGTAATTGTGATCGGCTTATTCCCAAGTATCTGATCTACAAACAGAGGAATAACCGATCCACGCGATGCCATGACGTTACCATATCGGGTCGCACAGATAATGGTTCTCTCACTTGATCGTGATTTGGCGACAGCGACTTTTTCCATCATCGCTTTCGAAATCCCCATGGCATTTATCGGGTATACCGCCTTGTCCGTACTCAGGCATATGACGCGCTCAACACCTTCGGTTATCGCAGCTTCCAGCATGTTTTCGGTACCAAGAACGTTGGTTTTTACGGCCTCCAAGGGGTGAAATTCGCAAGAGGGTACCTGTTTTAGGGCGGCGGCGTGAAAGATAAAATCCGTCCCGCGTACGGCGTTGAGGACAGAGCGATAGTCGCGCACATCGCCGACGTAGAATTTCAGTTTGGGATTGTTGTACAGCTTTCGCATGTCATCCTGTTTTTTTTCGTCTCGGCTGAATATACGTATTTCGCGCAATTCGGAATCAAGAAGGCGGCGCAATACTGCGTTTCCAAATGAGCCAGTCCCACCAGTGATGAGCAGTGTCTTATCAGCAAAAATCTGGTCACCCATGTTTCGAATGCCTTTTCTTCAGTATTAAATTATATGGGACAATTTCAGTGAGAAACTGAGGTTGATGACGATCGCGCTCGCATCGCCTGTTGAATCAGAGCTTCTTTTTCGCTCGGTGGTGGATAATTTATCAGCACGGCACGGTACTTGCCTTTGAAAACAAACAGGCTGCCGGCGCTTGCACCAATCACTCCGACATTTTTTATCAACTCTGAAATATCGTCGAGTGACCCTGCTCCGCCGAGCAGACTGATCGGAACATTTACCCTGCTGCGCAACAGACGGGCGAGGCTAAGATCATAGCCGGCCATTGTTCCATCTCGGTCGATGGAATTAAAGATGATTTCTCCCGCTCCGGCGCGTTCCATCGCTTCTGCAAAGTCTAGCGCCGAAATGCCTGTCTTTCTCGAACCGTTATGAGTGAACACATCATAGGCGCTGCCCAGCATCCTCTTTTTGACATCGATGACGATTGCGATAGACTGTCTACCCACCGCATCCGAAATGTCTGTAATCAATTTGGGTGATGCAACGGCAGCCGAACTAAGCGCCACCTTTTCCACGCCTAGACTGATAATTCGCTTTGCCTGCTCTACTGTCGTGATGCCTCCGCCGTAGCATAAAGGCATCCGACACTCGGCCGCGAGGTTCGCTATCAGCTTATAGTCCGGTTCGGCAGAATTGGCGGTAGCGTCTATATCCAGAACAATGAGTTCATCAGCTTCTTTTTCGTTGAAAATGCGCACCGCGTTAATCGGGTCGCCGACATATTGGGGCGCCTTGAACTTGGTCGTTTTTACCAATCCACCTTCGTGGACCAACAGACATGGTGTGATGCGAGGCCGCAGCATATCCTACAGCTCCGAAAAGTTTTTCAGCAGCGCCATACCGAAATGATGGCTCTTTTCAGGATGAAACTGCACACCCCATACATTGCCGCGATTTACGACGCAGGTGAAGCTTTGCCCGTAATTCGCGGTTGCGGCACTATCTTCTGGGTTGCTATTGTCAAAAAAGAAGCTGTGCAGAAAATAATAGCGAGGATCGACAAGCCCATTGAACAGCGCCACTGGCCTCGTCGATTCAACATCATTCCATCCCATATGCGGCAATGGGAGACTCTGATTTTCGAACCTAGTCGAAAGCGACCGTATCGTGCCTGGAACCCAACCAAGACCATGAGCGACACCTTCTTCGCTGCGGTCGCCTAGAATCTGCATTCCGACGCAAACCCCGAGAACGGGGATTTTCTTATCGATGACCAGTTCCTCAAGTGTGTGACGCATTCCCGACTTATCCAGCAAGTCCATGGCATGGTCAAAAGAGCCTACACCGGGCAACAGAATATGGTCTGCAGATTTCAGTTCATCGGCGCTTTTGCAGGCTTTGGCCGGCACATTCAGGCGATTATAGAGCGTCAGAAAAGCGCCTATATTGCCGAGACCATAATCGATTATATGAATCAACGGATAATGGCCCTTTGCAATCCAAGCAATCGCAACAAGCGTGCGCCAAGATCCATGATAGGCATGATGTTTTTATAGTCTTTGTAAGTTTTATTGGGGGCCTTGAGCATGGCTTCAAGTTCGCTAACCTCAATACCTAGCTTTGTAGCAATATATTCGAAATCTTGCCGGACCTGCTCCGCGGAATAAGGTGCTGAAGAGATTTTCTGAAGAGCGTCGTCCCGCGTCAATTGTCCGGTGAGGATCAAACTCGAGAAATGGGCACGCCTTTTGTCATACCCAAATTTCTCACGAAGCCAGTAACCTTCGTAGAAGCGGGTAAACCGGGATTCATAATGTTTATGAGGATATCGTTGCCAACCAAATCGGTCGACCAACTCCTGCATTGCCGCTTCCTTGAAATAAGGAATACTATTTAACGGCTTGACCACCCTAACGCCTTTGACGAAGCGATAGAAAAGCTTAAATTTCAAAATGCCGGCCAAGGGAAAAGACTTCAATGGCCGCGAACCGAACTTGCTATGGATATCTTTTAATTGCGCCAAATCCGACGCGTGATAATGCCACTCAAGCGGTTCCCTCACACATTCGGTGGAATAATTGGCGCCGGTGAGTATGTATTTCACCTTATTCTTGGCGGCAAAATTGTACAATCCTGCAAAAAAAGCGTGATCCTGGGGCGTGTCGAGATGAGGCACGCCAGCCTTGAAAAAAGCTAGCTGTAGGTCTCTCATTTCGGGCCAGTTGACCACCTCGGTGAACAAATCCAGGTCAAGGCCGTCAACCAGCTTCTCGATATTGTTTACTGCTTCTTGGGAATTCCAGCCTGCATCGACATGATATAATAGTGGCCGAAGACCGAATTTTTCTACGGCGATGTAGGTCAGATAGCTGCTGTCAACACCCCCGCTCAGGCCAATCAGACAATCAAAATCTTTACCCACTCCATCCGCTTTGATCCGATCAATCTGCTTTGAAAGTTCCGCTTCACCAATCGCGTCGGGATGCCAGTGGGGAAGAATATTGTTGTAGTAATTATTGCAATATTCGCATCGTCCCGTCTCATCGAATTGAATGAGGGAGTCGGTGGTATCCATAATGCAGTTATTACAAATCTCGTAGGGGCGGTTAGCCAATGGAACCTCTTTTATTTCTAGAATTTAGAGCCTCATATCGGCGCGATGCAGTTATGCCAAGCCAGTTGGCGCTGTCCGCTAATCCTTTGGCTCAAGACGGAAGCTGTCACGGCGGATATTTTTTATGAATAATGCGCGCAGAGGCAGAGATATGTTTTCATTTTGCCCCAGACGCGAATCTGAAACCTGATAACCTGCTTCTGCAAAAAGTTTGCACCATTCCTGATGAGCCCGAAAGCGAACGCCTATACCAAAGGTATTTGCGTTGAAAGAGGGGATGATGCGCGCGATAGCCGAGCCCACCATTGAAAGGATTTTATTCGATGTTATCAGATAAATCAGCTTTCCGCTGATATCCAGCATCGCAGATTCATAGATATATTCATTTACAAATATGTAACTGACGTTGCCTTTCCACGCTCGCAAAGCCTGAAGCTGCAAGGTCCTTGTTGCCTGCTCATCCTTGCCTACCAGATGATGGAGTATGAGGTTGAAGCAGACAACGCTCTCGTCGCCAGTCTTGGGAGGAGACAATGCATCGCCCTGTATGGCATCAACGCCGCTTTCGCGACAACGCTCCACAGATATAATATCCATATCGATAACGCGGGTTTTGGCACCAGTTTTTTCGGAAAGGCTACGGGCAAAGTATCCGACACCACCCCCGATATCCACAATGCGATTTAATGTATCACCATTGCGCAACGCCTCGAAGTCATGGACCTGATCTTCTACAAACTGGTCATGATAGAACGCTTCAATTTGTTCTGGCGAGAGCGTTTGTTGAGTTACTGCTTGTGGCATGATTTGGCTGAGGCGTCCCATATGAAGGTTGATTTGACATTGCAAGCGAGCATTTCTCTAGCTCAAAGATGGATTGTGCGCTAATTCCATCACGGTTTTATTCCTTTGCAAGATAGAAAGAATTACGTCGTGCCAGAAATGCAGGATTCACTTTCACCGTATTTCCGCGGAGAGAAGCTGTACGGCGATGACTTTGGTCAAGAGGAAATTGCCAGTTGGTTCGAGGATGAGAAAGAAGGCTATGCCGACTTAGGCGCCAAAGATGCCGAGCGATATAGTTACGAATATCATGCGTTGAACCTGGCGCACAGCTATTCCGGATTGCCCGACCGTGAATACCCAAAAATCCTGGGTTATGGCAGCGCTTATGGCCACGAACTGTTGCCCGTGATTGACCGGGCGTCCGATGTTACCATCGTTGACCCTTCCTCCGCCTTTGTGCACGATAGCCTTGGAGGAAAGCCTGTTAGATATGTATCGCCCACGAGCAACGGCAAGCTACCATTCGAAGATTCAAGCTTTGACCTGATCTGCTGCTTTGGCGTGTTGCATCATGTCCCGAATGTCAGCGCAGTCTTGTCGGAAATGGCACGCGTCATGAAGCCTGATGCATTTTTGCTGCTCCGAGAACCGATTGTTTCGATGGGTGACTGGACAAGGCCAAGACCAGGTCTGACAAAAAGGGAGCGCGGGATTCCTTATCCGGTGTTTCGCAACATTGCGCTGAATGCCGGTTTTCAAATTAAGCGCGAAACACTGTGTGATTTTGCATTAACCCCGCGCCTTTTTGGTATTTTGCGTGCCGACGTTTATAACTCTCCAGCAATCGTTGCTGCGAACAAATGGCTTTCAAAGCTTTTTGCCTGGAATTTGAGGTACCACGCGACTTCGGCTCTTCATCGGTTTCGGCCAAGTTCGGCTGCAATGATTTTGACCAAAGGTTGATATACCTGCGATCGGATCATGTTCATGCACAGCCGCCGCACCGCCCCTCGCCCATATTAGCATCAGGCATATTTTATGAAAATCGTCACCATCGTCGGCGCCCGCCCGCAATTTGTTAAAGCTGCGGCTGTGTCCCGGATATTGCGGGGCAGGGAGAATGTGGACGAAATCCTGATTCATACCGGACAGCATTTCGACGCAAATATGTCCCAGATTTTCTTCGACGAACTCGGCATTGATGAACCGAAATATAATCTTGGTATTTCGGGTGGATCGCATGGCGACATGACTGGACGGATGTTGTCGGGAATCGAGACTGTTCTTGAAAGTGAACGTCCCGATTGGACGTTGATATATGGCGACACCAACTCGACGTTGGCGGCTGCGATTGCGGCAAGCAAGATGCACATCCCGGTTGCTCATGTCGAAGCCGGTTTGCGTTCGTTCAACATGAAAATGCCGGAAGAAATCAACCGGATTTTGTCGGATCGTGTTTCTTCATTGCTTTTGTGCCCCACCGATATAGCAGTTCAAAATTTGGCGGATGAGGGCATAACAGCTGGCGTATCGAATGTCGGGGATGTCATGTATGATGCCGCCCTGCATTTTGGTCGCCTTGCCGATCAAAATTCCGATAAGATCATCGCCAGATACGGCCTGAATCCGGAAGGCTTCGCGCTTGCCACTTGCCACCGTGCCGAAAACACTGACGATCCCGTCAGGCTTGAGCAGATTCTTCGGGCATTGTCCCAGATTGCGAACGACCGCCAGGTTGTTCTGCCGCTTCATCCCCGAACCCGGTCTTGTATCCGGGATCTCTCGCTCGGACACTATCTTGAAAACATCGTGACTTTGGACCCTGTGCCCTATCTTGAGATGCTATGGCTGGAAAAGAACGCTAACCTGATACTCACAGATTCCGGTGGTGTGCAGAAAGAAGCATTCTTTTTCAAAGTCCCATGTGTGACCATGCGCGATGAAACCGAATGGGTGGAAACCATCGATGCCGGATGGAATATATTGGCCGGGGTTCAGGCCGACCATATTGTCCAAGCCGTTGAAGATCACAAAATCAACACCAAGCTGGAAATCTTGCCTTATGGAAACGGGCACGCAGCGGAACTAATAAGCGACAAGCTTTTGGGGTTGTGAGACATTTCCAAAAGCGGTTGCATCAAAGGGTGTGCTAGGGCACAGGCACGGTCAACCGTTGTGAGCAGTCTAAAATGATCCGGGTCGTTATCTCTGCATTGATATTCTGCTGGGCATTTCAATATGCCTATGAGACCTATGTTTATCCAACTTATGCCTATGCGCATTTTCGTTATTTTCCGCAGACTTTCAATCAGTATATATTGAACTACGTGTTTGTAGTGCTGCCTTTGGCCGCTTGGCGGCCCTCGGTAGAGCCGTCGGCCTTCGGTGTGTCTCTGATTTATGCAGTGTGTTACATTCCTGTTCAGGTGATGCTGCCTTTCATGCTTGATCAGGCTTATTCCCCGGTTTTGGCGATGCAGGTGGCCATATGCGCCAGCATGGCGCTATTTTTTCTGGCTTCCCGTATGGGAGCGGTGTCCGGAATAACGAAACAGCCTGTCGATGGCCGACTGAACCTTATTATCATGATATTCGCAGGGGTGGCGCTTGTTTTGCTGGTCGCGACAAATTTTCAGCATATGAGACTCGTGTCATTTGCCGACGTCTATGACCTGCGACTTGATGCAAGTGAGCAGCGGTCCATTGGCGCTTTGCAATATCTTAATTCCTGGCTTTCTTATTGTTTCCTGCCCTTCTTTATCGCTCGCGGAATTATCTCACGACATTGGAAATCGCTGGCTATTGGCATGACGGGTTGCCTGCTTGTCTATCTGTCCAGTGGCGCAAAATCCGTCATACTCATGCCGTTGATCATGCTTATGATCTGGTTTGTCCTGAAAGCACGAACACATTTCCTTTTCCTGCTACTGTCAGGGACGGCCGCCGCAACGATCCTGGTTCTGTTTTTCCCGGATGATTCCGCTCTGTCCTGGGGTAAAAGCGTATTACTGATGCGGACCTTCGCCACAGGCGGATGGACCGTTTCGCTTTATTACGAATATTTCTCCGCTAACGGATACACTTATTATTCGCATATCCGGTTTGTAGATATGGTCACGCAAGCCTATCCATACGGCGAGAGATCTTTAGGCCAAATGATCGGTATTGAATATAGCGGCTCAGATCTTGCAAACTTCAACGCCAACTTCTGGGCGAGTGATGGATTCGCGGCCATGGGACTATGGGGAATTCCAGTTGTAACGGCCATACTTTGCGGATTTCTGGTTCTGGTCAATCGGGTTTCATCCTATTTTGACAGTGAATTCATTTCGCTCTGGATGTCGGGTTTCTGGCTTGCCCTTTTGAATGTCCCATTATCCACCGCCATTTTATCCGGTGGAGGTGGCGTTATAGTCGTCCTACTCTGGATATCACGCTTGCAACTGCCCAATAGCATTGCTGCCAGAGGTATGCAGGCACCCGCTTAAGTAGAAAGCATTTGATCATCACATCATGAAAATTGTTCACATCGAAGACTTCGTGCATCCGGATGCCGGTTATCAACTCAATTCGCTCGCCCCATTACAGCATTTGCAAGGGCATGACGTAACGATTGTGACCGGCGAGATGGATAAGATTCCGGACTTTCTGACGAACTTTTTCGGGCGAGATAACATAGAGCAACGGGATCGCCAGTTTACCGAAGCAACGGGCGTAAAAATCGTTCGTGTTCCTTTATTTGGTTTTTACAGTGGTCGCGCCATCTTTCAACCTTCACTTTTTAAGCGCGTTTCCGAAATGAAACCTGACGTGGCTTTTGTTCATGGTGAAGATACATTGACGGGCATAGTCTACATTTGGATCTCACGCTGGCTTCGTTACCCGCTTGTCTTCGATTGCCACATGCTTGAGATGGCTTCAGTTAACCGTTACCGGGAGGTATTCCGGTCATTTTATCGGACGTTTGTAACGCCGGTCCTATTGCGAGAGAAAATTCCGCTCATAAGGGTTGTCCCAAGCGATTTTGTTGAAAAATGCTTGGCAATCCCATTGGAATATACCGATCTGTTGTCTTTCGGGACCGACACCATTTATTTTAGCCCCAATGCCGAAACTCGCTCGCTGACAAGAAAAAAATATGGAATAGCGGAAGACAGCTTTGTCGTGTTGTATGCGGGCAAAATTGATGAGCACAAAGGCGGGAAGTTTCTCGCGGAATCCCTCAAAATGGCATTTCCTCAAGCGGGATCTCGGAAAATCGAATTTATCGTGGTCGGCACTGGCGCCGACGAATATGGGCGTCAAGTCGAACAAACATTCGCGCAGTCAGAAAATAAAATCGTTCGTCTGCCGACCCAGAAGTTTCGCGATCTTGCCCAATTCTATCAAACTGCGGACCTTTGCGTATTTCCGAGGCAGTGCAGCATGAGCTTCTTTGAAGTTCAATCTTGCGCAGTACCCATCCTCTTCGAAGATAATGAAATCAACCGTATGCGCGTGACAGGAAACAACGCGTTTTTATTCGAGCCAGGAAATGTTACCGAATTTCGTCAAAAGATATTGGAAATTGCGAATATGCCCGCGGCACAAATGGCTATTTGTCGACATGACAGCCGCGATTACGTTATTAAAAATTATGACTATGTTCCGATTGCCCAGCAATTCACCGCTGTTTTGCAGCGGGCCATGGATCAATGGAAGGCCCGCGGCCGTAGAACATTTAAGTCAGGCTAGGGTTTAGTCTTTGTGGGGTTTAGGATCCTGACTAATAACTGCTGTGTACGAGCAAATACACGCTCCCAGTCCCACATTGTGGATAATTGGACAGTACCGCGATCAACCATGTCGCGAATGTTTTGACTCGCTGAAAATGCCTGTTCGACCGTGGCTAAAATGTCCGTTGCATCCAATGGGTCGAAGTAAAAAGCGGCCTCGCCACAAACACCGCGAGCAAAATCCATATCAGATGTGAAAATCGGCTTTTGATGAAACATGGCTTCTACATATGATCCGCTAAAGGACTCAAGCAGTGTAGGCATCAATAGACCATCGCATTGCTCAAAAAGCGGTGCAACATGATGCATCGGCACTGGACCGATGTTGAAGATAATTTCTTCTAAGCCTTCAGTTTGAACGATATTCAGAAATTTTGCCGCCATCGGATGTTGTTCTGGCGCCAAAGTCGTAACAAGGGTGTAAGGCAGGTTTCTGGTTTTTATTGCCCTAGCGATGTCGATGAAAATCTCGATGTTTTTGTGTGGATAATAAAAGGTGATATACAATAATTTTGTTCTACCATCGGGTAGATTAAAATGATGTTCGTCACGATTCCGAAAATTGTCCAGAGAGATGGCATTCGGGACAACTTCTAAATTATTTAAACCATAAATATCCTTAAGCCTTTTGAGCAATAACGGCGTCTGAACCATAATAAATGTGGCGGAATATATGTATTTCTTGAAAAGATATATTTTTAATCCGTAATAAAATCTCTCGGATTTTGATAAACAATCCCAGCTAGGTCCTGTCGGGTAAGCAGCATAAGCCCAATCAAAATTATACAGTTGGGGGGTTTTCCCAGGGATGATAATATCGCCGTAATTCAATATAGCATCGATATCGAATTCTTTAATAATCTTAGGAAAATAATAGTGGTAAAGTAATAGGAATAATACATTCGATTTAGCGAAGTTCGGTATATCTATAACGGTTATATTGTCGCTTTCAAAAATCTTATATTCTTCTGCATCAGGAGTAAGAACGAAATATCTAAAATTAGATTTTTCCGATTTCGCCATTCTCAAGTAAGTCTGGAGTATACTTTTTCCGCCACCAGTTTTCGATTTGACACCATTGATAAGAATATTAGGCAACGCGTAACTCCTGAATTGACAAGTTCAATTGTTGAGTGGGCGTTCATCACCCACATGGCTATCGTCTCTAATATGGCCACTGGCAACGACAGCTGCGAAGAAATAGGCGATGTAACTTACAGTAAGAGCGGCGGAAACCGCAGCGACAGTCTCTATGAGGCTGAACTTCTGTTGCCATGAGAACCATAACGCCGCGCCGGACAAGATATTGAGCACAATGCCGAACGTAAAGCGCAGCAATGGTCGGGAGGTCAGGGCAAATACCCGGCTAATAGGTGATACAGCAAGATTCAGGATGATTGCGGGCACCATTACCGCAGCCAATGTGCCTGCAACTTCCCAGTTTGGACCAAATACAAATTTGAAAAGCGGAGGACCAAAAAAGACAAGCGGTAGAAAGCCGATCGATCCAACCGCTGCAAGGCCAACTGCCGATTTCACGAGAAACGGCCGAACCTGCCGGGGATGCTCACGCGCATCCTTGGCCATTCGCATGTACAAAATATCGGCGAGACTTTTCACAGCGAACGCGACGGGAAGGTCCAGGGTCCGACGCATGAGAAAATATTGCCCCATCGCTGCGGCACCGAATAACATACCGAGTACGGAAATCTGAACGACGATAGCAACCGCATCGATGACCAGTGCAGGGGTAAGCACAAACGGAAATTCCCGAAAGCGCCAAAGTGATACACGCACATCGGACCATTGAAAGTGCACGCTTTTCAGAAGATTTGGACGGTCTTTGATAACGTGAATGAAATTGGCAAATCGACCCAGAATTTCTCCAGCAACCAGAATAGCCCAAACGGGCCACGCCAGGCCAAATGCAATCTGGCTGCCCCCGCGTACAATATTCAGGGTTATTCCAGCCTTGCCGATGATCATTGCATTCTGGTCACGCAATTGCCAATTCTGTGCAATCTGAGTGATAGCATTGCTGAACAATATTGCAGCGAGCAACGCACCTGCCCATATCGGGAATTGGGCCAGACCGAACTGACCTCGCACAGCGAGCAGTGAAAAGGCGGCGCCCAATCCGCAACTGATGATTAAAGCCAAAAGGAAGGCACCAACAGTGATCGATATTGCTTCTTTTTCTGAACGGCAGGCCGGGATAGCCATTTCGTAACAAAGGCTGGTCATCATGCTAGTCGAAACGGCAATCGTGATCAATTGACCGTAAAGGCCAATTTCTTCGGGTGTGAACAAACGGCCGATGACAGGCCCTACCAGCAAATAGAGTGCCTGCCCCATAGCCGTGAACGCCATCATTCCGGCAACTTGCCGAGAAAATCTCGACGCCTTGATCGTGGCGAAGCGTGTCTTTAAAGACATGTCATTGGCACCTTAACAGGCAGGCCAATGGGCCAATAAAATCATTTTCTCAGTTTACGCCACTGGCGTCTTGAACCGCCGCGATGACAATATCTTGATCGCTCTCGGTCAAATAGGGATGCATCGGAAGGCTAAAGACAGTTTGAGCCAGTTTTTCGGAAACGGCCAGGCCCTCGGGATCGGTAGGAAACTTGCTATATGCAGTCTGCTGATGCAGTGGACGGGGATAATATACCACTGAAGGAACGCCAGCAGCGGCCAAATGGGACATGATTGCTGAACGATCCTGTCCTTCATGAACCCGGACAGTATATTGCGCCCATACCGAACGGCAATCATCCGGTACGACAGGGGTGATTACATTGTTATGCAGCGCGGCACTGTAGCGTGCAGCAACCCGTTGGCGGGCTTCGATTTCATCTGCATAAATGGCGAGCTTCTCAAGTAGGATTGCCGCCTGCAATGTGTCGAGCCTGGAATTGAGACCAATGCGCTCATTATCATATTTATGCGTACCTTTACCGTGCACCCGATATGACTCTATCAGTGCGCGCAGTTCAGGATCGGCTGTAAAAATCGCGCCGCCGTCGCCATAACAGCCCAGCGGTTTGGCGGGGAAAAATGATGTTGTGGCTATCGTACCAATCGAGCCCGTAGTTCGCCCGCGATAAGTTGCGCCAAACCCTTGCGCACTATCGCTGATAATCCACATACCATTGTCGGCAGCTATCTGTTCAATGGCATCGTAATCAGCGGGCAGCCCAAACAGGTCGACCGGTATCACACCGGTAGGCTTTAATCCTTGCTCCCTTGCAGATGCAATCGACCGCAGCAGGCTAGCCGGGTCCAGATTGTAACTCGCCTCGCACACATCAACCAATACTGGCGTTGCGCCTGTCGGCGGCACGACCTCCGCAGTCGATGCGAACGTAAATGACGGGCAGAAAACGGCATCCCCTGGACCGGCATCCAATGCCATAAGGGCGAGTTGGAGGGCATCGGTGCCGTTTGCGCAACCCAAAGCGTAAGATGAACCGCAAAAATCTGCGAGTTGCTTTTCGAACTCGGCTACTTCGGGACCCATGATGTAATGCCCATGGGAGAGAACGGCCTGAATGCGGTGATCAATTTTTGATTTGATTCTCTGCTGCTGAGCGGCAAGGTCGATAAACTGCATGGTCATATTCACTCTTTCAGACTGAGTCCGCCATCGGGATTAAGCTCATATACTTCGTTAGTCCGCGGACAAATGAGGTTATCATTCAACCGGTCACCACTTCTGGATACCCATCCGATCCGTCTGGCTGGAATACCCGCGACCAGTGCATGGTCAGCGACATTTCTCGTTACGACAGCGCCAGCTGCAACCATTGCATAAGCACCAATGCTATGACCGCAAGGCGTTTTCGCAAATTCATCTTTTCGCTCCACTTCCGCACGAGGTGTCAGGACGTTGGTAAACACGCAGGAAGGTCCACAGAATACGCCGTCTGCAAGGTCCACACCCTTATAGAGGGAAACATTGTTCTGAATCTTGCAATTGTTTCCGACCCGGACATCCGGGCCGACAACTACATTCTGACCCAAAACACATGATTCACCGATATGCGTGTTGGCCAGGACATGACTAAAATGCCAGATCTTTGTGTTTGCACCAACTGAACTCGGTTCGTCGACATATGCACTTTCATGCACAAAGGCGCTCTGGTGTACTGTCATGCCAATTTTCCTGCTTGATCAAGCGAACGTACAAGGCAGTCTTCGGCCTGCCTGAGAACATCGAGGACCCGCAACCCTTCTGCGCCATCCGTTCGCGGTGCATTTCCAGTCTGTATGCAATCAAGGAAATGCCCGCATTCTTCCTTCAATGGTTCTGCCGATGCAACTTCAACAAATTCGACCGGGCCCTTCACGGCCAACGGGAATGCTCCTGCATGATCGACATGATTTCGATATATGGCCAGTCGTTTAGACCAATCGGGCTGGCTGTCTTCAAATGCCGCCATGGCTTTGTCACCAACAACAACAAGCCTATGCTCCTTGAACGGGTGCATCCAAGAGACATTAATATGCGCGGTTATTCCTGATGGGAAATGAAGATGACAGATGGCATTGTCGGCGACATTTTGAGTTACAAAAGACGATCCCTCTGCTTTGACGTCGTGCGGCATTTCGCCTGCGAGTGCCAGCACCATCGAAACATCATGCGGCGCAAAGGACCATAACACATTCTCCTCGACCCGGATTTTTCCAAAACTGAGGCGGTTTGAATATATATGTCTTAGATTACCCAACTCGCCTTTTTTTACGATCTCACACAGAGCTATGAAAATCGGGTGATATTGCAGCAGATGTCCGACCATCAGTATCTGACCGGTTCGCTGCGCCGCGTCGACAAGTTGCCGCGCCTCCTCAACTTCCAGCGCCAGAGGCTTTTCGACAAACACATGCTTTCCGGCATTCAAAGCAGCTAATGCCATTTGAGCATGTTGAGGCGCAGGTGTCGCCAATGATACTGCCTGAATATTGGGATCCTCCAATACCGAACCAAAGGTCATGGCCAAAGCGCCATGCTCAGCCGCCATTGCAGCGGAAGTGGCTGGATTGTCATCAACAACCGCATGCAATGCGCCTAGCTGGGCGAAGTTTCTGGCAAGATTCTTTCCCCAGTAACCGCAACCTACTTGAGCCAGCCGAACTGTCATGATGCGATCACTTTCACGGTACCCTGCTTATATCTGCCGCGGGTGTCGACGATCAGCTTGGCGTGTTCAAGAATGAAGTCATAATCAAAGGAATCATGGTCGGTGGCCAGCAGCACGCAGTCCGAACTCGCAATTTCCTCACCTGTTAATTCAACGCAATCAAGCTCGAAATGATGTTCCCGCATTTTAGGGAAGGTCGCTATGTGCGGATCACTGTAGGATATTATCGCGCCCATATCGCGCAACTTTTCCATTATGATGACTGACGGTGACTCCCGCATGTCGTCGATATTGGGTTTATACGCGATGCCCAGAACGAGTATTTTTGAACCTTTAATCGACTTCAATTCTTCGTTCAGCCCGAATAGAATCTTATTGACGACAAAATCGGGCATAGCGCCGTTCACTTCACCTGCCAATTCGATGAAGCGCGTGTTCATTCCATATTCGCGCGCTTTCCATGTCAGGTAAAAAGGATCAATGGGGATGCAGTGCCCACCCAATCCCGGACCTGGATAATAAGGAACAAAACCGAAGGGTTTGGTCGCTGCAGCGTCGATTACTTCGCGGATGTCCAAACCCATACGATCCGCCACCAGCTTCATTTCGTTGACAAGACCGATATTCACGGCACGGTGGATATTTTCCAGCAACTTTGTCAATTCTGCCGCACGTGTCGAGCTAACCGGGACAACGCGGTCGATGACGCTTTCATAGAGAGCAACACCAACCTCAAGGCAATGTGAAGTATAGCCACCGCAGATTTTGGGTATGGTACGTGTGGTAAAGTGAGGATTACCCGGATCTTCCCTTTCCGGCGAATAGATTAGGAACAGGTCTTCTCCGATTGTAAATCCGCGAGGCGAAATCCGCGTCGCTATCTCCTCGTCGGTAGTACCTGGATAGGTTGTGCTTTCCAGTGAGACGATCTGGCCCGTTCTTAGATACGGTACGATCGTTTCGACCGTAGACGTGACATAGCTCAAGTCAGGTTCACGATAGCGATTTAACGGAGTGGGAACGCAGAGGATCAAGGCATCGGCTTCAGAAGCCCTTGCAAAATCAACGGTAGGTTCAAAGCCCTTGGCGAGCATTTCTTCAATATCGCTACCCGCAATATGGGCGATGGGACTAATGCCTTTTGAGAGCTTTTCAGTCTTGTCCGGATCAATATCGAATCCCAGAACGGAAAAGCCGGCCCGAACAAATGAAAGCGCCAATGGAAGACCTACATAGCCAAGACCGATGATGCCGATTACCGCATTTTTAGATTGGATTTTCTCGATAACGTCAGTTTTCAATGTTCAGCCTTCCAACACTTGCTGGCAGTAATCGATAAACAGATTAATCAACCAAATTAATACTTTATAACGGAATTATACCCCGAAAGGTGCCCGGCCAAATTAAAGTGGTAAGCGGGGTCACTGCGGATCGCGTGAGTTCTCGCCATAGCCATAGCCATAGCCATAGCCATAGCCATATCCAGCGCGATTTTGCTTCAATTTGGTCAAAACGACACCGAGAACATGGGCATGGACTGAATGCAGGCGATTTAGTGAAGCTTTCACGCCCCTTAGAGCGACACCTTCTGCCTCGGCCACAAATATGCAGCCTTCGACCGAACGCGATAGTAACGGTGCATCTGCAAGTCCCAAGATAGGAGGTGAATCGATAACGATGTGATCAAAATGGCCAAGCAGTTGCTGAACTAGCAGCAGCATTCGATCGCTACTCAACAGTTCGGATGCGCTTGGAGGATTGGGCCCGGCAGGCATAAGCTGCAACCCTTTCACTTCGGTTGGAACTATCAGACGCTGCCAATCGTTGTCGCCCGCCAGAAAGTTGCTGAGGCCGGTACTGTTCGAGAGTGCCATAAAGCTATGCATCGACGGCGAACGCATGTCGGCATCAATCAGCAATACATTCTTACCTGTCCTCCCAAGAACCGTTGCGATTGCCAGGCTGGTAGTACTTTTTCCTTCCGCCGGCCTCGTACTCGTTACCATCATTGACGTAGGAACGCCGTGATCGGTTGAAAAAGCCAGATTTGAACGGATACTGAAATAGGCTTCTGACAACGACGATTTTGCGTCACGCAGCTGATCCAGAACTTTTTCGTCTTCGATGTTAGGTACGCTACCCAAGAGCGGTACCTGCAAAAGGCGGTTGACCTGTCCAGGATCGCGAATTCCTTCATCGATCTGGTCTAGGGCGAAGGTTGCAACTGCCGCGAGACCTGCACCCGCAATGAGGGCAAGTGCCAAATTGAGTAATAAGTTAGGTGAAGAAGGCTTTTCAGGAATATTTGCCGCATCAACGATCGCAATATTATTTGCACCAACGCCCGCTACGCCGATTTCCTTGTAGCGCTGAAGCAATCCGTCATAAAGTTCACGGTTGGTGTCTGCTTCGCGCTGATAGATATTATACTGGATACTGCTGCGCTGCTGAGTATCCATTCGTTGCTTGAGGCTCTCAACTTGCCGCCTTAGGTCGCGCTCCAGTTGAAGGGCTTCCTGAAATTCTGCCGAACGGCTGCTTAGAACGCGACCTTCTTCCCGAGCTATACTGGCGTCCAATACGCGTAATTGCTCAGATAACGCCCGAACGGCAGGATAGCCTGGTTCGAATTGCACCAGCATCTTGGCATATTCTGCTGCCGCTTCGGCTCGCTTCTGGCGAAGCTGGGAAATGGCGATGTTGCTCAACGCTTCGGAATTTGCCCCGCCATTGCGCTGGCCGGCCTTGCTTTCCGCCGCAATTCGGTCGGCCGTAGCTCCAGAGAGAGCAGTATTTAAGGCTTCCAGATCACTTGAAACAAGAGTTCGCTCCACCTCTGTTTTGCCATCGGCACTTTTGCTCGTACCGAGTGCCACGATTCCTTTTTGGGAAGCATAGTTTACGAGATCGCGTTCAGATGATTCCAGCCGTGCGCGCAGATCCGATAGCCGCCCTTCCAAAAACTTTCGTGCGTCTGATGTTGAGGCAAATCGCCGATCCATACTTTGAACAATGAACTGCTCAGTCCACGTATTTGCGATTTTTGCCGATAGTTCTGCAGAGGCGCTTGTGTAGCTTACGTCGATTAGGGCAGAGCCTCGAACTGGTGAAATGGCAATATTCTCCAGTAGCAACTCAACGGCTTGTTTTTCGCGTTTTTGTCGCTCTGCAGCACTCAAGGCGCGGCCGGAATTTGAAGCGAAAAAACCTTCATCGTCCGATTTTACCGAGTGTGCGGTGAAGAACTGGTCATCCGTTGCCAGTCGCAATTGACGCGCAACGCGTTCCGCGAGCGACCGGGCTCGCATCAAGGAGTAGTTTGTTTGATAAAATTCAAGATCTCCGCCCACGTCATTTGATTCGAGAGCCTCGACATTTGTCACTTTTTTCTGTTCGCGACTGATCTCGATTCTGGAGGTAGCGGTGTATTTTGGCGTGGCCAGGAGCGTAAAAACTAGACCCAGAACTACACTACTTAATATTATTCCGACAATAATCCATTTCCAGCGGATTACGACTTGCCAGTATTGCAGCAATAATGGAGGCGCCAAATTCAAAGGCGAGTTACCGTCGGCTTTATCCTGAGTATCGACATTACTAAAATTGCTAACTGACTGACGCATTGATTATCCAGAGATAGTACCAGGCGCAAAGGGCGCGGATATTAACGGCGGGCTAGCTGACAAAAGCAGGCTAATCTACTATTTTCGATGTAACCGACTCATTTTTTGAAGTGTGATGGTTGCCTATGCCCCAGAACAACAGAATCATCGCAAAAACCGAAACAAAGGGAGTTCGGACAGGGTAATCAACAATGCTGCCTAATGCCAAAATCGTAAGGCCAGCCAGACCAAGAAAACGGAATGCCGCGTCGCGACCGTGAGTAGATGCTTCCGCTTTCCGGCGTGAAACAAATAGCAGTATAACTGCTACGGCAAATATGATTAAAGATAACATACCATAATCATTGAATAATTCGAGGAAATCATTGTGTGCGTGGTTCAGATACGTGCTGTCTAAAAGATTTATCGGCTCATTCACGCGAAAGGCTTCTGCAAACCCTCCAGGTCCGACCCCCCAAGGCAACTGGTCCTGCGCGGTCTTGAAAGTAACTCTCCAGAATTCACTGCGGTTATCTGTAGAGGCTGATGGTGCAAAGAGTCTCAAAATCGCTTCAGCACGAGCCGTTACCAATGTTAGCGCCGTGAGCATTGCGACAGCCCCTCCGGCCAGCAAAATCCGCAAATTGAAACTCGATTTCTTTTGCTCAGAGAAGGTGGAGGCGCCCCAATGACGAGAAGCCCATAGGGCAGCCAACATTCCAAGCAGAGCTGCGAGCAGGCCACCGCGCGATCCAGTTATCAAAATGAGCGGGATAAGCACAATGCTGCCAGTAATGGCCAGCCATAACCGGAGTTTTCGGATTTTCGGATTTTTCTTGTCTGCCGTCACATAATAAACAGCGAGCATCGGGAAAAGTGTCGCGAGATATACTGCCTGATGGTTGCGGTTGGCGAATATCCCGACTGCCGAGCCATTATTTGTCACCCGGTAAAAATAGAGAGAGCCATTAGGTCCACCTATGGACTGCAAAAGTCCCAAGAGAGCGCTCAGCATACCGAGGGCGATACAGAGAGGTAATAATGAATAACGCTGCTTTCGATCCAGTTGGATCAGCAATACCATTGCGGCCAGTGGAACTAATAGAGCGAAGTTGGCATTTATCGCAGCATAGCCACTTAAGGCTAGAGGCCGCATTTGTTCCCCACCGGCAGCCAGATCGCGTATATTTGCAGCAACGTCGTGAACGCCACCGCTGTGGAACCCGACCGGTAAAGGAATGAGATAAATAAAACTAACCAGAAGGAGAAGAGCGGATATGATGGAAATCTCCCAATTATTGCGGAGATCGTCGATCGTTAATTTCCATAGTCCAAATCCCAGAACAACAATGGCCAGAGGTCTGAGCAGTGCAAGAGACTGCACATCCGACCGCGCGCTACCGCCCATGATAAATGCGGCAGCGACCAGAAAACAGAGGACAAAGAAAACTCCGTTTTCGGAAATTTGTTTGGTAAAAATAGACATTGCAGACCTAAATTTTTTCGTAATGACCGGGCGTCGATCTGCTCCGCGCCACTAATGACGCAAATCTTTTAAACGATGCTGTTTTTGTAACGACTGTTCACAATACAATCAATATTGCGTCAACGGCATATGATGCATTTCGCTTATGATGTGGAGATGTTGTCGAATGGGGAATGTTTGCCGGAGAGATAGTTTGGTGACCCCTACGGGAATCGAACCCGTGTTTCAGCCGTGAAAGGGCCGCGTCCTAACCGCTAGACGAAGGGGCCAATCGCTTGGCGAGCCGCGCCTTTACGGATTCGGGTGGGGAAGGTCAAGCGTAAGATTAATCGGCAAAAGCAGCGTCGTCGATATGCAGCTCTGCCTTGGGTGTCGCGCCCCAATCGTCGGTCTTGGCGCGGCCAGCCAGCCAGTATTTGCGGCCTCGCTCACCATGGAGCAATTGCTGTCCCAATGCGCTCTCGCCCTGACGGAACGCCATCGCTTTGAACGACTGCCCATCGTCGCCTGCGACTATTGCGCGGACATGATCTTTGCCGACGATATCGCATTTCACCACGCGCACCGGCCCCGTCACCACGCGCGGCCCGGGCCAGCCCATGCCATATGGTCCCGCCGATTCCATCGCGTCCACGAACACCGGGTTCAACCCGCGCGGGGTGATGATAGCGTCGATGAGCAGCGCCTTATTCCCTGACGCGCGTGCAACGTCGCCCGCCAACCGCTCGTCGAGCCAATCGGCCAGCGCCTCGATTTTATCCTCACGCACCGTTAGCCCCGCCGCCATAGCGTGACCGCCGCCTGCCTCCAAGAACCCAGCGTCTTTGGCGGCGATAATGGCCGCCCCCAGATCGACCCCGGCGATTGAGCGGCCAGAGCCTTTGCCGGTGCCAGCCTCATCCACCGCGATGACGATAGATGGCTTCCCGGTCTTTTCCTTTATGCGCCCCGCCACGATGCCGATGACACCGGGGTGCCAGCCCTTGCCCGACAGCAACGCGACCGCGCGGTTATGCTGTCCAGCGATCATCGCTTCAGCCTGTTCCTGAACGACGCCTTCGATGGCGCGGCGTTCTTCGTTCAGCCGGTCAAGCTCGAGCGCGATGTCCTGTGCTTCGACCTCATCCTCGGTAGTGAGCAGGCGGACGCCAAGGTCGGACTTGCCGACGCGGCCACCCGCGTTGATGCGCGGACCGAGCGCGAAGCCGAGATCGGAGCAGATTGGCGCGCGAGTCAGGCGGCTGGATTGGATGAGCGCGGCAATGCCGATGTTACGGCGGCCTGCCATGATTTTCAGCCCCTGCGCAACGAACGCGCGGTTCAGCCCCTTGAGCTGTGCAACGTCGGCGACGGTGCCGAGCGCGACCAGATCAAGCAGCTCCATCAATTTGGGTTCGGGGCGGCTGGCGAAATAGCCGCGTGCGCGCAGCGTGCGGATGATAGCCGCGCCGAGCAGGAAGGCGACACCGACAGCGGCGAGATGGCCGTGTGATGCGGCATCATCGGCCTCGTCCAGCCTGTTGGGGTTGACCAATGCGTATGCCGTAGGAAGATCGGCAGCGCATTTATGGTGGTCGACGACGATGACCTCAAGTCCCGCCGCATTGGCCTGTGCGAGCGCGTCATAGGCCATTGCGCCGCAATCAACGGTGACGATTAGCTTGCTGCCGCCTTCCCCAATCCGCACCAGCGCCTCGCCCGAGGGGCCATAACCCTCCATCAGGCGGTCGGGGATATAATGGCCGGCGGTAAGGCCCAGCGAGCGGAACAGGCGAATGAGCAATGCCGCGCTGGTCGCACCGTCGACGTCATAATCGCCATAGACGGTAATAGGCTCTTGGCGCTGGACCGCGTCGGCCAGACGCTCAGCGGCACGGTCCATATCCTGGAAAATTGACGGGTCGGGCATGAAGCCGCGAATGGTGGGATCGCGGTGGCGCTCCAGATCGTCCCGCGGAACGCCGCGCGCCATCAGCAATTGCGTGACCAGATCGTCGGGTTGAAACCCCGGATCGCGCGCATCGACATCGCCGCTGCGCCACTGCCACGCCTGACCGGTGATCGATTCCCTATGCGGGGCGCGGGATGCTAGCAAGGCCCCATGAAAAAGCTGCTGATAGTCTGGCATAGCATGACCGGCGGGTCCGAGGCGCTGGCGCGGGCGGCTTGTACCGGGGCGGCGGAGGTTGAGGCGAGGCTGGTGCATGCGGGGGATGTGACGGCGGCGGATATGCTAGGTGCGGATGGCTATCTGTTCGTCTTTCCGGAAAATCTGGCAGCGATCAGCGGTGTAATGAAGGCCTTTTTCGATCAGCTCTATTATCCCTGCCTAGGGCAGATGGAGGGTCGCGCTTTTGCGGTGATTGTCTGTGCGGGGTCGGATGGCCGCAACGCCGTCGCGCAGGCCGAACGGATTGCCACCGGATGGCGATTGAAGAAGGTCGCGGAAAGCTTGATCGTCTGCACCCACGCGCAGACGCCCGAAGCGATATTGGCGCCCAAGACGATATCAGCAGAGGACTTGCAAAACGCCCGTGATATCGGCGCTACGCTCGCGGCCGGTCTGACGATGGGTGTGTTCTAATCGTGGTGGCGACCGCGTCCGTGCGTGCTCTTCACTCGGCGCACGGTGCCGCTCGAGGCGCGCATAACGACGGTTTCAGTTGTGATCCTGCCATCGCGCAGGATTTTGCCGTCGGTGACGCCGGTCGCGGCGAAGATGCAATCGCCCTTGGCCAGTTCTTCGAGATCATAAATCTTGTCGAGATCCTCGATGCCCCATTTGCGCGCGCGCAGTCGTTCGTCATCGTTGCGGAACAACAGCCGTCCCTTGAACTGCCCGCCGATACAGCGCAGTGCAGCCGCCGCCAACACGCCTTCGGGTGCGCCGCCGCTACCCATATATATATCGACTGTCGTGTCAGGGTCGGACGTGGCGATGACGCCGGCCACGTCGCCGTCGGGGATCAGCATTACGCCGCAGCCCAGCGCGCGCAGCTCAGCGATGAGTTTCTCGTGGCGCGGACGGTCGAGAACGCAGACGATCAGTTCGTTGGGTGCTACGCCTTTTTCCTTGGCAACGGCGTTGACGTTTTCTGCTACGGTCCGGTCCAGATTGACAATGTTAGGTGAGTAGCCGGGGCCAACCGCGATCTTGTCCATGTAAACATCGGGTGCGTTCAATAGATTGCCTTCTTCGGCAACCGCCAGCACGGCAAGCGCATTGGGTCCAGCTTTGGCGGTGATCGTGGTGCCTTCGAGCGGATCAAGCGCGATGTCGATCTTGGGGCCTTTACCGATCGCCGAGCCAACTTTCTCACCGATATACAGCATCGGCGCTTCGTCGCGCTCGCCTTCGCCGATGACAACGGTGCCATCCATATAAAGCCCGTTCAATGCCGCGCGCATCGCCTCGACGGCCGCATGGTCGGCTGCCTTTTCATCGCCGCGACCGATCAGCTTGGCAGCGGCAATCGCGGCGGCTTCGGTGACACGCACCATTTCAAGAACAAGTACGCGGTCAAGGATTTGGCTTGCTGCGGTCATGGCTTTTTCCTAGCTATCTGAAATTCGGGCTTTCGGGGGGAATGCTCGGGTTGGGGCGTGGCGGGTCGGATTTGCGGCCCCCCGATAGGGAAGGCGCCGCCAAATGTCGAGATTACTTGTGGCCGTATTTGCGTTTTCGGCCTCTGCCGTTTCGGCGCAGCAGGTGAGCGACGCCGAAATTGCAGCGCAGATCGAAAAAGCGCGGCGGCTGGTCGCGGTCGATGCCGAAGGTTGCGTTAAATACCCGCAAAATGACGAGATTGTGGTGTGCGGTGAAAATTCAGAAAATAAACGGCAGAAGCTGGACCTTGCGCCAGTCGATAACGACCGTATCCGGCGGGGTGAAGCGGTATCGACGGAGCGTGCTGCAGGATGCGCTTATGGCGACAAGCTGTGCCGAACGCCGCCTTCAGGCGGTACGCCCTTTGGCTATGTCCCTCCGGTTGCGCTCGACTATTTTGAAGTCATGAAGGGCCTCCCGGACCCCGATATGATAGTACCAGAAGGCAGCGAACCCGAGTAAGGCTATTCGCCCAAGATATGCATGACCATTGGCTCACCGAGCAAGCTGTCCGACGGCGCGAGTGCGGCCAGCGTGTCATTAATTGCCTGCTCAGCTCCTGCGTGGGTCACCATAGCAATCAGCGCTGAGCCGTCATTGCTCGCCTCGGTCTGAATCAGGCTTTCGATGGAAAGGCCTGCATCGCGCATCGCGGCGGTGATCTCGGCAAGTACCCCGACGCGGTCGGCCACAAGCATCCGGAGATAGGTTTTGCCAACGCGGTGAGCCGAGGCCGCGCGCGGCAGCTTTTCCAGTTCTGCGCAAGGCATCGAGAAAGCGGGGCCGACTTCTTTGCGGGCGATATCGACCAGGTCGGCGACGACCGCCGACGCAGTGGGCTTATCTCCCGCACCTGCTCCCTGGAATAGCAAGCGGCCGGAGAAATTGCCTTCTGCCACTACGGCATTGGTTGCGCCCATGACATGTGCCAGCGGATGTAAGAGCGGCACGAGGCACGGCTGGACACGCTGGAAAATCGTTGCCGAACCGTTTTCGCCATCGATCTCGGCCAAGCCGATAAGCCGGATGCGATATCCAAGCGCGTTTGCTTGCGCGATATCGGCGGCCAATAACTTGCGGATGCCGCGTGCTTCGACGCCGCCGAAATCGATTTGCGACCCGAAGCTGAGCGAGGCGAGGATCGAGAGCTTATGTGCTGCATCGATACCGTCGATGTCGAATGAGGGATCAGCTTCAGCAAATCCCTTGGCCTGCGCGTCGGCGAGTACCTCGGCGAAATCGAGGCCCTCGCGCTCCATCGTGGACAGGATGAAATTGCACGTGCCGTTAAGGATGCCGTAAACGCGGTCGATGCGATTGGCTGCTGCCCCGTCGCGCAAGCCCTGAATGACCGGAATGCCGCCAGCGACAGCCGCTTCGAACTTCAGCGCTGCGTTCCGCTCCTCGGCGAGGGTGGCGAGTTCCGAACCATGATGCGCAATCATCGCTTTATTGGCGGTAACTAGTGCGCGGGCATTGGACAATGTTTCACGCGCCAAGGTGAGCGCCGGGCCGTCCGAACCACCGACCAGTTCGACAACAACATCGACATCGTCCGCAGTTGCCAGCTCGCCCATATCGTCGACCCAGCGATATGCTGAAAGATCGACGCCGCGATCTTTCGAACGGTCGCGCGCGGTCACAGCGGTGATCTGGATGGCACGCCCAGCGCGCCGTGCGATCAGCGCGCTGTTTTCCTCGATGAGGCGAATGACGCCGGTGCCTACGGTACCAAGACCAGCGAGTGCGATACGTAAGGGGGCGGACATAGACAGAGACTTTCTGCTAAAGGATGAGCATTGCCGCCGCGCTTAGGCGGCTTTGCAATCAATTGCCAGCCTAAGCTTGCCCGCCTATAGCCGCGCTCATGACGACACAACCGACACTCCTCATCCTCGCGGGCAAACGCGATGGCAAGCTTGACCCGATGGCTGCCGACGCAGGTGTCACCCATAAATGCCGCGTGCCGATTTGCGGCAAAGCGTTGCTGCAGTGGGTATTGGAAGCCGCAATTCCGGCCTTTCCTGGCGCAAAAGTGCTGATCTCGATCCACGATCCGGCGGTGATTGCTGATTTACCCGGCGTGGTCGAACTTCAAGCCAGTGGCCGGTTGATGATTTGTCAGGCGCAAACGGGCATTGTTGAAAGCGTGGAATATGCGGCCGCTCAGGCAGGAGACGCAGCATGGCCGCTGGTTATTACCACTGCGGACAATGTACTCGTTACACCCGAATTGATGCGCGACTTCCACGTGCACGCGATGGCGGGCGAAGGTGATGCGGTTATCGTGCTGTCGACCCGCGAAGCCATTCTGGCGGCGCATCCCGAAGGCCAGCGCCGCTTCTACGAATTTTCCGACGCCGCGATTTCGAACTGCAACCTGTTCTGGCTGCGTAATGCAAACGCGCTGAAGGCTGCCGAAGCTTTCCGTCAGGGCGGTCAGTTCATCAAGACCAAAGGCCGGATCGCGAAGGCTTTTGGCATCCACAATCTCGTCCGCTTCCGCATGGGGTGGTTCAAACTCGACAGTGCGTTTCGCGCGATGTCACGGCGTTTTGGCGTACGCGTATTGCCCTATATGGAGCAAGATGGTGCCTATGCCGTCGATGTCGACAACCCGCGCACTTATGCGATTGCGGAAATCTTGCTGAAAAAGCGCAAACTTTAATCGATTAGCCTGACCTCGGACCGCCATATGGGTATCCAGTCGAGCGAGCCGCGGCATTCTTCCATGACCGTTGCGCTGGTCAGGCGAAACATATTGCCGTCCCAGACAAAAGTTTCGGAAGCGCCGCAATCGCCAATTCCACGTCCTTTGGAGTAACTGCTGATTGTCTGATTGTCCGCATCCCAGTCGGCGTTGACCAGAAGCGGGATTTTGCTGTCTGCCGAGAAACCCGCTGCACCATAATCGAATTTGGCTGGCTCGAAATTCCATTTGCCCTTCGCGTCGCGTTGTCCGGTGTAAATGCCCGACGAGAAATTATACGCGCCGCTTCCGCAGTTGAGCAGAACCAAAACCTGTGGGCCGTTGGTGCCAGAACCCAAGCTGTAGGCCGAATCCTCGGTAGGACCAAACCGTTCGGCTGCACAGGGGCTGGATTCGGACAACGCAACCAAAGCGCCCGCGTCCGGCAACATTGTTGATGGCTTGATCCTTTTAAGGTTGATGACCGGCAATGCGGCTTTCTTTGCGGTGGCCATTTTGGGACCCACGGCGACGATCGCCCCGCGCGATCCGGTACGTCCCTGCGTTGCATCGGCGAAACGGAAGGCTGCCGCCGACCCGAAAAGCGATGCATTGCCCAATACGGATCCCGCCCCGTCGATCAGCCGAAGCTTTTTGCCTTTGACCATGGCCCGTGCCAGCTTCATTGCATCGGCACCAGTAACTTTGAATGTCTCGCTACTTACCCGCGTTGTGCCTGTGTGGACAACCTTGCCATCGATCAAAACGCGGAACCTGTCAGACTTAGTCGGCACGCCTGACATATCGATTTTGAACGCCCCGTTCACGCCCTCGGCGCGTACTGCCACAATGGTTAGCGAGCCTTCCGGAAGTCCCTCGGGCATCAAGGCGACCGCCTGGCAGGAAAGACCGTTGTCGCAACCAACCGCCCAGTCTTTATATGTCATAACTTTGGACGGGGTGACGCTTGGTGCCGCCACCGCATTTGCCGTCGCGCACATCAGTGCTAGTGCTATATATCCCCTGCGCATAGCAGTGAGGCTAGCGCTTTTGGCAGCCGTTCGCTAGGGGGCAATCGTTGCCAAGTTAACGGAGTTTATCATGCGGTCAGTCGGCGTTATCGGTGCGGGTCAAATGGGCGCAGGCATCGCGCAAGTCAGCGCTGCTGCGGGCTATCATGTCTATCTCTCCGACCTTGATCTTGAGAAGGCTGAGGCTGGCAAGGCTGGTATTTCCAAGGCGCTTGACCGGCTGGTCGCGAAAGAGAAAATGAGCCGAAACGAGGCCGATACCTTGCTGTCGCGGATCGAACCGGTCGCGAATTACGAACCTATGGCCGATGCAGGCCTCATCATCGAAGCGGCGACCGAGCGTGAGGAAATCAAGCGCAAGATTTTCGAAAGCGTGGGTAAAATTTTAGGGCATCAGGCAGTGCTGGCTTCCAACACATCGTCGATCCCGATTACCCGGCTGTCGCAGGCGTCGCCCGACCCGACGCGCTTTATCGGCGTGCATTTTTTCAATCCGGTCCCCGTCATGGGCCTGATCGAAGTCATTCGCGGGCTTGCCACTTCGGATGGGACGGTGAAAGTTATCGAAACCTATGGCGCGGCGTTGGGGAAGCAGATGGTATATGCCAACGATGCTCCAGGCTTCATCGTCAACCGCGTGCTGATGCCGATGATCAACGAGGCCTGTTTTGCGCTCGGCGAAGGCGTCGCGTCCATTCGGGATATCGACACCGCATGCCAATTGGGGCTGAACCACCCGATGGGACCGCTAACCTTGGCCGATTTTATCGGACTCGATACCTGCCTCGAAATCACCAATGTGCTGCTCACGTCGACGGGCGACCCCAAATTCCGCCCCGCCCCTATTTTGCAGAAATATGTCGAGGCAGGCTGGTTTGGCCGCAAGGTAAAACGCGGCTTTTACGATTATTCGGGTGAAATACCGGTGCCCACGCGGTAAGGAAAAAGCGCAATGCAAGCAACGGGAGGGCGGAGCATGCGAACCGGATTAAAGTGCATATTGTTCTCGGCGATTATGGTCAGTCCAGCTTGGGCGGCACCGTCTGATAAACCTGTGAGTATCGCAAATCCGGCGGCCTTGGCGGAGGTTTTGCGCGATATGGGCTATCAACCCGGCGAGCTCGTAAAGGATACTAAAAACCCGGCGTTCAACGTCACGCTTGGTGATCAACCCACGCGGATAACCTTTGGGGGATGCACGGGCGGCGCGAACTGCAAATATATCTATATGTCATCCTCTTACAGCGACGTTCCAAACCCGCCCACCGACTGGCTCAACCGGATGAACGACGCGTTTGACATCATCAAAGTTGATACAGACGCGGATAACGACCTGTTTTTCAGCGCAGCGCATGTGATCGAAGGCGTTCCCCGCTCAACGCTCCGTCTGATTCTCGATATGTGGATAGCGGATGCGAACGCGTTGGCGCAGGAAGCGGTTTCGGCAAAGCTCAACACCGGGCGATAACAGCTTCGCCTCAAGACAAGGTTTTTTGCTTCTCGATAGGCGCAATAGAATACGCGTTTGTGGTCAGGTTGAGCCCGATTGCTCCAACGCAAATCAGCGCGATGAAACCGATTTGAATGGGATTGAGGCTTTGGCGAAACACTAACCAGCCGATGACCGCAATCGCGATGATGCCAACTCCCGACCAGATGGCATAAGCGACGCCCACCGGAATGCTCTTCATCGCCACCGCCAGAAAACCGAAGCACACCCAGTAACAGGCCATTGACGCTATCCCCAAACCCATCCGGCTGAAACCGTTCGATGCTTTGAGCAGGCTGGTTCCAGCGATTTCGAAGACGATGGCGATCGCCAGATATATCCATGCGTTCATGTCATTCCCCCTGTTGTGCCAATCCCAAAACAGGCAAAGCGCCGCCCTGCGTGATCCGCGAGGTGGTTGCCAATTTCATGAAATCCCAGACCGATTTATCAAAGCCGGGGTCGGCCATGCCCTCGCCTTGTCCCGCCCAAGCATCCATATTATCGTACATTTCCATGCTCTTCTGCCACATTTCAGCCGTGCTGACCGCGGAAAAGGGCTTTAAAAGCTCGAACCATTCAACGACGAAGGTTTGCGCCTTATCGCTGTCGGGTTCGATCGGCATCGCGGCCTTGATCCGGTCGCCCAGTGCCTTCCATTTTGCGCTATAAGCATCGGCGTCGAAACCTTTGTCCACTTTGTCCCATGCCTCGGCCCACGCAGCTTTCTCGGTGGGTGAAAAATAGCGGTCGGTGACCGCTTGCCATTGCTTGGGTTCCTGATTCATCATTCTGTCTCCTGATTCGATGAGCGAACAAAATGTCTCGGCATCGACCGGTTCGCCGCGGTCGAGGCGTGACATTGCAAAGCGGATGATGCGGCGGGCGCTTTCGACTTGAGCGGCTTCATCGTCGAGCATTTTAAGCTGTGCCGCCAACATTGCCGACAGGTCGATCGCGCGCCCCGCAAAAAGCTGCCCCATTTGGCTAAGGCTCAGCCCCGCCGATTTCAGCACGACGATATGATGCAGTCGCGCCAGCTCGTTTTTACCGAATACACGCCGCCCCGAAGCCGTTCGCAAAGGCGCAACCAGACCCTTCGCTTCATAAAAGCGCAAAGCGCGGCTGGTCAGGCCGGTACGGCGGACCACTTCATCGATAGGCAGCGAATCTTCCATGCGCCCCTTATGCCGCTTGACGCTGGGTCAACTTCAAGTTCTATTTTGGTGTGCTTATTCAGGCGATATTGGAGGCGCTTTTTAGCGCTGAATCGATGTCGGCGATAAGGTCATCGGCATCCTCCAGACCGATTTGCAGGCGGATCACGCTATGCTCGGTGTTCCAAAGGACGGCTGACCGGTATTTTTCCGGATGCACCGGCAGCGCCAGGCTCTCGAATCCACCCCAGCTATAGCCGATGCCGAACAGGTCAAGCGCATCGACAAACGCCGCAGCTTTGGCTTTGCTACCGTTAAGCACGAAAGAGAACAGTCCTGACGAACCGGTGAAGTCGCGCTTCCAGATTTCGTGGCCGGGGCAACTGGCAAGGGCAGGGTGATAGACTGCCTCAACCCCGGACCGGTCAGCCAGCCAATGCGCTATTTTCAGCGCCGATGCCTCATGCGCCTTCATTCGCACCGCTAGAGTCCGCAAACCCCTACTGGCGAGATAGGCATCGTCGGGCGACACCACCTGCCCCAATTGATGCGCAGTCTGGCGAAGCTTGGCCCAGAGCCCTTTGTGCGTGGTGACGCTGCCCAACATCACGTCGCTATGTCCGACAATATATTTAGTCGCGGCAAGAATGGTCATGTCGACGCCCTTTTCGAGCGCAGTGTAGAAGAATGGAGTGGCCCAGGTATTGTCGAGCAAAGTTACAACGCCGCGCTTTTTGGCCTCGGCGCAAATGGCCGGGACGTCCTGAACCTCGAAAGTCAGACTGCCCGGATTTTCAAGCAATATAGCCTTGGTTCTGTCGCAAAACAGGCCAGCGCTATCGGCGGTCATCGGATCGAAATACCGCGTCTCGACGCCGAAGCGCTTCAGAAAGCCGTCTGCAAAGGACCGACTCGGGTCATACGCATTGTCGGTCATCAGCAGCACATCGCCGGGCTTCAGCACCGAAAGCAAAGCACATGAAATCGCCGCCACGCCGGAGGGATAGAGCATCGTCCCATGTGCGCCCGGCTCCATCCCGGTCAGCGCATCGGCCAGCGACCACTGCGTTGGCGAGCCCCTACGGCCATAGAAGAAGCGGTTGTCCTCGCTGCTGGTCTTGCCCGCTTCGAGTGCCCCAACATCATCGTATAAATGCGTGCTTGCGCGCCAGACGGGTACGTTGACCACGGGCCCCGTCAGTTTTTTGTCACGCCCACCGGTGACGATTTGGGTCGCGGGTCGGCGTGGCTTGTCGGAATTCAAGCCGCACCCGTTTCCTTCGGCGTATCTTTGTCGAGACCCCATTCGGACCAGCTACCGTCATATAGAGCGACATCACTCTTGCCGGTAAGGCGCGCGCCGAACAGTACCACGGCTGCGGTCATGCCAGATCCGCACGTAGTGATCATCGGCTTGTCGAGATCGACGCCAGCATCTTGGAATGCGGCAACAAGCTCATCGCCGCGTTTCCATGTGCCATCGGGGTTGTACAGGTTTCCATAAGGCAGGTTACGGCTGCCCGGAATATGGCCCGACGCCATTTCGGGGCGCGGTTCGGCTTCTTCGCCGGTGAATCGGCCAGCACCGCGGGCATCGACGACTACTGAGTCCTTGCTGTGCAAATTGGCGAGCATGTCGGCCTTATTCTTTACGCCCTTGTCGTCTTTCCAGACGGTGAAATGACGATGGCGGAGCGTTGGCTTGCCGGTTTCGAGCGCGCGGCCTTCGGCTTTCCATTTGGCGATACCGCCGTCGAGGACCGCGACGTCATGCGCGCCAAACAAGGTCAGCATCCACCAAGCACGCGCCGCCGATTTGAACGGGCTATCGTCATAAACCACAATCCGGCTGCCATCGCCTAGGCCGAGCGACTGCATCCGGCTGGCGAATTTTTCTGCTGGAGGAAGGGTGTTCGGCAGGCTGCTATTGGCGTCGGCCAGCTCTTCCAAATCCATGAAAACGGCGGTGGGAATATGACCGCCTTCATATTCAGCCGCCGCATTACGGCCGGCGTCGGGCATGAAATAGGTGGCGTCCACCACTCGCAGGTCGGACGCACCGATTTCCTTAGCCAACCATTCGGTGCTTACCAAAATTTCCATGATAATATTGTCCTTGCCCGCAACTTTTTGATTCTTGTGCAGTGCAAGATAAGACGCTTTTGCAATCTAGCCAAGTCTTTCCAGAAATTGCCCCGCACTGGTGCGCAGCGCGCTTTTATCCGAGTCGCTCATCCGCTCCCAATTTTTGTACGGCATCGCCATTCTGGGGTTGCCGCGAAGCTTGCCCTCGTTACGCGCAATGAAATCCCAATAGAGGGCGTTGAACGGGCAAGCGTCTGGTCCGGTGCGCTGTTTGACGTCAAAACGGCATGAACTGCAATAATTGGACATGCGGTTGATATAGGCCCCGCTCGACGCATACGGCTTGGACGCCAGCATCCCGCCATCGCCGAACTGGCTCATCCCCAATGTGTTGGGCAGCTCGACCCACTCATAGGCATCGGCATAGACAGCCAGATACCATTCATGCACCTGTTTGGGATCGATACCGGCGATCAGCGCGAAGTTGCCCGTGATCATCAATCGCTGGATATGATGGGCATAGGCATATTCAAGCGTCTGGCCTATGGCTTCGCGCATGCAGTGCATGTCGGTTTTGCCCGTCCAGTAAAATGACGGCAAATCCCGCGTCGCGCCAAGTTCGTTGCGGTCGACATAATCAGGTCCGGCAAACCAGTAGATCCCCCGAACATATTCGCGCCAACCGATAATCTGCCGGATAAAGCCTTCGGCGGCGTTCAACGGCACCTTGCCGACATCATAACGCGCCTCGACCTCGCGGCACAGTTCAAGCGGGTCGAGCAGGCCTGAATTGATATATGGCGAAAGGATTGAGTGCCACAAAAACGGCTCACCGGTGAGCATGGCATCTTGATAATCGCCGAACAGCGGCAACGCGTGGTCTAAGAAATAGGCCTGCTGCTTCAAAGCATCTTCGCGGGTCACGGCAAATCCGAATACGGCGGTTCTGCCCAGATGATCGCCAAAGCGGGCTTCGACCATATCGATGACCTCGCGCGTGATATCATCGGGTGCGAAGTGGAGTGGCTTGGGGATCAATAGGTCGTTTTTGGCTGGCTTGCGGTTTTCGCTGTCGAAATTCCATTGCCCGCCCACGGGCTTGTCGCCGTCCATTAGCAGTCCGGACTTGCGGCGCATATCGCGATAGAAAAATTCCATACGCAGTTGTTTGCGGCCCTCTGCCCATGTTTCAAATTCGGCGTGCGAAGCCAAAAAGCGGGTGTCCGGCACGATTTCTACGGGCACGTCAAATCGGTCGCTCCAGCTGTCGAGCATCGCCTTTACCCGCCACTCGCCTGCTTCGGTGACGCGAATAAGGCCGGGATGATGGCGTTCGATGGCACGGGCCAATTCGCCGGTAAAGCTACCGCTATTTTCGGGATCGTGGAGCTTCACATAATCGACCCGCCATCCCGCCTTACGCAGGGCGTCGGAATGATGCCGCATGGCCGACAGAATATAGGCAAGCTTGGCTTTATGATGCGGAACGTAGGTCGTTTCCTCGTCCGCCTCCACCATCAGGATTACACTGTCATTTCGGTGCTGCCCCGAGAGCGACGATAGGCCGAGGCTCAACTGGTCACCCAGTATGGGGATTAATATGCTCATGTCGCGGCGCTAAGCTTGATGCCGACGATTTGCGATACGGGCTTTCAGGCGTAAACTGGGCGCTGTCCCAAGGGCGCAAAACTGCGCGGGCCTTTGTCGAGGCGTAAGGGGCCCATTTTGGGCTGCGGCGGGTTCGCCTCGCGGCCAATCATGCAGGCCAGCCGCGCTTCTTTTGTCGCTCCGTCCTCGTCGGCATAACTAAGTGCCGCCACGATAATCGGCACCAACAGACGCTGCTCGCCGTGCGGGAAGGCGTGCATTTCATTCAGCGAGACGGATAACTCAAGCGACAGGCCAAGTCGTTCGCCGGGCCTGGCATCGCCCAGCGAGTTGGGTGCAACCTGCGCCGGATCGGCAAAGAATGTATCGATAACATGCTGCTGCCCGCTGCTTGCAGACAGCAATATGGCGCGCAACTGCATGTCTTTCACATCGTTTTTACCTGTATTGGCGATTTGCAGCTGGCCTTGCACAATCAGGTTGGTGAAGCTGATCGTCGCTTTTTCGGGGATGAATGTGATCGATACGGAGCCGATTGGTGGTTCCGGTGGCTTCGGCAGAGGGCGGGGCGCAACGGGCGGCAGTTCCGGCTTGGGTGCGCGAACGGGGCTTGCAGGCTTTTCGTGCGTTTTGACCTTATCAGCCGCCTCCGCTTCCTGTGGACGCCGCCGCCGCCAGAACAGGAAAGCAAGCAAGCCAAGCAATGCTGCGCCGCCAACAATTCCGAAAATCATGACCCTATTGTCGGTGCTTGCTGTCACATCGACCGGGGGTGATGCGGCAACGGTCTCTTCAACTGTCGCGGGCAATGGATCAGCGGGCGCGGACGTTGCAACAGGCTGCTCATTAACCGGGCTTTCCACCGGGTCGGCATCGGCCTCCGATAGCCTGGGTGCCGTTGTTGAAACGACCTCACGAGCGCTTTCCGGAGGAACATTACGAGTTCTTGGTGTCACCGACTCACGCGTCGGTTCCGGCACAATCCGGACTTCAGGAGGCGGCGTTTGCTCAACCGGCGGATCAGGCTGGGGCTGAGGGGCTGGGCGCGGTTCTTCAAGTCTGAAATCGCGCAGTTCGGGCGGCGTTTCTGGCACGGCATCCTGCGCAACCGCCGGGCCGCTGGAAATATAGGCTAGAGCCGCAAGACATATGCCCAAAGCGTGCGAACGCATGAATTCTTCCCTTATTATTTTCCCGTCGTCATCGCTGTAGCGACTGAACCGCCAATGAATATAGCGCTTGGATCATATGAGCCGTTTGCTTCCCCCGATGAAGCGGCTAAATGCTGCCACATGACCGATCAACCCAACACCCGTTTTCTCGGCGCTCAAAGCGAGCAGCCTGCAACGCCTGAAGAGGCCCAGCTTGACTATGTTCCCAATCCGCGCCCCGGGTCGCTTTATCTGGCGCGCTTCGCCGTTCCCGAATTCACGTCGTTATGCCCCGTCACCGCGCAGCCTGATTTCGCGCATCTGGTCATTGATTATGCCCCCAACGCGACAATCGTAGAGTCCAAATCGCTCAAGCTATTTTTGGGCTCATTTCGAAACCATGCAGCATTCCACGAAGACTGCACCGTTGGCATCGGTCAGCGGTTGTTCAACGAAATGAAACCGCATTGGCTGCGTATAGGCGGTTATTGGTATCCGCGTGGAGGGATTCCGATTGACGTGTTCTGGCAGTCGGGCGAGCCGCCCAGGGGCTTGTGGATTCCAGAGCAAGGCGTCGCGCCGTACCGCGGGCGTGGCTGATTATTTAAACAGGCTGCCCAATATACCGCGAACCAGCGACTTGCCGAACGACCCTGCCACCTGACGTCCGATCGAGGTGGCCGCTGATCGCGCTGCCGACTGCACCATTTTTTCCGCCATGCTTGGCTTGGCCGCCTCACGCGCGACGGCGGCGTGTTGACGTGCTAACTCCTTGGCCGCCGCGGCATCGGCTTTTGCCTTTTCCTTCGCTGCGACTGCTGCCTGTTTATCCGCTTCGGCATCTGCCTTGGCTTCTTGCGCCGCTGCTTGCGCTTGCGCGCCCTTTGCTGAGAGGATTTCTTCGGCCGATTCGCGATCAATCAGCGCATCATATTTGTCGCCGATCGCATCGGTCTGGATCATGATACCGCGTTCCTGCGGCGTGAGCGGCCCAACGCGGCTGGCAGGTGCCTTGATCAACGTCCGCTGCACCATCGATGGCGAACCGTCTGGTTGTAGCAGCGACACTAACGCTTCACCGATCTTAAGCTCGGTAATCACCTGAGCGACATCGAGTGCGGGATTGGGCCGGAAAGTATCAGCCGCTGATTTGACCGCTTGCTGGTCCCGGGGGCTGAACGCGTTCAGCTTATGCTGAATCCGGTTGTTCAGCTGCGCGGCAACGGTGTCGGGAATATCGATAGGGTTCTGCGTGATGAAATAGACGCCGATACCTTTCGACCGGATCAGCCGTACAACCTGCTCGATTTTTTCCAGCAATGCCTTTGGTGCGTCGTTGAACAGCAAATGCGCCTCATCAAAAAAGAATACGAGCTTTGGCTTGTCAGGGTCACCGACTTCGGGGAAGTTTTCGAACAGTTCGGAAAGCAGCCACAAAAGAAATGTTGAATAGAGCTTTGGGCTGGACATCAATTTGTCAGCCGCAAGTATGTTGACGATACCGCGCCCGCTATCGTCGACTTTAACAAAATCTTCGAGCTCAAGCGAAGGTTCACCAAAGAAATGCTCGCCGCCCTGGCTGCGCAACTGGAGCAACGAACGCTGGATGCTGCCAACCGATTGCTTGGAGATATTGCCATATTCGAGCGTCAATTCGCTCGCGCGCTCGCCGCAATGGACAAGCATTGCCTGCAAATCGTCAAGATCGAGCATCAACAGGCCGTCTTTGTCGGCGACATGAAAGGCGATGGTTAAAACGCCCTCTTGCACTTCGTTCAAATCCATGAGCCTGGACAGTAATAGCGGCCCCATCTCCGATACAGTGGTGCGGATCGGGTGGCCTTGTTCGCCAAACAAGTCCCAAAACTGGGTTGGGTTGTCCTTATAGGCCCAATCGCCCTGTTCTATTTCTGCTGCACGGCCAGCAAAAATCTCATGCGTTTTGCCTTGCGGCGAACCCGGCATGGCCATGCCCGCAAGGTCGCCCTTCACATCGGCAACGAAGGTTGGGACACCCGCGGCTGAAAATCCTTCGACCAGACCCTGCAATGTTACCGTTTTTCCGGTTCCTGTCGCGCCGGCAATTAAACCATGACGGTTAGAACGCTTAAGGTTCAGGGATTCGGGGCCACTTGCGCTTTTGCCGATGAATATGCTGTCCATTTGTTCCTACCCTATCGTCGCGGATTGTGCTGGCAGGTCAACTACGGACGGCATGGAAGGTCAAGTAAATCTGCAGCCGGTCTGACTAATCTTTTCATCGACAGCGCAGAATCATTCGTCGCAAAATTGGAATTCGGTCATTCCCCTGAAAGGTTGTTGGGCTTAACGGCTTAATATGGGTTTTGGAAAAACAGGACGGTCGCCGTCTGTCAGAATATTAAAACGTCCAAAATTGGGTGCAGCGTTGGCGGCCCTGATTCTGTCTGGGTGCGTTGCTGCAGATCCGCCGTCGCCTGCCTCAAAGCCAGTTTCGCAAAGCGCGCGACCTACTCCGCGGCCAACGCCGAACCCGGGGCCTCGCCCGGCGATGCCCGAACCGGCGCGACCTGCCGTAGGCCAGCCACCCGAAGGCCTCGAAAATCTCATACATGACCAGTGGCGTTTGTTTCCGGGGAAAACGGGTGTTGCTATTATGCGGATCGATGGCGGCGACTGGGTAACGGGTAAGCGTCTTGGCGACCTGTTTCCGCAGCAAAGTGTATCGAAAACATGGGTCGCGATGACAGTTCTCGACCTCGTCGATCAGGGCAAGCTGCGGCTCGACCAACGCGTCCGGATCAACCCCGATGACCTTGCGGTGTTTCACCAGCCAATGCGCGACCGGGTGATTGCCAATGGCGGGATCGATGAAACGGTACTCAGCTTGCTGGAACAGGCGATCCGCGCGAGCGATAACACCGCCAACGATTCGCTTTTGCGCACGGCTGGCGGCCCGCAAGCGGTTCGAAGCTTCATTGCCCGCAAAAATCTGGGCGCAATCCGTTTCGGGCAGGGCGAGCGTTTGATGCAGAGCATGATCGCCGGACTTGAATGGCGGCAAGAATATGCAATGGGACGCCGCTTTTACGCCGCGCGTGATGCGGTGCCCTATGCGCAGCGCAAGGCCGCGTTGGACCGCTATCTCGCTGATCCGGTGGACGGAGCCAGCCCGGAAGCAATTGTTCGTGCGCTGGGCAGGCTGGCAAAGGGCGAATTATTGTCAGCCGACTCGACGCGGCTGTTGCTCGACATCATGGCGCGGACCAGCAGCGGCCCAAACCGGTTAAAGGCCGGCGTTCCTGCGGGCTGGCGGTTTCTGCACAAGACCGGGACCGGGCAGATTCTGGCTCCTGTGTCGACAGGATATAATGATATCGGCATTATGACTGCGCCTGATGGGACGCGGTATGCGGTTGCCGTTATGATCGGCGATACCACCGCTTCGGTTCCGGCGCGGATGGAATTCATGCAGTTCGTATCGCGTTCGGTTGCGTTGTATCACCAGCGCTAGTCAATTATTCTGATTGACGCTTTCTGCGTCGAGTTTTGCGGCTGCTTCGTCGAGCGCTTTTGCATCCTCATTGCTGACACCGCCTGGTCCGGGATCACTCTGACTGCCGCCGCAAGCGCTTAGCGACGCCAACAAAAGCAATGGACGGAAAATTGGATCGACCATGCTGTCACTCTATCGAATATGGACTCAAAGAAAAAGGCCGCCCTGTAAACAGGACGGCCTTTTCGATTTCAGCTTGTGCTGAAAGTGCGATATTACTTCGCAGCTTCCTTGGCAGCGTCAGCCATTTCGCCAGCCTTTGCAGCAGCGTCACCAGCCTTGTCAGCGGATTCGCCAGCAGCGTCAGCCATTTCGCCAGCCTTTGCAGTTGCGTCGGTAGCAGCGTCGGTTGCAGTTGCAGCAGCGTCGGTAGCGTCAGCAGCACCTTCTACAGCAGCGTCAGCAGCTTCGGTGGTTGCTTCTGCAGTTGCATCGGTTGCTTCTGTGGTTGCTTCTTCAGCGCCCGAGCAAGCAGCGAGACCGAGCGAAGCGGCGAGAACGAGAGATACAGCAATTTTCTTCATTTGGGAAAACCCCCTAGCAAAACTTATTGAAAAACCTGACAGGCACACTGCACGGATGCAGTAATGTCTGCGGTTTGTCCCTCTAGCCCCTTCATATTTTCATGGCAATCACGTTTTTTATGCTTAAGCGGTGACCGGCCCCGGTTTCGGGATTAACTCAACCTAAAAGGTAGAAAACACGGCCAATTTGCGCCGATTGACATCATATAAAGAATTCTTTATATGATGTCGCTATGATCGATTTGCTCAACATAACGCGTGCTTTGGCCGACCCCACGCGCCTGCGAATCGTATTTCTAGTGCTTAAACTTGAACTATCGGTTGGCGAACTGGTGCAGATTTTGGGGCAAAGCCAGCCCCGCGTGTCGCGCCACGTCCGGATTTTGGACGAGGCAGGGATATTGGAACGGCGTAAAGAGGGTAGTTGGGTTTTCATGCGACCTGGCCCGGTCATGACCGACGGTCGGCTGGCGCCGCTTTTTGCCAGTACCGATATTACGCAGGCAAAGGCGTTTATGCGCGATCTGGTGAAGCTCGAAGAAGTTCGAGCAGCCCGCACTGATATGGCTGCGGCCTATTTTGCCGCGCATGCCGATGAATGGGATTCGCTTCGTTCACTCCATGTGACCGAAACCGAAGTAGAGGAAGCTATTGGCCAGATTCTGGCGATGGCACCGCTCGGCAACGTCCTGGATGTGGGCACCGGCACCGGCCGAATGGTCGAATTATTTGCCGCAGATGCCAATCATTTTGTCGCGCTGGACAATAATATAGAAATGTTGCGCCTTGCGCGGGCGAAGCTTGGCAATCTGGGTGCGGATGTGGCCGCTAAAGTCGAAATCATGCTGGGCGATTTCAACGCGTTGCCCTTGGCGGACGGCGAATTTGACACCATCATCTTCCACCAGGTTCTGCATTATGCCCAGCATCCTGAGGGTGTAATCGCCGAGGCCGTCCGCGTACTGGCATCCAAGGGCAGGCTGATCATCATCGATTTTGCCGCGCACGATCGTGAAGAACTCCGTACCGTGCATGCGCACGCCCGGTTGGGCTTCGCCGATGAACTCATCGGAAAAGCATTTCAGGCCAATGGGGTCCATCTGGCGCATCAGGTGACGCTGGATGGCGGCGCGCTCGCCGTAAAAATCTGGATGGGACAAAAACAGGGACAAGTGCAATTGGCACCAAACCCGAAATTAAGGATAGTTGCATGATTCTCCCCCTTGCTCAAATGCAGGAAGCCAGCCGGGCCGTGGCGGCACCTTTATTTGCCGACCTTGCTGGCGACTGCGAAATCAGTTTTGAATTTTTCCCGCCGAAGACGGAAAAGATGGAAGAACAGTTGTGGGATTCGGTCGTCACATTGGCACCGCTGCAGCCCCGCTTTGTCTCGGTTACATATGGCGCAGGCGGAACCACGCGCGAACGCACGCACAATACGGTGGCGCGTATTGCCCGCGAAACCGATATTCCAGCCGCCGCGCATTTGACATGCGTGGAGGCTTCCAAATCAGAGATTGCCAACGTCGCCAACGCCTATTGGCGGGCAGGCGTGCGGCACATTGTGGCGCTACGCGGCGATGCACCCAATTCCGACGGCAAATTTATACCGCACCCAGATGGCTATGCGAGCGCCGCTGAACTGGTTGAAGGCTTGCGCAAGCTGCACCCTTTCGAGATTTCGGTCAGCGCCTATCCCGAAACCCATCCGGAGGCATTGTCAGCGTCGACGGACATTGATTTTCTGAAACGCAAACTCGATGCAGGCGCGAGCCGGGCCATTACCCAGTTCTTTTTCGAACCTGAAACATTTTTCCGTTTCCGCGATGCGGTCGCCGCAGCGGGAATCGATGCGGAGATAGTACCGGGCATCATGCCCGTGTCCAACTTCGCCGCCATTACCCGCATGTCGAGTATGACAGGTACGGCTATCCCCACGTGGATGGCACATCTGTTTGAAGGGCTGGACGACCACCCACCGGCACGCCAGTTGGTCGCAGCGACGATTGCCGCTGAAATGTGCCGCCGACTTTATGCGGGCGGGGTGCGAGATTTCCATTTTTACACGCTTAACCGCGCAGAACTGTCTTACGCTATTTGCCATTTGCTCGGTAAACGCCCTGCGGCAATAGCGCAGGAGAAGGCGGCATGAGCGCCCGCGAAGAGTTTGTTGCGAGGGCTGCAAAGCAGATCCTCGTATTCGACGGCGGTTACGGCACTGCGATTCAGAGCTATAAGCTGACCGAAGCGGATTATCGCGGCTTGCTCGAAGTCACGCACGACCAGAAGGGCAATAATGACCTTTTGTCGATTACCCGGCCCGATATCATAAAGGCCATCCATAGCGCCTATCTCGACGCGGGTGCCGATATGATCGAAACCAATACGTTCAGCGGCACCAAGATCAGCATGGCCGATTATGGCTGCGAACATCTGGTCCGCGAACTTAATCTGGTTTCCGCCAAAGTCGCGCGCGAATGCTGTGATGAAGCTGAAGCCAAAGACGGCAAAAGGCGTTTTGTCGCTGGTTCGATCGGCCCGACCAACAAGACATTGTCGTTATCCCCCGATGTTAATGACCCGGGCTACCGCGAGATTGATTTTGATTATCTCAAAGATGTCTACCGCGAACAGTGCGATGCGCTAATCGAAGGTGGTGTTGATTTCCTGTTGATTGAAACAATTTTCGATACGCTCAACGCCAAATGCGCAGCCATGGCGGCGCAGGAAGCGGCGCAAGCTTCGGGTCGCGACGTGCCATTGATGATTTCGATGACGATCACCGACATGGCAGGCCGGAACCTGTCAGGGCATACAGTCGAGGCATTTTGGGCGGCGATCCGTCATGTAAAGCCGCTCACCATCGGCCTGAATTGTTCGTTCGGTGCAGATCTATTGCGCCCGCATCTGGCGGCTTTATCGAAACAAGCTAACGCACTCGTCATGGCCTATCCCAATGCGGGATTGCCAAATGATCTGGCCGAATATGACGAACTACCTGAAACGACAGCGGCGCTCATCGGGCAGTGGCTTGACGATGGACTGGTGAATATCGTCGGCGGGTGCTGTGGTACGACGCCTGCGCATATCGCGGCGATTGCCAAAGCCGTCGAAGACCGAGCGCCACGTCAAATCCCCGCAGCTCCCACCTTAACCACATTAGCAGGCCTCGAACCTTTCGTGATGGCTGCGTAAACTGAAACGATAAAATGAACATATCCTCCTCCCGTTTCGTCAATATTGGCGAGCGCACCAACGTTACCGGTAGCGCCAAATTCAAGAAGCTTATCCTTAGCGGCGACTATGAAGCGGCGGTCGAGGTCGCGCGCGATCAGGTCGAAAACGGCGCGCAGATCGTCGACATCAATATGGATGAAGGCTTGCTTGATGCGCACGAGGCGATGACGACGTTCATCAAACGCATCGCGGCCGAGCCAGACATCGCGCGGGTGCCGTTGATGATCGACAGTTCCAAATGGAGCGTCATCGAGGCGGGTCTGAAATGCGTTTCGGGTAAGCCGATCGTCAATTCGATCTCGATGAAGGAAGGCGAGGAGCAGTTCCTGTACCATGCCCGATTGTGCATGGCTTATGGTGCAGCCGCAGTCGTCATGGCGTTCGATGAGACCGGACAGGCCGACACGAAAGAACGCAAGGTCGAGATTTGCAAGCGCGCGTATGACTTGCTCATCGGCATCGGTTTTCCGCCAGAAGACATTATTTTCGACCCCAATATTTTCGCGGTGGCGACCGGAATCGAGGAGCATAATAATTACGGCGTCGATTTCATCGAGGCGCTGAAAGAACTGCGCGTCCTGTGCCCGCATGCGCATTATTCGGGTGGGCTATCGAACCTGTCCTTTTCGTTCAGGGGCAACGAACCCGTGCGCCGAGCGATGCACTCGATCTTTCTGTATCACGCCATTCCCGCCGGATTGGACATGGCAATCGTCAACGCAGGCCAACTCGATATCTATGACGATATCGATCCCGAACTGCGCTTGGCTTGCGAAGATGTCATCCTCAACCGCGATCCCGACGCGACCGAACGGCTAATTACGCTGGCCGAAAAATATCGAGGTACCGACGTCGCGCAGGAAAAGGCCGAGGCCGAATGGCGCGGCTGGGAAGTTAAGAAACGCCTCGAACATGCGCTCGTCAAGGGTATCGACGCGCATATTGTCGACGACACTGAAGAAGCTCGGCTGGCGATCAAGGCTGCAAATGGCCGACCTATCGAGGTCATCGAAGGCCCGCTAATGGACGGCATGAATGTCGTCGGCGACCTGTTCGGCTCTGGCAAAATGTTCCTGCCGCAGGTGGTCAAATCGGCGCGCGTGATGAAGAAAGCTGTCGCGCATCTCTTCCCCTATATCGAGGCCGAAAAAGAGGTTGGCGCGAAGGGCAAGGGCAAGATCATAATGGCGACCGTAAAGGGCGACGTCCATGACATCGGTAAGAATATCGTTGGCGTAGTGCTTCAGTGCAATGGCTTTGAAATTGTTGATCTGGGTGTGATGGTATCGTGGCCCGATATTCTTAAAGCTGCCAATGAAAATGACGCTGATATGATCGGGCTTTCCGGGCTGATCACGCCTTCGCTCGACGAGATGGTGACCGTTGCCGAGGAAATGCAGAAGGCAGGGATGACTATGCCGCTGATGATCGGCGGTGCAACCACGTCGAAAACGCACACAGCGCTTCGCATTGAGCCGGTGTATTCCGGTCCCGTCATTCACGTCCTTGACGCTTCACGGGCGGTGGGTGTTGCTGGAACGCTCGTCAGCGATACGATGGCTGATAAGTTCGTCGCCGACACCCGCGCCGAATATGAGCATATCCGCGATGCCCGCGCCGGCAAGACCGCAAAGCCGCTCGCAACGCTTGAAGAGGCCCGCGCCAATAGCTTTGAAATCGACGAAAGCCTGAAGCCTGCACCTCCCGCGAAGCCCGGCGTCCATGTCTATGACGATTGGGACCTCGCCGACTTGCGCAATTATATCGACTGGACGCCCTTTTTCCGCGCGTGGGAATTGCATGGTAATTATCCGGCGATTCTGACTGACCCGGTTGTGGGCGAAAGCGCGACCAGTCTGTTCGCTGATGCCAATGCGATGCTCGACAAGATCGTCAACGAAAAATGGCTCCGCGCCAAGGGCGTAGCAGGCCTTTGGCCGTGCTGGCGCGATGGCGACGATGTTGTGGTCTATTGCGAACAGACCGAAGCGCACATCCGCCTGCCGTTCCTGCGCCAGCAAATCGCCAAGCGCGAGGGCAGGGCCAATATGTGCCTTGCCGATTTTGTCAGCCCCTATGGCGATTGGATTGGCGGTTTTGCGGTGACCACGGGTCACGGTATCGGCACGCATCTAGCACAGTTCAAGGCGAGTATCGACGATTACTCCGACATCATGTTGAAGGCGCTCGCCGATCGCTTGGCCGAGGCCTTTGCCGAACGGATGCACGAGCATGTTCGCAAGGATCTCTGGGCCTATGCGCCCGACGAGCAGTTCACGATGGAAGCGCTCAACCGCGAAGAATATCGCGGTATCCGGCCAGCACCCGGCTATCCGGCATGCCCCGACCATAGCCTGAAACCGATCCTGTTCGACTTGCTCGACGCGACGCATAAGACCGGCATTACGCTGACCGAAAGTTTTGCGATGCTGCCCACTGCGGCAGTTAGCGGTTTTTACTTTGGCCATCCGCAATCCGAATATTTCGGCGTTGCGCGGATCGGCGAGGATCAGGTCACTGAATATGCTGCGCGGCGCGATGTCGACATGGCAACTGCGACCCGCTGGCTGCGGCCCAATCTCAACGAATAAGCCTAATGCTGTCCCTCAAAGGGACGGCGTTTTCCTGCCTTGGTTAATCGGCTGGATATGTTGGGCAGGTTAGCGTTACGGCTGATTCAGGAGCCACTGCCATGACGAAAACTGCCCTCATTCTTGTTATGCTGTTGTCTACCGCGGCGACCGCGCAAAATGCTACCCCGTTCCAGAGCGCCGAAACCGGGCGCGGCTATGGCAGCTTGCAACAGGCTGTCGATGCCATTGGCGAAGGCGAAGGCACGATTATCATAGCCCCCGGCAACTATCGCCAATGTGCGGTGCAACAGGCTGGCGTCATTGCATTTCGTGCCTCTGTGCCGGGTCAGACGGTGTTCGATGGTGCAACATGTGAGGGCAAGGCGGCATTAGTCCTGCGCGGGCGGGCGGCAAGCATCGACGGCATCATCTTTCAGAATATGCGCGTGAAGGATCGCAACGGAGCGGGCATTCGCCTCGAAAAAGGCGACCTAACGATCACCCGCGCAATATTCCGCAACAGCGAGCAGGGAATTTTGACCGCCGACGATCGCTCGGGCTCGATCAGCATCGACCGCTCGACCTTCTCCGGTCTAGGCCGCTGCGATGGCGATTATGCCTGCGCACATGGTATATATATCGGCGGCTATGGCGCGCTCAGAGTTACCAACAGCCGGTTCGAACGCGGCAATGGCGGCCATTACGTCAAAAGCCGCGCCACGCGGATTTCGGTGACCGACAGCGCGTTCGACGATACAAGAGGCAAGGAAACCAATTATATGATCGACCTGCCGAACGGTGCGGTCGGCCAGATTGCGCGCAATGTTTTTGTACAGGGCGCGAGCAAAGAAAATTACAGTGCGTTCATCACCGTCGCGCCGGAAGGCCGCCAGCAATCGAGCGTGGGGCTGTCGATCAGCGCCAACGAAGCCAGCATTGCGCCCGGGGTGGATCGCAACACGGTGTTTCTCGCGGATTGGTCAGGCGACCGGATTGCGCTTGGTGGCAACCGGCTCGGGCGAGGGTTGAAACCTTTCGAACGACGATAGCTGTTCGCCTGACCAGGCTTTCACTTAAGCCTCTAAGATTTAGGTCAATGTTAAAATGAATTGGCAGGCATTTTTCGTCCGCTAAACGAGTAAACCCCGCATAATCAGTTCGATGGTATGCTCGCGATATCGGTCGCGCATATTTTCGTTGAAATCGTCCTGATTATAGCAATGCCGCAGCACCAGCCGCGATGAATAGAACCGGTCCGCAGCGCCTGTGACGGTAAAATAGAAAAATTGCGGATCGATCTTGCGGAATTTGCCGGCCTTAACGCCTTCGCTGATCAGGTCTTCATATGCCTTGGCGATGGGACGCAGATAGAGTTCGGCAATCCGCGCGGCTTCCACCGGTGCGCTGTCGCGGACAGTGCGCATCAGCAGGCGGTTGAGATAAGGGAAGGCATAATAGGTATCGATGACCTTGCCGATATGCAGCTGAAGCTTTTCCTGCGGCGGCATGTCCTTGGCGACCAGCGCCTCCAGACTGTGCACGATGTTACCCATGTCACGGTCGAGCAAAGCCAGCATAAGGCCGTTTTTGTTGCCGAAATAATATTTGACCAAAGCGCTGTTGAGACCGGCGCGCAGCGACAACTCGGACAACGACAGGTCGATGGTATCGCCCTCACGCATGATCTGGCTCGCCGCCTCGATCAATTGATCGCGCGCATTCGCGTTTTCGATTGGGTCGGTTATGAGCTTTGGTCCGGTCGTTGCCATCTAATTCCCCTTTTCCCTAACGTCACTTATAAGCAGGTTCATCCCACCAAGGGAAGAAGTCAGGCAAATCTGTGGAAACTTTGTCGGGATAGGCAGGCGTGCGCTTTTCGAGGAAGCTAGATATGCCTTCTGTGGCGTCGCCCGAGCGCGAGCGGCGATAGACGGCACGGCTGTCGATCTGGTGCGCGGCCATCGGGTGATCAGCGGATGGCAATCGCCACAGCATTGCGCGGGTAAGGGCAATGGAAACAGGGGCCGTGTTGTCGGCGATCTCGCGCGCAAGTTTTTGCGCCGCTGGCAGCAGATCGGCTGGCGCATGGACCGAGCGGACAAGGCCACCCTGCAAAGCTTCGGCAGCGTCGAACACCCGTCCCGTCATGCACCATTCAAGCGCCTGCTGCATGCCGACGAGACGCGGCAGGAACCAGCTCGACGCGGCTTCAGGCACAATCCCGCGCCGTGCAAAGACAAAACCGAACCGTGCGGTTTCGCTTGCGAGGCGGAAATCCATCGGGAGTTGCATGGTGGCACCGATGCCCACGGCAGCACCGTTGATCGCCCCGATAACAGGCTTTTTGCACTGGAAAATCCGCAGCGTCAGGCGGCCACCCGAATCGCGCACGCGCTCGTCGGACAGGCTTTCGACCGCCGAGCCGCTTGCAAAAACCTCGCCGCCGCCGTCAGGCGTGAGGTCAGCACCTGCGCAAAAAGCGCGCTCACCCGACCCCGTGACAATCACCGCGCGCACATCGTCATCGGCATCCACCAGATCAAATGCGCTGCACAATTCGCGCATCATCACATTGGTAAAGGCATTCATTTTCTCCGGACGATGCAGCGTGATCGTTGCGATGCCGTCGGCAACATTATACAGGATCTGGGTGAAGTCGGTCATTGCCTCAACGCGGCGACATACGGATTGCACCGTCGACGCGGACATCTTCACCGTTGAAATAGCCGCATTCGATCATCGTCAACGCGACCATCGCATATTCTTCCGGGTTGCCTAGGCGTTTGGGGAAGGGCACCGACGCGGCAAGCGCTTCCTTCACCTGCGGCGGCGCGCCATTCATCAATGGCGTGTTGAATATACCCGGCAGGATCGTGTTGACGCGGATGCCCTCGCTCATCAGGTCGCGAGCGATGGGCAGGGTCATGCCAACTACGCCACCTTTCGATGCCGAATAAGCCGCCTGACCCATCTGGCCATCTTCTGCCGCGACTGAAGCGGTGTTGACCATCGCCCCGCGTTCGCCATCTTCCATGGGCTCAAGCGTCAGCATGCCAGCCGCCGACTTGGCGATACAGCGGAAGGTGCCGACGAGGTTGATCTGGATGATGCGGTTGAATGCATCGAGCGGGAAATGCTTGATCGAGCCATCTTCTTTCGAACGGCTAGCGGTCTTGATTGCGTTGCCGGTTCCAGCGCAGTTCACAAGGATACGTTCCTGCCCATGCGCGGCGCGTGCCTTTGCAAAACCTGCATCGACGCTATCGTCGTCGGTGACGTTGACCTCGCAGAAAATACCGCCAATCTCAGCCGCAACCGCTTCGCCCTTTTCGGCTTGCAGGTCGAACAAGGCGACCTTTACGCCCTTGGCAGCCAATGCTCGCGCAGTTGCTTCGCCAAGGCCAGATGCACCGCCGGTGACGACAGCTGCGATAGAGGAATCCAGTTTCATGTCTTGTCCTTAATATTGGAATTGGGAGCGTTCAAACGCGCTCGATAATCGTCACGTTGGCCTGTCCGCCGCCTTCGCACATTGTCTGCAGCCCGTATTTGCCGCCGCGTGCTTCGAGTGCGTTGAGCAATGTCGCCATCAACTTCGTGCCCGACGCGCCAAGCGGGTGGCCCAAGGCAATCGCGCCGCCGTGCACGTTGATCTTGGACCGGTCGCCGCCGACATGCTTAAGCCAAGCCAAAGGTACCGGCGCGAAGGCTTCGTTTACTTCGTACAGGTCGATATCCCCTATCTTCATGCCCGAACGCTGAAATGCGCGGTCGGTTGCGAACAAGGGTTCCTCTAGCATGATGACGGGGTCGCCAGCAGTCACGGTCAGGTTCACAATCCGCGCGCGCGGAGTGAGGCCGTGTTCCTTGAGCGCCCTTTCCGAAACGATCAGGACCGCCGATGAGCCGTCGCAAATCTGGCTGGCATTGGCGGCCGTAATCGAGCCACCTTCCTGCAGTAATTTGACGCCCGACAGGCTCTCAAAGGTCGCATCATACCGGATGCCTTCGTCGCTGTCGTGGATGATATGGCCCTCAGGAGTCTCAACTTCGACGCCGACGATTTCATTTGCAAACAAGCCGCCTTGAGTGGCCGCAATCGCCTTCTGGTGGGATTCAAGCGCGAACTGGTCGAGGTCTTCGCGGCTGAAGCCGTGCTTCTTCACGAGCATTTCAGCGCCCATGAACTGGCTGAACATGATGCCCGGATAGGCTTCCTCCAGACGCGGGCTCTTATATGTACCGAGGCCTTCTTTCTTGAACAGCATCGAGGTCGAACCCATCGGCACGCGAGTCATGCTCTCGATTCCCGCCGCAAGAACGATGTCCTGAGTGCCCGACATAACGCCTTGCGCCGCGAACATCATCGATTGCTGAGACGATCCGCATTGCCGGTCTATGCTGACCGAGGGAATCGAGTTGGGCAGTTTGGACGCCAGAACGATATTGCGGCCGACATCGCCCGCCTGCTCGCCTCCCATCATGACGCATCCCATGATGACGTCTTCAATCGCTGCGGGATCGAAATCATTGCGGTCGGCGATGGCATCAAGGACGGCTGCGCCCAGATCAACGGGATGCACCCCAGCCAGCTTGCCGCCGCGACGGCCTCCTGCGGTACGCACCGCGTCGACGATATAGGCATCTGCCATTTTTGTTCTCCTGAATATCGAAATTTAATCGTACGATTAAACTTTGAAGGTGGAGAGTCAAGGGCAACTTCCCCTCTCCCGACGGGAGAGGGGCTTTAGCTTAAGCCGCCTCGCGCGCGATCGTGATCACCTGCGGATAGGTGAATTCGAGCAAGCCTTCTTCGCCCAGTTCAGCGCCAAAGCCCGACTGCTTGTGTCCGGCAAATGGCGCATTCGGTGCCAAGTGCATCGATTCATTGATCCAGACGGTGCCGGTTTCGAGCTGCTCGGCGATTTCAACTGCACCTTCGGGATTGCTCGTCCATATCGAACCGGCAAGGCCGTAATCCGACGCGTTTGCGCGGCTGATAACTTCATCAACGGTCGAGAATTTCATCAGCGGCATGACCGGGCCGAACTGCTCTTCAGCCACAATCCGCGCATCTTCGGGCGGATTATCGAGCACCGTTACCGGCACAAAATAGCCGGGGATCGATGGATCATGATCACCGCCGACAAGGAATTTATAGCCCTTGTCCTTGGCATCCGCGATCAGCTCAAGCACGCGATTATATTGCTGCTTGTTCTGGATTGGCCCAATCGCGGTTCCCTGTTCGGCGCCGTCGCCGACCTTCACTGCGCCCGCATAAGCGGCAATCGCGGCTGACAATTCGTCATAGATATCTTCGTGGATGTAAATGCGTTTGGCCGCGATGCAGACCTGGCCCGCATTGTAGAAGCTTGCCCAGAACAGCTTTTCGGCGACCTTGGAGACATCGGCATCAGGCAACACGATCGCTGCGTCATTGCCGCCCAGTTCAAGCGTGATCCGCTTCAGGTCCTTCGACGCCGATTCCATCACGCGTTTGCCGGTCGCGGTCGATCCTGTGAAGGTGATCTTGTCGATGTCCGGATGCCCGGTGAGCATTGGCCCTAATGCATCGCCGCCGGTAATGACATTCAGCACGCCAGGCGGAAATACGCCCGCAATTAGTTCGGCCATGCGCAAAGTCGCGAGCGGAGTGAACGGCGAAGGCTTGAGCACCATCGTGCAGCCCGAGAGTAAAGCAGGCACGATTTTCTGCACAGCCATCAGCACTGGGAAGTTCCACGGCACGATGCCGCCGACCACACCAACGGGAACGCGGCGGGTGCGGCTGAGGCGTTTGTCGCTATCTTCGCTGATTGTTTCTTCCAGACTGAGCGTCGAAAGCGCGCGGCTCATGCCGACGCATCCCGCGATTTCGCTGCCAGCCTGCATATGTGGTTTGCCTTGTTCCGACGTCAGCAAGCGCATCAGCTCATCGCTGTTCGCCTTGATCGCATCGGCCATTTTGGCAAAACAGGCACGGCGTTCTTCAACGCTGGTTTTCTTCCATTTCGGGAAAGCCGCACGCGCGGCGGCAACTGCGGCGTCGAGTTCAGCCTGGCCGCAATCGGGCACCTGGCCGATGACTTGTTCGGTCGCCGGATTGACGACATCGATCCAATTGTCGCCCGCGACAAGTTCGCCGTTGATCAGATTCTTGTATTGCGTTGTCATCCTAATTCTCCTTGTGAGTCTTTAGACATCATAGCCTAGGCTTTGTGTTTCGCCCAATATTCATCGCGCAGAAGGCGTTTGTAGAGCTTGCCGGTGTCATGACGTGGCAACTCGTCGCGGAAATCGATACGGCGCGGGATTTTAACGCCCGACAGCTTTTCGCGCGCATATGCGGTGAGCTCGTCACGCAGTGCCTCGCCAGCATCAGCCATGTCGAGCGGCTGCACGACGGCAATCACTTCTTCGCCCATCTCATCGTGAGGCCCTCCAATTACTGCGACATCGCGCACTTTGGGATGCGTGACCAGATGGTTTTCGATCTCCTGCGGATAGATGTTCACTCCGCCCGAAATGATCATGAAACTCTTGCGGTCGGTAAGGTAGAGATAGCCCTCATCGTCCAATCGCCCGACATCGCCCAAAGTGGTCCAGCCATGCTTGTTGGTGGCACTTTTGGTTTTTTCGGGGTCGTTATGGTAGCTGAAGCTAGCGGCACTTTCGAAAAACACCGTGCCTTCCTGCCCAACCGGAACATCGTCGCCATTCTCGTCGCAGATATGCATGACGGCGTTGAGCGGCCGCCCGACCGAGCCTTTGTGGGTTAGCCATTCTTCGCTCGAAATGAAGGTAATCCCTTGGCCTTCGGTCCCGGCATAATATTCACGCAGAACTGGCCCCCACCATGCGATCATCGCTTCCTTGATCGGCACCGGGCAGGGTGCTGCGGCATGAACGGCGGTTTCTAGGGTCGTCACATCATATTTGTTGCGGACGTCTTGGGGTAATTTCAGCATCCGCGCGAAATGCGTGGGCACCCACTGGCTGGCGGTGATCTTGTATTTTTCGATCGCAGCCAAGGCGGCTTCGGGATCGAATTTCTCCATAACTACCACGGTGCCGCCCAGGCGGTGAACGGCGATGCACCAACGCAAAGGTGCTGCGTGATAGAGCGGCGCAGGCGAGAGATAGATGCTGTTGCCGGAAAATTTGAACGCCATCATCGCGAGGCCCGATAGCGCGTTTGCTCCGGCGATGTCTGGATCCTCGGGCAGCGGAAAGCGGACGCCTTTTGGTTGGCCAGTTGTGCCCGAACTGTAGAGCATATCGGTGCCTGCGCGCTGGTCAGCGATGGGTGTGACCGGCATTTGCGCAACCGCGGCTTCGTAAGACTCCCAACCGGCATGTTCACCGCCAAGGATATACCGCTTCACCGGACTTTGAAGCTGGTCGAGCGTCGCGCCTAAATAAGGTGATGCGAACAGCGCCTTCGATCCGCTGTCGTTCAGGATATAATCCATCTCGGGTGCTGTCAGCCGGCAACTGATTGCGACGTAAATCAACCCGGCTCGCTGCGCGCCCCACACGAGGTCGAAAAACTCTGCGCGGTTTTCGAGGCAGAAGGCAACGGTGTCGCCTTGTTCGAGCCCTAGTGAGCGGAACAGATGCGCGCTTTGGTTCGAGCGCTCGTCGAGTTGCTTGTACGTCACGACTTCGCCCGAACCCGCCATGATGACTGCGGGCTTGTCGGGGTTCGCGGCGGCGTGGACGACGGGGTGGCCCATTATTCGCCCAGCCAGTTAGGTTTGCGTTTCTCGGCAAAGGCCATCGCGCCTTCGCGGCTGTCTTTCGAAGTGAAAACCGGCGCGCAGATTTCGTTCTGCTTCTTCCACATTTCGGCCGAGGTCCAGTCTGGGCGCTCGTTTATCACACGCTTGGTGGCGATCAGCGCCAGCGGGCCATTCGCCGCGACCTTCGCTGCGAGTTCGAGCGCGGTATCGATGGCGGCGCCGTTTGTCACGCGGTTGACGAAGCCCATTTCATAGGCGCGCTGGGCCGAGATGAAATCGCCGGTCAGCGCGAGCTCCATTGCCATCCGCTTGCCTATGATCGACGGCAAGGTAAGCAAACCCCCCGCAGCCGCGACCAGGCCGCGCTTGACCTCGGGAATACCGAACTGCGCCTTGTCGTTCGCCACGAGAAGGTCGCAGGCTATGGCGATCTCCATTCCGCCGGCGAGCGCATAGCCTTCGACGGCACCGATCAGCGGCTTGGCCGGCGGCGATTCGATGAACCCGGCAAAGCCCTTGCCCTTTATGCTGGGCAATTCGCCGCGTAGGAATGCTTTCAAATCCATGCCCGAACAGAAGGTGCCGCCTGCGCCAGTAATGATGCCAGCGTTCAGACTCTTATCGCTATCGAGCAGCTCCATCGCAGCCGCGATGCCCTGAGCTACCGCCTGATTGACGGCGTTCTTGGCTTCGGGGCGGTTGATCGTGATTATCAGCACGCCGTCCTGCGCTTGCGTCAGCACTTCACTCATTTTGTCACTCTCCAATAACGCTGGCGGAGCTCTTTAGCGGCCCTTGGGCAATCCCAGCACATGCTCACCGATGATATTCTTCTGGATCTGGCTGGTGCCACCTCCGATGGTGGCGGAGAAGCTGTTGAGGTAGGCGCGGTGCCAGTAACCGTCGTCCACGGCATTTTCGTCGCCAACATAATAGCCTGCGCGCGCGCCCTGAAATTGCAGGCTGAATTCGGTGAGTTCTCGGACCAATTCCGTGCGCGCCAGCTTGTTCATCAGCGCCAGCCCCATCGGCCGGTCGCTGGTCAGCGGAGCCATCCGGCGGCGCTGGTTGTTCAGATTGAGCGCCTGAATCTCGATCATATAATCGACCAGCCTGTCGCGCATCACCGGATCGTCGAGCACCGGCTTGCCGCCGCGTTTGGCGGTGCGCGCCATGTCAACGACGCTCATCACGTCCATTTCCTTGACGAAATAGCCCCCGACCGGATTGACCTTCGCGCCGCGCTCATATTCGAGCGTTTTCATCGCGACCATCCAGCCCTGCCCTTCTTCGCCAACCAATCCGCTCGCAGGTATCCGCGCATCGGTGAAGAAGCATTGGGTGAAGCCGTATTCGCCGGTGAGTTTTTTGAGGCGGCGGGTTTCGACGCCAGGAATTTTCATCGGCGCGAGGAAGAATGAAAGCCCCGCATATTTGCTCGGCCCATCATTTGACGTCCGTGCGAGCAGGATCATATAATCGGCCCGGTCGCCCAACGACGTCCAGATTTTCGAGCCGTTGACGACATATTCGTCGCCGTCGCGCACCGCCTTGGTCTGCGCGCTGCCAAGGTCAGAGCCATGCTCTGGCTCGGAAAAACCCTGGCACCAGATTTCTTCGGCAGTCAGCATCGGCTTGATATACCGGCGCTTGTCTTCCTCGCGCCCAATGTCGAGTAGCAAAGGCCCGGTCCAGCCATTGCCGATGGCGTTGATCATGATCGGCGCGTCGTGCGCCTTCATGATTCGGGTCGCAATCCGTTGATATTCGGGATCCATCCCGTAACCGCCATATTCGGTCGGCCATGACATACCGAAATAGCCTGCCTCGTAAACCTTGCGCTGCCAATCGCGGAGGAAATCGAACTGCTGGTCGGTGGATACTTCCATAAAGGTCAGCGGCAACATGAAGCCGGGATCGCGTACCGAATTTACGGTAAACCACGCATCGCACTGCTTTTCGAAATCGGCTAATTCTTGGGGGCTCGGTTTGCTCATCGCTGATTCCTCTCTCGCCATTTAATTGCGCGATTAAAGAGGCGATTGCAAGGGTGAGAACGGGAATTTATTGAACAAGCCCGCTCGGCACTTTATTAAAAGGCAAGCGTAGTTGCGCGTTGCCGTTGAAGCCTATGAAATATCAGGAACGGCCTATTTGCGCAACGCACTGCTCGCAAGCGCGATCGGGCGTCAATCGGAGCAAGCGGCGAGCCGACGCAATTTCTTTACTCATCGGCCCTGTGCGCGCCACCTTCTTACAACCCGCTCCAGTATCTCGGCCTCGCCGCCGGTTTCCTGCCATAGCTGGCTGAACGACGGGTCTTCGGAAGCCGGGCGTTTTTCTTCTTCCAGATTGTCAAGCGCGACACGGATTGGGATGCTCACACCCTCGCCGCAGATGATGCATTCGCGGTTACGCAGGGCAGGGATGGAATCGAGAAACCCGCGCGCACCTTCGGGCATTGCAGCGCGGACGAAGGCCTGGTCGCGGTCGTTGTTCAAACGCATCGAAATGATCGTGCCGCACTGCGACAGTACACCTTCGGCCAGATCGGACGGACGCTGGGTAATCAGGCCAAGCGACACGCCATATTTACGGCCTTCCTTGGCGATCCGTTCGAGAACCGATCGCACCGCACTGTCTTTCGACACGCGGTCCGACGGGATGTAACGGTGCGCTTCCTCGCAAACCAGCAATATCGGACGCTGCGGTTCGTTGCGGGACCAGATGGCATAGTCGAAGACGAGGCGCGACAGAACCGCGACCACAGTCGAGGTAATGTCCGACGGCACGCCCGACACGTCGATGATTGAAATGGGCTTGCCACCCGATGGCAGGCGGAAAATCTTGCCGACAAACTCTGCCATCGTGTCGCCGACCAGCATCCCTGAAAACATGAAATTATAGCGTGGGTCGGCCTTCAATTCGTCGATCTTGCCTTTCAGACGCATGAACGGCGCGCTGTTCGTTGCCTTGTCGAGCTTGCCCATCTCGGTCTGGATTATGTTCGTCAGGTCGGACAGAAGATACGGGATCGGCGCATCGACGGTCAGCTTGCCGATGCTTTCGGCGATGCGGTTTTTAGACCGTGCCTGCAGAAGGCAGCGCGCGAGAATGTCGCTATCAATCTGCTTGTCGTCGCCGTTGGAGGTAACGAACACTTCGACATGCTCTGCAAAGTTCATCATCCAATAGGGCATGTTGAGGTTGTTGACATCGAACAATGCACCATTGGTTTTGAACGCGGCGGAATATTCGCCGTGCGGGTCGATCATCACGATATGGCCTTCGGGCGCGATGTCGCATATCTTGTGCAAGATGAGCGCGGCGCTGGTCGATTTACCCGTACCGGTCGAACCCAAAAGCGCGAAATGCTTGCCAAGCATCGCATCGACATAAAGCGCTCCGCGTATGTCCTTAGTCGGAAACACTGTGCCAATTTCGACATGCGCACGGCTATCTGCGGCATAGACTTGCTTCATGTCCGGGCTGGAGACGGCGTAAACTTCACTGCCCGGAACCGGGTAACGCGTCACACCGCGACGGAAATTGTAGATTTTCCCGGTGAGCCTTTCTTCATCGCCTTCACCAAGAAAGTCGACCGCCGCCATGATTGTGCCGGGTTCGCGCTCATGCAGTTTTTGCGTGCGGATGCTGGCGAGCAGCCAGGTATTGCCAACGCGGATCTTGATTTGGCTACCGACCTGACCCGCCATAGCGATGCTCGGGTCGCTATGCGCCATCAGTTCATTAAGTACCGCGGCATCCAAGGTCACCTGCGAGCCGGAACCTGCAATTTCCATCACAAAGCCGATATGGTGCAAGCCGCCGCTCGTGACCGGCGCAGGCGCGAAAGGCGCGGGTTGGGGGTCGCGGTAGCCAGGCGTGATAGGCACTTGCGTCAACGAAGCAGGCGACCCGCCGCCTTCAGCCGGTTGGCCAGAGGAAAACTGGTGATTTCCCGAGATATCCATAAACCCCATTGCCCCTTTAATTTGAACAACAGGGGATAAAGCGGACAGGTAAAGAATTATTTACTATCGCGCCGGGGCTAAAACCGTTGAAATATATAGCCGGCAAACCAGCCGAGCAGCAGCGACACCAGCACCGCCATAGTCCCGTAAAATAGCGAATAATCGCGCGCTAATATCGTAATCAGTTGTTCAAAGCCGGTCTTGCGGACACGGACCTCAACCTTGTCGTCGGCGACAATCACACGACCGTCTCGGATGAGCAGTGTTTCGGCAACATAAGTTCCGACAGGTACGCTGGACGGGATATTCAGCCGGGCGCGGTACAGCACCTGATCAGTAATCTCTACGCTGCCCGCTTCTTCGCGGAATAGTCCGCCGCGTCGCTGCAGATCAACCAGACCGCTGCTGAACCGGCGCTGCTCCTTGGCATCGACCTCTCCGCTCGGCGATAATTGCAATTTGTCGAGTCCCAGTTCGTAGATTGCCGCGGTCTTATCATCGACGATTTGGTCCAGCGGCCGCGATGATGCGATGGCATAATATGCGGGAACCGAACGAAAATCACTGCTGTCGGCATTGATCCAGATTCCTGCGATCTTCTGCTTTTCGCGCAAGGTAATAGGACTCGTGGGCCCGCGCAGCACGACAGCGACATCGATCTGGCCCTCGGGCGCGACACCGCGCGGGTAGATGATCGCCCCAAAAAGTAACAATTCGGCACCGGTAAAGCCCGACTGGATATCTATCTGCCGCTGCGAGACGTCGGGCACCAGCTTAGGAACGCTTTGTGCCGACGCCGCAATCGGCATCAACAGCAATAGCAGCGCGATCAAGCGCATCATAGCGCCTGCACCGTATATATCTCGTCTGGCCGCCAGCCAAGGCCAAGCGCCATGCGGATCGCAACCAGCAGAACGATGATGGCCAGCAACAGCCGCAAATTTTCAGGCCGCATGCGCTGGGCCAAACGCGCACCGATTTGCGCCCCGATGACGCTGCCGATCAGCAGGAATACCGCGAGCACGATATCGACCGCTTTGGTGGTCAGGCTGTGCATCATTGTTGCGGTCATGGTGACGAACAATATCTGGAATAAGGATGTGCCGACGACGACCTGCGCACCCATGCCGAGCAGATAAAGCATCGCTGGCACCATGATGAACCCACCGCCGACACCCAGCAGCATCGTCATGATGCCGGTAATGAAACCCAAAATGAGGGGCGCGAGCGGCGAGATATACAGGCCCGAACGGTAAAAACGCCATCGCATCGGCAGGTTGGCAACAAGCGGATGGTGGCGGCGTTTAGCGGCCGGTACCGGTCGTCCCGCGCGTACCGCAAGCACGCTAGCCAGGCTTTCCTTGGCCATCAGCCCGCCTATGCTGCCGAGCATCAGGACATAAAGAATGTTGATGACGGTATCGATCTGGCCCAGTGCTTCCAATATTTCGAATATTGCAGCGCCCGCAGCTGTCCCAAACATGCCGCCGACGACCAGTACCGCGCCCATCTGAAAATCGACGCCGCCGCGTTTCATATGGGCGAATACACCCGATACGCTGGCCCCGGTCACCTGCGTTGAGGCAGATGCCGCCGCCACCGTCGGTGGTATTCCGTAGAAAATAAGCAAGGGCGTTGTCAAAAAGCCGCCGCCCACTCCGAACATTCCCGACAACATGCCCACCGCCCCGCCGAGCAGGATGATGACCAAGGCATTGACCGACAAATTGGCGATGGGAAGGTAAATATCCATATGGGCGCGGCGACCCTAACCCGTTTCGGAGTCGGGATAAAGGCTGTGTCTTAGAAACTCGTCGACATGGTCAGCGCAGGGCCTCTGGCCGGGCGGGCATCACCGGCCACACGCCAGCGCCAATCGGCGACGCCGCGCCGATCGCCTCGCGAACGACCATCGTCTTGCCATGTACTTCGGCGAATTCGTCACAATAATGCCCGCTTATCCAGCGTGAACCGTTCGTTCGAACGGGGATGACGGGCAATTGAACGCCGCGCCCGCTTGCCATCCCAGCTACCGCCCTCCATAGACAAACATCATGGAAGAACACGGTAAACAGGGCAGCGGCGGCTCAGCGCTGCGGAAGTTTCTATCCAGCGAAGCAGCCGGTGGAATATTGTTAATGGCAGCCGCAGCGCTTGCTATGATCATAGCCAATTCGCCGCTTGGACACGGCTATCATGACTTGCTGCATAGCGCGGTCAGCCCTGCCCTGACCGATAAGCTGGGCCCGATGACTGCTCATCTGTGGATCAACGACGGGCTGATGGCCGTATTTTTTCTCTATGTCGGGCTGGAGATTAAGCGTGAGCTGGTCGACGGGCGGCTATCGACGTGGGGGCAAAGGCGCCTGCCAGTGGTCGCTGCAATCGGCGGCATGGCGGTGCCCGCCGCCATCTATCTGGCTTTTGCCGGAGGGGATCCAGCACTCAGCAATGGTTGGGCGATCCCGGCCGCAACCGACATCGCTTTTGCAATGGGTGTGCTTGCGCTGCTTGGCAGCCGCGCGCCGACCTCGCTGAAGTTATTCCTTGTCACCGTTGCCATCGTCGATGACATGGGGGCAGTCGCGATCATTGCCTTTTTCTACACCGCTGGTCTCGACATAACCGCACTGGCATTCGCAGCTGCGATTCTTGGCGGTATGATGATTATGAACCGGACGGGTGTTCGGTCGATACCCCTCTATCTGATCGGCTTTGGTCTGTTGTGGTACGCGGTATTGCTATCCGGGGTGCATGCGACAATCGCTGGCGTTTTGGCGGCGTTCGCGGTGCCGATCATCCGCACACCAGGTGCGCCCGACAGCCCGGATTCGCCACTGCACAAATTGGAACATGCGCTCGCCACGCCGGTCGCCTTTTTCATTGTGCCTTTGTTCGGCTTCGCCAATGCTGGGGTCGACGTTGCGGGAATCACGATCGATGAAATGCTCGCGCCGATGCCGATGGGCATCGCTGCTGGACTGTTCATCGGCAAGCAGATCGGCATATTCGGTGTAGTCTGGCTGGCGGTAAAGACTGGTTTCGCTAGCAAACCGCGCGGAGCCACCTGGCTGCAGATTTACGCAGTCGCAATCCTGTGTGGGATCGGCTTCACTATGAGCCTGTTCATCGGCGGACTTGCATTCCCGACTATCGAGTTGATTGACGAGGCCAAGCTTGGAACGCTAGCCGGCTCAATACTGGCGGCGCTGGTTGGATATAGCCTTTTGAGGGTGGCACCTCTGGACAAAAACCATGCGCGCGAGGAGGCTGAACAGGAGCAGGAGATTGCGCGCGATGGCGATATTGCAGATCTATGCGATGAGGTCGAAGTTAAGGCGTGATTGCATTGGCTGATGCCGCAAGTCGGAGAGAAAGAATGACAAGAAAAATCTTGGGCGCGCTGCTTGCGACCGCTGCGGTGTGCGCGTGTACGACTACTGAGCCAGCTTCGCCAAGGGCAACGCCAGCGCAATCCACACAAACAGCCGCCAAGTTGCCAGAAATCGTCGACGGCTATTTACGGCTTACCCTAGAGGCAGGCACGCATGAGGCTGAGTGGGTAGATGCTTATTATGGCCCTGCGGAAACGAAGGCATCGGCCGACGCGAATCCGCGAAGCATTGCTGCGTTACTGACGGATGCAAAGGCAATGATAGCCAGCCTCGATCAATCGAATTTCGCGCCTACCGATATGCGCCGTGCCAAGGCTTTACGCGGAATGCTGATCGCCGCCGAAACGCGGTTGCAGATGCTGCAAGGGCGTAAGTTCAGTTTTGCCAATGAGGCCAAAGGGCAATTTGCGACTGTGCCTGAACTTAAGCCTTTGTCGGATTATGACTCGGTGCTGGCGCGTCTTGAAGCGCTTATACCCGGCATCGGTCCGCTCGAGGCCCGTGTCGATGCGTTCAACGAACGTTTCACAATTCCAAAAGACCGCCTGCAGATCGTTTTCGATGCCGCAATTGCCGAGTGCAAACGGCGAACGGCTGCATACATAAAGTTGCCGGAAGGCGAAAACTTCACGATGGAGTTCGTCACCGGCAAGCCGTGGTCTGGCTATAACTATTACAAGGGCAATTACAAAAGCCTGATCCAGATCAACACCGACTTGCCAATCCGTATCAGCCGCGCGGTCGATCTTGGATGTCATGAGGGCTATCCCGGTCATCATGTCCTGAACCTGCTGGTCGAAAGCAAGTTGGCGAGGGGCCAGGATTGGAAGGAATATGAGGTCAACCCGCTCTACAGCCCGACCAGCGTGTTGTCCGAAGGCAGCGCCAATTACGGCATAGACCTGGCCTTTCCCGGACCCGAGCGGCTAAAGTTTGAACGCGATGTGCTGTACCCGCTGGCCGGCCTTGATCCTAAGACGGCGGAGGCCTATTGGAACATGCAGCAAATGACCGAAGCGCTCTCGGGTGCGCGGCTGACGATCGCGAAAATGTATCTCGATGGCGAAGTGACCAGGTCGCAGGCGCTCGAACTGACCCAGAAATATCTGCTGCTCTCGCCAGCCCGCGCCGAGCAATCGGTTGGTTTCACCGACCATTATCGCAGCTATGTAATCAATTACGGCTGGGGCAAGGATTTGGTCCGGAACTATATCGAGCGCGGCAAGCCGGACGCAAAAACGCGTTGGACCCGAATGGAAAAGATATTGAGCGAGCCGACCTTGCCTTCTGATTTGCTGCCTTAAGCAACATGCTCGCGAAACCAAGTCGTCAGCTCTTCGTCGGACAACTCACCCGCGGCGAGGGCAATGACTGTTTGGGTTGCGTCCTGTCGGTCGAAGGTCAGCACTTGGCCATTCAACCCCAGAAATAGTTGCGCCAACACCCACGCTGTGCGTGTGTTGCCGTCGGCAAAGTGGTTTCTGGCCACATCATATGCATAAGCAGCTGCCAGTGCAGCAGGATCTTCCGTTCCATAACTCCACTGGTTAATGGGCCGCGCCAATGCAGAAGCGAGCAAGTGCGAATCGCGGACCCCAGAAATCCCACCATGTGCGGCGAGTTGCCGGTCATGAATTGATAGTGCGACTCGGCTATCGAGCCAGCGCGGCTCTCAGCGAATTTCAGTTGGTATTAGAGGAGCTTATTGCGCAAGTGTGCGCAAGATGTCGCGATCCTCGCGCATTATCGTTTCAGCAATAGCCATCTTAGCTTCGAACCCCGGATTGGACGGCGTCAGATGAAATCCATCGGCAGTTTCCGTCAGATCCAAATCGTCACCAAGCGACACACGCAATTAGGAGAGAATCTACTTAGGCAGAATCATGCCCGCACTGTTCTCGACCTTGATGACTTTTAGCGGCTTGTTCATACACATGTTATCACAGGCTAAGCTTTGTTGGACAAGTCAGTCAACCTGACCCTTACCGATTGGGAGATCAAATTCGCCGTGCCGAATATCGTCATAAAGCTGATATCGGTCGCGTCGCGGCCCACGGCTATGCGGACGAGATTTTCCTCAGGCGCCAGCCGGGTCGCGTCCACCAAATGCCAGCGGCCGTCCAGATAGACCTCAACAACCGCGTGGAAATCGGGAGGGTCGATGCCGAGGCCATAAGCCGATACCATGCGGGCTGGCACATCGGCGGCGCGGGCAAAAGCGATCAGCAGATGCGCGAAGTCTCGGCACACGCCGCGGTGCGAAATGAAGGTATCGGTTGCGGTCGATCCTGTGCCTGAAAAACCCGGCGCATATTCGATATTGCCATAGATCCAATCCGCCATCTGTAGTATCTGGTCGCCTTTGGTGGGGCCATCAAAGCGCGTGGCGACAAAATTCTCGTGCTTGTCCGACGGACAATATCGGCTTGGCATAAGATACTGGATATAGGCAGGCGGCAGGTCGGCATGCGGTACCACCCCGAGACCAGCGATATTGGTTGGTGCGCGGTCAATCGCGGCAGTGGCGGTATATGTGATGTCTATCCGCCCTGTCGCATGCAGCCAGGTCCGCCGTCCAAGGCCGTCCATACCTTCAATCGTCGTCAACGGAGAGCAGTCGCCCTTGACCTTCAACAGGTCGGTGAGGAGCTGTTGGTCCGCCATGTTGGGAATAGCCTCCACCGCGAGCAGCACGTCGGCCGCCTGTGGCAGATGGTAATTAAGCGTAGCGGTAATATCGACGGTCGTCAGGGAGGAGTTCATGCGCCGCCCTTCGGGCATTTGCGGGAGTCGCGCAAGCTTTGTCCTGCGCGTTGTTTATCAGGGAATCAAGAACCTAACCGTGTTGCGATAATAAGAAGCGAGCGGCTCTCCTCCGGCATCCAGAGCAGGGTCGAACCGTGCCCGGCGCATGACCGATTTGCATACCGCATCGTCAAATTCTTTGGGCCGCGTCGTGGATTGGATATGGCACGCGCTAGGCACTCCATCGGAGCCCACGCTCAACCGAAATTCCACGATTGCGGGCTGTCCCGATGCCAGCATATCGAGGGGGTAATCTGACGACACCACCCATTTGCTCGGCGATTGCCGGGGCTTTAACTTACGTGTCAGCGCTTTGTGCTTTTCGGTGTCGATGCCCCACGTGGTCATCAAGTTATCGATGCATTTATCTAGCGCAACAAAGGGCCCGCGCATCGATCCGGTTTCCAGTGTGACGGTTCGGCGAACAGGTTTGCCGATGGTTAGATATCGAATCGCCTTTTGCCGTGATTCGCTGATTGGTGCGAAATCAATCGGCTCATCATCATCGCTTTTTGTAGCTGCGGCAAATTCGGAAGCTGTGGCTGGGGCAACGCGCATACGGCCAGCAAAAATGAGTGCAGGCAGCTTGCCCAAATTGCCGCTAAAATAAAATATTTTTTGTTCGGCTTCGGTTGGACCGAACCGCAGCGACGCATCGCCCTTTTCAACAAAAGTCTTTACTGGTTTCCCCGCCAGCGTCAGGCGAAAATATTCGGTCGGTCCATAACGGTCAAAGAATGCATAGGTCAGTTCCTCACCTTGGCCAAACTGACGTCCAAGACGGCAGCGGTCGTCTGCATAATCGACATGCCACGCCGAAGATGGCTTCAATACCAGCGGTCCTTTGGCGGACTGGGCAATCGCTGGGGTTGCCGTCGCGATCATCGCGAGGGCTGCAATGGTTTTCGTGTTCATCACAAAGACTTAAATATGCTTTTGCTTTTGCGCAAGAAAAACGGCGGCCATTGCTGACCGCCGTTCTTTAAATGTCAGCATGAATGCATTTAGAGCTTATATCCGCCACCTGGAAGATCGGCGCGTCCTCATCCTTGTTGATGGCGACGATGATCTTTGAGTCCTTCATGCCTGCGAGATGCTGGATCGCGCCGGAGATGCCGACAGCAATATAGACCTCGGGGGCTACGATCTTGCCGGTTTGGCCGACCTGATAGTCGTTGGGGACATAGCCTGCGTCGACCGCCGCGCGTGATGCACCGACGCCCGCACCGAGTTTGTCGGCGAGTGGCAGGATAGTTGCCGAAAACGTCTCGGCGTCTTTCAATGCGCGCCCGCCCGATACGATGATCTTGGCAGAGGTGAGCTCAGGACGTTCTTGTTTGGCGATTTCCGCCGACACGAAGCTCGAGATGCCAGCATCGCCGCTGCCCGAGACGGCTTCGATTGTAGCCGATCCGCCGGTTGCATCTGCCTTGGCGAAGGCGGTGCCACGTACGGTGATGACCTTCTTGGCGTCCGACGACTGCACGGTGGCAATCGCGTTGCCTGCGTAGATCGGGCGGGTGAAGGTATCTGCGCTCTCGACACTGAGGATATCCGAGATTTGCATCACGTCGAGCAATGCTGCAACGCGCGGGGCGATGTTCTTGCCGTTCGATGTGGCAGGTGCGAGGAATGCGTCATGCGTGCTCATCAATCCGGCAACAAGTGGCGCGACATTTTCTGCGAGCTGCTGCGCGTAAGCCGCGTCATCGGCAACATGGACCGTGGCAACGCCAGCGACCTTAGCTGCCTGCTCGGCAACCGCTCCGCAGCCCGAGCCTGCGACGAGCAAATGCACTTCGCCAAGCTGCGAGGCAGCGGTGACGACTGCTAATGTCGCGTCCTTCATCGACGTATTGTCATGCTCTACATAAACGAGGGTCTTCATGCGGCCACTCCCATTTCCTTGAGTTTTGCGACCAGCGCATCGACGTCGGCAACCTTGATACCGGCACTACGCACAGGCGGCTCAACGACTTTCAGCGTATTGAGGCGCGGCGTCACGTCGACGCCGTAATCGGCCGGCGTCTTGGTCGCCATCGGCTTGCTTTTGGCCTTCATGATGTTGGGCAGTGATGCGTAACGCGGCTCGTTGAGGCGAAGGTCGGTGGTGACGATCGCGGGCATTTTCAGCGACAATGTCTGCAACCCGCCATCCACTTCGCGTGCGACATGCACTTCGTCGCCGGATACGGTGACTGTATTGGCAAAGGTGCCCTGCGGACGGCCCGTCAACGCTGCCAGCATCTGGCCGGTCTGGTTGCTGTCATCATCAATCGCTTGCTTGCCCAATATGACAAGGCCGGGCTGTTCTTCGTCCATGATCTTGGCAAGTATTTTGGCAACGCCCAGTGGCTCGACATCTTCGGCCACGACGAGGATCGCGCGGTCAGCGCCCATGGCGAGCGCGGTACGTAAAGTTTCCTGCGCCTTTTCAGGACCAACGGAGACTGCGATGACTTCGGTCGCAACGCCCTTTTCGCGCAAGCGAAGCGCTTCCTCGACCGCGATTTCGTCGAATGGGTTCATGCTCATTTTGACATTGGCCAGATCGACGCCAGTGCCATCGGCTTTTACCCGCGGCTTTACGTTATAATCGATGACCCGCTTTACAGGGACGATGATCTTCATGGTTCAGTCCTCTTCTACCGACTCAGGGCGAGTAGATGCCCGCCAAAGATAATGCGCCTATGCTTGACGTTTACGTGAACGTCAAGCGGTTGATGGTGCGTCATGCTGAACTTGTTTCAGCATCTTAATCATGAGGCAGCGCTGACCTCAATTAAGACCCTGAACGAGTTTAGGGTGACGCGTAAAAACTCAAGCCGCCTTGCGAACTTCGGCGACAATCTTCTCAGCCGCATCGCCCAAGTCATTGGCGGACACAATCGGCAAGCCCGAATTGGCGAGGATATCCTTGCCCTGCTGCACATTGGTGCCTTCGAGTCGAACGACCAAAGGCACCGAAAGGTTCACTTCCTTTGCAGCGGCCACAATACCGTCGGCGATAATATCGCATTTCATGATGCCGCCGAAGATGTTGACGAGAATGCCCTTTACTGCGGGATCTTTCAGGATGATTTTGAACGCCGCAGTTACCTTTTCCTTGCTCGCGCCGCCGCCGACGTCGAGGAAGTTGGCCGGGAATTCGCCATTGAGCTTGATGATATCCATCGTCGCCATGGCAAGCCCTGCGCCATTGACCATGCAGCCGATATTGCCGTCGAGCTTGATGTAAGCGAGGTCGTATTCCGATGCTTCAACCTCGGCGGGGTCCTCCTCGGTCAGGTCGCGCAAGGTCGCCAAATCCTTATGGCGGAACATTGCGTTGCCGTCGAACGCGACCTTGGCGTCGAGCACCAGAAGCTCATCGCCATTCGCGCCTTTGCAGACCGCGAGCGGGTTGATTTCGATCTGTTCTGCATCGGTGCCGATGAAAGCGGCGTACAGGCCAGCGAGCACGGTCTGTGCCTGCTTAGCCAAATCGCCAGTCAAGCCCAATGTTGCTGCCACCGAGCGGCCATGATGAGGCATAATGCCAGTTGCGGGGTCGATGGTGATCGTGTGGATCTTTTCAGGCGTGTCATGAGCCACATCTTCGATATTCATCCCGCCTTCGGTCGAGGCGACAACTGCAATCCGGCTGGTCGCGCGGTCGACGAGCAATGCGAGGTAGAATTCCTGTTTAATGTCGGCGCCGTCGGTGATGTAGAGACGGTTGACCTGCTTGCCAGCATCGCCGGTCTGGATGGTGACCAGCGTGTTGCCCAGCATTTCCTTGGCATGTGCTTCAACTTCATCGAGGTTGAACGCCAGACGAACGCCGCCTTTGGCATCGGGTCCCAGTTCCTTGAACTTGCCCTTGCCGCGGCCGCCGGCATGGATTTGCGATTTCACGACATAAAGCGGACCAGGGAGTTGCTTGGCAGCGGCAACCGCTTCTTCAACGCTGAGTGCGGCGATGCCCTTGGGCACAGCGACGCCGAATTTCGCCAGCAGTTCCTTGGCCTGATATTCATGGATATTCATGGGAGATTGCGTCCTTGGTAGGGAAAATTCGCCTTGGGCTTAAGCACAGACAGGCGGTGAATGGAAGGCTCTGCCGACATTTTTCACAACAGATTGAGGCCGACCAATTCGCGCCGTAAACTCTCTGCGTCAGTAAAATGATGAGCAGAAAAGCCGTTCTCGCGGGCGCTCATAACATTGTCATGATTGTCATCGATGAAGATGGCCTCGCCCGGCTGCAGGGCAAAGCGCTCCAGCGCAAGCGCGTAAATGGCGGGGTCGGGCTTCACTAACTTTTCGACACCCGACACGATGATGTCGCCAAAATGATCAAATATCGGCTGGGTGGGGCGAAACATGTCCCAGAATTCTGCGCCGAAGTTGGTGATCGCGAATAACGGCACCCGGCGTTCAGCGAGTTCGCTTACGATCTCAAGCGAACCTTCGACTGGCCCCGGCAGCGTTTCATTGAATCGGGTAACATATGCATCGATCAGCACTGCAAATTGTGGAAATTCCGCGGTGCGTTCCGCCGCCATGTCGGCAAGCGTGCGACCGGCGTCATGCTGGAAATGCCATTGTGGAGTCACGACATGCGTGACGAAATATTCAAGATCTGCCTTATCCTCGATCAACTTGGCGAACAGATGACGCAAATCCCATTCGAACAAGACTTTGCCAACATCAAATACGACCGTGGTTATCATTGTCATCGATCTTACCTCGCAAGCGGACACAAAAAAGCCGCCCACGAATCAGATTCGGAGCGGCGTTTTGTTGGAACCATCTGCCCGCATGAAGCAGGCAAAGCCAATTAACCCTGGCGTGCCTTAAAGCGCGGCTGGGTCTTATTGATGACATAAGTCCGGCCACGGCGGCGAATCACGCGGTTATCGCGGTGACGACCCTTGAGGGACTTGAGAGAATTAACGACTTTCATCGGATTTACCCGTCTTTTTGATGCATAAAGCTTTAATTGAAGGCGCGCTCCTATGGGTGGACCGGTTCAAAGTCAAGCATCTTGGCGCGGTTTTTGCGATTCAATCTCGCTGGTCAGGGCCCATACATGGCTTGCCATCAACGGAGCGAGGCGTAAGGATAGCGTCATGAAAAAATCAATCTATGTTATCAGTGTACTCACCTTGCTCGCTTTGTCGGGCTGCGTCGTTCCAACGGGCCCCGTCGAGGTCACGAGGTTCAACCGCGCGGCTGAAGGCGTGACTTATGGCAATAGTACATACTCGGTCGAGGTCGCAGGTGATTCGGCGGCTGGTCAGGGGTTGGCGGCAACCCCGTATGTCGCAGCCGTCGCGCGCGAAATGCAACGCGTTGGCTATTCCGACAAGCTGGGTGGCGGTTCCGATGTAACCGCCGAAGTTCGCGTCACAACTGCTGATATTTCACCACAGCGCAATCCACTGTCGGTCGGCGTCGGTGGATCGGCGGGTAGCTATGGTTCGGGCGTCGGCCTTGGTATCGGTATCGATCTAAGCGGTCGTTCGAAATGGCAGGTCGAAACGACACTGTCGGTTCGAATCATCCGCCGCAGTGACAATCTTGTGATCTGGGAAGGCAAAGCCGTTCAATCCGCCAAGGCAGGATCGCCCGCGGCCCAGCCCGGCATTGCAGCGTCAAAATTGGCCGAAGCGATGTTTAGGGACTTCCCCGGCGTGTCGGGTGAGACTATCCGCGTGCCATGAGCATACAAGACATTAACTGCGCTTTTGATAGCGGCAACATCATCGTCCATTCCATTAATGGTGCAACCGCAACGCTTGGCATCCGCAAGGACAAGGATTCGGAATTTGCGCAGTGGTTCCATTTCCGCGTTGCCTGCGTGGCGGGTGAAGAAATCACTTTGCGGATTACGGGGCTTGAGGGCAGCGCCTATCCAGGCGGCTGGCCGGACTACAACGCCTGCGTTTCCGAAGACCGCGATTATTGGGGGAGGGCTCCGTCGACCTATGACAAAGGTGAAGACGGCGGCACGCTGACCATTCGTTACACGCCGACCGGCGACCTGTGTTGGTTCGCCTATTTCGCGCCGTACAGCATGGAACGGCATCATGATCTGGTTGCCGATATCGCGGGGCATGAAGGCGTCGACTATCGTTGCCTCGGCCATAGCCTTGAAGGCCAGCCGATTGATTGCCTGGAAATGGGCGAAGGCGATATCCATGTTTGGCTATACGGACGCCAGCATCCTGGCGAAACACAGGCGGAATATTGGATGGAGGGTGCGCTGGCGATGCTCACTGACTCGTCCGATCCGCATGCACGCACCTTGCGCCAGAAATGCCGCCTGCATATCGTGCCTAACTGCAATCCGGATGGCAGCTGCCGCGGACATTTGCGCACCAATTATGCCGGCGTAAACCTGAACCGCGAATGGGCGACACCGACGCTTGAAAAAAGCCCCGAAGTTTTGGCGATCCGAAACGCCATGGACGAAAGCGGCGTTCACTGGGCAATGGATGTCCACGGCGACGAAGCCATTCCCGCCGCCTTCATCGCCGGTTTTCATGGGATACCGTCATGGACCGACGAGCAGGGCGGAAAATATGACGCCTATCTGAAGCGCCTTTCCGACCGCACGCCTGATTTCCAGACAAAGCTTGGCTATGCAATCGCAGGTGCTGGCAAGGCCAACCTGACGATGTCCACCAACCAATTAGCCGAGCGTTTCGGGCCGTCGCATGGCTGTGTGAGTATGACGCTGGAAATGCCATTCAAAGACAATCACGAATTGCCCGATCCAGAACAAGGCTGGTCGCCGGAGCGATGCATGTTGCTGGCGAGGGAGTGCCTAGCGACATTGGCGGAGATGGTCTGAGGGCAGGTGATGCGGATAATTGAAGACGATCTATCCGGCCCTCAAATCCGCGCGCTTCTCGAGGCGCATTTTGCCGGCATGCTGGCGAGCTCGCCACCTGGTAGCTGTCATTTTCTCGACTTCGACGGGCTGAATGCAGCCGATGTGACCTTCTGGTCGGTATGGGATGGTGACAGTCTCGCCGGGTGCGGGGCGCTGAAGGAGCTTTCGCCCGAGTATGGTGAGATCAAGTCGATGCGCACTCATTCCGACCATTTGCGCAAAGGCGTCGGTGCAGTGATGTTGGAGCATATTATCGCGACGGCAAAGGCACGCGGCTATCAGCAGCTAAGCTTAGAGACCGGTTCAACTCCAGATTTCGATGCAGCGCACGGGTTGTATCTCCGTTACGGATTTGAATATTGCCCGCCCTTTGGTGATTATGTCGAAGACCCGTTCAGCCGTTTCATGACCTTGGCGATCTGACCAACTTGCGTTAGGGCGCGGGCAAACATCGAAGGACTATTTATGCCCAAACTCATCCTCATCCGTCACGGCCAGTCGCAGTGGAATCTGGAAAACCGGTTTACCGGCTGGTGGGATGTCGATGTTACCGAGCAGGGCGTGGCCGAAGCAAAGGCCGCCGGGCAGTTGATGAAAGCAAAGGGCATCACCCCCGACATATGCTTCACCAGTGTCCAGAGCCGCGCGATCAAGACGCTTAATCTCGCGCTTGAGGAAATGGGTCGTTTGTGGGTTCCAGTGACCAAAAACTGGCACCTGAACGAACGCCATTATGGCGGGCTGACCGGGCTTGATAAGGCCGAGACGGCTGCCAAACATGGCGAGGCCCAAGTCAAGATCTGGCGCCGCAGTTTTGACATTCCGCCACCGCCACTTGAGGCAGGTTCGCCTTATGACCTGTCGTCCGATCCGCGTTATGCCGGAATTGCGATCCCCAATACCGAAAGCTTGAAGGACACCATCGCTCGCGTGCTGCCTTATTGGGAGAGCGCGATTGTGCCCGAATTGGAGGCGGGCAAAACGGTTCTGATTTCAGCACACGGCAATTCGCTCCGCGCGCTTGTCAAGCATCTGTCGGGTATATCAGACGCTGACATCACTGGTTTGGAAATCCCGACCGGGCAGCCGATTGTGTTTGATCTCGACGCAGAACTGAACGCAGGCGAGCGCTACTATCTGTCGGAACGCTAAATCAGTGGGCTAATGCCCTTGGCCTGCTTGGCCGCATACATCGACCGGTCTGCGCGAAGCAGCAACTCGCTCGGTTTGACACCTGGTTCAAACGGGGCGAAACCTGCGGAAACGCTAGGTTTCAACGTCGCGCCTGCATGGTCGATGCTCAATTTGCCGATGGCCTTGCCAATACGCTCGGCCTTGCCGGCCAATTCGGCCTCGGGGATATTGTCGAGTAATATCGCAAATTCATCGCCACCGACCCGCGCGACGAGGTCGGAACGCCGGACTGCACCCATCAAGGCCTTGGCGATTGCAAGCAGCAATATATCTCCCGCTTGATGGCCAAGACTGTCATTCACGTTTTTCAGATTATCGACATCGACGAACAGCAAGCCATATTCGCCACCATAGCGATGCGCACGCCAGCACCAGCGGTCGAGCTCTTCCATAAAATGGCGCCGGTTAAACAAAGGTGTTAGTGTGTCGCACACAACCAGCCGCTCCAGCTCGGCCACGCGTGCCTTTAGCTGGTTGTTCTCACGCTCCAACGCCGACAATGGTTTTGTCGAACCTAGCGCGGACATAGTGCCCGTTTTCTGATCCAAATTAAATAGTCCCCGATATTTTATGCGACCCGGGGTATCTTTTGTTATTTCCGCCCTCAATCAGAATTCCGGCCGAAAAGCAAGAGTTTACAGTATGACAAGAGCGCAAACGGTTGTGTAACGCAATATCCATTCACAATTGCGGTTCGCGGCTACGGTCGCTAAGGACAGATGCTTCTTAAGGGTCGGGGGACGACAGTTGAGCGAAGCACCGCCGCTAATCGGCATAATCATGGGCAGCCGTTCCGATTGGGAAACGATGCGCGAGGCGTCGGCGACATTGGCCGCGCTTCATATTCCGCACGAATGCAAAGTCGTCTCTGCCCACCGCACGCCCGAACGATTATATGAATATGCCAAAGGCGCGGCCACGCGCGGCCTGCAGTGCATCATCGCAGGTGCGGGCGGCGCAGCGCATTTGCCCGGCATGGCTGCGTCGATGACAAGATTGCCCGTGCTTGGCGTTCCGGTCCAATCGAAAGCGCTGGATGGAATGGATAGCCTGCTCTCAATCGTCCAGATGCCAGCGGGAATTCCGGTCGGTACGCTTGCCATCGGTAAAGCAGGTGCGACCAACGCGGCTTTGCTGGCAGCGGCGATGCTGGCAAATAACGACGCTGGGCTGGCAACGCGGTTGGACGCATGGCGCGCTGCGCAAACCGCATCGGTGGCCGAGACACCCGAATGACCGCAGGCTTATGACTGGAACTTTGGCTCCGGGTTCGACAATCGGAATCATGGGCGGCGGGCAGTTGGGCCGGATGCTTGCGATCGCGGCGGCGCAACTTGGCTATCGCTGCCATATCTACGCGCCAGCCGGGGACAATGTGGCGTGCGATGTTGCGGCGGACGCGACGATAGCGGCATATGATGATCTAGAGGCATTGAAGGCGTTCGCCAAAGCGTGCGACGTCGTCACATTCGAATTTGAAAATGTACCGGTGCTGCCGCTGAAAACCATCGCGCGCGATGTTCCGATCCACCCGCCTATCAAAGCGCTGGAGATTGGTCAGGATCGCGTCGAGGAAAAGGAATTTGTTCGGCAGCTGGGCGGCAAGACCGCGAATTTCGCGGTGGCGCGCAGCGAGATCGAGGTTGAAGACGCTGTTGCCGCCGTCGGCACGCCCGCGATCCTGAAAACAATCCGCATGGGCTATGACGGCAAAGGGCAGGTGCGGGTGACGGACAAGAGCGAGCTTGCCAGTGCGTGGCGCCGGGCGGGCGCGCAGCCGCTGATCGTCGAGGCGATGGTGCAGTTTGACGCCGAATTTTCGGTCATCCTGGTACGCGGTGCAGATGGCGAAATCCGCTATTGGGATAGTTCGCGTAATGCCCACGAGGATGGCATATTGGCGACATCGACCTTGCCAGCCGGGCCGCTGATAGAAAGCCAGCAGGTGGCTGCGCGCAAAATGGCGGCGGCAGTGGCCGGCGCACTTGATTATGTTGGCGTGTTTACCGCCGAGTTTTTTGCCAGCAGCGAAGGTCCCTTGTTCAATGAAATCGCCCCGCGCGTCCACAATAGCGGGCATTGGACGATCGAAGGCGCTGAAACCAGCCAGTTTGAAAATCATATCCGCGCCATTTGCGGGCTGCCCCTGGGAAGCACCGTAATGATTGCCGAACGAGTCGAGATGCAGAATTTGATTGGCAAGGATGGCGAGCGCTATTTGCAGCTGCTGAACGACCCTGCGGCCAATGTGCATCTCTACGGCAAGGCAGAGGCGCGTCCCGGGCGAAAAATAGGCCACGTCACCCGCTTGTATAGATAAATAAAAGTCGGCAAGACGGGAGATATGAATCATCCCGAAATCGTCCTTGTCCTCGCCCGCGCCGCCAATGGAGTTATCGGGAGGGATGGCGGGATGCCCTGGCATATCCCTGCCGACCTTCGCCATTTCAAGCAAATCACCAAAGGCCGCCCGATGATCATGGGGCGCAAGACGTTCGACAGCCTGCCGGGGTTGCTGGATGGACGGCGGCATATCGTGCTGACCCGCGATACCGAATGGGAAGAAGACGGGGCGGAGGTCGCGCATTCGGTCGAAGAGGCGTTGAAACTCGCTAACGGGCCGCATGTGTGCGTGATCGGCGGAGCAGAAATCTACAAACTGTTCCTGCCGCTTGCCGACCGCATTGAACTGACCGAGATTGCAGCGTCGCCGGAGGGTGACACATCAATGCCAGCGTTTGACAAGGCCGTATGGCAGGAAGCTGCGCGCGAAAGCCACGCGGCGGACGGCAAGGTTCCGGCGCATGATTTCGTGACTTTGGTCCGAAAAGGGGAGTGACATGCGCAAACGTTTTTGGATTCCGCTCGCGCTGATCGGCGCTGCTGCGGTCGGGTTTTTCGGGATAGCGCCGGGCTATGTCGAAGGGTCGATGAACGTCATCGACGGCAAGCCGCTGATCAAGGTGAGCGATGAAGCGGAGGCGCTGCACAAGACGCTGACGATTGTCGATTTGCACAGCGACAGCCTGATGTGGAATCGCGATATCAATGACCGAGCGTCGCGCGGACACATGGACCTGCCGCGATTGCAGGATGGTAATGTCGCGTTGCAGCTCTTCTCTTCAGTGACCAAGACCCCCAAGGGCCAGAATTACGACGGAAACAGTGACGAGACTGATAATATCACCTTGTTGACCGTGGCTCAGTTGCAACCGGTGAAAACGTGGACTTCGCTGGTCGAGCGGTCGCTGTATCACGCCGCAAAGCGCGACGCGGCGATTTCGGGCTCCGGCGGTTTGTTGAAGCCTGTCGATACGGCGGGCCAAATCGATGCGCTTATGCCAGCGCGGCAAAAGTCGCCGCGTCCGATAGGTGCCATGATGACCATCGAAGGCCTGCAAAATCTCGAAGGCAAAGCCGCCAATCTTGACCGGCTATACGATGCCGGGTTCCGCATGGCGGGCCTCACCCACTTCTTTGACAATGAGCTTGGCGGGTCGATGCACGGGCTGAAGAAAGGCGGGCTCACACCGTTCGGCCGCGATATCGTGCGGCGGATGGAGGCCAAGGGGATGATCATCGATATCGCCCATCTCAGCCACACAGGCGTTGCCGAATTGCTGGCGATGGCTAAGCGTCCGGTGGTTTCGAGTCACGGTGGAGTGCAAGCCACCTGCAAGGTCAACCGCAACCTGACCGATGAAGAGATTCGCGGCGTTGCGAAAACCGGCGGCGTTATAGGCATCGGCTATTGGGAAGGCGCGGTGTGCTCGACCGATCCGCGCGCGGCGGCCAAGGCGATGAAGCATGTCCGCGATCTGGTCGGCATTGCCCATGTCGCGCTCGGTTCGGATTATGACGGAGCGACGACCGTGCGGTTCGACACCTCGCAACTGGTGCAGGTTACGCAGGCGCTGATGGATGAAGGCCTCACACCGCAAGAAATCCGCGCTGTGATGGGCGAGAATGCGCTGCGTGTTATTCGCGCAGGGCTAGTGCCCATGTCTGAGATTTTCGTCGCAAAATGACGATCCCCCGCCTTAATGCAAACCAACGGATGCCCGATGAATTGCGCAGCGCTGTCGTCGCATTAGGCAATTTCGACGGCTTTCATCTGGGGCATCAGGCGGTGGCGGGCGAAGCTATCCGACAGGCAAGAGCGGCCGGGCGTCCGGCGATTATCGCCACCTTTGACCCGCATCCGGTGCGATTCTTCACGCCGCAAGCGCCGTGGTTCCGGCTGACCACGCTCGATCAACGGCAGCACTTGTTCGAAGCGGCAGGTGCGGACGCCATGCTGGTGTTCGATTTCGATGCCAGCCTTGCCGCAACCTCGGCACAAGATTTCATCGTCAAATTGCTGGTGGAGCGGCTCGGCATTTCGGCGGTGGTGACCGGCGAAGATTTCACTTTCGGCAAAGGCCGTGGCGGCAACATCGATGTTTTGCGCGAACTTGGTGCCGTGCACGGTCTCGGCTCGATAGCGATGGGGCCAGTGGTCGACGAAAGCGGCGTCATTTCTTCCAGCCGCATCCGTGAAGCATTACAGGCGGGTGATTGCGCCACGGCAACGCAGTTACTGACCCGCCCCTTTGCGGTAGAAGGCTTGGTTCAGCATGGTGACAAGAATGGTCGGTTGCTTGGCTTTCCCACCGCCAATATCGACATGGGCCACTATCTCCGCCCGCGATACGGCATTTACGCAGTGAAGGGGCGCTTGCCAGATGGCCGCGTTCTGAACGGTGCCGCAAATCTCGGCATTCGCCCAAGTTTCGACCCGCCGAAGGAATTGCTTGAGCCGCATTTCTTTGACTTCGGTGAAGACGTCTACGGCCAGCAAATCGAGGTGGAATTCCACGCCTTCATTCGCGGCGAGGCGAAGTTTGACAGCATGGACGCGCTAATGGTGCAGATGGCCAAGGATTGTGACAAAGCGCGAGACATATTGGACGCACAATGAAACTCACAAAAGGCAAGAAACGGGCGCTGGCCATCGTCGTGCTGGTCCTCGTCGGTCTGTCGCTCCTCAACGCAAGCTGGCTCGCGCCAAAGCCCGAAGGCAAGCCGAAGCTTATCGCGCATCGCGGGGTTTATCATCTCTATGACAAACGTGCCGCCGCCGGCCGCGATACCTGCACCGCGCGATTCATCAACCCACCCGATCATGAGGTGTTCGAGAACAGTATCCCCTCGATCCAGATGGCTGCAGGACTGGGCGGTGCGTTGGTCGAAATCGACGTTGCGCCGACCAAAGACGGCAAGATGGTGCTGTTCCATGACTGGACCGTCGATTGCCGTACCGATGGTAAGGGCGAAACGCGCAACCTGACTTTGGCCGAGCTCAAAGCGCTCGATATCGGTTATGGCTATACCGCCGATGGCGGCAAGACATACCCATTACGCGGCAAGGGCGTGGGGCAGATACCGACAGTTGAGGAAGCGCTGGCGGCGCTGCCCTCGCGGGCTCTGCTGTTCAACTTCAAATCTAAAAACCCTACCGAGGCCGACCAGTTGGTCGCCATATTGAAGGCATCGGGCCGCGATTACGAAAAGCTCGGTGATGCCTTTTACGGCGCTCAAGGCCCGGTGGACCGCATTCGGCAGTTGGCACCCAACAACTGGGCGTTCAACATGAAAGCGGAGGCGAAGGCCTGCACCACCGATTATGTGCTGTACGGCTGGACCGGCATAATCCCGAAAAGCTGTGAGGGCGGCGTGCTCGTTATTCCGATCAATTATCAGTGGCCGATGTGGGGCTGGCCCAACCGCCTGATCGCGCGGATGGAAAGCGTCGGCGCGCGTGTGATCGTGACAGGACCTTATGAAAGCGGCAAGTCTAACGAGGGGCTGACCGATGTGCACGATCTTGGGAAAATACCAGGCAGCTTCAACGGTTATATTTGGGTCGAGGATATCTGGGCGATCGGGCCTGCGTTGAAGGGCAAGTGAACCACGTTAGTAATAGGCGCCTCGCGCTCAAATAGTTGTCACAACCGCCATCCTCGCCTAAGCACCGCCGCGACATGACTGACCCGATCGATTACCGCGACACCGTTTTCCTGCCGAAAACAGATTTCCCCATGAAGGCCGGGCTCCCGCAAAAGGAGCCGGGTATCTTAAAGCGCTGGCAGGAGATGGATCTCTACGCGACCTTGCGCAACCGCCGCCGCGGGCGTGAGAAGTTCATCCTGCACGACGGCCCGCCTTATGCCAATGGCGACATGCATATCGGCCATGCGCTGAACCATATTCTCAAGGATATGGTGGTCCGCACGCAGAGTCTGCTCGGCAAGGACGCGCCTTATGTGCCCGGTTGGGATTGCCACGGCCTGCCCATCGAGTGGAAGGTCGAAGAGCAATATCGCAAGAAAAAGCTCAACAAGGACGAGGTGCCTGCCGTTGAATTCCGCGCCGAATGCCGCGCTTATGCGCAAGGCTGGGTGGATACGCAGCGCGAGCAGCTGAAGCGGCTGGGCATCAATGGCGATTGGGACAATCCCTATCTGACGATGGATTTCCAGGCCGAGGCCACGATTGTTTCGGAGCTGATGAAATTTGCCGAGAGCGGCCAGCTCTATCGCGGCGCCAAGCCGGTGATGTGGTCGCCGGTCGAAAAGACCGCCTTGGCCGAAGCCGAGATCGAATATGAGGATATCGTCTCGACTCAGATCGATGTGGCGTTCGAGATACTCGAAAGCCCGATTGCCGAACTGGTCGGCGCACATGCGGTGATCTGGACGACGACACCCTGGACGATCCCGGTCAATCAGGCTTTGGCTTATGGGCCGGATGTTGATTATGTGTTGCTGCACGATGGCCGCAGTCCGCGCAGTTTTCTCGTCGCCAAAGAACTCGCTAATTCCTTTCAAGAACGTGGCGGGACTGAAACTGTAGGTACTTTGGTTTGGCATGAGAGCGAATGGCCCACTTTCAAAGGCTCCGACTTAGCGGGAACTATGGTCCGCCACCCGATGCACCATCTCGGCGGCTTCTTTGCCAAGCCGCGTCCGATGCTCGCGGGCGACTTTGTAACTACTGACAGCGGCACCGGGCTTGTCCATATGTCTCCCGATCATGGCGAGGATGATTTCGACCTGTGCAAGGCGAACGGCATTGATCCGGTCTTCGCGGTCGAAGGCGACGGCAAATACCGCACCGACTGGCTCTGGCTTGGCGGCGAAGGCAGCGTCATCAACCCCAAATTCAACGCGCCCGATGGGCCGATCTGCTCTGCGTTGCGCGAAAGTGGCGGGCTGCTCGCGGCGTCGGCGGATTACAAGCACAGCTATCCGCATAGCTGGCGCTCAAAGGCGAAGGTCATTTATCGCTGCACCCCGCAGTGGTTTGTGAGCATGGATAAGGAGTTGCCGGGCGGCACGCTGCGCGAAAAGGCAATGACCGCGATTTCGGACACCCGCTTCATCCCCGAAAAAGGACGCAACCGCCTGTCGTCGATGGTTGAGGGGCGCCCCGACTGGGTACTCAGCCGCCAGCGTGCTTGGGGTGTACCGATCACCTTGTTCGTGAAGAAGGGGACGAACCAGTATCTCAATGACGCAGGCGTCAACGCACGCATCATCGCCGGCGTCCGCGAAAATGGCGTCGATGGCTGGTCCGAAGAGCGATCGCAGGAATATCTCGGCAGCGACTATGCGCTCGCCGATTACGAACGCGTGACCGACATTCTCGACGTTTGGTTCGATTCGGGTTGCACCCATGTGTTCACACTGGAAAGCGGGCGCTGGCCCGACCTGCAATGGCCCGCCGACCTCTATCTCGAAGGCAGTGACCAGCATCGCGGCTGGTTCCAGTCAAGCTTGCTGCAAAGCTGCGGCACACGCGGCCGCGCGCCCTACAACGCGGTTCTGACGCATGGCTTTACGATGGACCAGAAGGGCATGAAAATGTCCAAGTCGCTGGGCAACACGATCAACCCGCTCGACCTGATGCGCGATAGCGGTGCGGATATCCTGCGGCTCTGGGCGCTGACGGTGGATTTCACTGAGGACCACCGGATCGGCAAGGAAATCCTGCAAGGCGTGTCGGACCAGTATCGTAAGTTGCGCAACACGTTTCGCTATTTGCTCGGCGCGCTCGACGGCTTTTCGGATGCCGAGAAAGTCGCGGTCGCCGATATGCCCGAGCTGGAGCGCTATATGCTCCATCTACTCGCCAATATGGACGCGAAGTTGAAGACGGCGGTCAATGACTTCGACTTCAACACTTACGTGCGCCTGCTCACCGATTTCGCCAATGAAGACCTGTCGGCCTTCTTCTTCGATATCCGCAAGGATTGCCTCTATTGCGATGCAGCCACCGATCCGAAGCGGATGGCGTATCGCACGGTTTTAGACATCCTGTTCCACGCGCTGGTGCGATACGCCGCGCCGGTGCTGGTGTTTACGAGCGAAGAGGTGTGGCAGACGCGTTTTGGCACCGATGCAGAAAGCGTCCATTTCTCGGATTGGCCGGAGATCGATGCAGGTTGGGTAAACCATGACCTGTCGGCGAAATGGGTCCAACTGCGTGAGCTACGCAGTTCCGTGACCGAAGCAATAGAACCAATGCGACGCGAAAAAACCGTTGGGTCAAGCCTGCAGGTTGAAGTTTCGGTTCCGGACATCAATGCTATATTGTCTAATTATCGCGACGATGATTTGGCTGAACTGTTTATCACGTCGACGGCGAAACCAGTTGCTGGACTGAACGCTCCTGAAATTCGCCCTACCACAAATAGCAAATGTGGCCGCTGTTGGCGGTACCTGCCCGAGGTTGCCGATGATGGCGCGCTGTGCGGGCGGTGTGAAAGCGTCGTCAATGGGTAAACACTTCTCTATCCCGACCCGTCATGATGAAATTGTTTCAGCATCTATCGTGCAGCCTTCACCGTCGGATGCGGTGGAGAAAAGTACCCTGAAACAAGTTCAGGGTGACGATGCGGCTTTGGTGGGTTAGGACGCGCTCATGAATCCTAACCCCAAATTCCGCCTGCAGGGCATCATGCTGGCGAGCCTTGTGTTCATCGCTGACCAGATCGTCAAATATGCGATGCTCGGGCCGTTGCAACTGAAGAGCCGCGGCGTCATTCATATCATCTCATTCTTCGACCTGCGCTATGCCGAAAATCGCGGCGTATCGATGAGTTTCCTGACCGCCAGCAGCGATGCCGAGCGCTGGGCGCTGGTCGCTTTGACTTCGGTAATCGCGGCCGCCGTGGCCGTGTGGATGTGGCGCGAGAAGTTGCGCGGGGACATATTGGCGCTGTCGCTGGTGCTCGGCGGCGCGCTCGGCAATATCGTCGATCGCGTGCGTTATGGCTATGTCGTCGATTATGCCGACCTGCATTTCGGGGCTTTTCGGCCCTTCTACATCTTCAACCTGGCCGATGCCTGCATCACCATTGGCGTGCTGATATTGCTTGCCCGCGCCTTCCTGATGCGCGAAAAGGTCCCCGAAGAGCAACAGCCCGTTCAGCAACCGGCAAGCAGCGCGGAAATATCGGAGAGAGCATGAAGCGGAAAATGATTTTGGCAGGCGCAGCGATCCTCGCCCTGTCCGGCTGCGGCTCGACCAGCATACTCGACCGTGAGCGGCCCGATGAATTTGCGGTCAGCCGTTCAAAACCCATCGAGGTGCCAGCGCAATTCACGTTGCCCGCGCCGACCCCCAACGCGCCGCGTCCGCAGGATGGCGACACCAAGGAGCTTGTGCTCGAAGCAATGTTCGGCGGCGCAGCGCCTGCGCCGCGCCCGTAAGGATATAATGATGACGAAGAAAAACATTCTTGCAGGTACCGCGCTGGCATCGATGGCTGTGCTCTCGGGCTGCGCCTCTGCCGGCAATGTCGGCCAGCAATTGTGGGATTGGGATATTCGCGGCCAACAGGCAGCGGCGCCTGCAACCGGTCGCGCCGCGCCCTTGGTCGTGCCTCCCGATTTCGCACTCGAACCGTCGGCCACCGTCGCGGTTCGCCCCTCCGAAGGCGGTCAGGAACAGGTTCTCGAAGCATTGTTCGGCGGCGCCGCACCGCGCTCGGCAGCTGAGCGCGCAATCTCTACCACCCCCGGCACCGCCGAAATGGGCATCCGCTCATCGGTCGGTGATCCGCAGACCAATACGGTCAACAAGGGCTCGATCACCCGCGACATTATCGCTGCACCAGAGGGTGATGGCCAGACCGCACAGGCGGTTATTCCGGGGTGATATAAGTGCGCGGGTTTTAGGCCCGCACGCTCGCTTCCTCCACGCCCGCGCTGTTGTGGCGCAGCGCTTTTAGCACTGTATCGACGATTTGCGGCGCGTTGAGGCCTGCGTCGTCATACTGCTTTTGCGGATTGTCTTGGTCCTGGAAGAGGTCCGGCAAGCGCAGTGTTCGGATTTTCAGGCCGGTGTCCATCAAGCCGAGATCGCTCGCAAGTGTCAGCACGTGGGCGCCTAGACCGCCGATTGCTCCCTCTTCGACAGTGACCACAACTTCATGGGTGGCGATCAGGTGGCGGATCATGTTTTCGTCGAGCGGCTTGGCAAAGCGCAGGTCGGCGACGGTGGCGCTGAGGCCCTTGGCTTCGAGCGTGTCGGCGGCCTTGAGCGCTTCGGCTAGGCGCGTGCCGAGCGACAGGATCGCGACCTTTTTGCCCTCGCGAACAATCCGGCCCTTGCCGATTTCGAGCTGCAACGGGATTTCGGGCATCGCGACACCGGTGCCATTGCCACGCGGGTAACGGAATGCAATCGGGCCGCTGTCATGGAGTGCCGCGGTATAGGTCATATGGACCAGTTCGGCTTCGTCGGCTGGCGACATCACCACGAAATTGGGAAGCGTCGCCAGATAGGTTACATCGAAAGACCCGGCATGCGTACTGCCGTCTGCGCCGACCAGACCGGCGCGGTCGATGGCGAAACGAACGGGCAGGTTCTGGATCGCGACGTCGTGGACGACCTGATCATAAGCGCGCTGCAGGAAAGTCGAATAGATCGCGCAGAACGGCCGCATTCCTTGGGCGGCCAGACCAGCTGCAAAGGTCACGCCGTGCTGTTCGGCTATGCCGACGTCAAAGGCGCGGTCGGGATGCGCTTGCGCGAATTTGTCGACCCCGGTGCCCGACGGCATCGCGGCGGTAATCGCGCAGATGAGCGGGTCGGTGTCGGCCAGCTTCGCCAGCGTTTCGCCGAACACATTCTGGTACGCAGGCGGACCGCCACCGGGGCCCTTGTCCTGCTTGCCGGTGATGACGTCGAATTTCGCGACGCCGTGATATTTGTCGGCAGCGGCTTCTGCGGGCGCATAGCCCTTGCCCTTTTTGGTGACGACATGGATCAACACCGGACCTTCGGCATTGTCGCGAATATTTTCGAGGACCGGGATCAGCTGATCGAGATTATGGCCGTCGATCGGGCCGACATAATAGAAGCCAAGCTCCTCGAACAATGTCCCACCCATCGCCATGCCGCGCGCGAATTCCTCGGCCTTGGATGCCGCGGTATAGACGCGACGCGAAAGCCGGCGTGCGATCTTACTAGCCATGCTGCGAAGGCCAAGATATTCGCTGCTTGATACCAAACGCGCCAGATAGGCCGAAAGCCCGCCCACCGGCGGTGCAATCGACATGTCGTTGTCGTTAAGGATGACGACCAGACGATTGCCCGCAGCAGCTGCATTGTTCATTGCCTCATAGGCCATACCAGCCGACATCGCGCCATCGCCGATGACGGCAATCGCCTTGCCGGGCTGTCCGGCCATCTTGTTGGCCACGGCAAAACCCAGCGCGGCGGAAATCGATGTTGAGCTATGCGCTGCGCCGAACGGGTCATATTCGCTCTCGCTGCGCTTGGTGAAGCCTGACAGCCCGCCGCCGGTACGCAACGTGCGAATCCGGTCGCGCCTGCCCGTCAGTATCTTGTGCGGATAGCATTGGTGGCCAACGTCCCAGATCAACCGGTCGCGCGGGGTATCGAACACATAATGGATCGCGGTGGTCAATTCGACAACACCCAATCCAGCCCCCAAATGGCCGCCGGTCACAGAAACTGCGGAGATGGTTTCGGCGCGAAGTTCATCGGCGAGCTGACGTAGGTCAGATGAGGGCAGGGCACGCAAATCTGCGGGGCTATTGACCTTGTCGAGCAAGGGCGTGTCTGGTTTTTGCGACATAGCTTTCCGCTTTAACCGGTAAAATCAGCGCTGTCAGTCAGAATCCGTCAATCGCAGTCGGCACATTTGCCGCGCACTTCGATAACAGGGCGGACTTGCGCAAATCCGGCACCTTCGGCCGCGGCACGGACGCTTCCGGAAAGCCTGTCATCGTCGAGATGCGTCGCAGTGCCGCAGGTATCGCAGATCAGGAAAATGCAGTCGTGCAAGCATCCCGGGTGCGAATTGGCGACATAGGCGTTGGCGCTCTCAACGCGGCGCGCGAGGTTGGTTGCGACGAATAGGTCCAGGATCCGGTATACGCTATTCGGCGCAACCCGCTTGCCGCGCTTTTGCGAAACCTGGTCGGCAATGTCATAAGCCGACGCAGGCTTTTCATAGGTTGCCAGTACCGCAAAAATATCGGCCCGCATGTCGGTCCACTGCTCACCGGCATTAACAAGCGCTGCCTGCGCTGCGTCGGTCAGTGCAGTGCCGCCATGCTCGTGGTGATGATGTAATGCCATTTTCAGAATATAGGCCTGACAGGCCAGCGGGTCAATTGGAAGCGCGGTGGTTCAGATCGTGCCCGAGCGCGAGTACGCCGACACCCAATATCGTCCAGAGGATTTCGGTGCCACCATGCGGCAAGGTCAACGCGCCGGCCATCATACCGATGCCAAGCGCGCCAATGGCGGCTGGCATTACAAAGCCGTGGTCCCAGATTCCTTTGCCCAGCGCCAAGGTGCCGAAAATAATCGCAAGAAAAAGGCCAGTTTCGTGGATGGCGGGATCAAGCAACGCACCACCTGCAGATGCAAGCAATGCCAGCAAGACCGTGGTCGCCAGACAATGCATCAGGCACAGACCGGCGATGCTCAACCCGAGCCCATCCCAGCGCCATTTTGTCCACGTCTGCGTCATTGCAACGGCGCTCTAGCGCGATTCGGTTGAGGTTACAATATATCATTTCTGATTTTTCGGCGTCTTAAGCAGGATTTTCACTGAAAAGCAGCGCCTTCCAAAGCGGCTTGCATTTGTAACATGATACGCCAGACTTAGGCATCAAACATCGGGTGAGGGGAAACGAGATGGATCGCAACGAACGCAGCAGATTGGGTGATTTTGCCACAGCTATACAGCGCCGTGACATCATACGTGGTGCTGCAATGCTTGGCGCAGGCGCGGCGCTGATGCGGCCGATGCCAATGATTGCACAAGCGGGCGGCATGGCCGAAGTCCGCAAGGCAGCGCTAGCGGGCCGCGATGCGTCGCTTAAACGCATCCGCGACTGGATTGCCTTGCCTTCGATTGCCGCAGAAAACCGTAATATGCCCGAAGGGGCGGCTTATATGGCCGAACTTGCGCGTGATGCGGGTTTCGCAAATGTCGAGATCGTCCCGACCGACGGTCATCCCGGCGTGTTCGGCACGATCGATGTCGGCGCAAAGCGGACGCTCGGCATATATTTCATGTACGACGTTAAGCAATTTGATCCCGCCGAATGGTCATCGCCGCCGCTCGAAGGACGAATGGTCGAACGGCCCGGCTTTGGCACAGCAATCATGGGGCGCGGGGCAACCAACCAGAAGGGGCCAGAGGCGACTTTCCTTGCGGCGCTCCACGCAATCCGCGCGGCGGGGCGCAAATTGCCCGTTAACATCGTACTGATCTGCGAAGGTGAGGAAGAAATCGGCTCGCCCAATTTCCGCCAGATTGCCACCAAGCCAAATATCCTCGCCGCTTTGCGCAAATGCGAAGGCATATTCATTCCGGCAGGGTGGCAGGACAAAAATGGTAATGTATCGGTCAATCTGGGGTCGAAAGGTATTATCGAACTTGAATTGGTAGCCAGCGGCGAAAGATGGGGACGTGGGCCGAAGGGCGACGTCCATTCGAGCCTGAAAGCGATGATCGATTCGCCCGCATGGCGGTTGGTTGCCGCACTGAACAGCCTGGTCACACCCGACGGCAACACGCCATTGATCGACGGCTGGTTTGAAAATGTCCGACCGCTCACCGCGCGCGAAAAGAGCCTGATTGTCGAAGCCGCCAAATTGGGTGACGAAGCGCAACAAAAAGCGGTGCTAGGCGTAACCCACTGGATCGATAACCTACCTTATCCCGACGCGCTGGTCCGCTTGGCGCAAGAGCCGACGGTCAATATCGAAGGGCTGGTTGCGGGCTATACTGGCCCGGGCGGGAAAACCGTTTTGCCCGGCCGCGCCGTTGCCAAGCTCGACCTGCGCCTGGTTCCGAACCAGACCCGCGCCGAAGCGGAAAAGAAGCTGCGCGCGCATCTCGACAAAAGAGGCTTCACCGATATCGAAATGAATGTCAGCGGCGGTTATGATCCGACTGAGGCTTCAGAAACGAGCAGGCTCATTCAAACCGAGTTGGCGACTTACAAAAAGCTTGGTGTGCAGGCTAACCTCAATGCGCGGTTGGCCGGCAGCTGGCCGGGGGCAACCTTTACCGCACCACCTGTATCTATTCCGGCTGGGCATTTCGGGCTTGGTCACGGCAGCGGTGCGCATGCGCCCGACGAATATTATCTGATTGATTCAACCAATCCAAAGGTCGCAGGGTTGGTCGATGCGACAATGGGCTATGCCGAATTTCTCTACACATTGGCGGCGATAAAATAGCGGCCACCTGTTCGCTGCTTTTACGTCGCCCGCAATTTCGATAGCGCTTCGCTTGCCGCCGCGACGGTCCGCGCGACGTCATTGGTGTTCGTGTTCCAGCCGCAGACGCTGATCCGCATCACGCGCTCGCCGTCCCAGCTGCCACCGCTTAGGAAGGCCTCGCCGCCCGCGTTGATCGATTCGATGACCGCGTCGCTGATATTGGCGCCGTCACTTGCATCGAAACGAATCAGGCCTTGGTTCATGGTCGGCCTTGCAATTCCGGTTGCACCCGGCAAACGCACAATGCCGTCATAGATGGCTACCGCATGATCGCAGCACCGCTCGATCATTCCCGCAAGCCCGTCTCGGCCGAGTTCCATCAAAGCCGCCAGCGCGGGCAAAGCGCGCGCGCGGCGCGACCATTCGGGGGTAAAGTCCATCGGATCGCGCACGTCGCCGCCGCTGGTCAGATAGGCCGCGGTCATTCGCATCGCCGCGCTGTGGGCCTCAGGATCCCGCGTAATCGCCATTCCGCAGTCATAAGGCGTGTTCAGCCATTTATGCCCGTCGGTGGCCCAACTGTCGGCCAATGCTACGCCCGTAACGAGCGATGCCAGACGCGGGCTTGCGTTGGCCCAGAGCCCGAATGCTCCATCAACATGCACCCATGCGCCAGCCGCGTGGGCAATCGGACAAAGCGCTGCAAAATCATCACAAGCGCCGATGTTCAGGTCGCCTGCGTTCAGAATGACAATTGTTGGCGCATCGGGCGCTTCGGCCAGCGCCGCGCGAAGTACATCCGCCGACACTTGACCGGGTCGATCCTCGCCTAAGGGCACAATGCACTCGCTGCCCAGCCCAAGTAAGCGAAGCGCCCGCGTAACCGAGGAATGATGGTGTGCGTTGGCCAGTACGCGGATGATCGGCGCACCTTGAAGCCCCTTTGCTTCGACATCCCATCCTTTGCGCGCCAGCACCGCATGCCGCGCAGCCGCGAGCGCGGTCGTGTGCGCCATCTGACAGCCGGTGACGAAAGCGTAGCTGGCGCCGGCTGGCAGCCGGAGCGCTTCAAGCAAGAATTGGCCTGCTAGTTCCTCAAGTACCGAACCCGCCGGACTGGTTGAGGCTAACACGGCATTTTGGTCCCATGCAGAGCACATGATGTCAGTCGCCAGCGCAGCGGGCAGCGCGCCGCCCTTAACCCACGCAAAGAAACGACCACCGGCATTGCCGGTCAATCCCGGCTCTGCCGCCGCCGCAATAGCCCGAACGACATCATTCGCCGCTATTCCATGTTCGGGAAAATGTGGTGGCAGCGGTGCCAGCATTTCGGCGGGCGTGCCACGCGAGGCGACTGGGCGCGTTTCGAGCGAGTCCAAAAAGCGGCGGGCTTCAGCAAAGGCGATGTCGAGCGTGTCCATCAGGCTGCCTAACGAATCCATTTCATGATGGCATCCCAATTCTTGCGTTCGAAATTTGGTCGACGGATTTCCGATAGGCTGAATTTCTTGCAACTGCGGCATCCCGATTAGCAACACGACAACGCCATGTTAAACTTGCCAGCGGCTGCAACCCCGCGCATATCGCGGGATATGGATATCGCACTGACTTCCCAGCAACGACCATTGACGGCCGTCACCCGGCCTGAAGCGTTGATCAGCTGGTTGATGTTTATCGCGGCCCTCGTCTTCGCTATGGTCGTTGTCGGCGGGATTACACGGCTCACTGAATCGGGGCTGTCGATTACCGAATGGAAGCCGATTACCGGCGCCATCCCTCCGCTGAGCGAGGCTGTCTGGGTCTCGGAGTTCGAGAAATATAAACAAATTCCGGAATATACGCAGATCAATGGACCGGCTGGCATGACGCTGGCTGAGTTTAAGTTCATTTATTTCTGGGAATGGGTGCACCGCTTGCTGGGTCGTGTGGTCGGCGTCGCGTTTGCTTTGCCGCTGGCTTGGTTCTGGGTGAAGCAGGCGATTCCGGCGGGGTATAAGCCGCGTTTGCTGGCGTTGATGGCGCTTGGCGGGCTGCAAGGCACAATTGGCTGGTGGATGGTGTCATCGGGCCTTTCGGCGCGTACCGATGTCAGCCATTACCGGCTGGCAGTGCATTTGCTTACGGCGCTGTTCATTCTCGGCGGCCTCGTCTGGACCGCGCTCGATCTGAAGATGCTCAGCCGTAACGAACAGGCAAAGCCGGCAAAGCTTACCGGATTTTCGCTCGCGGTGTTGCTCGTCTTATTCATCCAATTGCTGTTCGGGGCGTGGGTCGCGGGGCTGAATGCGGGTTATGTTTCAAATAGTTGGCCCTTGATGAATGATCGGTTGGTGCCGGACGGAATCGACGCTTCTAAGGGCGCATTATACGCGCTCGTCAACGACCCGTTCTTAACCCATTTTGTGCACCGTTGGTGGGCATGGGTTGCGGTAATAGCCTTGGTCATGCTTTCCCGTCGGACCAGACAGGCAGGGGTACGGCCTGCATCACTCGCCATCCACAGCGCATTCGGCGTGCAGATCCTACTCGGCATCGCCACGGTGATGACCGGGGTTAACATCGTTCTAGCTGTATCTCATCAGGCGGTTGGCGCGTTGCTGGTCGCGGCAACGGTCTGGGGCGCGCACGTGCTCGGGCACCAGAAGGATCTCGCGCATGCCCAAAAATGAGGTTGCACTGATCTACGCGGTGTTTCCAACAGCAGGCGAGGGGCATGATGTGTGCCGTCGGCTGCTACAAGAACGCCTGATCGCCTGTGCCAACCGGTTGCCGATGGTGATTTCGCATTTCCGCTGGGAAGGCGAGATCGAGGCCAAGGAAGAGCATCCGGTGATCTTCAAAACCAGCCCGGCCAAGGCCGACGCGGCTATAAAGCGCATCTCCGCGCTTCACCGTTATGACGTGCCTGCAATTGTCCAGCTGTCGACTGAATCCGCCTATCAGCCATTTGCCGAATGGGTGGCGTCCGAGACAGCCTGAATTAGGTTTTCAAAAAGTTGCCCGGCAGTCGGCGATGCCAGTGATCGATCTGGCAGCGGCAGTCCTCCAATGCAAGCTGTCGCAACTGCTCCACTTCAATGGCGAGAATAGTCGCTGGGCGACTTTTAGTTTAGGCTCCGAAGAATCTAACTATATTCCCTTCATGGTTTGGGACTTGGGCAGGGCGATGCGCAAGAAGGAAGAGGTCGAGTCTGGGCGGCTCATGGACTTCGAATTCCGGCAGCGTGTCCGTTCGACGCGCCTTTTTTCTCGAAAGCTTGGTGTCGATGAAGGGTCGTTAGTAGGCGAGATCGCTTTGCGAAGCGACGATGACCTGCTTGACTTGGTTGCCGAACAAACTTCTCGCGCCAGAGATGATGTAGCCACAGTTTACGCACAATGTTTGGGCGAAGCCCGCCAGCATATGATCGCTGACAGAGGTGATCCGACACCCAATCGGTTGGGCTGACGACCGCAATGTCGTAGGAAGGGGACATTGCACTTTCTGCCCAAATGAGGCAGTATCATTTTTACGGAGAGTGGAGGCGCCATGGCAGATTTGGAAAAGGCGAAAGCCACGCAGTTACACAATATCGAGATCAAGACCGGGCAGAAATTGTCGGCGTTGTACGATCAAATTGGCGCTTCCGGCAAGGTAAGCCACGGCGAGGTCCGAACTTGGGTCATGGAGAAATTCGGTCTGGGCTATGGAGACGCAAATGCGCTCGCGCATGCAGTAAAGGCAGTTACTTCCGAGACCCCGACCGCCGATGATCCGCTGGATGCGATTTATGCAGGCAAAAAAGAACATTTGCGCGGCATCCATGACGCGCTGATTGCCGCTATCAGTCTTTGGGGCGAGTTCGAGCAATCTCCAAAGAAGGCATATATAGCCCTTCGGAGAAAGAAGCAGTTTGCGATGCTTGGCCCAAAAAACCTCGGCTCATCTGAACTCGGAATCAACCTCAAGGATGAGGCTGCAAGCAGCCGAATAATCCCGCAGAAGCCCGGTGGCATGTGCCAATATGCTGTTTCGCTCAAAAACGTGGATGATATCGACGAGGAAATTTTGCGAGTGCTGCGCCGAGCGTTTGACGTAGCGGGATGAAGGCAGCTTGAGTCCGCAATGTTGCCGGAAACCGGCATTCACGCTGCGAATTTCGCCTATACATAAAGCACAGGTTAGCATGTAGGGCCTCGGGCGACGCCTGATGCGGCGCACGATACCCAGTAAAAACCTTAACGGTATTATTATACCCTCCGTAAAACCCGCGCTTTTGCTTGACTATTGGCGACTTCATCGTCATTAGCGCCACTTCGCGTGCGGGACCTTCAACGATTCTGCACAACTATCCAAATTCGAAAGGTTCGATTAGCGATGAAAACGCTATCCAGAGTTACGAAATCGATCCGTCCGCAGGACGTTGAGAAATCGTGGATCCTCATTGATGCAGAAGGCCTGGTCGTTGGCCGCGTTGCTAGCATCATCGCCAACATCCTGCGCGGCAAGACCAAGCCAAGCTACACCCCGCACGTTGATTGCGGCGACCATGTTGTCGTCATCAACGCCGACAAGGTGAAGTTCACCGGCAAGAAGCTTACCGACAAGGTCTATTATCGCCACACCGGTTATATCGGTGGCATCAAGGCGGTTACCGCTGGCAAGATCCTCGAAGGCAAATTCCCTGAGCGCGTGCTTGAAAAGGCAGTTGAGCGCATGGTCCCCCGTGGTCCTTTGGGCCGTGCGCAGATGCGCGCGCTTCACCTCTATAACGGCACCGAGCATCCGCATGACGGCCAGCAGCCAACAACGCTCGATGTCGCTTCCATGAACCGCAAGAACAAGGTGGGTGCATAATGTCCGAAACTGCCAACACACTCGCTGATCTCGAAACATTGGGCGCCGAAACGTCGGTACCAGCTGGATCGCAGATCTCTGCGGTTATCCGCGAACAGGAACTCGATGCGCAGGGCCGCGCCTATGCGACCGGCCGCCGCAAGGACGCGGTTGCCCGCGTCTGGCTGAAGCCGGGCACTGGCAAGATCGTCGTCAACGGCCGCGATCAGGAAGTCTATTTCGCGCGTCCCTCGCTTCGCCTTGTCATCAACCAGCCGTTCGGCGTTACCGAACGCGTTGGCCAGTATGACGTGATGATCACCGTCAAGGGTGGCGGTCTTTCGGGCCAGGCTGGCGCGGTCAAGCATGGCATCGCGCAGGCGCTTTCGAAATATGAACCACTGCTGCGTAGCGCGGTCAAGGCCGAAGGCTTCCTGACCCGCGACAGCCGCGTCGTCGAGCGTAAGAAATACGGCAAGGCCAAGGCGCGCAAGAGCTTCCAGTTCTCGAAGCGTTAAAAAGTTACAGGAACGAGAGGGTTTACCCTTTCGGCCTGCTAGGGAAGGGCGGCTCCGACGGGAGCCGCCTTTTTTCGTTGTGCTGCAGGCTGTTGGCGGGCAGACATTGCGGATGATCAAATATTTTCTGCTCAGCCTGCTCGTCATCATCTTAGCCGTTGGTGGCTGGTTTTGGATGAAAACCGATCCGCAAAAACTCGATTTTGTTGACCGCGTTGCACCGGGAACTGCCGAACACAGCAAGGCGCCAACCGTCGCCATCGCCTACGGAGATGATGCGCGCCAAAAACTTGATGTTTATGTGCCCGAAGGCAAGGCCGGTACAGCCTATCCCGTGCTGGTATTCTACCACGGCGGCGCATGGCGCGATGGCGAACGTGATGGCTACGGCTTTCTGGGCCGCGCTTTTGCCGCGCGCGGCATCGTCACCGTCATTGCCGATTATCGCAAAACGCCAAAGCACCGCTTTCCTGCGTTTGTCGAGGATGCCGCTTCGTCCGTCGCATGGGTCCATGCCAATATAAGCAAATATCAAGGTGACCCCGAAAAGCTTTTCATCATGGGCCACAGCGCGGGCGCGCATATCATAATGATGACCGCGCTCGACAAGCAATGGCTGGCGGTCAAGGGTCTCGAACCTTCGATCATCAAGGGCGCGATTGGGCTGGCCGGGGGCTATGATTTCCTGCCGCTCACCACCGATTCATCCAAAATCGCACTGGGCGGGTGGCCTGACCTCACCGAGACTCAGCCGATCACTTACGCCCGCGCCGACGCGCCACCTTTGCTGTTGCTGACCGGTGATGCCGACACCGTGGTCAAACCACGCAACAGCACATCGCTTCAGGCTAAAATGGACAATCTAGGCGGCAAGTCCGAACTGAAAATCTATGCGGGCATCGACCATGCCGATATCGTCATGGCGATTTCGCGGCCTTACCGAAGCAAGGCGCCCGTGCTGGCGGACGTGACCGACTTTATAAAGGCCAAATAGCCTGCTGGACATGGTTAACGGCTGATTTACCTTTTTCGTCTAGGCCCGACGGTAAAGTAACTGCCATCGGACTAGCGCATGAGCGAATTACGCCATTTGAAGGACATGCTTGCCTTTTTCACCGATCTGAAAGGTGAATGGGCGATACTGCATCGTTCCGCACAGGTTGAGAATCGCGATCTTATGGTTGCGCAATTGCGCGCCGCCGGGCAGTCGCATGCTGCGGTGTTTATTTCGGGCCTGCTAACCATGTGGCCCGCTCTGGCAATTTTGTGGCTTGGCGGCGCAACCCCCCAATTTGCTCCCTATAGTGCCCCACTTTACACAATTGCCGCGATTGTCGGCTACCGTGTGCATGTCCGAGTCAAGAAGTATGTGGCCGAGGCTGACCCCGATGGCCGGTATCTTTTGTTCTTGCGCCGTTTGTTTGTGCTTCAGGTATCGATCGAAGCCTTCAGCTGGGTGCTGCTACTTGCTGATATATGGGCTTACCATCAGGATATCGGGCTCGTTGTCGCCAGCGCTATGACTTTCGGCATGATTGCCATCGGTGCATTGATTTATCTTTGCTTGCCCGCCGCGATGCTGATGTGGCTTGTAATCCTCACTATCGGTGGTTCTATCGCAGCGACCTATTCGGGAATGACGATGCCTTGGTATTTCTACGCTGGCATTGCGCTGTTCGGGGTATCGTTGCACCGCATCGCGATGATGCAATGGCGATCGTTCATGCAGTCGCTCGACAACGCGCAGATATTTGCGCGCACACAGGAAAAGTTTTTCGCCGCCGAGCAGGAGCGACTGGAAGCATTGGAGGCCGAACGGCGCAACACCAATGCGGCGCGCAATGAAGAACGTGCGCTCGCGGATCAGGAACAACGTCAGGCAATGGCGGCCCTCGCCAGCGAATTCGAACATTCTGTCCACGCAATCATTGATGTGATGGAATCAGCAGTACGCGCAGTGGGGGAATCTTCGCAGCAATTGGCTGCGATCGGCACGCAAACCCGGGAACGTACTGACGCCATGGCGGATATGGCATCCAATATGAGCGGCGCAATCCAGATGGTTGCGGCCGCTGCACGGCAGTTGAGCGATTCTTCCGATGCGATTTCAGGGCAAGTGCATGATCAGGTGGCCGCCTCTGAGGCTGCGACAAACAGCAGCAAGCAGGGCAGTGGCGTCATGGCGCATCTGGCGGGCGAAGCCGAGAAAGTCGGCGAGATTGCCGCGATGATCAAGGATGTCGCGGGCAAGACTAATTTGCTGGCGCTAAATGCCACGATTGAGGCGGCGCGCGCGGGGGAAGCAGGGCGTGGTTTTGCGGTCGTTGCGCAGGAAGTGAAAAGCCTCGCGAACCAGACGCATGGCGCGATTGGTTCCGTCACCGACACCGTGACCACGATCAAGGACCAGATGGACAATGCGGCGCGCATGGTTGGCTCGGTCGCGCACAAAATGAATCAGGTGCAGCAGGGGGCGAATAATATAGCGGTCGCGATCACACAGCAACAGGCAGCTACGCGTGATATCAGCAGCCATGCCGAACATGCCGCGCAAGATGCCGAGCATGTTCGCGAATTCAGCAAGGAAGTGAATGTCGCGGCGGTTCAGGTCGGCGAGGTCGCCGATGAAATGCAGCAGGTGATGACCGGCCTTGAAAGCCGTGCGACCGCGCTACGCGAAGCCAGCCGCAATTTCCTCGACCGGTTGCGCGCAGCCTAAATCAACGGCGCCAATCGCGCCTCAATTGCCCCGATCAGCTCATCGAGTGTGGCGGTGAGCTCTGCGTCATTCAGAGCATGAAATTTGCAAACCTGCGGCATCGACAATCCGACGCGCAACGTCGCGCCCCACTGGCCGTCTTGCAATCGCACGCACCGCACCGGTTGCCCCAATCGCACACTGTCGTTGATCAGCGCTTTGTGTATGCGTGTGGCGTCTTCAAAGGTCAGATCGCGTTGCTGCGTGCCGCTGTCATCGTGGCTGAGATCGAGCGTCACCAATGTCTGCATTTCAATGGGATGTTCTAAAGGCCATTCGCTTTCGCCGGGCGCTGCGCTCGCGACCTTCGATATCCCGAGATTATCCGCCAGCCGGCCGGTCGCATGACCGAACGCCGTCACAACCCGGCTGACATCGGCGATGCTGAGCCTCTGGAAACGCTCAAGTTCAAACAAAGATGCCGCGATGCGAAGGGCGAGTCCCGCATTACCCTCATCGGACAATATCTCGCGCCCTACCCATTCTGAGGGTATTTCGGCGCGGCGGAAAATATGCCTCACTCCCGACGCTAGTGGCGCCGCCGACCGGACTATCCCGGCGGGTAGCAGCGCAAATCCGCTGAACGGAGGCCCGCCCATGAATTTCGATCCAGTGAGAAAAACAACGATTCCGCGCGTCAAATAGTCGGCGATGGCAGCGCTGGTAATACGCGCCTGACAAGCATCGACAACGAAAGATACGCGGTCGCCGAAACGTGCGATTAACGCATCGATTTCGCCCAGATGTGGCAATACCAGACCCGTCTTCGACCCATGCACGACATGGATCAGCGGATGCTGGCCATCGGCAAGAGCGGCCTCGACCCGCTCTGTCATCTGTCCGGCTATGCTGTTGCTACCAAAGGCTGTCCCGGCGTCGTTACGAACCGGGAAGTCGCCTAGATGGATGAGCGGTAGCCCAGCCACTGGCTCACCAGGTGCGCAGGCATGGCCAAGCGGGGTTTCGTTCGCAAAATATTTGCCAGCCGCACTGTGAATACATCCCGAACCAACCTCGTCGGACCCGAGTAACAGATTGCAGATGCCCGCCGGACTTCGCCCTGCGACCGCCAGCAATGCGACATATTCCAGATCGGTCCCCGATGCCGCAAAGACGATATCGGTTGTCGCTGAAAGACCGTACGCCGCCCGGATCTGGCCGCGCGCGCTGTCCAGAAAGTCGGCATAATGCGAGCCATCATTCAACTGCGTCGGATCATCGAAGCGTGCTGACAGATAGTCCATAGCATCTGCGCTCAGGTCATTCGCGGTCGATGAGGCAAAGGCGATCAGGTCGCGGGGATAGGGCCCGCTATGATAGCGATTCAACCGGGTGACGGGATCAAGCAGGATGCGGGCGTCGCCCCCTTGAGTCATAAGCTGCGCCACAGGCGCGATGGGTTCAGACGACAAATGCACGACTTTCGATGGCCATGGGAGACCTAAGGCTATAATGGCTTGCGCCGCATCGGCCAAATTGGAATTTGCGAAATTTGTGCATGGCATTATGTCCGTCGCATCATCCGACTTACGAGGCCAGGCATGGCCATAATATCAAGGAATACTGCCGATGACCGTGGCACCAGTGAAAATTTCCGACCAAGCCAAACGCGATGTGCGGATATTGTTTATGGCAAAGCACGCGCTTGGCGACGGCACGCTGCATGGCGAAGACGGCAATCATGCTGTCTATCACCACGAGGTACGGACAATCCTGGAAGGACTTGGCCTCAATCTGAAGGTCGCGAACAGTTATGACATATTGTTCAACGACCCCGGAGCCGATTTCGTCTTTCCGCTGTTGAACCGGGGCGGGTTTTTCAATTCCGAGATGCTCGTGCCGCTTTTATGTTCGCGGCTCGGCCTGCCGTTTTTAGGAGCAAGTCCGATCTTGCGCGGCCTGTCCGACGATAAGCATCTGACCAAGCTTGAGGGCCGTGTACGCGGCGTTCCTACTTGCGATTGGGCGATTTATCGCAACGGCGCGCCCGTACGTGAAGACGCCTGCCCAAAGGCCGACCGCTATGTAATCAAACCCAATGCCTCATCGGCAAGCTGGGGCGTAAGCGATGCAACAGGCTGGGAGGGCGTGAAGACCGCCATCGACGGCATCCATGCCGAGGGCCATGACGCGATTGTCGAGCCGTTCATGAACGGCAGCGATGTCGAAGTGCCGGTGATTACCATCAATGGCGAACCGCATGTCATGCCGCCAATGCTATTCCGACAGGCCGATCCGTCGCATTTGCGCACCTATTGGGAAAAGCGTGATCTGGTCGAGCGCGAACAGAAATACGAACTCGTTCCGTTCGAAGGCGGCGATGCATGGCCACAAATCCGCGAGCTGACGCTCAAAATGGCCGAGATTTTCAGGCCGTTCGACTATGGCCGCTTCGAATTCCGCTTCAATGACGCGACCGGCGAAGTCAATCTGCTCGAAATCAATCTGAACTGCAATCTCTGGTCGCAAAAAGTCTATGGCCGCTCGGCGGTGCTGATGGGTTGGACGCAGGAGCAGCTGATTGAAACCATCGTCGCCGAAAGCCTGATCCGGCATGGATTGATGGCGCGCTAAACCGGGCGTTAGCGGCCCATTTTCTTTTGCCGCCGCCGCTGCACCGACGACCCGATGCCCATGGCTTCGCGGTATTTGGCGACCGTGCGGCGGGCTATGTCGAAGCCTTTGGCATTGAGCAAATCGACCAAAGTATCGTCGGACAATATCTTCGCCCCTTCGCCGTCAATCAGCGTCTTGATATGGCTCTTCACCGCTTCGGCCGATGCGCCGTCGCCATCGGCCGACTGAACGCCCGACGAAAAGAAATATTTGAGGTCGAACAGCCCGCGGTCGCAGTGCAAATATTTGTTGCTGGTAACGCGGCTAACGGTGGATTCGTGCATTTCGATGGCATCGGCAACCTGTCGCAACGTCAGCGGTCGTAGATGCGCAACACCGCCGCGAAAAAAGCCGTCCTGCTGTTTCACCAGTTCGGTTGCCACCTTCACAATCGTCCGTTGTCGCTGATCCATGGCTTTAATCAACCAGTTGGCGTCGGCCATGCAGTCACTGAGCCATGCCTTGGTCGTCTTGTCCTGACCCAGTTCGGCGACATAACTCCGGTTGATGAGCAGGCGCGGCAGGTTTGCGCTGTTCAGTTCTATCGCCCATCCGTTCCCACGCGCGGTTATGAAGATATCGGGTGTGATCGCGACGCTGTCCTCGCGTTCGAACCGGCAACCAGGCTTCGGATCGTAACTGCGCAACTCGATCATCATGTCGCGCAAATCTTCGTCATCGACCCGGCACATGCGCTTCAACTGGTCGAACGCGCCCTTGGCGACCAGGTCGAGATTATTGATCAGCTTTGCCATGCACGGGTCGTAACGGTTCGCTTCTTTGGCCTGTAGCGCCAGACATTCGGACAGGTTGCGTGCGCCGACACCCGTCGGATCAAACCGCTGCACTTCGGTAAGTGCGGCTTCCATCTCGGCCATCGGCACGCCCAGCCGGTGCGCCATCGCCAGCAAGTCTTCACCCACATAGCCTGTAGGTTCGATCTGCTCGATAATCTGCTGTACGAGGAACAGCATATATCCCGACAAGCTGATCCCCGCCTGAGTCATCAGATGGTCGCGCAAGCTGATGTCATGGGCGGCAAAGCTGTCGAAGTCAGGGCCTTCGCCATCGAAACCCGACGATATGCCGCTGCCCGAAAGCCCGAGCATCCCGTCGGTGCCGCCGACGCTGTCCGATGCGCCGTCATGGTGAAAAGTTTCTGCGCCAAAATCGACGTCGAGTGCCTCGGAGGCGGCATTATCGTTGCCGCTCAATATCTCGTCGCTGCCCCGGTCGCCGCTCTCTGTGCTGGGCGGAGCCTGAAAATCGTCGGGCGGGGTTTCAACCGGACCGTCGCTGCCGCCTGTTTCGAGCACAGGGTTGCGCTCGACTTCCTCGGCGATAAAGGCCTCGATTTCCATCGAGGACAAGGCCAGCAATTTGATCGCCTGCTGCAATTGCGGCGTCATTACCAGCGACTGGCTTTGGCGAAGATCGAGGCGGGGGGCTAATGCCACGAGCTACCTAATAACCGTCGTGCTGAGGTCCTGAGCTTGTCGAAGGGCAAAGCACATCCAGCCGATAAGCGCCCTTCGACAGGCTCAGGGGTACGATGAACTTTCGGCCTATGAATACCATCACATCGCAAAGCTTTCGCCCAAATACAGCCGCCGGACATTGGGGTCGGCGACGAGCGCCTCGGGTGAGCCCGCAAATAGAACCTGACCGCCATAAATGATGCAGGCGCGGTCGACGATGTCGAGCGTTTCGCGGACATTATGGTCAGTGATCAGCACGCCGATATTGCGCGTTTTGAGTTCCTTCACCAAATCGCGAATGTCCGAAATCGAGATCGGGTCAATGCCTGCAAATGGTTCGTCGAGAAGCATGATCGATGGATTGGCCGCGAGTGCGCGGGCGATCTCGCACCGCCGCCGCTCGCCGCCCGAAAGCGCCATCGCAGGCGCGCTGCGTAAACGGGTCAGGCCGAATTCATCGAGCAGTTTTTCAAGCCGCGCGCCGCGGGATTCGGCATCGGGTTCAGATAATTCGAGCACCGAACTTATATTCTGCTCGACCGTCATCCCGCGAAATATAGAGGTTTCTTGAGGCAAATACCCCAGTCCCAATATCGCCCGGCGGTACATTGGCAGGCCGGTGATGTCCGCGCCATCAAGCATAATCCGTCCGCTATCGGGCTTGACCAGTCCCATGATCGAATAAAAGCAGGTGGTCTTGCCAGCACCGTTCGGGCCGAGCAATCCCACAACTTCGCCCTTGGCAACCGATAGCGACACGTCGGTCAGTACCGCACGCTTGTCATAACTTTTGGCAATCGAAACAACGCCGAGCCCGCTGGACATGCCCTCGTCGGTCATGGCGTTCGGGCGCTCTACTGTGATGCTGTCCATTTCAAATCGCCCGCGTAGTTAAGTATCGTTCGATAACTAAGGGCTTGGCGCGCAACATGCAATTGGCATGATTTATGCGTGTCCGTTTCGGGGTAATCAGTTTTTGCGCTGCGGCACAGTGAAAGTACCCTTCACCCGGCCGCCGGAGTTGGTCACACCGGGGGCGCCGCCGCCATTGATGGTCGAACGGCCTGAATTCAGATCGATGACAAGGCGTCCTCCGCTGAGCTTGTTTGCCCCTTGTGTGAGATTTACGCCGCCGATGAGCGTGATCAAATTGGCGTTGAGATCGTAAATTGCCGAGCTGCTGGTCGCGCGCAAATCATCCTTGGTAATGATCACGCCGCCGGTGGCGTCGAGCCGGTTGACATCAATGCCGCCGCCGCTGGTATAGGCCGCCGTCACGCGGTTGGCCTTCATTGTCAGACCTGCCTGCGTCGCGGTTACCCCGCCCGACAAAACGACGCGGTCGGCGCGGTCTTGCAGTTCGAGCGATCCAGCATCGAAATTCACCGGTGCGTTGCTGTCATGGTTGCGGATTGTCTGCGCGGGCGAGGCCGAGGAGATCAGCGCAGCAGCAATGATGGCAGCCGACAGGCCGAGCGGGAAAGAGCGATGTGTCATTGCGGCCTCACTTAATCGCATTCTGGTCGATACGCAATTGAACCCCGCCGTCCAGACGAACGACACGCGTTTCAAGATTGGCGCTCAGCCGCCCCGCCTTGAACGTGCCGACTTTTGTCCGGCCGCTTACCGGACCGAAGCTTTTCATTGTCTTGTCTTTCAGCGACACTTCGACGTTGCTTGCGACCATATCATAGCCGGGCGATTCGACCGCGAGCGGACCATTTACCCGCATTGTTTCCTTGGCGAGATTATAATTGCCCTTTTGCGCAAGGATCGACGCCGGGCCGTCGTTGAGCAATATCCGCGCGGACAATGCGGTCATGTCAAGGCTCGGATCGGCCGAAGTTTTCTGGACAGCGCTACCGGCGCGCAGCGAAAAAGGCCGACCATTGCTGTCTTCGCCTCGATACAACGCCTCGACCAACCGCATTCGTTCGCGCGACAGGCTGACCTCGTCCTTGTCGAGCACAAAGCTTAATTCCTGCTGTCCGGCAAACGGGCTGAACGCCAACACTGCGAGCAACACGCCGATGATGCTGGGCAGGACAACGCGCATCGCCCGGATCATCCGGTCGTGCCTGCCCCCGGGCATCGCCCAGCGCTGGCGTTGGGTGCGTTCAAGATCGGCGAGTTCGGACATATAGTTATTTAACGCGCCCGAACCTTAACTGTGCCCGAATATATCGATTTCCGGCCATCCGGCCAGATCAAGGTCTGCGCGGTGCGGTAGGAAGTCGAAGCAAGCCTGAGCCAGATGCGTGCGGCCTTCGCGCGCCAGCCGTTCGACGAATTGCGCGTGGAGCCGGTGCAGATAGCGCACGTCGCTGGCTGCATAATCCTTTTGCGCCTCGGACAGACTTGGCCCGCCCCAGTCGCTTGACTGCTGTTGCTTGGAAATATCGGTGCCCAGCATTTCCTTCACAAGTTCCTTCAGGCCATGCCGGTCGGTATAGGTCCTGACCAGACGCGAGGCGATTTTGGTGCAGAATAACGGCGTCGCTACGACTTCCAGATAATGCGAAATCGCCGCCAGATCGAACCGCGCGAAATGGAATAGCTTGAGCCGTTCTGGATCGGCCAGCACGGCGCGCAGATTGGGCGCGGCATAATCGCTGTCGGGTGCGAAACGGACGAGATGCTCATCGCCTCCGCCGTCCGAAATCTGTAGCAGGCACAGCCGGTCGCGCGGCGTGATCAGGCCCATTGTTTCGGTATCGACGGCGACTGGCCCTGCGGCCAAAACGCCTTCGGGCAGGTCTTCTTCATATAAATATACGCTCATGCAAGTCCCTTGCCCCAGCGCGGAGTGCAAGGCAAACAAAACTAGGTCGCCGCTGTGACCGTAAAGCCACGCAATATTTGCTATCCCGTAACCTTTTATTGCGATATAGCTAGGGCTTGCGCGATCACCAAGGACCGCGCTTGTGACGTGCAGGACCATCGCCCTCGACTGCATATTATTTGTTATTTGGGGCGATGAGAAGGCAAGTAGTAAGACATGGGTTTTGATCGCAAGCGTGCCGGCAAGGGCCGGGACAAAAGAGATGGTTTTGGTGATGAAAGCTACGACGGCTACCGCGCACCAACCCCCTATCAGGGCGGTGGCGGAGGTAGCTACGGCGGCGGCGGCGGTGGCAGCAGCTACGGTGGTGGCGGCGGCGGTTCAGGTGGCGGTGGTGGTTTCGGCGCACCGCGGCGCGGCCCCGGCGGCCCGCCAATGCCTGCACAGGTAATCGGTTCCGGCAAGGGAATCGTCAAGTTTTTCAACGGACAAAAGGGCTTCGGCTTCATTCAGGTCGATGATCGCCCCGACGATGTGTTCGTTCATATCAGCGCTGTCGAACTGGCCGGACTGTCTGCTTTGGCAGAAGGCCAGCCGCTCGAATTCACTTTGGTGGAACGCGGCGGCAAGGTGTCGGCAACCGATTTGGTAATCGACGGCGAACCGATGGCAGTTACCGAACGCGCACCGCGTCCTGACCGTCCAGAGCGTGGCGGGTTCGATCGCGCCCCGCGTGAAGGCGGCGGCGGCTTCCGCGGGAACGACCGTGATTCGGCACCGCGCGCACCGCAGCGCGAATCGACCGGCGAACGCGCCAACGGCACCGTGAAATTCTTCAACGACATGAAGGGTTTTGGATTCGTTCAGCGCGATGATGGCGGCGAAGATGTGTTTGTACATATCTCGGCGCTCGAACGTTCGGGAATGGGGCAGGTGACCCAAGGCGACCGTTTGGCCTTCGACATCGAAATCGACCGTCGCGGTAAGTTCTCGGCGACAAACCTGAGCGCGCTTACCGAATAAGCGACGCGAGATAGTCAAACAGGGCGGGGAAGCATGATGCTTCACCCGCCCTTTTTTGTTTCAGGCTTTGCCGATGGTCGCCGCGAGGAACCACGCGCGTTGTTCGGCCTCGTCGGTCCAGTCGTCGAGCATGCCGTCGGTCGCATTGTCGCCAGCCTCTTCAGCTAGCTCTTTTGCGTCCTTCAACGCCTGCACCAATGTTTCGTTATCGACATGCAATTCCTTTAGCATCTTGGCTGCGTCATTGGTCGCCGAATCATTATCCTTGATTCGCTGCTTGCCCGCAATCGCGCCAATTGATGTCAGCGTATCCTGCCCGAGCTTGCGCACGCGCTCTGCCACCAGATCGGTGGTCGCGATCAATTCGGTTGCCTGCTCGTCGAACAGCAGATGATATTCGCGAAAATGCGGACCTGTCACATGCCAGTGGAAGTTCTTCGTCTTCAGATACAGCGCATAATAATCGGCCAGCAGGCCATTCAATGCGTCGGCCAGCGCCTTCTTGCTATTGTCACCTTCTGCCATATTGATTCTCCGTTCAGGGGATTGGGTCTCCCTGTGATATAGGAACGCCCTGCCCTTATTGCCACCCGAGCTTCCCGCCCAGACAGATTGAGCGGGTCACTTAGGCGAGACCGAAAGCCTGCAACGCCAATAAGATTCCCCAGCCGAGCAGTAACGCACCCGAAATCCAGCGAATCGGTTTGAGCGGCACGATAGTTGCCAACCGCTCGCGCAGGAACACGGCCGGGACTGTCGCAGCCATGATGCCGACAAAGCCACCGACTGCTGCCATGGGCCAGAACGGCGTTCGCGCGGCCTGTGCGGCGATGATGAACTGGCTCTTGTCCCCGAATTCGAGGATAAACAGGCCGAGGAACGCAGTCACGAAAGGGGGCGTCTTCCACTTCGTCAATGGGTCGACAACCCGCCGCCACATCAACATGCCTGCGCCGGCGAAGATATAGGCAAGGCCAGCAAACAGTTTGAGCGGTGCTTCGCTGATCCAGCTATCAATCACCGATCCGCCCGCCGCCGAAATCATGCAATTGAGTAAAGTCGCAGCAGCCAGCCCAGCCAGCACCGCGCCGTTCTTGTGATAGCGCAAAGCCAAGGCCGCTGCCAAAATCTGCGTCCGGTCGCCCATTTCGGCAAGGAATACCGACAGCAAAGTGGAGAGAAGCGCGTCCATGGTGAACGCCCTAGCACATCACTCGTAAAATTGAATCAGTTCGGCAACCGCACCGCGACCGATGCCAATAACGACTGAGTCACTGCCGGGCTCAATTGCGAACAGCCGATGGCGTCGCCCAATATACCGGTAAAACTCGAAACCACCGAATCGCCGCCGCCGCTTTGCATCACGCGTTCCATCGATGCTTCGAATACGCTGGCGATTTCTGCGACCGCGGCGAAGTGATGCGCAATCGCGGTCTGGCGGATCGCCTCCAGCCGGACGAGGAATTGCAGCGGGTTGGTATCGAACGAGGTCAACCGCAACGCCTCCAAAAGGTCGCTGAGTTCCGCGCGAATCAGCATTTGCCGATCATGATCCATATCCATGGCAATGCCCCCATGCCCGTTGTACGAGACAGGTGTGCGCCAACATGGTTAATAACCGCTTAAAGCCGCGGCATTGCGAGTCAGGGGTTGACTTTACAGGCCCGGACACGCAAAGGCGCGCGTCTGTGAATGGGCCAGCGCTTGCCGCCACCTGTTTTTAACGAAATTCAACTCGAAGGAATGGGCCATGGCGAAGCCAGCCACGATCAAGATCAAGCTCGTCAGCACCGCTGACACCGGCTTTTTCTATGTGACCAAGAAAAACCCGCGCAACATCACCGAAAAGATGACGTTCCGCAAATATGACCCGGTCGTGCGCAAGCATGTCGAGTTCAAGGAAGCCAAAATCAAGTAAGCCACCGCGCTGCTTGAATGGCAATCGATCAGGGCGCTTCGGGCGCCCTTTTTGATTCGCCTTGCGCTTCGCCGTTCATAACCTCAGCGAATCGAACCGCGCGTGCAACCGCGCGATTTCCTTCTCGATCCGCGCGATGGCATCGGCCTCGGCCTGGTTATCGGCAAACTCCTCGGCCTGATGCTGCCTTTGCATCGCATCGACAATCACTGCGATAAACAAGTTAAGCACGGTAAATGTCGCAGCCAGAATATAGGCCACGAAAAACACCCATGCTGCGGGATGCGTCGTCATGATCTCGCGTACAATTTCGGCCCAGCCTTCGAGCGTCATGATCTGGAACAGGGTAAAGAACGATCCGTGCAGCGTGCCGAACCACATCGGATATTGCGCGCCATATAACTTCGTCGCCATCACCGCGAACACGTAAAAGACAATGACCAAAATCGCTGCAATTGAGCCGATTCCCGGGATCGCAGAAATCAGCCCCTCGACCACGCGTTTCAGGCGCGGGAAAATCGATATCAGCCGAAGGACACGCAAGACCCGCGCGGCGCGCAGCACGGCAAACGCGCCATTGGCGGGCAAAAAGGCGATGCCAACGACGATAATGTCAAAAATGCTCCACGGATCGCGAAACATTCTGGGCCCTAGTCCGGCAAAGCGCAGCAGCAATTCGAAAACGAATATCCAAAGCAGCACCCGGTCCGCTGTTTTCAGCAAAGTGCCATATTCCGCCATCACTGCGGGATAGGTTTCAAGCCCCAGGATCGCGGCGTTGAGGATAATCAACACCATGATGATTTTCGCAAACAGCGGCGCATCGACTACGGCCCTGATCGAATTGCGCAACGGCATGGCTTGTCCCTCCCCGGAAATGGAATGCGCGCGCAGCTTTAGCGGGAATTGCAAAGCATTGCCTGTAAAAATTGGCGTGGGAAGCGCGCTGGTCTTGCGCCCCGGCTCGGCGTGGTTACAGATGAAGCCATGCAGAAATTCCTGCTTCAATGGACTTGGGCCACACCTGTTGCTGCTTGGTTGCTGATTGCGGCTAGCTTTGCCGCTGCGCTGCCTGAACTGCTGCTGGCCCTTGTCTTGATCGCCACGGTGCTCGCCGCGGTCCACCATGCCGAACTAGTTGCACACCGCGTAGGCGAGCCGTTCGGCACATTTCTGCTCGCGGTTGCCGTCACGGTAATCGAGCTTGGCCTGATTATCTCGCTCATGTCCGCCGCAGGCGAAGGCGCGGCGAGCCTTGCGCGCGATACGGTATTTGCTGCGGTCATGATCATCCTCAACGGGCTGATCGGTGCGTGCATCCTGGTTGGTGCGATTGTTCACAAGGAGCAGAGCTTCAAACAAACGGGGGTCAGCGCGGCGCTTGCGACCTTGTGCGCACTCACGGTGCTGACGCTCGTTCTGCCGAATTTCACGGTCAGCGAGCCGGGGCCATATTATTCGCCGTCGCAATTGGGCTTTGTCGCAATTGTGTCGTTTCTGTTATATGCGACCTTTGTTGCCGTGCAGACATTTCGCCATCGCGATTATTTCCTACCACCAAAAACGCTGGCGGCGGATGAGGATATCCACGCCGCGCCGCCATCCGACCGGCAGACAACCATTTCGGGCGTCGCCTTGCTCGCCTGTCTCGGCGCGGTTGTCCTGCTCGCCAAGACCTTGGCCCCGACCATCGAGGCAGGTGTCGCCTCGGCTGGCGCACCGCGCGCTGTCGTCGGTGTCATCATCGCGGCATTGGTCCTGCTCCCCGAAAGCGTCGCCGCCGTCCGCGCAGCACTCGCCAACCGCCTGCAGACCAGCCTCAATCTGGGGCTTGGCTCGGCATTGGCGACCATCGGCCTGACCATCCCGGCGGTCGCCGCCTTGTCGCTGTTCATGGGCCTGCCAATTGCGCTGGGTCTAGACACCAAGTCGATGGTGCTGCTGTTCCTGACATTGATGGTGACCACGTTGACGCTGGGCACCGGCAAGACGACGGTTTTGCAGGGCGCCGTGCATCTGCTGATTTTTGCTGTGTTTTTGTTCACGACGATTGTGCCGTGAGGCCATCACCGATTGATATCATTTCGATATCTGGCTTCAGTTAGCATGTTTCTGCCACCTTCCCGAAATCGTTGAAGAAATTGCGAAACAGGCTGCGATACCACTTCATCTTGGTTTCGTAAGCTAACGGGCCGAACATAGAAATCGCTGCGATGGATCATCAAAGAACGTAAAGGCAGCCACCCTTCCTCTCGTAAATTTCCAATCAGTCCGCGCCGTAAGGCGTTAGTTACGATGTCGACGAGTTCTAGCCCTGGTTCAGGCGAGTTTGAAAATCTGAAGCTTTCGCGAAACAGTAGTTGGAGATCAAAGCCCGGACTCTCGCCACTAACAACCTTTGGCGCAACTCCTTGCAGATATTCTGGGACAGAGTCGAACATGAAGCGCTGAAAGTGCCTGTAATCACCACCACGTAACATATTTGAAGGCCGCTTGATCGACATCGCTTGAAGCCAAACTATCAAAGTATTGGACCACCAATCCTCCCAGTCAGTAACTAACCCAGCCCCTTTGGCATCCACTATCCAATGAAACGCAGCAAGCTCTTTTGGATTGCGTTGGCAATGATACAGTATCGTTTCGCCTAGCACGTGATGCAGAAGGTCGAGCGTCACCATCATTTGACAATAAAGTGGTCGGGAAAATGCGGCCATGCGCAGTTGCAGCTTTGACACGTTAGCACGAAGCTCTTCGGTATGTCCTTGAGTTAAATTTGCGGCGATAGCGCCTATTCCATCTTGCCGGTGGCTTTCAACTTCCTCCACAGTGTGATCACCGGTATCAATCATGGATGCGCAAAATATCGCTTCATTTCGGCGCAGTAGATCGATGATTTTTGAGATCTACAGTTCGTTAAGGAGGCTACCTTTTACCTCTCTCTTTCGTTTCGGCAATGACACGCGAATCCGTTGATACTTCGCAAACAGCTTCGGGATACGGTGGGATGCGAGTACAAGTGCACCTTGAACTGAAATTGAGGGTTTGCCGCTACCAATCGCGCCGAACGAGCCTGATTCGTCTAGGTAAATGTGCATCGACCCTACCTACCCAACAATTCCCCGAACAGCCTCCAGAAACTTCATCACCGACACCGGCTTCGACAGATAGCCGCGCGCGCCTGCGGCCCTGATCCGCTCCTCGTCGCCTTTGCCGGCATAGGCCGTCACCGCCAGCACGGGGATCGCGGCCAAAGCGGCATCCTTTTGCATCGCTTCGATCAGGTCGATGCCGCTGACATGCGGCAACTGGATGTCCATGATGACGAGGTCAGGGGCGAAGATACGCGCCTGTTCCAGCGCCAGCCGCCCATCTCGCACGCCCTCGACGGCGAACTGGTGCGCGCGCAAAAGGTCGGTGAACAGCTTGAGGTTCAGCTCATTATCCTCAACGATCATCACCTTTTTGGGCATACCGACCTTTTCCCGCTTTGCGTTCGACTGGAGCTTCGCTTAAGCGAAAGCCATGCACGAAACAAATGGCAAGTTGGACCCGTCGGGAATGGCGTTTCAGGCATTGGCTTGGGCGTTGATGGAGGAGGCACGCGCCGAGCGGCTGCTGTCGCTCACTGGACTGACACCTGAAGGACTTCGTTCGAGTATCAACGAGCGCGGGACCCAAGCGGCGATCCTGACTTTTCTGGAAGCCTATGAACCCGACCTCATCGCGTGCGCCGCGGTCATCGGCGTTTCGCCAGCGGTGCTGGTTCAGGCGCGGCAGGAGTTGGAGGCATGAGCAGGCCGCTGCTGATCTCCGATTGCGACGAAGTGCTGCTCCACATGATCGTGCCGTTCCGCGACTGGCTCGACGAGGCGCATCATATCCATTTCGACCTGGTCCACGGCGACTGGGGCGAGGCGCTGCGTCACAAGCATGACGGCACCGTCGTCGAGCGCGGTCGGGTGTGGGATTTGCTCAACGGATTTTTCGACACCGAAATGCACCGGCAGCAGGCGATCGACGGCGCGGTGGCGAGCATCAACCGGCTGCGCGAGCACGCCGATGTCGTCATCCTCACCAACCTGCTCGACCACCGTGCTGGCCCGCGTACCGCGCAGTTGCAAGCGGTCGGCATCGATGCGCCGGTCTACTGCAATCAGGGCGGCAAGGGTGAGGCGCTGGGCCGGATACTCGAAGAATATAAACCAAGCGTCGCGGTGTTCGTTGACGATCTGGGGCACCAGCATGATTCGGTCGGCGAACATCACCCCCATGTCTGGCGCCTGCATTTTGTCGGCGAGCCATTGCTGTGGGAACGGGTAAATTCGTCAAAAGCGGCACATGCAAGGTTGGACCGCTGGGCCGAAGCCGAACATTGGATCAGGGAAAAATTGGTGGCAAATACGCCAGCACCCGCATTGGAAAAGGTAGCATCATGATCGAAGCAAAATTGGCCGAACTGGGCATCGAATTACCCGCACCCGCTGCTCCTGTGGCGTCTTATGTGCCTGCGGTTGAGGCGAATGGAATGCTCTTCATTTCGGGGCAATTGCCCTTTGTCGATGGCAAAGTGCTGACCGGCAAGGTCGGCGACACGCGTTCGCTGGACGACGGCAAGGCTGCCGCAAAGGCTTGCGCCATCATGCTGATCGCGCAAATGAAGGCGGCTCTCGGCGGCGACCTGAACCGTGTCGAGCGCATCGTCAAACTAGGCGTGTTCATTGCGTCGACATCGGACTTCACCGACCAACCTGAAGCGGCCAATGGCGCATCTGACTTGATGGAAGCAGTGTTCGGCGATGCAGGGAAACATGCACGCGCGGCGGTTTCTGTACCGGTTTTGCCACGCGATGCGACGGTTGAGATCGACGCGATCGTAAAGGTCCGCGCGGCTTAATGGCGGACGGCGTCACCGCCGAACTTTTAAGCAAGGTCAGCGACATTCCCGCCGACCAGTGGGACGCGCTTAATCCGCGTGGCAATCCGTTTGTCAGCCATGCCTTTCTGACGGCCCTTGAGGAATCGGGAAGCGTCGGCCCCGGCACCGGCTGGTCGCCTTCGCCGATCCTGATCCGCGATACTGAGGGCGTTCCCGCTGCAGCTCTTCCCGCCTTTCTCAAATCACACAGCCAAGGCGAATATGTCTTCGATCATCATTGGGCCGACGCGTTCGAGCGGGCCGGCGGGCGTTATTATCCCAAGCTGCAAATCGCCGCGCCATTCTCGCCAGTGCCTGGGCCACGATTACTTTTGCGCGATCCCGCGCTCGCGCCTGCATTGCTCGGCGCGGTTGAAACAATATTAAACCGGAATGGATTGTCATCCGCCCACGCGACCTTTGTCGAGGAAGTCGAACTCGACCAGTTCCGCGCCGCCGGTTGGCTAACACGCGTCGGCACCCAATTCCATTGGCAGAACCGGGACTATGCCGATTTTGACGGCTTCCTCGCGGCGCTATCCTCGCGCAAACGCAAGGCCATCCGCAAGGAGCGGGCCGCAGCGCAATCCGCTGTCCGCATCGAGCAAATTTCGGGCGCGGAGATCACGCCTGATATGTGGGACGCATTCTGGATATTCTATCAAGACACCGGCGCGCGCAAATGGGGCCAGCCTTATCTGACCCGCGCATTCTTCGACATTATCGGCGAGAGCATGAAGGACAGCGTCGTCTTGTTTTTGGCCTATGACGGCGACCTCCCCATCGCAGGCGCATTGAACTTCGTCAGCCCCGATTGCCTCTACGGCCGCTACTGGGGCTGCACCCGCGATGTGCCGTTCCTGCATTTCGAACTTTGTTATTATCAGGCCATCGATTACGCGATTGCGCACGGCCTGCCCCGCGTCGAAGCGGGCGCGCAGGGCGAGCATAAACTGGCGCGCGGTTATGAGGCGGTGCCGACTTATTCGGCGCATTATATCGCCAATCCGGGCTTCCGCGACGCGGTTGCGGATTTTCTGGACCGCGAAACCCAAGCGATGGAGCGCGAGATCGAGTTTCTCGGCGAAATGGCGCCGTTTAAGAAGGGCTAACCATGCCCAACGCGGCCCTGATCTCGTCCCCATCGGCATCGAGCATGGGCGGGTGCGCGTAGTTCGTTACCGGCGTTCCGGCATAATGCACCGGATGCTTCATCGACCGATATTTGCCGATATCGGGGCTTTCATGCTCCTCAAAAAAGCCGACATCGGCGAGATGTGGGTCGACCAGAACATCGGTCATGCGGTTATATTTCATCGCCGGAATGTCATGCTCGGCAAGCAGGTCGAGCCACTCGGCAGTGGTTCGAGTCGCGCTCACTTCCTCGATCAGCGCATATAGCTCGCCGGTATGCTTGGTGCGTTCCTGATAAGTTGAAAAGCGCGGGTCATCGAACACGTTCGGCCGCCCTCCAAGTTCAAAAAACTTCGCCCATTGTCGGTCGTTATACGGCACGATTGCGATGAAGCTGTCCTTCGTTGGATATGGCCGCCGACGGGGGTTGACTGATCTTGTATAGCCCATCCGGCCATTGCCCGGAATGAACGTCTCGCCCCATAGATTTTCGACCATATTGAACCAGGTAAAGCATTCGAACATCGGCACCTGGACAAACTGCCCGCCTTGCCCGCCAGCACGAGCGAGCAACGCGGCCATCGTCGCGTTCGCCGCGAACAGCCCGCTGACCTTGTCTGCAACAAGGCTCGGCGCATAAGTCGGACGGCCGCCGTCGCGCTGTTCTGAAAGCGCGGCGAAACCCGACGCCGCTTGGATCAAATCATCATAGGCCTGCCGCTCGCCATAGGCCCCGCCTGCGCCGAACCCGGCGCAGTGGACATAGACGATGTCGGGGTTGATCGCCTTGACCTGCTCATAGCCAAATCCCAACCGCTCCATCCCAGCCATGCGGACATTGTGGATGAACACGTCAGCCTCTTCGAGCAAAGCCTCGAGCACCGCTTTGTCCTCGGGTTTTTTGATATTGAGGTTGATCGCTTTCTTGTTGCGGTTGAGCGCGGCGAAAATCGGGCCGTGCTGCTTGGTTGGCGAATCGCCTGCGTGGCGCATCAGGTCGCCGGGCGTATTGCCCTCGCTATTCTCGATCTTGATGACCTCGGCGCCGAGGTCAGCGAGCTGGACCGTGGCGTAAGGGCCAAGCACGACGGTCGCCATATCGACCACCTTGATGCCTTTCAGCGGCCCTGTCGGTTGCTTGTCCCATTTGAGTTTAGGCCACGCTGCCATCGATGCTCTCCTTTATCCTTGCATCGACTGCTAGCATATTTAAGCGTGCAGTTAAGAGCTAATCGAGAGGATAATATGGCTGACTTCGACGCAAATGCACCCGTGATCATTGGCGTCGGCGAGGCCAGCCGCAAGACCGTGCCGGGCGAGTGGCCGTCCCCGCGCGAACTGGCCGGTGCGGCAATCAAGGTCGCGCTTGCCGATACTGGCCAGGCACAGGCAGTGGCCGCAGCGATCAATACCATCGCCGCCATCCGCACGTTCGAAGATAGCGGCGTGTCGATGGGTACCGGGTCGCCCGACAATGTGGCGGAAGCCTTCGGCGCTGCGGGCGGGATCAGCGCTGGCCGCCTCATCTACGCCGATGTCGGCGGCCAAAGCCCGCAGGCGATGGTCAATGAACTCGCGCGCGAAATCCGGCGCGGCGAAACGCCGGTTGCCATAATCGTCGCAGCAGAAGCAAACGGCACCGCCAAGCGTGCGCGCAAGGCTGGCGTGGAGCTCGACTGGAAGCTGCCGTCGAACACGCCGTTCGACAACCGGCTTTCCAGCTTCCCGATCCTGAGCCGAACCGAAATCCGCCACGGTATCATCTCGATGCCCCTCGCTTATTCGCTGCTCGAAAATGCGCGGCGGTTAAATCTCAAAATTTCACGCGAAGATTATCTTGTCCGCATGGCTGAACTCGGGTCCGCAATGTCGGTCAGATCGCTCACACGCGACCATGCTCAGTTCGCCAAGCATTTCACCGCCAGCGATCTGGTTCGTGAGGATGACGGCAACTATTCGCTCACCGACATCTACCGCAAATGGCATGTCGCACAGGACGCGGTCGATCTCGGCGGGGCCATCATTCTGACCAGCGCCGGCAAGGCCCGCGAAATTGGCGTTGCCGATGACAAGATGGTATATTTGGCAGGTGCGGCCGAAACTAAAGAGCCGGCCTATTCGGAGCGAGGCGACCTAGTGAACCCGCTGGCGCTGGCCTATGCCTTGGACGCAGTGCTCGGTCAGGCAGGCTTCGCGCCGACCGATCTGGGACCCGTCGATATCTACAGCTGCTTCCCCGTTGCGGTGTTCGCGGCTGTCGATACACTCGGCGACCCAGCACGATCGTTCGGCGATTACACGCTCACCGGCGGCCTGAATTTCTTCGGCGGGCCGGGCAATGGTTACGCAATCTACAGCCTCGCGGCGATGGTCGAGGCGTTGCGCAAGGATGGCTCGAAGCCAGCGCTTGTCACCGCGAACGGCGGCGTGATGTCAAAACAGGCGGTAGGGGTCTATACCGCCACCCAGCCGTCGCGCGCTTGGAACGGTGAAGTCACTACCGGCTATCAACCCAAATCAGTTACGCTTAACGACGCGCCACAAGGCAAGGCTCGCGTCCTCACCTACGCTCGCCCCGTAACCAAAGGGCTGATGGGCGATGCCACGCTCCTTCTAGAAATGGAAACCGGTGCGCGCGCTTTGGCGGTTCTCGAAGGTGCGGATGACATCGATCTCGGCGGCCTCAGCGTCAGCGTAACTCCGGGCGAAAAGCGGCATATCGCCACGCTCAATTGATCATGTCCGGTTAAGCTGGAATATGCTATGCCTTGCACATAAGGGGCAACGGAGAAACATCATGAGATTCGACCGAACCATCGCGTGTATCTTGCCATTCGCAGCGCTCGCCGCATGCAGCAATATGGAGAGCACGCCTGTACCGCTGACTGAAAAGCAAACCGAGCGGTTGGAAAAAGAACTTGCCGGAAAAGTCCCAGGCACGCCGGTCAATTGCATTAGCGATTTCAATGCGACCAACACGATCCGCATCAGCGACGATGTCCTGCTGTACCGCGTTTCCAGGAACCTGGTATACAAGAACAACCTGCGATCATCCTGCCCCGGCCTCGCACGCGATAGTGATATCATTGTCAGCGAACAGTTCGGCAGCCAGAAATGCCGCGGCGATATCGTAAAGCTGGTCGACCGTACGAGCGGTATCCCTGGCCCGGTGTGCAGCCTTGGCGAATTCGTGCCCTATCGTAAGGACAAGAACGCGGGTTAGTCGTTCCGCACGAGAGGTTTTGACCTTACGTCCAGAGCACGGCCACCCACCGGTTCAAATCTTTATGCCCAAGCAGCCGGGAAGTTGATGCGCCGAAGAAAAAAGAGTTTTGGCGGATGGCTATTTCTGCTGCTGGTCGCCGCCATTTTGTTCACCGGCTATGACTGGCTGCAAAAGCATCCGCAGCATAATCCTTACGAGCCGCTTCGCCTTTCCGACCCCAGCGGCTGGGCGACGCAAAGAAAACTTGCGGCATTTGCCGACGATCCCGACAATTGCTTCGCGGCACTTGATCAGGCGGGCGTGCAGCACATGCGCCTGCCAGATGTCGGAACCGGCACGTGCATGGCCGATCAGCGCGCTGAAATTACAGGCTGGCCAAGTGCGCCCGCGCCAATCCGACCGGCGGGCGTAGCGCCGTCCTGCGCAGTGGGCGCGGCGCTCCTGCTTTGGCAGCGCGACGTCGTGCAGCCGATGGCGCAATTACATCTGGGCCGCTCGGTGCGCTCGATGGAGCATCTGGGTAGCTATAATTGCCGCTCGATTCGCGGCAGTATCAGTCCCAGCGAACATTCGACCGGCAATGCGATCGACATCTTTGCCTTTGTGCTAAGTGATGGGCGACGCGTGAGCCTAGTCGAGCATTGGGATGCCTCTGACGGACGAAGCGCTTTCTTGCAGGCGATACGTGACGGTGCATGCGGCTATTTTACCACCGTTCTTTCGCCGGATTACAACGACGCCCATGCCGACCATTTCCATCTTGACCAGGCGAAGCGCCCGGGTGGCTGGGGCGCATGCAGATAGAATGCGAAACCCCGCCTCTTGCGGCATCCGTGTGGGGCTGGCAAAGGAGCGCGATAAATCCGAGTAGAAAGTAGTTTTCCGATGTCCGAGATGATCCGTGTCACCCTTCCCGATGGCTCTGCCCGAGAAGTCGCGCGCGGTACCACTCCCGCAGATATTGCGGCTGCCATCGGCCCCGGCCTTGCCAAAGCGGCGATTGCTGCGCGCGTCGACGGCGAACTGCGCGATATCATGCGTCCGATCGAGAGCGATGCGAACCTTGCTTTGGTAACTACGCGCGATGAGGCCGATGCGCTTGAACTCGCCCGGCATGACTTTGCGCATGTGCTGGCCGAGGCGGTGCAGTCCTTGTTTGCCGGCACCCAGATCACTTTCGGCCCGTCGACCGATGATGGTTTTTACTATGACTTTGCACCGCCAGCCGGACGCGGACCCTTTGTCGATGACGAACTGCCGCTGATCGAGGCCGAAATGCGCCGCATCATTGCCGCTGATCAGCCTCTCGTCCGCGAAGTGTGGAGCCGTGCCGACCTGATCACGAAATGGCAGGCCGATGGCGAGAGCTTCAAGGCCGAATGGGCGGCGGAATTGCCTGAAAACGAGGAACTTACAGTCTACCGCTCGGGCGACTGGATGGATATGTGCCGCGGCCCGCATCTGGCATCGACTGGAAAACTCGACCCAGCCGCGTTCAAGTTGATGCGCGTCTCGGGTGCCTATTGGCGCGGTGACCAGAAAAATGCGCAGCTGACTCGGATTTACGGCACTGGCTGGCTCAACAAGAAGCAACTCGACGCGCATCTAATGCGCCTTGAGGAAGCCGCCAAGCGCGACCACCGCCGTATCGGGCAGGACATGGACCTGTTCCATCTACAGGCCGAGGCGCATGGTTCGGTGTTCTGGCACCCCAATGGCTTCGTCATCTACCGTGCGCTTGAGGCCTATATGCGCCGCCGGCTCGATGCCGCTGGCTATCTTGAGGTCAAAACCCCACAAATTATGGACGCGCGCCAATGGGAGCAATCGGGGCACTGGGGCAAATATCGCGAGAATATGTTTGTAATCCCCGACGAGGTTCCGAACACTGAGGATGAAGGTCCGGTGATTTCGGACAAGGCCGAATGGATGGCGCTGAAGCCGATGAATTGCCCGGCACATGTCCTGATTTTCCGGCAGGGGATTAAGTCCTATCGCGACCTGCCGTTGCGCTTGGCCGAGATGGGTTGCTGCCACCGTAACGAGCCGCACGGCGCGCTGCACGGCTTGATGCGGGTGCGGCAATTTACGCAGGATGATGCGCATATCTTCTGCCGTGAGGACCAGATTGTCGACGAGGTCGCGAAGTTCTGCGATCTGCTCGATGTCATATACAAGGATCTGGGTTTCGCCGATTATGCGATCAAGCTCGCGTTGCGGCCTGAAAAGCGTTTTGGCACCGACGAAATGTGGGACTGGTCCGAACAGTCGATGCGCGATGCGGTTGCCGCGACCGGGCGGAATACGCCCGAATGGGGTTGGGAAGAGCTGCCCGGTGAAGGGGCGTTTTACGCGCCAAAACTCGAATTCCACCTGACCGACGCGATTGGCCGGACATGGCAGGTCGGGACAATCCAGACCGACACGGTTTTGCCAGAGCGGCTGGACGCGGCTTACATCGGCGAGGATGGCGCGAAGCACCGCCCGATCATGCTGCACCGTGCGATATTGGGGTCGTACGAGCGCTTCATCGGCATATTGATCGAACATTATGCCGGGCGCTTCCCCGTCTGGCTAGCGCCGGTTCAGGCCGTGGTTGCAACGATCGTGTCGGATGCCGATGCCTATGGCGAGCAGGTCACCGCCAAACTGAAAGCGGCCGGCATTCGCGTGACCAGCGATTTCCGCAACGAAAAGATCAACTACAAGGTCCGCGAGCATAGCCTAGCGAAGGTCCCGCACCTGCTGGTTGTCGGCATGCGTGAGGCAGAGGAAGGCAAGGTCGCGATCCGCTCGCTGGGTTCGGATGGGCAGCGGATCATGACGCTGGACGAGGCCATAGCGATGCTTGTCGGCGAAGCCACTCCGCCTGATTTGAAGGATGCCACAATATGAGACTACCCCTCGCCCTGGCGCTACTGGTTTCGCTATCTGCCTGCAACCAGGCCGCACCTGAAACAAAGTCTGAAGCCGCGGCTTCGAACGAGTCGCTTACCGTCGCACAAAAGGCTTATGCCAAGGTCAATGATGACATGCATAAGGGCATGGCGACTATAGCCGAAGATGCCGACGTTGCCTTCATGCAGGGGATGATCGCGCACCACAAAGGCGCAATCGATATGTCGCGCGTGGTGCTTGAACATGGCAAGGATGCGAAGACCCGCGCCATGGCTGAGACAATTATCAAGGCGCAAACCAGCGAAATCGCCGAGATGGAAGCCTGGTTGAAAGAGCGCGACATTGCGCCAGCAGCAGCGGTCGATCACGCCGCGATGGGGCACTGAACCCCATAACCGCTTTCGCCGAGTTTGACCCGCTGTTGCTCGCCGGAGCAGCAGCGGTAACCTTTGGCGCGGCCTATGTGCGCGGTCTGACGGGTTTTGGCATGGCGATCATTCTGGTGCCTTTGCTTGGCCTGATCATCAGTCCGGGCGAGGCCGTCCTGCTTGGCATATTGCTGCAACTGCTGATCGGCCCGGTCGGAATCAAGGTCATCTTGGCCGACGCCGACCGCAAAAGTGCGCTCACTATCGCGGCCTTCGCAATGGTCACCACACCATTGGGAATTTGGCTGTTCAAGCAGACCCCGCCCGATGTTGCACGTTTGTTGATTGCAGGAATTGCGATCATCGCATTCCTGCTCGTGTTGCTGCCTTATCGCACCGGTTCAGGGCCGGGACCGAAGGAAACAGCTGTCACCGGCATCGCATCGGGCATATTGACAGGCTTCGCCGCGATGCCGGGGCCGCCGGTTATTCCATATTATCTGCGCCAGTCGATGTCGCCGGATCAGGCGCGGGCGTCGATGATGCTGGTATTCTTTGCCACAGCGATTGCGGGCACGATTTCATCCTTTGCGCTGGGACTGGGCAGCTGGCGGCTGGTCTGGCTATCGGTTTTGCTATTCTTGCCGATGCTGCTTGGTAACTGGCTAGGCGCGAAGTCGTTCGGCAAGATTTCGGTTATGATATGGCGCTCGTTCGTTGCCGTGGTGCTGGCATTGGCCGCATTATCAGCAGTAATACGACTGCTTCCCTGAAAAGTTTACACCGCCGTTAACCAAAGCCTTTATGCCGGTATTTACCAGACCGGGTTAGCACCGGCGCTATGAGGGGAATCATTTTATCGTTGTTAGCCGTCGCTGCGCCTGCGGCCGCGCTGAACGAAGGCCTGCAATGCGTGCCTTATGCGCGTGCTCTTTCGGGTGTCACCATCTACGGCGATGCGCACACTTGGTGGGGACAAGCCGAGGGAAAATATGCGCGCGGTGATGATCCCAAGGTCGGCGCGGTGCTGGCATTCCCGCCACACGGCAACATGCGGCTTGGCCATGTCGCCGCAGTGCGCCGCGTGCTCGATGACCGCACGATCATCATCAGCCACGCCAACTGGTCGACCATCGGCGGTGTGCGCGGTCATATCGAGGAAGATGTCCGCGCCATTGATGTTTCGGAAGAAAACGACTGGAGCCGGGTGCGCGTCTGGTACACGCCAAATGAAGCCTTGGGCAGCACCGAATGGCCAGTCCACGGCTTCATCTACCCCAAGCAGAAGCGCGGAGAAAGCGAAGCGCGCAAAGCGGTTGCGATGTTGCTAAAGGACCGGGTGGTGCCGAGCTTTCCACAAGCTGCGCCGGTGCGGATGGCGGAGGCAGGTAAGCCAGCTGGCAAAGCCGGATTCGGACTGTCGGGCGACCTGCTCAAGGACATCGACCGCAAGGCGGCGAAGGAAAACAAACTCGCATCCGCTCCGGCCAAGGCAGCACGCCTCGCCTCGGTCGAAAAACTGATCGCGAAGATGCCGAAGAGCTGATGGTCGCAAAATAGATTATCCGCCATTGATGCGGATCAATGACAGTATATTTCAACTGGCAGATAATTGGCAGCACAACAGGCTAGAGGAGCTGTGCTATGCTTAAAGTTGAAACAGATGCCACCGTCGGGTTTCTTGAGCTCACCGTCGACGGCGCGATAAGCAGGGAAGAATACGAAGCGGCGGTAAGCGCCGTTGATGAGCTGTTGATAACCCACGAAAAGCTCAATGTGGTCGAGGTGGTGAAAAAACTCGGCTGGATCGAACCCGAAGTGTGGTGGAAAGACATTTTATTCCACCTTTCGCACCGCACCTTTCTACATCGCGTTGCAGTGGTCAGCGATCGCGGCTGGGTCGGTCCGCTCACTCGCTTCTTCGCGCCACTTTACCCTGTCGCAATCAGAACTTTCGGCGAAGCGGATCTGGCCGAGGCGCGGCGATGGGCGAAGGTAGGCGACGTAACGCGCGCGGCAGATTAGCGCCCGAACTTCCGTTGCGTCTTGCCGTAACGCATCTTACGTGTTCCGGGCTGGCCTTCTGTTGCCCTCCCTTTCGGTGAGGCGACCTGGCTGGAGGGCGGCAGGCCAAGCTCGGTTGCCTCCAGCGACCTGATTTCGTCGCGCAAGCGCCCTGCTTCTTCAAACTCCAAATCGGCAGCGGCGGCGCGCATTTTCTTTTCGAGGTCATCGATATAGCCGCGCAAATTATGGCCGACGAGATTGTTCGCGCCGTCGGCATCGATGTCGATCAGCACGCTGTCGCGTGACGCGGTGTCGGCGACGATATTGTGGATGTCGCGGATGATGGTCGCAGGCGTGATGCCATGTTCGATATTATACTCATGCTGCTTTTCGCGGCGGCGGTCGGTTTCGCGGATCGCGCGTTCCATACTGCCGGTCATGCGGTCGGCGTAGAGGATGACTCGGCCATCGACGTTACGCGCGGCGCGGCCGATGGTCTGGATCAACGACGTTTCGCTGCGCAGGAAACCTTCCTTATCGGCGTCCAATATCGCGACAAGCCCGCATTCCGGGATATCAAGGCCTTCGCGCAGCAGGTTGATGCCTACCAGCACATCATACACCCCGCGCCGCAAATCGCGGATCAGTTCGATGCGTTCGAGCGTTTCGACGTCGCTGTGCATGTAGCGCACGCGAAGCCCCGCCTCATGCATGAACTCGGTCAAGTCCTCGGACATCCGCTTGGTCAGCGTGGTGACGAGTGTCCGGTATCCCGCCTCGGCGGTCTTGCGGCATTCGTTGATGCAATCTTGCACCTGGTCCTCGACCGGCTTGATCTCCACCGGCGGGTCGATGAGGCCGGTGGGCCGGATGACCTGTTCGGCAAAAACGCCGCCCGATTGCTCCATCTCCCACCCGCCCGGCGTTGCCGAAACGCACACCGTCTGCGGGCGCATGATGTCCCATTCGTTAAACCGCAGCGGCCGGTTGTCGATGCAACTTGGCAGGCGGAAGCCATATTCGGCGAGTGTCAATTTACGGCGATGGTCACCCTTCGCCATCGCACCGATTTGCGGCACCGTCTGGTGGCTTTCATCGACGAACAGCAGGGCATTGTCGGGCAAATATTCGAACAAGGTCGGCGGCGGCTCGCCAGGCAGACGTCCGGTCAGGAAGCGCGAATAATTTTCGATGCCCGCGCAGCTGCCGGTCGCCGCAATCATCTCCAGATCGAACTGCGTGCGCTGCTCAAGCCGCTGCGCCTCAAGCAATTTGCCTTCGCCGACGAGCTCCTTAAGCCTCTCGGCTAGCTCGAACTTGATCGCTTCGCTCGCTTGCTTCATTGTCGGGCCGGGCGTCACATAATGGCTGTTGGCATAGACGCGCACGGTGTTCAGCTTCGCTCCGGTGGTACCGGTCAAGGGATCAAATTCGGCGATTTCCTCGATATCGTCGCCAAAGAACGAAACGCGCCACGCCATGTCTTCATAATGCGAAGGAAAGATTTCGAGATTGTCGCCGCGCACGCGGAAATTGCCGCGCGCAAAGGCGGTGTCGTTGCGTTTATACTGGAGCGCGACCAGCTTGCGGATCAATTCGCGCTGATCGACGCTTTCGCCTTTCTTCAGGTCGAAAATCATCGCCGAATAGGTTTCAACCGATCCGATACCGTATATGCACGACACCGATGCGACGATGATCACGTCGTCGCGTTCGAGCAGCGACCGAGTTGCCGAATGGCGCATCCGGTCGATGGCCTCGTTTACCGAGGACTCCTTCTCGATATAAGTATCGCTGCGCGGGACATAGGCCTCGGGCTGGTAATAATCATAGTAGCTGACGAAATATTCGACCGCGTTTTCGGGGAAGAAGCTTTTGAATTCGCCATATAACTGCGCCGCGAGGATTTTGTTTGGTGCCAGGATAAGCGCAGGGCGCTGCAATTCCTCGATGACCTTGGCCATCGTAAAGGTCTTGCCCGATCCTGTAACGCCGAGCAGCACCTGATTTTTTTCGCCCGCCAGCGCGGTTGTGGTCAGCTCGCGAATCGCCGTCGGCTGGTCACCCGCAGGCGAATAATCGGAGACAATCTTGAACGGCCGTCCACCCTCGGCCTTGTCCGGTCGCGCGGGCTTGTGCGGAGTGAAGCTGCCGACGGTATCGGGTTCTTCGAGGCCCCGGCGGATAATGAGTTCAGCCATGTTCGCTATATGTGCTACTTCGTTGCTTTTGTCATCCCCTGTTGCGTTTTTAAAGGCGTGGCGACAGAAGGCGAAATCATAATTTAAGGAGGAAGTTCCATGCGTAGTTATCTTCTGGTTGCCGCCGCCGCGCTCGCGCTTTCGGCTTGCTCGAACAATGGTGCGGACGCCGATGGCGACGGCAAAATCAGCGACGCCGAGGCCAAGGCCGAAATGGGCTCGGGCGGTTCGATGGCGATGAAGCCTGGCCAGTGGGAAGTGAAGATCAGCTTCGACAAGATTGAGGCGCCCGGGGTTCCGGCGAGCGTGCAGGGCAAGATGAAGGAACAGATGGGTAAGGGCATGACCCAGCAAAGCTGTCTGACGCAGGCGCAGGTCGACAAGCCCGGTGGTGATTTCTTCGGCGCGCCCGAACAGGCCAATTGCACCTTTGACGAATTGAGCCGCTCGGGCGACGCGATGAAGGTGGCGATGACCTGCAAGCCGGGTGGCAATATGACGGTGAAGAGCAAGATGGACGGCAAGTTTGCCGCCGAAACCTACACCATGACAATCGAGCAGAGCACCGAAGGTACGCCGATGGGTGCGGTCAAGATGACGGGCAAGATCGACGGCAAACGCGTCGGGGATTGCCCGGCGTGATGCGGTCCGTGGTTGCCACCGGAGCGTTGGCCGCAGCCGCCTTGTTCGTGCTTGCATCCTGTTCGGACAATGGTGCCGACAAGGATGGCAATGGCGTGATCGACAGCGAGGAGAGGTCGGCCGAAATGGATTATGACGCGTTCATTCCGATGAAAGCGGGATTGTGGGAAACAAAGTTCGTGTTTTCTGACATCGATCTGCCCTCGCTCAACGAATCGCAGAAGCAGCAGATCATGGATGAAGTCGCCAAAAGCGCATCCAACCGCAGTTGTCTGTCCGAAGCCGATGCCAAGAAGCCTGGCGCGGATTTCTTCGGCGGCGATGGCGCGGAAAAATGCGTGTACAAAACGTTCGATGTCGCCGGTCAGAATGTCACGATGAAACTCAGCTGTGGCATGGATGGCATGGGCAGCGTCGACATGGAGCTGAAAGGCGTCATGGGCGAAACCGAGTTCAACTATGACAGCGTGGTCGACGTCCGCCTGCCGATGATCGGCAAGGTCAAGATGACCGGCAATGCGGTTGGCAAATATGCCGGGGCCTGTCCGCCAGCATGAATGGCGAAGCGGCATGAGGCGCATCGCCATCCTGCTGCTGGTCATGCTGGCAACCGGATGCGCGCTGCCCGGCAAACCCGTTGAAACACAGACACTGTCCGCAACGATCAGGCCAGCGATGATCAGGGTGGACTTTACCGCGGGTAAGATAACCGGCGTATCGGCCAAGGGAGATGCAGGGGTGGCGGGCCGTCCCGTTGGCATTGATGATCCTGTTCGGGTGGCCTCCATCTCCAAGCTGGTGGTGGCGCTGGGCGTTATGCGGCTGGTCGAACAGGGCAAGCTCGACCTCGACCGCGATATCAGCGCCTATTTGGGTTGGCAGGTGCGCAACCCGGCTTTTCCCGATGCGCCGGTTACCCTGCGCCACCTGCTCTCTCACCGCAGCGGTCTGCGCGATACGGTAGATTATATCGTTCCATTGGATGGCGATCTGCCGACGGTGATGGCGAATAATAAGGCGTGGGAATTGCGCTATCCACCGGGCGATTATTTCAGCTACGCCAATATCAACTCGCCGCTGATCGCCGCCGTCATGGAAGGTGCGACAGGCGAACGTTTCGACCGCCTTATGGCGCGGCTGGTGCTAGTGCCGCTCAAGCTCGATGCCTGCTATAACTGGGGCGCTGGGTGCAGCGATGGGCGGCGGGCGCAGGCGGTCACATTGTTGCGGCCCAATGGCGATTTGGCGCGCGATGCGGCGATGAATGGCCCCGACCCGTGCGCGGTCTATCCCGCCAGCAATGGCAGTTGCGATGTTGAAAAGCTATACAGGCTCGGGCGCAACGGCTCGGCCTTTAGTCCGCAAGGGGGCTTGCGAATTTCAGCACGTGACTTGACGAAGTTGGGGCAGGTGCTGTTGCGCGGCGGGAAGCCACTGCTTTCGGCAAACGGCTTTGCCCAAATGGTCAGCGCAGCCTGGCGTTTCGATGGCAGTAATGGCGATGACGACAATGGATACTTCACGAGCTACGGCCTTGGCGTCCATCGTTACAAAGACGATGAAGGGCGGTGGTGGTTGGGGCATGTCGGCGAGGCTTACTCGCTGCGCGCAGGTTTCTGGGTGAACTACGAAACCGGCAAGGGATTCGTCCGCTATGTTACGATGGTCGATGAATTCGCGCCCATCGGCCATTGCTTTGATAGCTGCCCGTGATAGCGCGGCGAGAACAGGGGAGAATAATATGTCAGGGTATGTAACGTCGAAAAAGATGATCGTCCTCGCGCTGCTGGGTGGTGCGATATTGTCCGCACCTGCAATGGCGCGCCCCGATTATGCGGAATCGGTCAAAGCGGACTACGATAAGTCGCTCGCCAGCCTGTGGGACCATTTTCACCGCAACCCCGAACTGTCGTTCCGCGAATATAAAACCGCCGCGCGCATGGCGCAGGAACTGCGCGCCATTCCCGGCATGGTCGTGACTGAGAAAGTAGGGCAAACAGGCGTTGTCGGTATGCTTAAGAATGGCGATGGGCCGGTGGTTCTGGTCCGCGCTGACATGGACGGGCTGCCGGTGCAGGAACGCTCAGGCCTTGCCAATGCCTCTACGGTCAAACAGGTCGGCGTCGATGGCCTCGAAATGCCAGTGATGCATGCTTGCGGACATGATGTGCATATCACCTCGCTGGTCGGCACCGCGCGGCAACTGGCGCGCATGAAAGATCGCTGGAAGGGCACGGTATTGTTCATCGTCCAACCCGCCGAAGAACGTGTTGGCGGCGCAGATGCGATGGTGAAGGACGGGCTGTATACGCGCTTCCCCAAACCGAAGTACGCGCTCGCCTTCCACGTCGCTGCCGAACTCGAGACCGGCAAGATTTCGGCGTCCGAGGGCATTCAATATTCAAGCGCCGACAGCGTCGATATCCGCGTTCCCGGTATTGCAACGCACGGCGCGTCGCCGCATCTGGGCAAAGACCCTGTCTATATCGCCTCGCAAATCGTCGTTGGGTTGCAGTCGATCATCAGCCGCGAAAAGGGTCCGCTTGATGCCGGCGTAATCACCGTCGGCGCATTCCATGCTGGCACAAAACATAACATCATTTCCGAATATGCCGACCTGCAAGTTACCGTTCGCTCGAACGACAAAGCGGTCCGCGACCGGTTGATTGCGTCCATCGAACGCGTCGCCAAAGGCATCGGTGCGGCCAATGGTTTGCCCGACGATAAGCTGCCCATCGTCAAGGTGACCGAGTCCACGCCCGTCACCGTCAACGATGGCGCGCTCGCCCGCCGCCTGAACACGGCGATTGGAAATGCGCTTGGCCAAGATGTAGTTATCCCGTTCAAACAGACTGGCATGGGCGCGGAAGATTTCGCATTCTTTATCGATCCGTCTTTCGGTATCGCCGGCTATTATTTCGCGGTGGGCGGAACCAATCCCGAATGGAAACAGGCTGCGCAGAATGGCGGCCCTGCGGTTGCCGGGCATCATTCACCCTTGTTCAAAATCGATCCCGAGCCTTCGGTAAGGCTCGGCGTTGAGGCGATGACAGCGGCCGTGCTCGATTTGCTGAAGACGTAATGGCGCGCAAAAACCGTGGCTGGCAGGAAGAAGATGAGGCGGAAGCGCCACCTGCGCTGATCTGCTGGCTTTGTAGCCGCCCCATGGGCGCGGAAACCGTGTGGCACCACCCCGTGCCTAAAAGTCGCGGTGGACGCGAGCAACAGCCTGTCCACCCGATCTGCAACAAGACAATCCACGCCAATTTTAGCAACAGCGATCTTGAAAAGCGCTATTCGACCGCTGAGGCACTTCTTGCGCATGAAGAAATCGCGCGGTTTGTGGCTTGGATCGCCAACAAACCGCCCGATTTTAATGCGCCCACCAAAGGGCGGCGTTAGCCTATTTCCCGGTCGATTCAGGCATCATGGAACTATGCAAATGGTCGATCTTCCATTTTCCATTCTCGATACGATAGATAAACGTATAGCGCGCCTTTACGTCGTTTCTGTCGCCCGAGTTAAGATTGGTCAGTGAAACGGTCCAGGTGCCCATCCGAGCGGCCGTGTTGCAGCCCATCTTGAACGTGCTGCTGTCGATCGTTCCAACCGGACTGCCTTTAAGAAACGAAACGAAGTAGTCCTTAATTTCCTCGTGGTTGACCCGGGGCTTGTTTGACACGGTCGCCAGAAGTACTGCATCATTTGTGAACAGTTTTGTCACCGTCGCCGGATCCTTCGTCGCCCAAGCCTTGTTGAATTCGGCGAAGAGTCCCTCGACTTGTGCTTGCGTAGTCGCTTTGCACTTCATCGACTTAGACGTTTTGGCCTGCGCTGGAGCACAGATTGCGAACGCGGCAATCGCGCTCATAATAAACAGTTTTTTCATAATATTTCTCCCGTTAGTAAAACTGAATTAATGTGAAAGAAAAGTGGGCATCTTGTTGTTTTTGAGGATATCCGCCGTCGCGCTACCGAGCACAAAGCTGCGGAGCCGCGAGTGACCATAAGCACCCATCACGAGCAGGGTTGAGCCTGCGGTCGTGGCTTCCTGTTGCAAGGTAGACCCAATGCTGCCTCCCGACAACGAAGCTGTTTTGTGGTCGGCTTCGACACCGCGCCTTTTGGTCACCTTGACTAACGCTTCGCTGTCCATGTCTGTCGGCAGCGCCTTTTCCCCGGAAATCGTCAGAAAATGGATTTGCTCGGGCTCCAACAACGCAATGGCATCGCCAAGTGCCCTAGCGGCCGCTGCGCTATTGTCCCAAGCCACGCCCAAGGCCCCGCTTTCAAAAGCGGTGCTATGTTGGTCGGGGACAACGATCACCGGGCGGCCACTTTCGAACATGAGATATTCGGCAAGCATTCGTTCGTTGAGAAGTCCAAGGCTAGTGTTGCCAATCACGCTCAGGTCATGAAGCCGCGCATGTTCCGCGACAACTTCATGGACCCCCAAGGCGTGGGAGTGTTCGGTGACGAGCGTGCTCGGCACACCGGATGCATCCGCTGCGGAGGCTAAGGAAGCGGCGACCGAACGCACATCGGTGTCGCGGCCCGGCGTGGTAACATCAAGTGCAACCGCGAAGATCGTTATCTGCGCGTTATGCGCTTTCGCAAGACCGATTGCGAAATGTGCCGCTCCCGTCTCGGCATCGGTCGTCTCTGCCGGTGCAACGAGAAATACTGATTTAATAGCCATCTGCTTTTCTCCTTATTTGGCAGTGTGCGACTGGCCGTCGCCTTTGGTTTTCCACAGTGAGAACAATATCCCGCCGAGGATGAGAGCGAAGGTTACGACGAGGCTAAGCACAGGCGGGAATTTGTCGCCGCTCATGACAAAGTCGGAGACGAAGATCTTCGAGCCGATGAAAACCAGAACCAGCGCAAGCGCATATTTGAGATAATGGAAGCGGTGTACCATTGCAGCGAGCGCGAAATACAACGCACGCAGGCCGAGGATCGCCATGATGTTTGAGGTATAAACGATGAACGTATCGGTAGTGATGGCGAAGATCGCCGGCACCGAATCTACCGCGAATACCAAGTCGGCCAGGTTGATTACCACCAGCGCCAAGAACAATGGCGTTGCCGCCCGCACCATTTTGCCGGTCTTCTCGTCAGGGACTTTCACAAAGAACTTCTCGTCATGAAGCTCCTTGGTAACGCGCATGTGGGTCGAAATATATTTGACCACCGGATTTTTCGCGACGTCCATTTCCTGGTCGCCAGTGAACAGCATTTTGATGCCAGTCGCGATCAGGAAGGCAGCGAAGATGTATAGTGTCCAGTAATATTCCTGAACAATGGCCGCACCTGCCGCAATCATCAGGCCGCGCAATACAATGACCGCAATGATGCCCCAAAGCAGCGCTCGATATTGATATTTGCGTGGTATGGCGAAGAAGGTGAAGATCAGGCTGATCACAAAAACGTTGTCGATCGACAGCGCCTTTTCGATGAAGAAGCCGGTATAATATTGCATGCCCATCTCGGCCCCTTTTTGGAACCAGACCCAGACACCGAACAGCATCGCGATGCTGATGTAAAAGACCGAGAGCTTCAGGCTCTCACCGATACCCATTTCCTTGTCTTCCTTGTGCAATATGCCCAAGTCAAACGCGGTGAGTGCAACCACCAGGCCGAGGAAACTCAGCCAGAACCAAACCGGCGTTCCAAGCCAGTCCATCATCAAAAAATCCATGTCTTATTCCCTGTTTGCGCCAACCCGAAAAGGCACCGCGCGATCGGTTCGCGCGGTGCCGGGAGTGGGTGTGAGCGATTATATTTTCTGGAGACGCAGGCGCTTGCCGAAAGTCTTGGCCGCGCCCTTTGCGAGGCGATCCTTGACCACCAGTTTCAGCCGCTTCAGTTTCTGAATGCGAAACACATCAGGCCAACGCCGCGCCAATTCTGCACGCAGTTCGCTGTCAAGTTTCTGGTGATATTGCATCAAACGAAATGACGAAAAGGTCATGATACATCCTCTTTGAACAGATTTGAGTTCAATCGGATGCTCCGGTGACCGGAAGGGCAGCGTTTCGGGGTTGGGAGGGAGGAGAACCACCAAGCCAGCGCACCGGAAACATCCGATGCGGCCGACATCACGTTGCTCGATCACCATACGGCCAATCGAACGAGCGCCAGAGGGGCCCGGTCCGCGCAATCCTTATGGAGCGATTCGTTCCGATTTGCAAGTGGAATTTTCGTCAAACCGCTTCAACTTATCGAGCTAATCTCTCAATAGGTCGTTGATCGCTGTCTTGGCACGTGTCTGGGCATCGACGCGCTTGACGATGACGGCGCAGGATAGGCTTGGCCCGGGGCTGCCGTCAGGTAGCGGCTTTCCGGGCAATGCGCCCGGCACAACCACCGAATAAGCCGGCACGCGACCGACAAACACTTCGCCTGTCGTGCGGTCGATGATTTTGCTGGTCGAGCTGATGAACACGCCCATCGACAGCACCGCACCTTCTTCGACAATCACGCCCTCCACGACCTCCGAGCGAGCGCCAATAAAGCAATTGTCTTCAATGATGACTGGCCCGGCCTGCAGTGGCTCGAGGACACCGCCGATGCCAACGCCACCCGACAGGTGGACGTTCTTGCCGATCTGGGCGCAGCTGCCTACGGTCGCCCAAGTGTCGACCATGCTCCCTTCATCGACGCGTGCACCGATGTTGACGAAGCTAGGCATCAGGACAACATTTTTGGCGATATGGCTGCCATGTCGTGCAACCGCCCCTGGCACCACACGGAAACCGGCATCGCGGAAGCGGTTTTCCCCCCATCCGGCAAACTTCGATGGCACCTTGTCATAGGCCGGCGCGCCAGATGCACCGCCATCGACCACCACATTGTCATTCAAGCGAAAGGACAGCAGCACAGCCTTTTTCAGCCATTGGTTGACCGCCCATTCGCCGCCCCGTTTTTCGGCAACACGAAAAGATCCATCGTCTAGACCAGCAAGGGCAGTTTGAACCGCATCGCGCACTTCGCCTGTTGTTGCGCTGCTGATGGCGTCCCGCGCATCCCAAGCCGTGTCGATAATTGCGGAGAGTTGGTCGGTCATGTTATTCTTTCAATATAATGGATCGACGACAGCCACTTGGTAACATCTTCGATTTCGTGATCGATATAGTCTTGGTGGCCGCTGCTATCAGCTTCGCTCTCATGTTTCACCCAAATTGTTGTCATCCCAAGCGCCTTGGCCGGCACCAGATTATGCGCTGAGTCCTCAACAAACAGGGCATTTTCCGGATTGACTGCAAGCTCGTCGCAAAAAGCGCGGTAACTGACAGGGTCGGGTTTGGGCCGATGTTCCATCCGGTGAATATCGAAAATATCCTCAAACACATCGTCCAGCCCGCGTGCCGCCAGAACGCGGCGCGCATAGGGCAAATCGGCGTTGGTGAAGATCAGCTTTCGCCCTGGTAACTCCGAGATGTGCCCGCGTAACGTGTCGCACCGGGACAGCTTGCCTAAATCGACATCGTGCACGAAATCGAGATAGCCGTGCGGGTCCACTCCGTGTTCGGCCATCAATCCACCGAGCGTAGTGCCATATCGCTTCCAATAACGATGGCGGATGCCATGCGCCTCATCCGATCCCACTTTGAAATAACCCTCGACGAACAGCGCAATACGGTCACGCACCTGCGACATGATGTCGGCGTCGGGCGGGTATAGCGTCAGGTCGAGGTCGAAGATCCAAGTATCGATATGTGCAAATGCGGGGTTCATCGGCGTCGCGTAGCGTCCAACCGGCAATTTTTAAACCGTAAAGCTTTCGCCACACCCGCAACTACCGGTGGCGTTAGGATTGTTGAAGACAAAGCCTGCCGCGAACTCATCTTCGACCCAGTCCATCGTTGATCCGACCAGATAGAGCACCGAGCCGCCGTCGATGTAGAGCACACCACCGGGGGTTTCGATTTTCTCATCGAATGCGACGGCTTCGGTCACATAATCGACCGAGTAAGCGAGCCCCGAGCATCCGCGGCGCGGAGTCGATAATTTAACCCCGATTGCACCGGCCGGGGCTTTTGCCATCAATTCGGCAATTCGTGCTTCGGATGCGGAGGTAAGGTTGACGGCTGCTGGCCGCGCGCGTGTTTTGACTTCGGTCATAGCATTCCAAGCTCCAGACGGGCTTCGTCAGTCATGTTGGCCGGGCTCCAAGCCGGTTCCCAGACCAGAACGACTTCGGCATCACCGATCCCAGGCACTGCGCCAACCCGCAACTCGACTTCGCCTGGCATCGATTCTGCAACCGGGCAATGCGGCGTGGTCAGCGTCATCGAAACCAATGCATGCCCGTTGTTGATCTCGACATTGTAGATCAGGCCAAGATCATAGATGTTAACCGGAATTTCGGGGTCGAAAATTTCCTTGAGCGCGTCGATCACCGCTTCGTAGAGCTCTCCGTCGGGTTTGCCCGCTTCGGGCGCGGCTGGCTTTTGGGCCAGAAAGCCTTCGAGATAATCTTTCTTGCGCGCCAAGGTTTCACCCGGCGTTTCAGCGGCGCTTTCGACACGCGCTTTGGGCGGCTTTTCGACGCTATCGACTTCCTCTATCCGGATTTGTTCGTTCATCCGAAGATCCTCTTCACTCGTTCCAGTCCGCGCACTAGCGCTGCAACATCGTTTTCATCACTGTAAATTCCGAAACTCGCCCGCGCGGTGGCCGGGACACCCAGATGGTCCATCAGCGGCTGGCAGCAATGATGGCCTGCGCGGATTGCCACGCCTTCTTCGTCCAATATGGTACCGACGTCGTGTGGATGCACCCCCTCCATCGAGAAAGAGACGATTCCCGCCGATTTCTCAGGGCCGTACAACGTGATTGAGTTGACCGAACGCAACGCCTCGCGGGTTTGTGCGGCAAGTGCGCTTTCATGCGCGAAGATTGCCTCGGCGCCGATGGCGTCGATAAAATCAATAGCGGTGTGAAGCCCGATCACCTCGATAATCATTGGCGTACCGGCCTCGAACCGCGATGGAGCCGGCGCATAAGTGGTTTTTTCAAACGTCACTCGGTCAATCATTGCGCCGCCGCCCTGCCACGGGGGCATAGAATCGAGCGTCGCGGCGCTTGCCCACAGAACGCCGACTCCCGTCGGGCCGTATAATTTGTGGCCTGACATGACGTAAAAGTCGCAACCAAGCTCAGCCATGTTGAGCCGCATACGCGGCGCGGCCTGACAGCCATCGAGCAGCAGTTTCGCGCCAACGGCATGGACTGCCTTGGCTGCACGCTTGGCACCAAGGACCGAGCCAAGGACATTGGAGACATGCGCCAACGCGACCAGCTTGTGCTGCTCGGTGAGGTTCGTTTCCAGCCAGTCAAGGTCAATCAGGCCGTCGTCGGTCAACGGGCACACATCGATATGCGCGCCGACCTTTTCAGCCAGCATTTGCCACGGCACAATGTTGCTATGATGCTCAAGCTGCGACAGCATGATGCGGTCACCAGCTTTGAGATTTGCTGTACCCCAGCTTTGCGCAACGAGATTAATGCCCTCGGTGGCGCCGCGAACAAAGACGATCTCGTTCGGAGAGGCAGCACCAATAAAACGCGCTACTCGCGCGCGCGCGGCCTCAAACGCGACGGTCATATTGGCCGAACGCGCATATACGCCCCGATGGACGGTGGCATAGTCCGCGCCGCCCGCGCGCATCATCGCGTCGAGCACAACCTGTGGCTTCTGCGCAGTCGCTGCGGTGTCAAGATAATGCCAGTTGTTGGCGAGCCCGGGGAATTGGTCGCATATGTCCCCCACCCGCAGGCGGTAGGGGCTAGGGGTAGGGAGTGTCGACAGTGCAGACTGCCCACACCCGGCTCCTCCCGCTTGCGGGAGGGGGGAAGAAAGTGCGGCGTCGCTCACACCAAATCCACCAATTTCTTGAGCGCCGCCACGGTCAACATTTCCTCATCGGCGGCACCTTCAAACACGCCTGCGACAAATGCCTGCAACATCAGCTTCTTCGCATCCGCAGGCGCAATGCCCCGGGCTTGCAAATAGAACAGGCCCATCGGGTCCAACTCGCCAATTGCGCAGCCATGCGCGCATTTGACGTCATCGGCGTAGATTTCGAGCTCGGGCTTCGCGTTCGCTGTAGCGCTGCGGTCGAGTAGCATGGCTTTTACCGATTGCACAGAATCAGTCAGCTGCGCATCACGCGCCACTGCAACTTTGCCGAGATACGTTCCCGTCGCCTTACCCGCGAGGATCGAACGCACGATCTGCGAAGACCTCGCTTTGGGTTGGGCATGGGTGACGGTTGTGACGATTTCCAATGTCTGCGTGTTGCCGCCAATCTGCACCACGCCAAGTTTGAAATCCGATTTTTCATGAAGCGTAACGTTCAGCTCAACCCGCCCATAATCGCCACCGATGTTGAGGACGTGGATAGCCGCAGCTGCACCCTTGCCGATGGCAATGTCGAGTTGGTGGATAGTGCCGCTGTCCTGAACGATGGTCCGCTCGAAGTTCCCGCCCGCAGGCACGACGATAGCCTCGGCTGCGGGCAACGGCCATGCTGCTTCAACAGCAGCAATGTCGCTGTATCGCCATGCCTCGTCACGGCGCGTGGGAGCGGAAGGGTTCAAGCAGCCAGTTCCTTATACCCGTCACGCTCCAACTCCAGCGCGAGTTCTGCACCGCCGGTCCGCGTGATGCGGCCACCGTCAAGGACATGGACAAAGTCGGGCTTCACATAATCGAGCAGCCGCTGGTAATGCGTAATCAGCAGCACCGCCTTGTCGGGCCGCCGCATGATTCGGTTGATGCCGTCGCCGACGATGCGCAGCGCGTCGATGTCGAGGCCGCTATCGGTCTCGTCGAGAATTGCGAGCGCGGGGTCGATAATGCCCATCTGCACCATCTCGTTGCGCTTCTTCTCGCCGCCCGAAAAGCCGACATTTACTGGGCGCTTGAGCATATCCATATCCATGCCGAGCGCACCCGCCTGCTCGCGCGCGACCTTGAGGAATTCAGCCCCGGAAAGGGGAGCCTCCTCGCGGTGCTTGCGCTGGGCGTTCAATGCCTCGCGTAGGAACTGCACATTCGATACGCCGGGGATTTCGACCGGATATTGAAAGCCGAGGAACAAGCCAGCGGCAGCGCGTTCGTGCGGTTCGAGTGCGAGCAAATCCTGCCCGTTGAAGGTAACCGAACCCTCGGTCACCTCATAACCGGGCCGACCGGACAGCACATAGCCCAGCGTCGATTTCCCCGCCCCATTCGGCCCCATAATCGCATGGATCTCGCCCGCGCCAAGCGACAGCGTAAGGCCCTTAAGAATGGGCTTTTCGCCAACAGTGGCGTGGAGGTTATTTATTTGGAGCATTGTTATGCAGTGCCTTTCATAATTACAATCCGGGTAATGACCAACAAAAGGAGCGGCGGCACGATCAGAGCTCCCCTTGAAGCAGCGTCACGACGGTCGCGCGGGCATTGCTATATTCACCTGACGAATCGAGAAACACATGACCGACAGTGAAAAAAGGAAGGCAAACTAAAATATAAGCCAGTCCAGCAAGTGCAAAAACTCGACTGCTCACCCCACACTCCCCTCAAGGCTAATCCCCAGCAGTTTCTGCGCCTCGACCGCGAATTCCATCGGCAGCTGCTGCAGTACTTCCTTGGCAAAGCCGTTGACGATCAGCGCCACCGCTTCTTCCGCATTCAACCCACGTTGCATCGCGTAGAACATCTGGTCGTCGGAAATCTTGGATGTAGTCGCCTCATGCTCGATCTGCGCGCTGGGGTTGCGGACTTCGATATAGGGGACGGTGTGCGCGCCGCTTAAGGAACCCAACAGCAGCGAATCGCACTGGGTGAAATTGCGCACGCCCTCGGCATTAGGTGCGACGCGCACTAGCCCGCGATAGGTGTTGTTGCTGTGCCCGGCGCTGATACCCTTCGACACGATGGTCGAGCGGCTGCCCTTGCCATTATGGATCATCTTGGTGCCGGTGTCGGCTTGCTGGTAATTGTTGGTCACCGCGACCGAGTAAAATTCGCCAACGCTGTTTTCGCCGTTGAGGACGCAGCTCGGATATTTCCAAGTGACCGCGCTGCCCGTCTCGACTTGAGTCCACGAAACCTTGCTGTTCCGCCCCTGACACAAAGCGCGCTTGGTGACGAAATTATAGATTCCGCCCTTGCCCTCGGCGTCGCCTGGATACCAGTTCTGCACGGTCGAATATTTGATCTCGGCATCGTCGAGCGCGACCAGTTCGACCACGGCGGCGTGAAGCTGGTTCTCGTCGCGCATCGGCGCAGTGCAGCCTTCGAGGTAGGACACATAGCTGCCTTTGTCGGCGACGATTAACGTGCGTTCGAACTGTCCGGTATTTTCCGCATTGATGCGGAAATAGGTGGAAAGCTCCATCGGGCACCGCACGCCTTCGGGAATGTAGACGAACGTACCGTCGGAAAAGACCGCGCAGTTGAGCGTGGCGAAATAATTGTCGTGCATCGGCACAATTTTGCCGAGCCATTTGCGGACCAGGTCAGGATATTCCTTGATCGCTTCGGATATGCTGCGGAAGATGACGCCCGCACGTTCGAGTTCGGCGCGGAAAGTAGTGGCGACGGAGACCGAGTCGAACACCGCATCGACCGCAACCTTGCGCGCGCCCTCGACGCCGGCGAGCACTTCCTGCTCTGCAATCGGAATGCCAAGCTTTTCGTAGATGCGCAGGATTTCGGGATCGACCTCGTCCAATGAACCAAGCTTCGGCTTTGCCTTGGGCTCGGCATAATAATAAGCGTCCTGATAATCGATCGGCGGGATGTTGAGCTTGGCCCAATCCGGTGTCTCCATTGTCAGCCAATGGCGAAACGCCTTCAGCCGCCAATCGAGCATCCATTCCGGTTCGTTCTTCTTGGCCGAGATGAAGCGGACGGTGTCCTCGGTTAGACCCTTGGGCGCGAAGTCGGTTTCGATATCCGACGACCAGCCATGCTCATAATCGGCAACCTTTTCGGCGGCGTCCCACGCGGCCTTATCTTTGACTTCGATTTCGTCGGTCATCGTACCAGCCCAGCCAAGTTGATTTCTGCCAATGCCCCACGCACCGCGCCATTGACGAGGGCCCAATGCGGTTGGACGCGGCAATTGCCTTCCATCGCGCAATTGTGACTGCCGGTGTCGACGCAGGAGGTCAGCGCGATCGGCCCCTCAACCGCTTCGATAATGTCAGCGAGCGTAATCGCCGCTGCGGGCCTTGCTAATTGGATACCACCACCGGTCCCGCGAGCCGAACGCAGCAATCCCGCCTTGGTCAATATGCTCACCAATTTCTGCGTGGTCGGCAATGCCAGCCCCGTCTCGGATGCCAGATCGGTTGCCGACACGCGCGCAGAGCCGCAATGCCGCGAAGCCGCGCTCATCACCACCACTGCATAATCTGCCATATTGGACAGGCGCATCGACTCAAGCCTTAATCAGAACAATTTAATCTGATTTCTGAAATGGGCGCTATTGGCGCGAAAATCAACCCGGAAAGGTCTCCACGTCGCGGTAATTGTCCTTGGAAAGCCACATTCGCAATATTCGGCTGTCGTCACCGTCGAGCGCTCCCGGCGTTCGACCGGTAAATTGTCGAATTTCGCGGATCATGTGCGGCTGGTCGTAAAAAAGCGATTCGACCTTAGCGCGTAGCTCGGGAGTGCATTGGGGATCGACCAATACAGTTGCCGCGCGAACGGCACGATATTTGCGCATCAACGGCTTTGCGGGACAACCGAAATAGCGGGTTATGAGACGCGCGGCCGTGCTCCGTGACATGTTGAGCTGTGAATATAGCAACTCAACATCGGGGTCGAGATCGCTCGATAGCCAGTCGATAACTTTACGGATCATGGTAACATGAGCAGGCGGCACAGACCGGACTTGGCGGAGCAGGAACCCAGTAGCCTGTGCTATCATGTCCGCGACGCGAAGCGAACTGTCCGCACGGCCAGCGCTGAACGCATCGGCTATCCGGTCGATTTCCGGACCGTATATTTCAGCCGCACGAACGGCGCGATCGGCAAACAAATTGGCGGGCTTGCCAGTTAGCGCGACGAAGCCAAGCGGCGAAAGCACAAAGCCGAGAATATGCGCAGGGCCGCTCAGCACGAACTCTGCGGCTGCGAGCCCAGGCCCATATTGCATAGCACCCGATACCGTTGTGGCTTCGCCTTTGTCGAACTGCACAACGCCCGACCCGCTCAGGAAGAACATCAAATGACCGAGCGCTGCCGATTGGCGGTCTTTGGTTTCACGCTCCTCGCAACGAAAATAGTAGATCTGCGTGACAAAAGGAGCCAGCATTGCTGACGGCGCGAAATGCGTGATGTCGATTTTATCTGGCGTTACGAATTCAGCTTCGGGGGAACAATCGGATAAGTTTCCCGTGTTTGTGGCTCCCAAATAACTTTCCTGCATAATTACGGCCCCGAAGGCTTGAACCTTGTTACCCGGTTTGCTCAAGCCCAAGGTGCGAGGCTAAGACAGGTGACGGTCACATGCAAGCTACGCTTTGGGTGAGATCGCGTAGATCTCTATAGCCCCGGATGCGTCGGATAATTCGCCCAATGGTTCGATCCAAAGATTAGGGAAAAGCGATAACAACGCCCTTGCCGAAGCTGCATCGGCAGTTATCGTCCCAGGTAAAGTGCATTTCGCTATTCGCAGCACGAGAGTGATGGCGTCGCCACCGTCACCATTGTCAATCGCGTTGGCAACAACCTGTAATGCAGTTCGGGCGTTGGTCGTGCCGATCTGTATTTCGCGCAGTATCGTTTGAGCTTCAGCCAAGGAGCGCACATCGCACACATAAAAACCATCGGCGGCCGGTGTCCAGTTTCCGCAAGCATCGACAATTTGGTCACATACCAACGTTACCGAAGTCCGGCCGCTTTCGGTGTCTGCGGATGCCACATGCGCGGATCTTTCAAGCTGGACCAAAAGATCGCTCGCCGCGTCGAAAGAATGTGATCGTATGTCGTTCAGTTCGATCCCGACCGCGCTTCCTTCGAGCCGCAGTGCGTTTTCAATCGCTGTCCCTTTGGCAACTTGCGCTGCCAGGTCGATGGATGCTTCGGACAAGATTTCACTGGGCGATATGATGCTGACGGATGCGGCTTGAGCCAACAGCATATCGAACCGCGCGACCCAAGCCGCGCCAAACGGGTCTACCGAGCGCTGGCGAAAGGCCGAAATTGCCATCGGCAGGATGAGATGGAGCTCCGCGCCACGTTCGATCAGTGCTTCGGCAACCAAAATGTCGGCGCCGGCTGCCAGTGCGCCATAGCCAAAACCTGCGCGCTTGCTCTCTAATGCATCGCGAGCAGCCTCCGCCGCACGGCGGTCTTCGGGGGAAATGCCAATCATACCTTTGAAATAGACCGATGTTGGCGGCGAATAGTCGGAAAGCCACTTGCTGGGTTCATTCCTGAATTCCAGAACCTGCCGGAACTGGCGAAGCGTTACCGCCCGGTCCTCCCAAGCTGCGGGAGCCGCTGCTATCGCCGTGTCGAGCGCGGCCTTTGCCTCGGCTTGCCGCACGAGCAACAACAACGCCTCTGCCCGTGTTGCCTCGTGCCAGTAAGGCGTTTCGCCCACGCCGATACCGGTATCCAGCATCGTCAGAACCCGCTCCGCCAGCAACGCCATATGATCGGACTGCCCGGCAAAGAGCGACATCGTCGCGGCATTGATCAGCGGATAGCTATCAGGCCGAAGCGCCGCCGCATCGGCATAGGCCTTTGCCGATTGCAGGTAGAGCCGAGCTGCTACCTCGCCCCGCGCCTTTCGGGCTTGATCCTTGAACAGCCGGCCTTTGAGGGTGAGGACCTGTGGGTCGGCGGTCACGCTTTCCATCCCCGCGACGATAAACGCATCCCATGCCCGGCTAGTGGATCCTGCGCGCGCAAGGGCAAGGACATCATTGATTGGCATTAGCGAGCAGTACCCAATTTATACAAACCGTCGCAGCACTATAATTCAACTATAACGAAAGAGGCAACGCCCGGCGGATGAATTCCCCCGTGTGTGCGGTCCTCTCTTAAATTGTCTGGAAGGATGCCGCCGTGCGTAAAAAGCTTTTGCATATCATCGGGATGGATGCCGCCATGCGTGAACAGCTTGAGTCTGCCAAAAGACAAATTATCGTGGTCGTGGTGATCGTCAGCATGTGAAACGAAATGTTCGACAATACCGTGATTTGGCTCATAACGATGGTCGTCGAAGGTCCAAGGTGGTGCACCCACATGCTTGTCGATCAGGTTGAATATAAATGGAACCTTTAAGGCAGTCTTGTGACCGCCTTTTCTGATTGCATCCGCAGTCGGCCCATTCTTTGCTGCCGAAAGGTCGAAATCGAATGAAACTATCATAGCCAGCTGATCATTTGCAGGCACTTCCTCCAGTTTGACCAGCTTGCTATCTTGTATTTCCCAGATGCTGATATCACGGATTAGCGCAACTTCTTTGCCTACAGGTTGAATTGGCTTTTCACCAGGCGCGAAGATAGTGCCAGACCATGCCTCCAACGAAAAATAATATCTGTTGTTACCTGTTTCCCCGACGATATCGAGCGATCCGTCAAATTGGCCTCCGGGCTTGCCAATGCGCGTGGGCCGAGTGCCAGCGACACGGAGGCGACTAACGTCGCTGAATAGCGCACCAACGGCGTCGGCATCGGCTACCTGTTTATAATTTGTGTAGCCAGCGAGGTCTTTATGCGCGCCGGTGGCCATCGTCCCGATCTCTAACACGATATGTTTTTCGGTCATCGTCCTATCCCCTTCTGGTATTTTTCCAAACGCGAACGATATCGGACCCACAACGCGTTCCCGCTTTCACGCGCTAACAATTTTCGGTTAATTTCCAATGCCTTTGTCATATATAGCGACCGCAATGGCCGCTCGTTTGCGCGAGTCAGTTTGTCGGCCAGCCGGACATAAATCTGCATTTCCTGCTCCCGCCATAGCAGGTTTTCAGTATCTAACGCCTCCAATGTTCTGATCAGTTCCAGCGCGCGCCGGTTGGCTTCCGACGCACGACGGGTGTCGCCGGAAGCGGTCAATGCTTCATCCAGCCAAGCCAAATGAAATATCAAATCGTAAATCGGCTCCGGCTTTTCCGGTTGTGCTTTTATAAGCCGTTCGTTGAAGGCAACCGATGTTCGGCAATAGGCCAGTGCGCCTTTTACCGGTCGGTGAGTTTGCAGATGAACCGCACAGATGTTGCCGTTCACATAAGCCGCCAGTTGGAGCCACTCAGGCTTCAAATTATGATCCGTCATAATAGATTTGAGCAGCGCATTGCTGGCGTTGAAGCCAGATAGCGCAGTGACAACATTGCCTTGACTATGCGCCAACAAAGCTAACCGGTTCTCGCTGCGGGCGTGCGAAAATATGCGGTCCGGATTTTCCTGGTCGCGCGTCATTAATGCCGATGTGACCCGGTGCAGTTCTGAATATTTGCGCCGTGCAGCATCAAATTTACCGCGCTTCTCGTCATCTTCTCCCATAGCTTCAATGATGCGGGCGCGTTGAAGCAGACTATCTGGCGGCAATATAGCAAGATTGCCTTGTTTGCGATAATATTGGAGCGCGCGTCGGTTAACGCCTTCCATGATATTGATCTTGCCAACTCCCTCCAACTTCTCGCGTAAATCAGTGAGCATATACTCGACCAATCCCTCGGCCTCCGCACGTTGCCGGGCGGCTTCGTTGCGGGCTTGGAGGGCTAATGTGGTCATGATGCCCATGATTAGCATTGCCGCGAGCGCACCTGCCGTGATCACCGTCACGCGGCGGATTCGGCGCTGCGCGTCGCGCTGGATAAGCGCATCGAGCGGGACACCGGCGATGCCTGCAACGATTTTGAGAAAGCCCAATTGTTCGCCGTCGCCCTGAGGCCGCAGATCGGCGGCAAGCGGTTCGTTGCCATTCGTTGTCAATTCCGCCGGAAACGAATCCGCAGGTTCGCCCGACAATAACGCTGCGAGGACTGGCTTGCCTGGGTGCAGCTCTCGAAACAGCTCGATCTCTGCGGCAACCCATGGCGAGGCGGCCGCGTCGGGCGAACACATTACGATCAACGCCTCCGCCCGTGCAATAGCGTCACGGATCGCGGCGCTTAGGCTGGCGGCGGCGGCTAGGTCCTCGCGGTCGCGAAAGATGGAGCCGAGCGATGCGCCGGCATTCAAACGGGTTTCGGCAATCCGCTTGGGCAGGCGGTATCGTTCAAGTTTGCGCTGCAATTTGGCGGCAGTTTCCGCATCGGCATGGCTGTACGAAATGAACGCGGCAAACCGGCGTGCGTCTGCCGCTTTTCCAATACCGATTTTGTCTGCGTCCCCCATCGCACCCCCAGTTGGCGTGATGCAATTCTTTTACAAGATAAATGAGATGGTTAAACCGATTCGTTGGCGACCTTCATCGAAACATATATTTCCAGCATGGCAACCTGATCGGGCGAAAAACGCAGGCCCAGTTTGCTACGCCGCCACAGAATGTCTTCGGCGGAGCGTGCCCATTCGCGCGCGATGAGATAGTTGACCTCGCTAGCATAAAGTCCGTGGCCGAAATCCTGACCGAGGTCGGCGAGGGACGACGCAGCGCCCAGCCAGATTTTGGCGCGGGTCCCGTAACAGCGCACCAGTCGCTTGCCCAAGGATTCAGGCAAAAACGGATATTGTGCTTCGATATTTTTGGCGAGCGCGCCTGCACCATCCATCGCAAAATCACCTCCGGGCAAGGGTTTTCCAGACGTCCAGCCTGGCCCTCCCAGCATGGGCAATTGTGGCGAAAGCTTGCCCACTGCGTTTTCGGCAAGATGACGATAGGTGGTGATCTTGCCGCCAAACACCGAAAGAATAGGGGCGTGATTATCGGCGTCGCTGTCGACATCGAAATGATAGCCGCGCGAAGCGGTCTCGGGCTTTCCTGACCCGTCATCAACCAGCGGCCGAACGCCTGCGTAGCTGTAGATGACATCCGAAGGTGTGATGCGCTGTTTGAAATAGGCCGCTGCAGACTTGCAGATGTAAGCGATCTCTTCCGGCGTGGCGGTAATGTGGTCAAGCGGCCCCTTATGGTCGGCATCGGTGGTGCCGATCAGCGTGAAATCGTCTTCATAGGGAATTGCAAAAAATATTCGCCCATCGGGATTCTGGCAAAAATAGGCTTGCGGCGTGTCGAACAGCTTGCGGACCACGATATGCGAGCCGCGGACCAGCCGGATGCGTTCACCCGCATCGCGTTGGTGCCCGGTCGTCCGGGCCAGAAGATCGAGCACAGCTGGGCCGGCTGCATTAGCAACGGCTTTGGCGCGGATTGAGAGCTGACCGGCGACCTCAATATCCCAAAGCCCTTCACGCCGTTCAAGATGCGTAACTTCAGCGCGCGTGCGGATATCTGCTCCACGTTCGGCTGCATCCATCGCATTCAGTACGACCAACCGCGCGTCGTCCACCCAGCAGTCAGAATATTCGAAAGCTTTGACGAACTCGGGTTTCAGCGGCTCGCCCGCCGGTTCATTGCGCAGATTGAGTGTGCGCGTTGCGGGCAGGTGCTTGCGGCCGCCGATATGGTCATAGAGGAACAGTCCCAAGCGTACCAACCAAGCCGGACGGATGCCTTTCTGGTGCGGCAGCACGAAACGCAGCGGCCAGATGATATGCGGTGCAATTGCCCAAAGCCGTTCGCGCTCAATGAGCGATTCGCGGACCAACGCGAACTCATAATGCTCCAGATAGCGAAGCCCGCCATGAATAAGCTTGGTCGATGCCGACGACGTGCCGCGCGCCAGATCGCCGCGTTCAAGCAATATGACCTTCGCTCCGCGACCTGCTGCATCACGCGCGATGCCTGCACCGTTGATGCCGCCGCCGATGACTGCAAGGTCGTAGATAGTCTCGCTCATAAGAAGCCCCAGGCAAATGCAGCAGACGCCGCGAAGGCGGTTAGCGTTGCGAGCACCACCGGCAGCAACGCGTTCCACCCCTGACCCAGCAAAAGGTCGAGCCGAGAGCGCATTGCGGTAGCGGTGACAGCAAAAAGCAGCATCGCTTTTGATGCAATCAAGCCATATTCAGCTACCCAGTCGGGTGCGTCGACCAGTGAGTTGAGCGCCACCGCGCCAAAAAAGGCAAGGATGAACCAAGGAAGCTTAAGTTTCGCGAGCAAGCTTTTCGGTTGGCTGCCGGTGCTTCCTATTGCAAGGCCGATGAGCGCGACCGCTGGGGCGAGCAAGGCGACGCGTGACAGCTTCACTATAGTCGCGGTTTCGCCTGCGCTTTGCGAAAAACTATATCCGCCGCCTAAGGCCTGCGCGACATCATGCACCGCCGCCCCCATCAAAAAGCCAGCTTGCTTGTCCGTGAAGTCGAGATAGGCGGCGATCAGCGGATAAAACGACATTGCGATTGCACTGGCCAGCGCGACGCCGACTAGGGTTAGGGTAAATTGCGTCTGGTTCAATCGCTCGCGGCCAATGACAGCATAAATGGCCAGCGCAGCTGACGCTCCGCAGATTGCTGTCGCGCCGCCAGCCAGCCAGCCTGAATAATTGCTCTGGCCGCCGAGCTTTGCGCCCAACAAACCCGCGCCAATGACGAGCGCCATGATGCCGACCAGCCCGAGAAACGCCAATGCGCCAAGGCTGCCGACCTGCATTGCGGTGACTTGCGTGCCCAGCAGCACGATACCCCAGCGCAGGCAAGATGTACCGCAAAAATCCAAGCCGGGATGGACTTTTTGTTCGGCGGATACGAAATTAAGCGCCAGGCCAAGCAGCAGGCCTGCGAGAATGACCGGCATTCCATAATGTTCGGAAAACCATGTCGCAGCTGCCGATGCGATTGCGACGACAACAAATCCCGGGAACAGAGCGCTGATCGCCAGCCGGCTGCGCGGCGCCGGATTTTCCTCGGCGAGATAGGTTTCGCCATAGAGGTCCGCAATGTAATTAGCGTTTATGTCTTGCGGTGTCATATGGCCTTCTATAGGCATCTGTGAGAGGAGTTCCAGCGTAAAGCAAGACGGTCTTTAGGCCAAGCGCGGACACCGATGCAGTGGAGAGGACCGAAATGAAGCCGATCACGCCGACGCTGCGCTGGATATTGTTCGGGCTGCTGTGTGTTGCCGGTATTTTCAACGCGATGGACCGGCCCGTTATCGCAATCCTCAAGCCCGACATGTCGGCCGATCTTGGCTGGAGCGACAGCGATTTTGCCAATCTCGCTTTTGTAACTCAGGTTGCGGCGGCGCTTTCGTTTCTTTTCACAGGGTGGCTCGTCGACAAAATTGGCGTTTTACGTTCGATGGTCTTTGGCGTGACGACCTGGAGCCTTGCCGCGATGGCGCATGGCTGGGCAATTGCGGGTTGGCATGTGGTCGCCGCACGGATCGGGCTTGGCGCGACCGAGGCGGTGCAGACACCGCTGACGATCAAGACCGTCGCAACCTTGTTCCCGCCCGATAAACGATCTTTTGCGTTCGGCGTTGGTACCGCGATTGCGGGTCTCGGAACTATCTCGATGCCGTTTTTTATTCCGGTGATTGCTGCAATTTGGGGATGGCGCGGTGCGTTGATATTTGGCGGTATCGGCGGGTTTATCACTCTAGCGCTTTGGCTTTGGTTCGCGCGGGGCGTGAAATTTGACGATAAGGCAGAGGACGCCAATCGAGATTTCGCTGACGATGGCGCGCCTTATGGGCCGATCCTGAAGGAACGGCGAACATGGGCAATCGTGATCGCAAAGATGCTATCCGATGCAACCTGGTGGCTCATCAACTTCTGGCTACCCGATTTTTATCGCAAAGAGTTCGGACTGACGACGAGCGAACTTGCCATACCTCTAGCCATCGCGTTTTTTGGTTCGGGCGCGGGCGCGCTCTTCGCGGGCTGGCTTTCAACACGTCTTCTCGAGGCGGGATGGAGCGTCAACCGCGTCCGCAAGACCATTATGTTCGGATCGGCAGCCATCGTCGTTCCATTGCCATTCGTTCTCACGCTCGATTCATTCTGGCCGGTGGCTATCATGATGGGCGTCGTTATGGCCGGGCATCAGGGATTTTCACTTTCAATATTTTCGATCATCACCGACGTCGTGCCGCGCGGAAAAGTCGGGCGGGTGACCGCATTCGGCGCGTTCATGGGCAACATGGGTGGCGCATTGATTCAGCTCGTGACAGGCGCTGTACTGGCGGCGGGACTTGGCTTTACACCATTGTTTATATTCGCCGCCGCATCTTACTTGCTAGCGCTCGGCTGGCTGCATCTTCTGCTACCCAACATCCGCCGAGCCGAAGCCGAACCAGTCGCTATTTAAACAGCCTTTGCCAAGCCCTTGCTATCGACCATTTCCTGCAACTCACCTGCGTCGAACATTTCCATCATGATGTCTGAACCACCGAGAAATTCGCCCTTCACATAAAGCTGGGGGATAGTCGGCCAGTCGGAATATTCCTTGATACCAGCGCGAATTTCCATGTCCTGCAACACGTCCACGCTTTCATAGGCGACGCCGAGGTGATCGAGGATGGCAATCGCCTTGCTCGAAAACCCGCATTGCGGAAACAAGGGCGTGCCTTTCATGAACAGCACCACGTCATTGCTTTTTACCAGCTCGTCAATCCGTTCGTTCACGCTCATTATCTATACTCCAAAAATCTTAGGGTGTTGCAGTGGTTAACTGAAGCGCATGCAATACACCGCCCATCCGGCCGCCCAGCGCATCGTAAACCGCCTTGTGCTGTTTGACGCGGGGAATACCGCGGAAACTCTCACTGACGACCCGCGCGGCATAATGATTGCCGTCGCCCGCCAGATCGGTAATTTCAATCAGCGCATCGGGCAGTGCCGCCTTGATCATGCTTTCGATATCGACCGCCGACATGGCCATCAGGCTGGCTCGATAAACTGGCGGCGGGCTTCGACCATTTTTTCTTCGAGCGCGGCGCGGATCATCGCGTCGTCGGCTTCGATGCCAGCTGAAGTCAGGTCGCCAAGCACCTTACGGATAACGTCTTCGTCGCCCGCTTCTTCGAAATCGGCCTGTACAACCGAGGTCGCATATGCGGTCGTTTCTTCAGGGGTCAGCCCCATTTTCTCGGCTGCCCATTGTCCCACCAGCTTATTGCGGCGGGCCGTAATCTTGAAATGCAGGTCAGCATCATGAGCGAATTTGTTTTCAAAGGCGTTTTCGCGGTTGTCAAAGGTCGTCATATTGTGGTTCCCGTTTTCGGTTAGTCAAAGATAATGGCTTAGCGTGGGATCGGCAAGGCAGCTGTTCAAATATGCACAACCAGCTTGCCAACGGCGGCCCGGTCGCCGAGACGGGCGATCGCGTTACCCGCATCGGCGAGTTCGAACGTTTCCGAAACGCGCGGTTTGATTTTGCCAGCGGCATACAGGTTAAATAGCTCTGCAATGTTGGCATGGTTTTTCTGCGGCGTGCGCGCGGCAAATGCGCCCCAGAAAACGCCACAGACGTCACAGCTTTTTAGCAACGTCAGGTTAAGCGGCAACTTTGCGATTCCGGCGGGGAAACCGACGACGAGAAACTTACCCTCCCAGGCGATAGAACGCACCGCAGGTTCGCTATAGTCGCCGCCCACGGTGTCGTAGATGATGTTGAATCCGTCTTTGCCAGCCGCATTTTTGAACATTTCGGCGACGGCTTTTGACTTGTCCTTGTCGAAGGGCTGTTGCGGATAGACAACAACATCGTCGGCGCCTGCCTCGCGCGCGATTTCGGCTTTGGCCTCGCTTGATACGCCCGCAACAACGCGGCCACCAAAAGCCTTGCCAAGCTCAATCGCCGATATACCGATTCCGCCTGCGCCGCCCAGAACAAGGACGCTGTCGCCCTCCTTCATATGCCCGCGGTCTTTAAGGGCGTGGATTGACGTGCCGTAGGTCATCAGCAAGGATGCGCCGTCGTCGAAGGACATCGCATCGGGCATCTTGAAGCAGTTGAATGCCGCAACTGCAACTTTCTCAGTCAATCCGCCATTGCCGCACAGGCCGATTACCCGGTCGCCGACTGCAAAGCCGCTGACGCCTTCGCCCACTCCTTCGACCACGCCTGCAATTTCCCCGCCAGGGGCAAATGGGCGCGGCGGTTTGAACTGGTACAGATCGACGATCATCAAGGTATCGGGGAAATTGATCGAGCATGCCTTGACCGCGACTACAACCTGTCCGGGCCCGGCTACAGGTTCGGGAAGTTCGCCCAGGACAAGTGTTTCAGGGCCGCCGGTTGCGACCGATAATAAAGCGCGCATATCTCTCTCCTAAGCTGCGATCGGCACCAGCCAGGGCTGGCTTGCCGCAATTTTTGTCTCGTAAGTTGAAATGGCATCGCTGCTCTGCAGCGTCAGGCCGATTTCATCGACGCCATTCAACAGGCAATGTTTGCGGAACGGATCGATTTCGAATTCGAATCGATCCTGAAACGGCGTAGTCACCGTCTGCGTTTCCAGTTCGATGTGGATAGGATCGGTTTTGGCAACGTCCATCAGTCGGTCAATCGCATTTTGGGGCAACACGATGGAGAGCAAACCATTTTTGAAGGCATTGCCCGAAAATATGTCGGAAAAACTCGGAGCGATTACGGCGCGAATGCCCAGATCGGCCATCGCCCAAGCAGCATGCTCACGGCTCGACCCGCACCCGAAATTGTCGCCTGCGATTAAAATCTGTGCGCCTGCATATTCGGGATCATCAAACACATTGCCGTCTACCGCACGAAGTGTTTCAAATGCGCCCTTGCCCAAGCCGCTGCGGCTGATCGTCTTCAGCCATTTTGCAGGAATGATGATGTCGGTATCAACATTTTTCAGCCCCAAAGGATAGGCGCGGCCTTCGACGCGTTCGACTGGCTGCATGCGATCAATCCGTATCGATCTTGGGCTGATGGTCACTGATTGGCTCAACTTCGGGCTCGGGCGATAGCGGCTCGAGCTTGCCATTCTTGCGCGTCAGGCTGCGCCGTCCGGCATAGAGCAACGCCGCCATCAGCGCCGCCGATCCGACCGCGGCACCAACTTTTGCACCTGTCGACCAATCGTCTTTATTGTCTTCTTTTTCGTCGGTCATATTATTCTGTCCTGTGCTGAACCAAATCCTTAGCTTTGCCGGTCTGCGCAAGTAAAGGCCTTATCCCGCGCGTTGCGACCTTATGCGTTGCCAGATTGTCGGCGTTGGCCGCTGCGGTATCGTCTGACCCGTCGCTTCGAGTAAGTATTTGGCCAGCAATAAAGCCTGGTTTTGTGTCATCAGAAAGTGATGGCTGTCGATCCGTTGATCGCGCAGCGCTGCATTCGACGCCGCACTTTGAATTCTCAAATTTATCGAATTGGGTAAGTCATTATGCGTCCAGCCTACGACAACCCCGGTATGCTCCACCGCGTCATACGAACCGTCGCCTGCCATAAGTCACCTCCTGCCGGAGTTTATATTTTGCAACATGTCGCGACAAGTCAATAATAGGCATAATGCTATGTGCCGTGGCGGGACTCAGCCGGTCAGTTCTCGGACATCGGTCAGTCTGCCTGTTACCGCTGCTGCAGCCGCCATCGCGGGGCTGACCAGATGCGTCCTTGCTCCCGGTCCCTGCCGTCCCACAAAATTGCGGTTGCTTGTCGACGCGCAGCGTTCTCCGGCGGGAACTTTGTCGGGATTCATGCCAAGACATGCCGAGCAGCCCGGTTCGCGCCATTCAAGGCCTGCGTCAGTGAAAATGCGGTCGAGTCCTTCGGCTTCGGCTTGAGCTTTTACCAATCCGCTGCCGGGGACAACGATTGCCCATTTGACGTTCGCGGCTTTGTGGCGGCCTTTCAGGACGGCGGCGGCGGCGCGGAGGTCTTCTATCCGGCTGTTGGTGCAGCTGCCGATGAAGATATTCTGCACCTCAATCTGAGTCATCGGGGTACCGGCTTTGAGACCCATATAATCAAGTGATTTCTGCGCGGCATTCTGCTTTGCGGGATCGACAAAACTCATTGGGTCGGGGATAATGCCGGTGATTGGCAGAACGTCCTCGGGGCTAGTCCCCCACGTGACGGTTGGTGCGATGTCGCTTGCGTTGATGACGATGCTCTTGTCATATGTCGCGCCTGCATCGGTGGCGAGCGAGCGCCAATAGGCCACCGCTTCGTCCCACGCTGCATCCTTTGGGGCCATCGGACGGCCCTTGAGATAATCGAAGGTAACATCGTCAGGTGCAATCAGGCCAGCGCGCGCACCGTGCTCGATCGCCATGTTTGAAATCGTCAGGCGCCCCTCGACGCTAAGCGACCGGATGACCGCACCGGTATATTCGATCACATGGCCAGTCCCGCCGGACGCACCAAGCACGCCAGTGATGTGAAGCACCACATCCTTGGCGGTTACTCCGGGACCAAGTTCACCTTCGACCCTGACTTCCATCGATTTCGATTGCTTCAATTGCAAGGTCTGGGTCGCCAGCACATGCTCCACTTCGGATGTGCCGATGCCGAACGCAAGCGCGCCAAGTCCGCCATGGCAGGCGGTATGGCTGTCACCGCAGACAATCGTCGTGCCGGGCAGCGAAAAGCCCTGTTCCGGTCCGACAACATGGACAATTCCCTGATTGGCATCGGACGCGTCGATATAGCGGATGCCGAAATCGGGGGCATTTTTTTCAAGCGCAGCCAGTTGCTGAGCGCTTTCAGGATCAGCAATGGGAATGCGCTTGCCGTTTGCATCCAGTCGCGCGGTCGTCGGTAAATTATGGTCAGGGACAGCGAGCGTCAAATCGGGCCGCCGCACTTTGCGCCCTGCAACGCGAAGTCCTTCGAACGCTTGTGGGCTGGTCACCTCATGTACAAGATGCCGGTCGATGAAGATCAGGCTGGTGCCATCATCGCGTGTTTCTACAACATGCGCTTGCCAGATTTTTTCATACAGGGTTTTGAGTATCGAAGACATAATATATCGCCGGTGGCCTTGTTTGGCTCGAAATGCAAGCTTGGACAGTTTCAGCTATATTGCCCGAAAAATTTCCACTAGGTATGGCGCCTGTCTTGGGCGCGTGCGGAACCGAGACCTTACTATATCCTTTTACCCATATTGGCTGCATCGGTCGTGATGGCCATATATAACCCAGACAAAGCAATGCCCACACCGGCCCCAACCTTTTCTCCGTCCAGTGACGCAACGATCGGCCTGACATTTGCCGGGTTGATGTTCGGCGTCTGGATCGGGGTTCACATCTGGGCTATGTTCTTTTTTGCGATCCACCTGTCCGATTGGCCGTTAGTGATCGGTGCAATCGCCCTGCAATGCTGGCTTTCGGTAGGGATGTTCATTGTCGCGCATGATGCGATGCATGGCTCGCTCGCGCCCGGTCACCATCGCACCAATGCGGCAATCGGCAAAATCGTTTTGTTTCTGTATGCAGGTTTTGGCTGGCGACGGATGCGCGATGCGCATTTTGCGCATCACCGCCATGTCGGCAGCACCGATGATCCAGATTTCAATGCCGAAGACAGCCGCTCGTTTTGGCCTTGGTATATGTTGTTTCTAAAGCGCTATTTCGGATTGCAGTCAGTTGCTTTCATTTCGACGATTGTGGTCTGCTATTACTTTGTTCTGAACGTACCTTTGCAGAACATCACTCTGCTGTATGCTGTTCCGGCAATCGCTTCGTCGCTTCAGCTTTTCTATTTTGGCACTTATCTGCCGCACCGCCACGACGATTCGGAATTTTCCGACCATCACAATGCGCGCACCAATGATTTTGGCGTTATCGCGTCGCTTTTCAGCTGCTTTCATTTCGGCTATCATCACGAGCATCATCTTGCGCCAGGCACCCCGTGGTGGGCGTTGCCTAAAGCGCACGGGGAATATCAGCGTAATTACAAGCGGGGCGTGAACGAGTGAGTCTGTTCGAAAAAATTGCGATTGTTGTAATGGTTGTCGCTGTGATGGAATTTGTAGCTTGGGCGAGCCACAAATATATCATGCACGGTTGGGGCTGGGACTGGCATCGCGATCATCATGAGCCCCATGACAATGTGCTCGAGAAGAATGATTTGTTCGCAATCGTCGGCGCGACGGCGGCAATCAGCATGTTTACCGTCGGTTATTATTACTCGGCTGCCCTCTGGTGGGCTGCGGTGGGTGTCACGGTTTATGGTTTAATTTATACTTTCATCCATGACGGTCTGGTGCATCAGCGTTATTTCCGCTGGGTTCCAAAACGCGGCTATGCCAAGCGATTGGTGCAAGCGCACAAGCTGCATCATGCGACCGTTGGCAAAGAAGGCGGAGTCAGTTTCGGTTTCGTCTTCGCGCGCGATCCTGCCAAGTTGAAGGCAGAGTTAAAAGTGCAACGCGAAACTGGCATCGCGGTTGTCCGCGACGCCGCAATTTAACCTTCGGGTCTGCGCCAAAGCCACGTTAGCGAGATCAGCGCTACCCCGATCGGTATCAGCGACCACGGCACGGGCAGGGCCATCAAACCAATCAATATGCTGATGGCAAATGCTATGGTCGCGGACCATTTGGCGCGACGATTGATAACACCATTTGCGCGCCACGCGACCAGATGATGGCCATAGCGTCGGTGGTTCATCAATCGTGCTTCAAGCTTTGGACTGCTTCGGGCAAAGCAAAAGGCGGCAAGGATCAGAAACGGGACCGTTGGCAATAACGGCAAAAACACCCCAATCGCGCCGAGGCCCACAGCGGCCAGACCCCCGGTGAGATAAAATTGCCGTTTAATCAATATTGGTGAACCGCTTTGGTGACATAATAACTGTCGAGTCCTTCAGGGCCGCCCTCGCTGCCAAAGCCCGATTCCTTCACTCCGCCAAAGGGTGCATCGGGCATCGAGATCGCAAAGCTGTTGAGGCCGACCATTCCTGTGTCGAGTGCATCGACGACGAGATTCGCCTGCCGGGCATTTTCCGTGAAAGCATAAGCAGCCAGACCAAAGGGCAAGCGGTTGGCTTGTTCAACCGCTTCGCCGAAGGTCTTGAACGGGCGCATCAACGCCACCGGGCCAAAGGGTTCGTTATCCATGACGTCGGCTGACATCGGCACATCGGCCAGCACCGTGGGCTGGTAGAAATAGCCTTTATTGCCGCGCGCTCCGCCGCTGAGCAGCTTGGCACCCTTGGCGGTGGCATCATCAACCAACGCTTCGATGGCGGATGGCCGCCGGTCGTTTGCCAAAGGTCCCATGACCGTATCTGCATCAAGGCCGTTACCGACGCGAACCTGTTTTGCCCGCTCGGCAAAACCGGCAACGAAGCGGTCATAAACATTTTCCTGCACATAGAAACGTGTGGGCGAGATGCAGACCTGTCCTGCATTGCGGAATTTGGTGGTCGCGGACAGCGCGATTGCCTTGTCGAGATCGCAATCGTCGAAGATGATGACCGGCGCGTGGCCGCCGAGTTCCATCGTCGTGCGCTTTACGCCGTCGGCGGCGAGTTTGAGCAGATGTTTGCCAACCGGGACCGATCCAGTGAAACTGACCTTTCGAATGATCGGTGAAGCAATCAGGTGCCGACTGACCAAATCAGGCACACCGTAAACAAGCTGAGCGACGTTACCCGGCACACCGCCGTCGATGACGCACTGCATGATCGCGCTGGTGCTCGCAGGAGTTTCCTCAGGAGGCTTAGCGATGATCGAGCAGCCAGCGGCCAAAGCTGCCGCCATTTTCTTGCACATCAGATTGACTGGGAAATTCCACGGAGAGAAAGCTGCGACCGGGCCGACCGGCTGTTTCAGTACAAGCGCGCGTTGCCCCGTTGGGCGAACCAGCACGCGGCCATAGCTCCGCTTGGCTTCTTCGGCGAAATAGTCGAACTGAGCGGCGCAGGACAGTACTTCGGTGCGCGCTTCTGCGAGCGGCTTACCCTGTTCGGTGGTGAGTAATACCGCAATGGTTTCAGCGCGTTCGCGAATAAGGTCGGCAACCTTGTGCAATATTCCAGCGCGCTCGTTGACGTCAACCGAACGCCAATAGGCAAAGCCCTTCGCAGTCGCCTCAAGCGCCTCGTCGAGGTCCGCCGCGGTTGCCAAAGGCAATTCGGCGAGCACATCGCCGGTCGCGGGATTAATTACCTTATGGCTGTCGCGGCCCTCACCAGACCGCCAGTTGCCGCCCACGTAAATGCCCAAATTAGTTGGATATGTGCTTGTCATAAATTCTGGTCCCGAAACATCTTCTGTTGCGGTTCCAGATAGGGCAGCGCGGAGGGTTAAACCACCCCCCGACGCAAATTCTCGTTCGGCGTATTAGGCAAAGATATTAATGCGCCAACAAAACCGGCACACCTAACTCGCCAAGCAGGAAGCGGGTCACCCCGCCAAATAGCGTCTCGCGCCATTTGCCATGACCATAGGCCCCCATGACAAGGAAATCGGGCCGCCAATCCTTGGCTTCAGCCAGCAATCGTTCCTCGATGCTGGTGTCGCCCTTGGCCGCCACCGCGATTTCGGCACAGACGCCGTGCCGCGAGAGATAGCTGGCAGCGTCGGTAACCGGAAATTCGTCGGGGGACGCCTCAACTTCGGAAATCCGAACCGCGCCCGATGCCGCGAGCATCGGCAGCGCCGCGCGCAAGGCATTAGCCGCTTCGAAGCCGCCGTCATAGGCGACCATCGCGCGGTCGAATGACAGGCTTTTGCATCCGACAGGTACTGCAAGAACCGGCGTGCGCGAGGCGGTGACGACGTCGCTCACCAATGCGCGGCCATGTCCGGGTGCGCCTGTCGAAGTGGTATCGAGCGACATCACCATGATATCGCCCAACCGCGCGGCGTTGACCAGTGCATCGGCGGTAGTGCCATCGAATATCTGCCAGTCCCATGGCAAGCTCTCGACCTTCAATTTTGCGTTGATCCGCGCCTGCATTTTCTCGCGCTCTTTCTCCGCTGCGTCATAAGCCTCGGCCAGAAAATGCGCGCCGCCGAACATGTCGAATGCGACATAGTCTTGCGGCGGGCGCGGTAAAATCAGTGAGAGATGTCCGTTGAACCGTCGCGCCAGATCGAGCGCGACCTGCAACCGGCTGTCAAAACCTGAATCGCTTCCTGCATGAACCATGATAGATTTCATCGTCGTTTCCTTCCCAAACGAACCGACTCGGCGAGCCGACTTCATTGTTGAGGTTTACATCTATTTGCGCCTCTGTTGTTGATCGACATCAAAACGCGGCAAAATGCTTTTCATGTCCGCTATTCTATGTCAGCCCGACATTTATGCAGGACGATGAATCGATCATTATACGGCAAGTGTCCGCCGACGATGCAGAGGAGATCGCTTCGATCTACGCAGAGCATGTTCGTTCGGGGACCGCGAGTTTTGACACCGTCCCGCGGAGTGCTGTGGAAACTGAACAAAAAATTGCCGAGATCACATCAAAGGGTTGGCCATTTCTGGTCGCCGCGCGTGGCGCTGAAGTGGTCGGCTACGCCTATGTCACTCAGTTCCGCGACCGCGCTGCTTATAGCTTTGCTTGCGAAGACTCTATCTATGTCCGCAGCGATCAGGCGGGCAATGGTGTTGGCTCAATGCTGATGCGTGCACTGATTGTCGCTTCGACTGATTGCGGTTTCCGGCAAATGATGGCTGTCATTGGCGGCGGCGAGCCTGCCTCGGTTGCACTGCATGCGAAAATGGGATTCGAACATGCCGCCCGGATGCGGTCGGTCGGGCGAAAGTTCGGGCGTTGGCTCGATACTGTGTATATGCAGCTTGAATTGGGAGAGGGCGACCGGACACCGCCCGGCAAAGAACCACACTAAAGCACACGGGAGAGAATATCATGGCGGAATTTGAGCTGTTGGCTGGTGGCCTTCGGTTTCCGGAAGGACCAGTCGTGATGCCCGATGGGAGCATCATTCTCGTCGAAATCGCCTTGGGCCAGATCACGCGCGTCCGGCCCGATGGCAGCACTTCAGTTGTAGCAAAAACCGGTGGCGGGCCAAATGGGTTGGCTCTCGGCCCGGATGGCAAGCTCTATTGTTGCAACAATGGTGGCTTCGAATATCTCGATAGCGGCGGCTATCTCGTCCCCCACGGCATTGCGCAGGATTATTCGGGCGGCCGGATCGAGCGGATCGATATCGACACCGGCGAAGTTGAAGTCCTGTACAAATCGGGCGATCATGGCTGCATATTGCGCGGACCCAATGACATCGTATTCGATGCACATGGCGGCTTCTGGTTCACCGATCACGGCAAGGTCGACTACGCCAAACGCACTCATGACATAGTCGGCATTTTCTACGCGAAAGCCGACGGCAACCATCTGGAAGAAGTCATCTTCCCGTCGAACAACCCCAATGGCGTTGGCTTGTCACCCGATGGCAACACTCTGTATGCCGCTGAAACCTACACATGCCGGTTGATGAAGTTCAACATCACCTCGCCCGGCAAGGTCGCGCCCGATGCTGGCCCCGGCGGCCCCGGTATTCCGGTTTATCGCCCCGCGGGGTATAAATTCTTCGACAGCCTTGGCATGGAAGCGGGCGGCAATATCTGCGTCGCCACGATCGGCGAATGCGGGATCAGCGTGATTTCTCCGGACGGCGAGCTGGTCGAATTCGTCGCCACCGACGATATCTTCACCACCAACATCGCCTTTGGCGGCGATGATATGATGGACGCCTATATCTGCCTGTCGGGCAGTGGGCGTTTGGTGAAGACGCGCTGGAACCGCCCGGGGCTTGAACTGCAATATTGAAAACGGAGGTAGCCCGATGCCGAGACATAAGGAAGCGCATCTGATCGACCGCATCGGCTGGTTGCGTGCCTCGGTGCTCGGCGCCAATGACGGCATCGTTTCGACCGCAAGCCTGATTGTTGGGGTCGCCGCGGCGCAGGCGTCCCCCGCGACGATATTGATGACCGGCATTGCGGGTCTGGTCGCAGGCGCGATGTCGATGGCCGCGGGCGAATATGTCTCGGTCAGTTCGCAAGCCGACACCGAAGCTGCCGACCGCCAACGCGAAAAGGCTGAGCTTGACACCGTTCCCGAAAAGGAACGCGAGGAACTGGTCGGCATATATCAAGCGCGCGGCCTCGACCGGGCGCTCGCTGGGCAGGTCGCGGACAAGCTCACCGCGCATGATGCGCTGGCCACCCATTTGCGAGATGAGTTAGGGATGGCGATGCACACAGCGGCGCGACCCGTGCAGGCGGCGGTCGCCTCAGCAGCTGCATTTGCAGTTGGCGCTGCTTTGCCGCTGGCAATGGTACCGCTCTCGCCGGCGGCCTTTTTGAGCTGGATGGTGTCGACTGCAGCGTTGCTGTTTCTGGCAATTCTCGGCGCGGTTGGCGCGAAGGCGGGCGGTGCGCCAATTGGTAAAGCGGTATTGCGAGTCACTTTCTGGGGCGCGTTTGCCATGGCCGCAACCGCTGCTATCGGATCGCTGTTCGGCACATCGGTAGCTTGAACAGAATCATGTCGTATAACACCGTAATCTTCGATTTCGGGGGCGTGATAACCTCGTCGCCGTTCGAGGCGTTCAATGCGATGGAGGCCACGCGAGGCCTGCCACGAGATTTTGTTCGACGCGTCAACTCGGCCAACCCCAATAGCAATGCATGGGCAAAGTTCGAGCGCGCCGAATGCAGCGCAGAGGAATTCGACTCGTTGTTCGCCACCGAAGTACGGGCTATGGGGCACGAACTCGACGGGGCATCGGTAATCGCGTGCCTGTCGGGCGACATTAGATCCGAGATGGTCGCTGCGCTCGACCGGCTGAAAGCTGAGAGTTTCAAACTCGGTTGCATCACCAACAATGTGCCCGCGGGCAAAGGCGCGGGCATGGCAGGTAGCGGCGAAAAGGCCGCAGCTGTCGATGCCATCATGGCACGGTTCGACCATGTCATCGAAAGCTCCAAGGTCGGCGTCCGCAAACCCGACCCACGTATTTATCAGATGATGTGTGAGGCGCTCAATGTCGCTCCTGCGCAATGCATCTATCTCGACGATCTCGGCATCAACTGCAAACCGGCTGCTGCTTTGGGCATGGCGGCAATCAAGGTTACTAGCGGCGCGCAGGCATTGGCCGAATTGGGCGCGCTATTGGCGTTGACCTTTGCGCCTGATGGCGGCTAGGCGGGCAGCCATTCGGTTACTCCCATTTACCTGGAGCATATCATGGCGAAAAAACTCTTCCCCGACGCGGCGTCGGCGCTCGATGGCCTGCTGAAAAACGATATTCTGATCGCCAGCGGCGGCTTCGGCCTGTGTGGTTTGCCCGAACGCTTGCTCGACGCCATTCGCGATAGCGGCGTGAGCGGACTAACATTCGTTTCGAACAATGCCGGTATCGATAATGAAGGCATTGGCAAGCTGCTCCGCACCAAACAGGTCAAGAAAATGATTTCGTCTTATGTCGGTGAGAACAAGGAATTCGAACGGCAGTATCTGGCCGGAGAGCTTGAGGTTGAATTCTGCCCGCAAGGTACGCTCGCCGAGCGGATGCGCGCTGGCGGTGCAGGGATTCCGGGATTTTACACCAAGACGGGCGTTGGAACGCTTGTGGCCGAAGGCAAGGAAGTGAAGGAATTTAGCGGAGAGGAATATATCCTCGAACGCGGCATTTTTGCCGATCTGTCGATTATCAAGGCATGGAAAGCTGACGAAAGCGGTAACCTTGTGTTCCGTAAAACAGCGCGCAATTTCAACCTGCCCGCCGCAACTTGCGGCAAGATTTGCGTGGCAGAAGTCGAGGTAGTCGTGCCTGTGGGGTCGCTCGATCCCGACTGCATCCATTTGCCCGGCGTCTATGTGCAGCGCATGATAGTCGGCGCACCTTACGAAAAGAAGATCGAGTTCCGCACCGTTCGCGAACGCGAGGCGGCGTGAAGTCCGGCGCGAACAAATGGCTGATTGTAGGTGGCTGGCTTAGCTTAGCAGCAGCACTGCTCCATATTGTCTGCATTTTCGGCGGCGGGGATTATTATCGTTTTTTTGGCGCAGGAGAGGAAATGGCGCGCGCTGACGAAGCCGGCCACTGGATGCCTGCGATAATGACCTCAGGGATTGCGCTTATCCTCGCGACCTGGGCCGCCTATGCTTTCTCAGGTGCGGGTTTGCTTCGGCGCTTGCCACTGATGCGGACGGCACTTGTTATCATCAGCGCCATTTACCTGCTGCGCGGCCTGTTCATCATTCCGATCACGATAGAACCTGCAATGCGTTCACCCTTCAATATCTGGTCGTCGTTGATCGTTTTGGGATACGGCATAGCTTATGCAATCGGCACCTGCCTCGCGTGGGCGCAGCTTTCGGCCGACAAACTTGTTCAAACAGAGAGGGCGGCATGAGCGGCAAACCAACCCCTATCGACCTTGTGCCCTATTCCGAAATGCTCAGCGATAGCCGCGAATTCCTGCGCGTTTGGGCAAAGGAGGGCGGCCCCGTGACCTGTTTTATCAACCCTGTGCCCGTTGGCGGTGACCCGATGGGCTTTGGCATCGCGCTCGTCGATTGTATCCGGCATGGCGCGAAAACCTGGGCGCGGGCGACGGGTATTTCCGAAGCCGAAGCGCTCGAGCGGATATGGGAAGGCGTGGATGCCGAGCGCGCGAACCCGACTGACATTGCTACTGATTATCCCGGTAAGGATGGACTGATATGACAACGCACGACGGTAACGCAAATGGCTGGACCCGCGACGAGATGGCTGCACGTGCCGCAAAGGAATTGCGCGACGGATATTATGTGAACCTCGGCATCGGTATTCCGACTTTAGTCGCCAATCATGTTCCGGCGGATATGGAGGTGACGCTTCAGTCGGAAAACGGGATGCTGGGCATTGGGCCATTCCCGTTTGCAGGCGACGAAGATGCCGACCTGATCAATGCGGGCAAGCAGACGATCAGCGAGCTTCCGCAAACCGCCTATTTTGATAGCGCAGCTTCGTTCGCGATGATCCGCGGCGGGCACATCGATTTGACCGTGCTTGGCGCGATGGAAGTTGCCGAGAATGGCGACATCGCCAACTGGATGATCCCCGGCAAGATGATCAAGGGCATGGGCGGCGCGATGGACCTGGTCGCGGGCGTCAAGAAGATCATCGTTGTGATGGAGCACAATGCCAAAGATGGCAGCCCCAAGTTCATTCCCGCCTGCACCCTGCCGCTGACCGGTAAAAATGTCGTGGACATGATCATTACTGATCTTGCGGTATTCCAGCGGCGCGATCACGCCTCACCGTTCAAACTGATCGAGACCGCGCCGGGCGTAACTGCTGACGAAGTCGCAGCCAAGTCGACGGCCAATTATGAAGTGGCAGTTTAAGGGCACTGATGCATCGAACCATTAAAGCGATCACCGCTGTCTCCGCGCTGGTACTAGTCAGCTGGTACGGACTGTCTATGCTCGGCGGCGAAAATGACATCGTTGTCGCAATCGCAGAGGCCAGGTCTGGCGACGCCGATCTGCCCGACACACCTGACGAGTGGCGCGGCCGGGTCGACTATGTTCAGCTTGACCAGCAACTGACAGGCCTGGCATTGCGGCCTGAAATGGCGGGGCTCGCGGTCGCAGTCGTCGAGGCAGGCAAATTGCGCTTCGTTCGCACCTATGGCGTGGTCGATAAAACGACTCAGGTTCCGGTGACAGCAAACACCGTGTTTCGATGGGCGTCGGTTTCCAAAACTGTCGCGGGTTCGCTTGCTGCATCGCTGGCAGCCGAAGGCGCAGTCGACCTGGAGCGCCCGGTTTCCAGTTGGCAAACTTCGTTGCGTTTGCCCGGTGGCGCAGAATCGCAGGTGACGCTTGCGCAGTTGCTTGCTCAGCGGACAGGGCTGACCAAAAACGCTTATGACGAAAAACTGGAAGAAGGCCAAAATCCACGCGTGATCCGCGCCGGTCTTGCCGCAGCGCCGCTGCAATGCGACCCTGGCACGTGCCACACCTATCAGAATGTCGCGTTCGACGCCGCTAGCGAAATATTGGAGCTAGCCGCAAAGCGGCCCTTTGCCGACATGGTCAGCGAGCGTTTTTTTCTTCCGCTTGGTATGAAAAGCGCGGCCTACGGTATGGCAGGGCTGACCGGCGCCAAAGACTGGGCGCGTCCGCATAATGGGCAGCAAGTACGGACGCTCAAGGAAAGCTATTGGCGTGTGCCTGCGGCGGCTGGCGTCGAGAGCAATATCGTCGACTTTTCCAAATGGCTGCAGGCGGCGATGGGTGAACGCCCCGACGTGCTTCCGGCCTCTATGCTGCGGGTTGCACAAGCGCCGCGGGTGAATACAGACAGGCTGTATGGTGGCGACCTGAAACAGGCAATTTCCGGTGCCGGATATGGCCTAGGCTGGCGCAGCTTTAATTATGCCGGGCATCGGCTTGTCGGCCATTCTGGCGCGGTCGATGGCTATCGCGCCACCATGATCTTTGAACCCTCAACCGGCAACGGCGTTGTGGCGATGTGGAATAGCAACTGGGGAACGCCCTTTCGCATTCCGTTCGCGGTGTTCGACAGCTATGACAAACGCGTGGACTCAAGCTGGCTGAACCCCGACGATATCCCTTCTCCGCAGATTTAATGCTTATGCTCGATCGCCCAGGTAACACGATATGACCTACACTTTGATTACCGCCAACCGCAATTATTCAAGCTGGAGCCTGCGGCCATGGCTGTTGATGACTATGCTCGGCCTTCCATTCGCCGATCGGCTCGAACCCTTTACCAAACCGAGCAATTATGATGGCTTTCGGGTTTTCTCGCCGACAGGCCAAGTGCCCGTGTTGATCGACGGCGACCGGAATATCTGGGACTCGCTTGGCATCGCGCTTTATCTCGCAGACCGACATGAGGGTGTATGGCCAACCGATGAAGCTGCGCGGGCTTGGGCGGTGTGTGCGGTCACTGAAATGCACGGAGGCTTTTCCGCACTGCGGAATGATTGCACAATGAATGTGGGAGTGCGGGTCAAGCCAAAACCGACGTCGGATGCACTGCAACGCGACGTTGACCGGATAACTGAATTATGGGCGCAAGGTCTCGATAGCTTTGGCGGACCGTTTCTGGCGGGGCCGAATTTCACCGCTGTCGATGCCTTTTTTGCGCCGGTCGCGTTTCGTGTGCGGACCTATGGATTGGACGTCGGACATGCCGGGAAGGAATGGGTGCATAAGATGCTGACGCTGCCTGCGATGCTCGCTTGGGAAAAGGACGCACTGACCGAAAGCTGGCGCGAAGCGGGACATGAAGAAGAATTGCGTGCCTGCGGGGAAATCGTCGCGGACTACCGCCAGACATAAAAAAGGCCGCCAAAGCGGCGACCTTTTCGTTTAGCCGATAAGGCTTCAGACCTTGTCGCCCAAGGCGCCTTTGATCTTGCCTTTGAGATTCTGGCCTTCGCCTTTGCGCTCCTGTGCGGCGCCTTCGGCTTCCAGATTTGGGTCGTTATTCGCCCGGCCAGCGGCCTGCTTTACATTACCCGCAATCTCGTTGCCGATGCCTTTGGCTTTGTCTTTCAACTCGCCCATGACGTAATCCTTTCTGCGCAATCAAGCCTCGCGGAGTTGCGGGCTGGTGCCCATAGTAAACGATTGAACGGGTCTAGGGTTCCACCGTTTGTCGCAATCAGCTGTGCATCGACAGTAGCGCTTGGGCAAAATCTGCGCCTTTATCTGGCGAAAAATGGAGGAATAACGAAGGCTCGATCAGTTCGAGTTCCATCAAGCGAAACGCTCCCTCGCTGCCGCGCAGCATATCGACCCGCGCATAGGCCAGAGCGTCCGTGGCGGTGATGACGGAGGTCGCTTTCAAGGACTCCTCGGCCAGTAGTATTGCAGCGGGTGGTGGTTCAACCGCCTCTTCCCGGCCGCCGAACTGCTCCTGCACGCGAAAGTCGCCTGCGGCGGGGCGCTTGATGATCGAATGGCTTAGATTGCCGCCGAAATAAAATAGCGAATATTCGCCCTCTGCCGCGATGTTGGGCAGATAGGGCTGAATCATCATCCGCTGGCCTATGACCGAGGGGGGCAGCGCGTCCGCCCGTGCCAACCGGAAGGTCCCGTCTGCGCCTCCGGAAATGGGCGGCTTGATAACGACGATGTCGGTACCGAATGCAGTGCGTGCTTGGGCGAGCGCGGTCTCATCTAATGTGCTGCACATGATCGTCGGCACCGTCGCAATGCCAGCAGCCTCCAACTCCGCCAGATAGCTCTTGTCGCTGTTCCAGCGGAGAACGCTGACCGGGTTGATCACCCGGGCCCCTTGCGATTCCATGCGGTCCAGCAGATCAAACCATCTGTCGCAATCGCGTGGATAGCCCCAAGCTAACAATGGTGTAACAAGTTCATAGTCCGTCAGATCATCGGCCTTCGTCCAGTCGATAAAAACCGCGTCTGTGCCGAGCAGCCGAATATAGTCGGCGCGAATATGCGACCAGTCCTCTTCATATTCGGGCGTAGGGCACAATATCGCGATTCGGGGGCGCATCATTCGCCCGCCATTTTCAATATCTCTTTCCATTCGGCTGGCTTAACTGAAGCCACCGACAGGCGGGACAACCGGACCAGGTCCATTTCGGCCAGCTTTGGGTTGGCCTTAACTGCCTTGAGTGTCACCGGATTCGCAATTTTGCGCACGGGCTTGACCTTCACTGCGACAAACCGCGCTTTCTCGTCGGTGGGGTCGATGAAATGCTCGTGGCTGATCTTCATGATGGCCACTATCTCAAGCCCGATATTGCTGTGATAGAAAAAAGCTTCGTCTCCAACCTTCATCGCGCGCAAATTAATCGCGGCGCTGTGATTGCGCACGCCGTCCCACGTACCTTCGCCCTCGGCCACGAGATCGTCATAGCTGTAGACGTCGGGTTCGGATTTCATCAGCCAATATTGTTTTGCCACCGCTTGCTCCTGATTTCGCTGGAAAGCCTTTAAGGCAGGCACTACTGGCGTGTCCATGACACAGATGCCCGTTATTTCATTAGCGTCCGGCAATGCCGACTCGCTCGGCCAGCAACTTGGCGACTCGTTCAAGACATATGGTTTTGCAACCGTCGTCGATCATGGCCTCGACCCCGCTTTGGTCGCCAAGGCCTGGGCGTTGACCAAAGAGCTGTTCGATCAGCCAGAACCCGACAAGATGAAAGGCTTCAACACCGCGATTGCCGGGCAGCGCGGCTATACGCCCTTCAAGACCGAAATTGCCAAAGGCGCTGACTTCCATGATCTGAAAGAATTCTGGCATATCGGTCGCGATGTTGATCCGGCCAGTCCGTTGGCGGGATCGATGCTACGCAATGTCTGGCCTGATGTTGCGGAGTTTAAAGAGACATTTCAGTCCCTCTTTGCAGAAATGGACAAGGTCGGCGCGCGGATATTGTCGTCGATTGCGCTCTATCTTGGATTGCCTGCCCATTGGTTCGACGCGGCGATTGAGGATGGCAATAGTATATTGCGCCTGCTGCATTACCCGCCGATTGTTGGCGCGACCGATGGTTGCATCCGCGCCGGTGCACATGAGGATATCAACCTAATCACGCTCCTGCTCGGCGCGGAAGAGGCTGGCCTTGAAATATTGCGGCCCGATGGTAGCTGGATGAGCGTTGCGCCGCCTGCGGGCGGAATTGCTGTGAATGTCGGCGATATGTTGCAGCGACTGACCAACCATGTCTTGCCGTCGACGACGCACCGCGTGGTCAATCCGTCTGGTGAGCGGTCAAAATATAGCCGTTACTCGATGCCGTTCTTTTTGCATTTGCGTTCCGATTTCCCGATCAAAACGCTCCCGCAATGCATCAGCGCACAAAACCCAAATCGCTATCCCGAACCGATATTGGCCGATGACTATTTGCGCGAACGACTGATCGAAATCGGACTGTTGAAGGCCTGATAGAGTTTTACGCGATTTAAAGGCTTGGGGGCTATTAGGGTGCGCTACGTCCCGGGAATAGCCATGAACGCGCAAATCAAGACATTTATCGAAGCGGCCGCGCGCCGGGTGGGCTACGACAAGACCCACATCACTCGAGTTATTGCTTATCGCGAGATCGATGCGTGGCTCGATAATTTGTCTTGCGCGGAACTCGACACACTCGAGATTTCAGCCGGTTGGAAATGGCGTGATCGGCAGTGGGGCAGCTATACCGAAATGAACTGGCCCGACTATGATATCTGTCAGGAGCGACTGAAGGACAGTTTCGACGTTATCATTGCGGATAATGTGTGGGAGCATCTGCCCTATCCTTATCGCGCTACACGAAATGTATATGACATGCTTCGTCCCGGTGGATGGTTCATCAATATAACTCCTTTCATGATCCGATATCATGCCGTGCCGATTGATTGCAGCCGCTGGACCGAAACCGGAATGAAGCATTTTCTGGAAGAGGCGGGTTTCGACCGCGAGCAAATAGCCACCGGTAGCTGGGGTAATGCCCAAGCTGTTAAATCCAATCTGGTTAGTTGGCAACGCGCTGGCTGGCAGCGCAAGTTTGAAAATGACGAACGATTTCCACTGACGGTATGGGCTATGGCCCAAAAGCAATGACTGGTTTGCCGCCAATTTGCGTGGCAGTGCTCGCGCATCAGGAAGAAGCGCGGATAGCTACTTGTATGCATAGTTTGCCGTTGGGTCACAGCGAAGTTGCTATTCATATCGTGGTCAACGGTTCAACGGACCGCACCGCAAATATTGCCCGCGCAATTGCATCCGGATATGCCAATGTCATAGTGCATGAATTCGAAGAAGGTGGAAAATCCCGAAGTTGGAACCGTTTCGTGTTCGATACGCTTCCCGCATTTCATGCCGTACATGTCTTTGTCGACGGCGATGCCCAAATATCGTCAGGGTCGGTTGAAAGTCTGGCCGATTCTCTCAACGCTAATCCACATGCCAATGCGGCTGCGGGCCTCCCGCTGAACGGACGTAAGATGGCGCGGTATCAGGAGGAAATGCGGCGAGACCGGGGGTTGTTTGGAGACCTTTATGCTTTGAACGGAAAGTTTCTGGCACGGATGAAAGCGGCCAATATCCGCCTGCCAGACGACCTGATCGGTGACGACGGCCTGCTGGCAGCGCTGACAAAAACCGATTTGGCCACCGAAACCAATTGGGACAATAGCCGCGTATTGGTATGCGAAAAAGCTGGCTTTATCTGTGAGCCGGTTCGATTGCTCGCGCCAGAAAGCTGGCATCTGCAATATAAGCGCATGATAAATTACAGCATACGGCATTTCCAGAACAGGATGATTAGCCGAATCATGCGCGGACCGGGTCCTGCTTTCCTCCCAACCCAATTACGCGAATTATATCGTCAGGAACTGTCCGATTGCACACCACGCCGGACACTGCCTGAATTCTGGTTCGATCACGTTGCGCTGCGCCGGATGGCTGCAAAAATTTCAACCTGAAACACCCGCCGGTGCCTTTCTCCGGATAACCAGCCGAAGGACCTCGTCAAAGGTTCGTCTCGCGCCAAAAAACAGCAGGGTACAATATGTGATAGCGCCGCTGATGGTCAGAGCTGCGAGATGAAGTGGCGCAGGGATGTCGCGCCAGATATAAGCCATCACCAGATGATCAACGGTCCATATGGCAGCACACATGACGATAGCAGCGCCTAGGCCTGGTAGCGTAGCTAATGCAAGCTCGCGCAAACGGAAACCGATAAACGGACGGATCTGGTAAATCGTGATTGCCAGCAATAGTGGAACCGACACCAGCCAGCTCCAAGCCATCGCCTCGATCCCGTAGCGAATCGCTACGAGATAAGTGCAGGGCATAATGACTGCACCGGCCATAGCATTGCGCAGGATGATCCGAGGAACACTAAGTGCGTTTATGGCCGGATGGAAGATGATCTGGAGCGTAAGGAACGGCATTGCCAGCGCCAGTGCCGTTACGATCGGAACGGCTTCAAGCCATTTTTCACCCAGTAATGTCTCGACAAAAGGACCCGCTGAAATAGCCAATCCGAAATAGAGCGGGCAGGCGACAAGCATGATAAGCCGAACAGCTTTTAGAAAGCCTTGGCTAAGTGCATCTTTGTCGTGTTGCATCCGCGCATAAGCGGGAAAGGCCACTTCGTTAAGCGGCGGGACAAACTTGGTGGCAAACAGCTGGGCGACGAACAAGGCTTCGGCATAAAGGCCGAGCATATGCGTATCCACATGACGCGCCGCGATGAAAATATCCGCCTGCGTCTGGACGATATACAGCCCGTGGCTTGCGAGCATGGTAAGCCCGAAGCCGAAAATACTTCCTGCGCCTTTGAAATCGAACGATGGCCTAACCCTGAATTTGGTCGCGATAATAAGCAATATCGCCCGGGCCCAAAACATCGACACGGGGGCGAATATCAATGTCCAAACACCGTAGCCGTTGAAAGCCATCACCAAAGACACCGTTGCGCCGATAACAGCGACCGTCAGATTGACTATCGCCGGCTTCTTAAAATCAAGGTTCCGCGTGAGCAGCGCCTCGGGCAAGATGACGAATGGAGTCGAAAGGTAGATGAGCGCCTGCCATTTCAGAAGATCTGCGACGATGGCTTCCTGGTAATAATAAGCCGCAAGCGGCGCGACGGCAAAGAATTGGATCGCAGCCAAGGCGCAGTTGAGCAGAATCAGCATGCCAAAAGCTTGCCTGATCCGAATCGGCTCTACCTTGTCGGATTTGATCAGCGCTGAAACCAACCCGTAACCGTTAAGAAAGTTAAGGAAGACCAGCACAACCGATGTCATGGCGAACAGGCCGTAGTCGCTTGGTTCCAGAATGCGGATGACCGACAGGGTAGCCCCCCAACTGATCAGCTGCGACAGGATTTGCGTCCCGGAGCGCCAGAAAACCGCCGATTTGACGCGGCTCTGGAATTCTTCTTTGGCAACTTCAGTATTGAGGGCAGTTAAATCCATGGCGACGCTTTATAGTCAGAAAAACTTACCAAAGCTTGCCACACGCCTGCCCTAAATTGACAAGATTCACGCAAAAGCAGGGTTGTATCTGTCCACATTGTCAATTTAGCGCAGTGTCTTTCCCATAACCGTAGTGGTGAACCTGTCGAAGCCCACCTTTCGGTATGGCGCTACGACCGAGAGGCGCCCTTAGACGGGCGCAGTCGCCATGCGATTGCTGCTAAGGGCTATGCGCCTTTGGGCCTCCCACGCTCGATAGAGGTGGACATCGACAATTTTTTGATCGCGCGGAGGCACAGAGGACGCCGAGATGTAGTTCGGCCCCTCTGCGTATCTGAGTGATAATCTTTCGAGAGCGCGGATTTAAGGCGACCTTGGCCGTAACAATTGGTTTGGATCGCATCAAAGCGCGCGATCCAGCTACAAAAGGGCCCTGATTCTCGATTTTACCCCTGATTCTGCGCCCTTCACAGCGCCCACACTCCACGGAACCAACGCGCCTTCCAACCGTTTTCCCATCCCAACCCACGGAAATGCGCGTTATTCCAGCTAACTGCATTTTTTTTGTAATAAAATTGCAAATGGCTGTTGACCGAATCCCGAAGTCGCTTTAGAGGCCCTCTCACCGGACGGGAAGCAAGCGTTTCTGCGGTTCGGTCGCCAACAAATAGGTCACCTACTCCTCTGGTAGCAATATCAGGGAACCATAGGTGTCCGCTTTTTTGTCGGTTTGGCTCTTTGACATTGTGATATTTAGATGAAGGGACATGTGGGCGACGGCGCCAGGTCCGGGGGTTTTTAGGCCCCGGGTGCTTGGTTAAAAATTAGTCGTTCCGCACATATGTCCTATACCATGTATAGTAATTTGTGCAGGAATAACGCCTGAAAGTTCGAGCCTTGCTGGTTTGCGGATTTATCCGTGCCAGTCTGGTTTTTGAATCAAACTTGAGAGTTTGATCCTGGCTCAGAACGAACGCTGGCGGCATGCTTAACACATGCAAGTCGAACGAGACCTTCGGGTCTAGTGGCGCACGGGTGCGTAACGCGTGGGAATCTGCCCTTAGGTACGGAATAACT
>LNFK01000074.1 GCA_001464315.1 Sphingomonadales bacterium Ga0077559 | reverse complement strand
TTTCGCGGTTGCGGCGGTAAAGGCATTTCACTGACTTGGCGTCTTGCCGGATGGCGGTGCGGACGCAGTCCATCGCTGTGTCGCCTCCGCCGATGACGACAACATTTTTGCCAGCGGCATTCAGCGCGCCGTTATCGAAAGCCTCTACCGCATCGCCAAAACCCTTACGGTTCGACGCGGTGAGATAGTCGAGTGCGGGTACTATGCCATCAAGGCCAACACCCGGCGTCTTGATGTCGCGCGCTTTATAGACGCCAGTGGCGATCAGCACCGCGTCATGTTTTGCGCGCAGATCGTCGAGGCTAGCATCGCGGCCGACCTCGAAATTGGCGTGAAAGACGATGCCGCTGTCGCGCAACCGGTCGATGCGACGCATGACCACATCTTTTTCCAGTTTGAAGCCGGGGATGCCATAGGTCAGCAGACCGCCCATGCGGTCATAGCGGTCATAAACATGCACTTCGTATCCGGCTACGCGCAGATATTCGGCCGTCGTCAGCCCGCCCGGGCCTGCGCCAATAATGCCGACCGATTGCCCGCGTGCGGGCCCGACTTCAATGGGCTCTACCCAGCCCTGTTCCCAGGCGGTGTCGGTTATATATTTTTCAACCGACCCGATGGTCACCGCATCGTGACCGGAAAATTCAATGACGCAATTGCCTTCGCACAAGCGGTCCTGCGGACAGATACGCCCGCAGATTTCGGGCATCGTACTAGTCAGGTTTGATAGTTCATAGGCCTCGCGCAAACGCCCTTCGGCGGTCAGGCGTAGCCAGTCTGGAATATGGTTGTGCAGCGGGCAGTGGACCGAACAATAAGGAACGCCACATTGCGAGCAACGCGAAGCCTGTTGCTCGGCCGCATCGGTTGCATAGCGATTGGCAATTTCGGCAAAATCTTCTGAGCGCAATTCGGCCGCCCGCTTTTCAGGATAGGCCTGCGGCAGCGATACGAATTTGAGCATAGGATCTTTGGCCACAACGCACTCCTTGAAGTTGCATCGCGAATAAGGCGGGGAATCCGCCTTGTCACCTGATTTTTAGCAATATAGGTCAGCATAGCTGACTTAATCCTGCGCTTTAAGGCTATAGTACAAAGGTGCGTAATTTTATTTCAAATAATTAGGTCCGATTCGGATATTATCGCGCCATAAGCCATAGCAGAGCTGCTGATCCGGCAATGATTCGATAATAGGCAAAAGGTGCAAAACCGTATTTGCCTACTATTGCCACGAACGCCTTCACCACGAACACCGCGACGAAGAAGGCTGTGAAAAAGCCGATGCCGATCATGCCCAGATCATCGGCGCTGAGCAGATCACGGTCTTTCCAAAGCGCGTACACTGTCGCTGCGAGCATGGTCGGCACTGCAAGGAAGAACGAAAATTCAGCTGCTATCTTGCGTTCGACGCCCATCATCAGTCCGCCCATGATGGTTGCGCCTGATCTGCTGACCCCGGGTAACATCGCGGTGCATTGAACGAGGCCGATCGATAAAGCTGTACCGAATGGGATCTCTTCAACCGTGTTATAACGCACATTTTTCACCAACCGCTCAAGCAACAAAATCAGCACGCCGCCAACGACAAGGGCAATGGCGACAATCTCGGGCGTCTGCATGGCGGCGCGGATGGCGTCATAGGCGATCACGCCGATGAGCAGGGCAGGCGCAAAGCCAAGCAATATATTGCGTGTGAACGCGACTGGCCCGGATTCAAATTTAACGAGCCCCATGCCAACCGCCCAAAATCGTCGCCAGTACACCAGCAACACGGCGAGGATAGCGCCCAATTGAATCGCAATTTTAAACGCAACCGAGCTATTATCGGTAAATCCGATCAACTCGCCTGCGAGTATAAGATGTCCGGTTGATGATACCGGCAGGAACTCGGTTAGCCCCTCGACTATGCCGAGGAGAACCGCAATCATCCAATCGCTCATTTGCCCGCGTCCGCCGGTCCTGCCTTTGCTGACGGTCCGCCAAACCGGCCATGCTTGCGATAGATGTCAAGCCAATCGTCGGCGATTGCCTCCAACGGCGTGGGCACGATCCCGAAAGCCGCAAGGCCGTCTGTGCCGGTAACAATATTGTCCCTCCCGAGCATTTTAAGCTGGTCGCCCGTAATCGGCGCGCCGGGCATCCAGCCTGTGCCGACCGCCAATGCCTTTGCGGCAAAGTCAGTTACCTCAATGAACAGAGGATCCCGGCCTATCGCCTTGGCAATCCAGCGGTTGAGCTCCATCATCGAATATATATTTGGCCCGCCCAGTTCCAACGTTTGGACGCCTTTTTCGCCAAGCGCTGCAGCAATTGCCTTCGCAACATCGCCGACAAATACCGGCTGAAATTTGGTGTTCGCGCCAATAACCGGCACCACCGGCAACATCCGGATCAGTCCGGCAAAGCGATTGATGAACTGGTCTTCACGTCCAAAGACAATCGAGGGGCGCAATATCACGGCATCGGGAAATGCCGCTCGAACTGCCGCTTCGCCAGCCGCCTTGCTTTGCCCATATTCGGCTTCGCTTTCGGCGTCTGCGCCAATGGCAGAGATATGCACCAACGACCGGATACCAGCCGCGGCGGCTGCACTGGCGACATTGCCAGCGCCGACATTCTGGATGGCGTTCATATTGTCGAAGCTGCCAACGAGGTTGATGACCGCATCGGCGTCCTTAACCGCGCGAGCGACACTGGCAGGCTTGGTCACATCGGCAGCGATCAGCTGGACTTGACCCAGATTGCCCAACGGCTTGATATGGTTTGCGCCTGCGGGATTTCGCCCAGCAACGCGTAGCCGGACACCTTGTGCGAGCAATGCCTCTGCCACGTAGCGGCCCAGAAATCCGCCGCCGCCAAAAACCGTTACCAACTTGCCTTGCATAAATGCTCCGTCACGCACCGCCAATGAATGCCAGCGCTTTGCACCAGCACCCCAAAGCTTTCAAGGCAGACCTTCGTTAAATGCTACGGCAATCGTTCGGCGCGGGCGCGTCTGCAAATCGGGCGTCAATCCAATCAAGCGTTTCGGCAGCGCTGTCGGCGGCACTGGTCGGGTGTCCGCCGGTGCTGTTGATTGAGATATACCGGAGCTGGGCTTCATTCCGGCATAGCTTGCGGACAAACGCACGCGTTACTTCGGGAGCTACAATGACATCAGCTTCATTTTGAGCGATGAGGAAAGGGACGCCGTAATCGCGGGCGGTCGGACTGTTGTCGCGAGCAATTTCCTTCCAAGTGGTGATGCGACCCAGATCGACATTCTTCAGCCGCGCGCGCAGTATTGCAATGCCAACAATCGTTCCGATCCTTGGTTTGGCGCCGAGCGTCACGCAATTATTTCGGCCCAAACGGTCGATCAGGTCACCCGTCGATTTGCTTCCAAGGCTGCGAAGCGAAATGCCGAAATGCTGCGACCAGCTATGCGCGGTAAAGGCGGTCAGGAAAGCGCGGATCGATGGATCGGTGCCGCCAGTCAGGTTTTCTATCAGGTCGGTCGGCGGGGCCGCCGCCGCGACGCCGGTCAATGTCAGTTCAGGCGCGTAGCTTGTGGCCAATTGCCCGGTCCAAAGCGAGGCATGGCCGCCTTGCGATTCGCCCCACACGGCAAAGCGTTTTGAGGCCCCGGCTTCGGCGATGTCGCGCGCCGCGCGCACCGCGTCGAGCACCGAGTGTGCGGCGCTCGTCCCGACGAGGTAAGGGTGTATCGGCTTTGTACCCAGTCCGGAGTAATCGGGTGCGACCACGACATATCCGCGCGCCAACATCTCCGGCAGGGCCGGGGTTGCTGCGAAGAAGTTAGCCGATGTCGATGGCGTGCATTTGTCCGAAATGCCCCACGTACCATGCGCCCATGCCAGCACCGGCCGGCCCAGCCGCGGCGGCGGGCCAGAAGGTGCAATGACCACCCCGGTCATTTCTTCCGGTCGGCCCTTGTCGCTAGTCGACATATAGCGGATTCGCCACGCCTGCATGCCTGAAGGTGCGTTTGTCATTCGGCTCGCATCGATCAGCATTCCAGCCTGCTGGGCATGTGACGGCTGGCTCAATATCAGCAGAAACAAGCCGGTCAACACTGACAAAATCGGCCGCATCTTACTTTCTCATAAAGCGGATAGTCGCTCCGCTGGCCGAAGTCATGATCAATGCACCTTCCGGGGTTGTCGCGAAGGACTGGGCGGCTTCGATCAGCGCGCGGTAATCCCGCTCTTGCGTCATTAAAGCAGGCGGGCACATCATCCGCGTCCCGATCATCGGTGGGAAGACTTTGACTGCGTCACCGGTGATCTGATAATTCGCCGAATAGCCATTGCAGCCTGATTTGCCGCCAATTTTTCCGTCGGAACCTAGCAGCAACGTCACTTCGCTATTATCGATAACGCCTTTGCCGTCAATATCCTCGGCGCGCCACCAAATATCCTTGACCGACGCGACTTGAACGGGAGTTGTCGCCAATTCCTGCACCTCGACGCGCTTGTTTTTGCGGTTGTACAGGCAGAGCATCTTCGCCTTCGCGCCCTTCAAATGCGGTTGCGGCCACGTGCCATCAACAACGCGGGCGTCAAATCCGACGCGGTCGGAATAGCGGATCGCTGGGCCAACGCTGGCACCGGTCAGGTTAGCGGCCTTTATGCAGGCCGCTTCGGACGCCTTATCCAGCTTAGCCCAAGCATCGGATGTGGCGGCGTTTGCCGGTGGCGTCAACAGTATCGCGGCTGCGGTGGCACCGGCGAGGGTGAGAATGTCACGCATATCGATCAATATCATGTCCGGGTGCAGAGCACGTCGGCAAGATAGATGCGGCCATATACGGTTTCCTGTGTCTGGCTTGCCGACCCGCCCCAGCCAAGGCCCTTGCAATAATTTTCGGCGGTTCTAGCCGCGCAATTGGCGGTCGCATTTCCGGTGGTGCAGGATAGAACGCGGCGGCCATTGCGGTCGCCGGGCGCGGGAAAGAACTCGCTCGACATTCCGCGCAACGATGCCCCTACTGGCGGCTCGAGCTGAACAGGCGGCACATATCCGACCGGGCGCATCGACTGTACCGCATACAGCAAACGGCTAACCCGCCGCAAATCGGCTTCATCGGCAGAAACCTTGGCGCAGGGCGAACGGAACCTAGTACGCGCGCACAGCTCCCACGTCCCCGACCGCACCCGGATCGAGCGCACCGGCCAGTTCAGCCGAAGGTCGGACTTCGCCTCGCCGACAAATACTGCCGGTCCCTGAAAGCCGACATCGCGGTAAATCGTGGCCTCGCCCTGGCCGATGGGAGCCATTTTGTCGGTTTGTGCTGCTGCGGTGGCGGCAATTGCCAGTCCTGCGACAGCGGCCAGCATTAAACGGGTGCTAATCATGTTTTCTCTCCCTTGGTCGTTTAACAATGATAGTGCACATTAACTATCGCGCTTTGATGACAGAAATGTCGTGTAGACGACAATCAGCCGATTTTCGCCGGGTCGCTGACCGCCAAATCATCAAGCCCGCGGCTGTTGATGATATCGATACGGCCATAACCGATTTTGATCAGTCCCCGAGCCTCGAGCTCGTTCAGCGCGCTGTTCATCGTTTGCCGCGAAACATTGGTGGCGACCGCCAGTTCTTCCTGGCTCACATTCTCGATAGGTGACACTGGCCCGGCGCGTTCACCGTGAGCCCATCGCCCAAGATCGACCAGCCGTTCGGCGATGCGTTGCAAGGTCGGCCGCGTCGTCATTTCGATCAGCCAGCGGTAATTGCGCCTGCTGACCCTCAGTTCAGGGTCTACCAGCAGGCGGAATGTCGCGACATCGCGTTCGAATATGCGCGAGACTGCTCCAGGCGACACCGAAAATATCGTGCAATCGACTGCGGCATGGGCGGACAATGGATGCGGCTGGCGGTCGGTGCAGGTCAGAAAGCCGGTCCAGTCACC
>LNFK01000073.1 GCA_001464315.1 Sphingomonadales bacterium Ga0077559 | reverse complement strand
AAAAACGGACGTGCCATAGTTTAAGCCTCCTGCTCTGCACGGGGTGCGCGGTCGCCGAAGCCACCACGGTCGGGACGGTCGCCACGGGGTGCGCCACGGTCGCGGTCGCCGCCACCAAAGCCACCACGGTCGCCGCCGCGTTCGCTGCGCTCTGGACGATCGCTCTTGCGCATCATCACCGACGGGCCGACTTCATGCTTGTCAACGCGGACGGTCATATAGCGGATGATGTCTTCGTTCATACGAGTCTGACGCTCAAGCTCGGCGATGGTGTCGCCCGATGCATCGATGTCGAGCATGACGAAATGCGCTTTGCGGTTCTTCTGAATTTTGTAGGTCAATGTACGAAGACCCCAGGTTTCGGTCTTGATGACCTTGCCTTTATGTTCTTCGACAATCTTGGTGGCAGCTTCTGCCAGCGCGTCTACCTGGGCCTGTGAAAGGTCCTGACGCGCCAAAAATACATGCTCGTACAGAGACATGGGCGTTTCCTTGTTCCTACCGATCGCTGACGTCGCACCATGCGAGCGCCCCTCCGGCTTTCTTCGATTTCGATCAGGCGGACCTGAGCGAAGTGGGGCGGTTAGGCGGGATTTGTGAGAAAAGCAAGAACTTCGGTGTGTCCTTTCACCTGCTAACAATAATCCGGTCCCTTCCCGCATTCTTCGCTTCGTGCATCGCCTGGTCAGCGCGGCCAAGCAAGCCAGTGGCGGTTTCTCCAGGTTGTATCGTCGCGACGCCGCACGAGATCGTGACTGCACCGATGGGCTTGCCGGTGTCGCGCGCGATAAGGCGTTTGGCGTCGAGCCGAGCGCGCGCCTGATTGAGTAGGTCGCACGAAGGAACAGGGCCGAGTCCTTCAAACAGCATCGCGTATTCCTCGCCGCCGTGGCGAGCTACGTGTGCCTTTGCACCAGCGCAGCTTTTGAGGATTTGCGCGACATGGCGGATCACGCGGTCGCCGGTGGCGCGACCGTGCGTGTCGTTCACTCGCTTGAAATGATCGATATCGCAAAATGCGACAGACAAGGGATGTTTGGCAAGATGAGCGGCTTCGATTGCCTGAGCAAGCTGCAAATCGAAGGCGCGCCGGTTCGGCAGGTCAGTCAGCGCGTCACTCATCGCTTCTTTCTGGCTTTGCGCAAGCCGGCCGCGCAGTTGGGACATCGCTTTAGAACGCGCTTTCAATTCGGCCTCTGCCCTAGCCGTGCGTTCCACCATATCGCTCGCCAACTTCTGCAGTTTTTCAACCGTTGCCTCCGCAGTTTTCGGGTCGCCGAGCTCGGACATAGAAACGCCCAAGGCAGCGCCGAAATCGGCGGCTTCGCGTCCCGATTTACCAGTGGTCGCGGTCACCTCGATGATGTCGGCCTTTACCGTATCGACCATTTTGGTGAGTTCGCGTTCGCTTAACACGGTTCGGATCTTGTCGAGCAAGTCCACCGCCGCGACTGGCGATATTCCGCCATGTTCGAGCATATGCGCCTCGATCATGTGGCGCTGAGTGAAGGTTGCGCCAGCGAGATAGAGCCATCCGAGTTCGAAATGATCGGGGATCGGATCGAGACCGGCGCGTGCAAGGAAGGCGCAAATCTGTTCGATTAGCATACCGTGCCTTAGCTGAAAGCGTTCGACCTGCGAAAACTGTTCGCGGCCATTCGGCGGCTGCTCGCTTGATGTGCCGCGCCCGAGCAACCAGCCGAGCAAATGCCCGCTGCGCTCGGATTCATTGCGTTCCTGATTGGTCGAAATGAAGTTCATGGCCATGTAAACGGCAACGGTGACCGTTTATTTACCACGTTCGTCTGGCAGTTACGAAAGCCGCTGCAAAAGGTCCGATGCAAAACCGCTCAGAGTATCGTCGCGCGCGCCCATTATGACGATGCGGTCGCCGGGCTTCGCTAACTCGAGTATGCGGTTGCCGCAGTCATCGCGCTCGGGAAAATATTCGGCGTTTCTGCCCGCTACGGCTACCGCGTCGGTGATGCTCTGGCTTCCGGTACTCATGTCTACGGTGCCACCGAAATAGACGGGGTCGCACAGAATCAAATGGTCGTCCTCGCCCAGCATGCCCGCGAACACGGTAGCGAGTTCGGTACCCATGACGCGAATTGGGCCGTAGCCATGGGGTTGGAAGAAGGCGATGATACGGCCAGGGAAAGTCTTGAGCGTCGAAAGCGTAGCGGCAATCTTGTCGGGGTTGTGGCCGAAATCGTCGATGACGGTGATGTCGTTTGCGATCCCTACAATGTCGAAGCGACGGACAAGGCCGTTGAAGCGCTCCACGCCCTTGACGGCCTGCACCACCGATACGCCGAGCGCGATGCTCGCGGCAATCGCGGCGAGCGCATTGGCGATATTGTGGCGGCCGGAGACGATCAGGGTGACAGTGTGGGTTTCGGCCAGTGCTTGGAGCGTGAAGCGGCTACCCAGCGGCAGGTCGGTGATGTCGGTGGCGCGAACGTCGGCGTAGGGCGTGAAACCGAAGCTGATCGCGCCTGCCAGCCCCATCGGCTCAATGAGCGCCACGGTCTCCGCATCATCGGCATTCCAGACGCAGCATTTCGCCTTTTTAGCAAAGTCGCCGAACAACTGCCGCAATTCTTCGAGGCTTTTATGGTCGAGGCTTACATTGTTGAGCACCGCGACGTGCGGAGCGAACAACGCAATCGAGCCGTCGCTCTCATCGACCTCGGAAACAAACACTTCCCCTTGCCCGACCCGCGCGCTGGCGAACGGCGAATCGTCCGCGACAAAATTCTTCATCACCGCGCCGTTCATGATCGTCGGGTCAAGCCCAGCATTGGTCAGGATCCAGCCGATCATGCCGGTAACGGTTGATTTCCCGCTGGTCCCGCCGACAGCAACACTACGCGGGGCAGCGTTGAACAATTCCGCTAGCAATTCGGCGCGGGTCATGCGCTGGCACCCCAAAGAATTCGCCTTGGCGATGTCGGGCACGCTGTCCTCAATCGCAGCCGACGCAATCAGGATCTGGTCGCCGCTAACTAGCCCACTGCCGTCCTGCCCGAACAGGTCGATGCCAAGACTTTGCAGCCATTCGAATTTCGGTCCCAACCGCCCTTGGTCAAGCGCGCGGTCGGACCCCGCGACGGTCGCGCCTGCCTCGCGGACGATGTTGGCGAGCGGCAACATGCCCGACCCACCGATTCCGCAAAAGAAATAGGATTTGTTTTTGTGCATTCTGCTCCGCTATTGCCAATGACGGATTTTGACAATCGCAAAGGGATAGGGGCGAAATGAAGATTGGCATCTGTGCCCCGTCCACCCCGCTCACCCGCGAGGATGCCGCACGAGTTGGGGGGCTCGCTGCATCCAGTCACCCGACTGCAGAACTCGTGTTTCACGATCAGTGCTTTGTCGAGGCAGGTCATTTCGCCGGACCCGATGCGCAGCGGCTGGAAGCGTTTGTCGACTTTGCCAACGACCCCGGGTTTGACGCGATATGGTTCGTGCGCGGTGGATATGGAGCGTGCCGGATTGCCGAAAATGCTGTTGCCCAATTAAGGGCGTCGGCGCGGAGCAAGCTTTATATGGGCTATAGCGACGCCGGGAACTTACTTGGGTGCCTGTACCGCCACGGAATAGGCCGCGTGGTGCATGGACCAATGCCAGCAGACTTCCGGCGTGACGGTGGCAAGGCAGCGATCAAGCGGGCGCTTGACTGGATGGTTCATTCCAACCCCCAATCGCTCGAACCACATATTCAGGCAGGCGAACGATATGCCGCTTTCAACCTGATGACGCTGGCAATGATGGCCGGAACGCCATTGATGCCCGACCTTAATGGCCACATCTTGATGATCGAGGAAGTGAGTGAATATCTCTATGGCTTCGACCGCGCGTTTTTTCACGTCACCAGCCATTTGAAGGAAGCGGGGCTGGCAGGCATTCGTCTTGGCCGCATCAGCGATGTTCCCGACAACGACCGACCTTTCGGAGAAAGTCCTGAAGAAATCACCAAACGCTGGTGCCACAAAACGGGCATTCCTTATCTCGGCCTCGCCGACATTGGCCATGACGCCGATAACAAGATTGTACCGTTCGGGCTTGCCACATCAAGCGCTGCGCAATAGGCGCGTCGCCATAAAAATGATAAACGGGAGCACCAATGCGCGCATTTATTTTTCCGGGGCAAGGAAGCCAGGCTGTTGGCATGGGCAAGGCGCTAGCCGAAGCCAGCGTCACCGCCCGCGAAGTATTTGAAGAAGTCGACCATGCGCTGGGGCAGCATCTGTTCAAGATGATGTGCGAAGGTCCGGTTAACGACCTCACTTTGACCGAAAATGCGCAGCCAGCGATCATGGCAAATGCAATTGCAACATTGCGGGTGCTCGAGAAAGAGGGCGGCGTGCGTTTGTCTGAAAAGTGCGATTTTGTCGCGGGACATAGTCTGGGCGAATATACCGCTTTATGTGCCTCGGGAGCCTTGCCGCTGTCCGTCACTGCATCACTTTTGAAATTGCGCGGCCGCGCTATGCAAGCTGCTGTGCCCGAGGGCGTAGGCGCGATGGCAGCATTGCTGGGCGCTGATATCGAGAAGGCCGAAGCGCTCGCGGCGGCGGCGGCCGATGGCGAAACCTGCACCGTCGCCAACGATAATGACCCTAGCCAGGTGGTAATTTCTGGCCACAAAAATGCGATCCTTCGCGCGATCGATATGGTGAAGGAATATGACATAAAGCGCGGCGTTTTGTTGGCCGTGTCCGCCCCGTTCCACTGCCCGCTAATGCAGCCCGCGGCCGACGAAATGGCAAGGGCGCTTGCGTCCACGACCATTCATGCACCGCTCTTGCCTCTATATGCCAACGTAACCGCCGCCCCTGTCGCCGATCCGCACATGATTTCGGCACATCTCGTCGAACAAGTTACTGGCCGCGTGCGGTGGCGCGAATCCGCAATTGAAATGCGCGCCGCAGGTGTAACGCATTTCGTAGAATTCGGCGGTAAAGTACTTTCATCAATGGTAAAGCGAAGTGCAGGTGAAGATGTGGCGACCACCAGCGTTATATCGATGGACGATATTGAAGCTTTGTTGAAGGAAATCTGATGTTCGATCTTACTGGCATGACTGCACTCGTAACCGGCGCGTCGGGCGGGATTGGTAGTGCGATTTGTCATGCGCTCGCGGGACAAGGCGCTCGGCTTGCGGTGTCTGGGTCAAATGTCGAAAAACTGGAAGCGTTTCGCGCGTCGCTCAGTGGCGATCATGTTGCGGTTCCATGCGACCTTGGCGACAAGCACAGCGTCGAGGCTTTGGTCCCGGTTGCGCTCGAAAAGCTTGGGCAGATCGACATCCTCGTCAACAATGCGGGCGTTACGCGCGATAACCTGACCATGCGGATGAAGGACGAAGAATGGGATGAGGTCATCCGCATCAACCTCGAAGCCGCATTTCGCCTCATGCGCGCCGCGACCAAGCCGATGATGAAGGCGCGCTTTGGCCGGATCATCACGATCACCAGCGTAGTTGGCACCACTGGCAACCCCGGCCAGGCCAATTATGCCGCGTCCAAGGGCGGCCTGACCGCAATGTCGAAAGCCATTGCGCAGGAAATCGCTAGCCGCAACGTCACCGTCAATTGCGTCGCGCCGGGCTTCATTGCCACCGCGATGACCGAAACCCTGCCCGACGCACAGAAAGAAGCATTGAACGCGCGCATCCCGATGGGGCGGATGGGTGAAGGCGGCGACATCGGCGCCGCGGTTGCCTATCTGGCGTCACGCGAAGCAGGCTATGTGACGGGCCAGACAATCCACGTAAATGGCGGGATGGCGATGCTTTGAGGCGGAACCATCGCTTGCCACTTGCCAGCGCGCACTCTGCGCATTAGGGCGAGTCCTGAAATTCATCATCCCAACCATTAAGGGGCAAAAAAATGAGCGATACCGCGGAACGGGTCAAAAAAATCGTCGTCGAGCATCTCGGCGTTGAAGCAGACAAGGTCAACGAAGCCGCCAGCTTCATCGATGATCTCGGCGCAGATAGCCTGGACATTGTCGAACTCGTCATGGCGTTTGAAGAAGAATTCAACGTCGAAATTCCAGACGATGCGGCCGAGAAGATCGCCACCGTCAAGGACGCGATTGACTTCATCAACAGCAATAGCTGAGCCATCGCGCGCCAACGCGCCGATGCACATAAATTCAAACGGCTTTCCGGCCTGTGCACCCGCACCCCGTCGGAAAGCCGTTTGCATTTTGGCAGGCGATGGCGGTAATGGGCCGCAAAGCAGAATTTGGTTGGAGGTAGCTTTATGCGTCGTGTCGTAGTCACCGGACTGGGTCTGGTTACGCCTTTGGGGGCTGATGTCGAAACCACATGGGCGAACCTGATTGCCGCCAAGTCGGGCGCCACGCGGATTACCCGTTTTGATACCAGCGACCATAAATGCCATATCGCGTGCGAAGTGAAGCCAAAGGATCATCCATGGGGTTTCGATCCCGATTTGCGCGTCGATCATAAAGTTCAGCGGCAGGTCGATCCCTTCATCATTTACGGCATTGATGCCGCCGGACAGGCACTGGAAGATGCCGGCCTGACCGAAATGACCGAAGAACAGAAAGTTCGAGCTGGCTGCTCGATCGGTTCGGGAATCGGCGGGCTTCCCGGTATTGAAAGCGAGGCATTGCTGCTAGCCGAAAAAGGTCCGGGCCGCGTTTCTCCGCATTTCGTCCATGGCCGCCTTATCAACCTGATTTCGGGGCAGGTCAGTATCAAATATGGCCTGAAAGGTCCGAATCATGCTGTCGTCACCGCCTGCTCGACCGGCGCGCATTCGATTGGCGATGCAGCGCGGATGATCCGCGACGATGACGCTGACGTCATGCTTGCGGGCGGCGCAGAGGGCACGATCAACCCGCTGGGGATCGCCGGCTTTGCGCAGGCACGCGCGCTCAACATGACTTACAATGACCGCCCCGAGGCGGCGAGCCGTCCCTACGACAAAGGCCGCGACGGCTTCGTCATGGGCGAAGGCGCAGGCGTTGTTGTTCTCGAAGAATATGAACATGCCAAAGCACGCGGCGCAAAAATCTATGCTGAAGTCGTCGGCTATGGGCTTTCGGGCGACGCCTATCACGTGACCGCACCACATCCCGATGGCGACGGTGCGTTCCGGTCGATGCAAATGGCGCTGAAAAAGGCAGGAATGACGCCGTCCGACATCGACTATATCAATGCGCACGGCACTTCAACGATGGCCGACACAATCGAGCTGGGCGCGGTCAAGCGGCTGTTCGGTGATGCAATCTCGACTGTGTCAATGAGCTCGACCAAGTCGGCAATCGGTCATTTGCTCGGCGGAGCTGGCGCGGTGGAAAGCATTTTCTGCATCCTTGCGATCCGCGACCAGGTTGTGCCGCCAACGCTTAATCTCGACAATCCCGACGAAGGCACTGAGGGCGTCGATCTGGTACCGCATGTCGCCAAAAAGCGTAAAGTAAATGCAGTGCTCAACAATAGCTTCGGGTTTGGCGGCACCAATGCCAGCCTGATCATGAAAGCTATCTAACACATGCGCGGTATCGCCAAATGGGCGATCATCGCCGCCGTGATGCTGCTGGCGGTCATTGCGGGTAATTTCGTTTACGGCTGGACTGCGCCGGGGCCACTCACCCGCGAGGTGACCATCGTGATTAAGCCCGGTTCGAGCATCACGCTCGCCGCCGAGCAGCTGGAAAAGGGCGGAGTCATCAAATCCGCCGACGCCTTCGTCAACCGCGCCAAGATTTTTGGCGCGACCAGCACGATCAAGGCCGGCGAATTTGTCATTCCACCCGAAGCCTCCAATTCTGATGTGTTGTCGATCCTGACCAGCGGCAAAACCGTCCAAAGAATGGTCACTATTCCGGAAGGATGGCCGTCGATCATGGTGCAAGAGCGGCTGATGGCGAATGACCGGCTGACCGGGAGCATCCCGGTGCCTGCCGAGGGTTCGGTGCTTCCCGACAGTTATGCTTTCGACAAGAACGAAAGCCGGGCGGCATTGCTGCTGCGCATGCAGAATGCGATGACTAAAACCATAAACGAACTATGGCCGAAGCGCAGCAAAGCCACCGTCGCCAAAACCCCGCAGGAAGCGGTGACGCTGGCATCGATCGTCGAAAAAGAAACCGCACTGAAATCCGAATTGGGTAAAGTGGCTGGCGTCTATTCGAACCGGATCAGGCAGGGCATGATGCTTCAGGCCGACCCGACGATCATATATCCGATCACCAAAGGCAAACCGCTTGGCCGCCGCATCCGCCAATCCGAAATTGCCGACGTCAATGACTACAATACCTATGCGATGGTGGGCCTGCCCAAAGGGCCAATAGCCAATCCATCGCGCGCGGCAATCGAAGCGGTGCTCAACCCGCTGGAAACCAAGGCGCTATTCTTCGTCGCCGATGGCAAGGGCGGGCATGTGTTTGCCGACACGCTGCAAGAACATAATGCCAATGTCGAAAAATGGTATGCTATCAGGCGTGAACGCGGCGAGATGTAGCCTTACGGCTCCGCAATATTGAACGGACCCGGCATCGGGTCGAGCGCGGTTTGTAACGATTCAATTGCTTTACGGTCACCTTCGACTTTTAGGCCAGCCCCTTCTAGTTGCGCCAACGGCATTTTGAGGAAAAGCAGTGCGAGAAACAGCTGACGTGGGCCGCTGACCGTCGCGGCGGGCGCGGCATGGCTGGCACCCATTTCGCTGAACATCACCGCGTTACCGACGCTGACCTTGGCTTTCTCCTGACGGTCGGTGAAGGCGAAGTTGATTGTTAGCTTGCTGTCCCCAATCGCAGCCGGATCGAGCCGCGTGGCGACGGAATCGAGTAGCAACCCGGTCGGTATCGCCGAAATCATATCAACGCTTTGCGTAGTGATGCTTGCCTTCACGCCTTCGCGCAAATCGCGTGCGGCAGAAAGATACATGTTACGCCAAATTGCAGATTCGGCCTGATAGCCCTGCTGCTCGTAGCTATCGGCGAGCAAGGATCGGCCTTCGGCGTTTTTGGGATCGGCAAACACCAAGCTGTTCAAAATGTCCGAAGACCAGCGGTAGTCGCCTGCCGCCATTGCCCTTTTCGCCTCAGCCAGCACTTTGCTCGCGCCGCCCATTGCTGCGACCAGCTTTGTTGCACGGATCTCGGGTGGGTGCGGATTCAAATTGGCCGGAACGGCATCGTACCATCCGAGATAATATTGATAAATTGCTTTCGAATTATGGCTGTACGTCCCGTAATAACCCTTGTTGAACCATTGATTGGCGATGGCTGGCGGCGCTTTCAGATTTTCGGCAATTTCGGCTTGGGTCATCCCCTTGTTCATCATCCGCACCGTCTGGTCATGCAGATAACGATAATTATCGCGCTGTCCCGATAGCCAGCCCTTAACCTCGGGCTGCCCAAAACGCGGCCAGCAATGGCTTGATGCAATCGTATCGCTGCGGTCCCCATAGAGGTTCAATGCCTCGTTCAGGAACCCCGCCCACGCGTGCGTATCGCGCACCTTTGCGCCGCGCGGAGTCAGGATATTGTGCAGCGAGCAAGTCGCAATTTCTGCGGCAATAAACGTCTTCGATGCTGGCACGTAAACGTTCATTTCCGCAGGCGCCTCGGTTTGGGGTACCATCTGGAATTCAAGTGCGACGCCGTCGACTTCGCGAATCTCGCCCGTTTTGCGAATGTCGATGGTCGGCGGGATCAAGGTTATGTCGCCACCAGCTATGCCTTTGCCGATGCCGCTACCCATCTGCCCTTCCGCGCCTGGCAAAAGATTGCTACCAAACTGATAATTGGCGCGCCTGCCCATAGCCGAGCCCGCCATGACATTTTCGGATGCGGTTTCCGCAAGAAAGTGCTCGGGCGCGATAATCGCGACTTTGCCCGCTTTGACATCAGCCTCATCGACCAGCCCGCGCACGCCGCCAAAATGATCGGCATGGCTATGGCTGTAAATAACCGCCTTCACCGGCCGTACGCCCAGCTTTTCGTTGACCAACCGCATGGCAGCGGCTGCCGTGTCGCGGGTGGTCAACGGATCGATTAATATCCAGCCGGTCTTTCCCTTGATAACAGTCATATTGGACACATCGAAACCGCGCACCTGCCACATATTTTCGGACAGTGCGTAAAGCCCGTGCTTGCGCAAGATGCCCATGTGCCGCCAAAGGCTCGGGTTTACCGTTTCAGGGGCCCTCCCCTCCATCCATGCATAGGCATTCAAGTTCCAGACAGGCTTTCCATCGCTGGACTTGATGACAGGATCAGCTAACGTCCCCAGATATCCGCGACCGGCAAATTCTGCGTCGCGCCCGTCTTCGGCGGGTAGTCCTTCGGCAACCTGACGCTGCGCCGCCACTGTCATCTGCGAAGCGGGTTTTGCGCCCGCCTGCGCCAAAACAGTCGTAGGTGCCGTGCCTATCAAAAGCGCCAACATAAAATGCCGCATCATCCCTCTCCCTATTATCGGGAGAACATGCCTCAACGAGGCGAAAGGGTAAATCAACTATTTGGCATTTCATGCACAGGGGGCCAACGGAACACCATCGCCTCTGCTGCGTTATGTTTACAATCCTTCCCGGAAGGTCGCAAAACTTGGTTGGATAAGAAAAGGCCCTGCCATTGAGGGAGGGTCTTTTTGCATCAATAGCCCATCAGGCTCATGACCTCCTTGCGGCTCGATTGATCATCGAGAAAACAGCCGATCAATTTCGATGTGACCATGCCGCTGCCGTGGACCTTGACGCCGCGTCCAGTCATGCAGCCATGCTGCGCCTCGATCACCACCGCTACACCGTCGGGCTTCAGATTGTCCCAGATGCAGTTCGCGACTTCTGCCGTCAGCCGTTCCTGCACCTGCAGCCGCTGCGAAAAGCCATTGAGGACGCGAACGAGCTTGGAAATGCCAACGACTCGGTCGGTCGGCATATAAGCAATCGACGCCTTGCCCGTGATCGGCGCCATATGATGCTCGCAATGCGACTGGAACGGAATATCTTTCAGCAGCACCAGTTCGTGATAGCCGCCGACTTCCTGAAATGTTCGCGACAAATGCGCAGCCGGGTCTTCGGCATAGCCGGAACAATATTCACGCCACGCACGGCCGACTCGTGCGGGGGTGTCCAGAAGCCCTTCGCGCGTGGGATCATCGCCCGACCAGCGGATCAAAGTGCGGATCGCGTCCTGCACTTCTTCGGGCACGACAACCTTGCCTGCATTGTCGATTTCGTCGTTATAATGAATATGTGCGATGGGAAACACCTTCTCGGGCCGGTTCATTCGTCTGCTCCCGCGAACTTGATGTCCGCATTAGCGCCAGAAATATCCCTGCCCGCCTTTCAATCCTATACGGACAATAGCCCATAGGTATTTGTTCGCAACCGCTTAACATTTTTGTCGCTTGTGTCGGAATTATCCAATTATCCTACCGCACCGTGGGTTAGTCATTGTCATCCCCGTTTTACGGAGACGGAGGGAGACCGGAATAATTGCGACCCATTCCGGTCTCTTTCTATTTTAGCCGATAGCCTGCCCCGTTTTCGCCCAGTCAGCGAGGAAGCCTTCGATGCCTTTTTCGGTCAGGATATGCTTGAACAACCCTTTGATGACCGATGGCGGCGCGGTCATTACATGCGCGCCGATCAAAGCCGCTTGATGGACGTGGATACCGTGGCGAACGCTGGCCACTAGGATTTCGGTACCAAAATCATAATTGTCGTAAATCTGTTTGATATCGGCAATCAGCGCCATGCCGTCAAAGCCATTATCATCATGGCGGCCGACAAAGGGGGAGACGAACGTCGCGCCAGCCTTGGCCGCCAGCAACGCCTGATTGGCGGAGAAGCACAGGGTCACATTAACCATCGTGCCTTCACCCGTCAGCGCCTTGCAGGTTTTGAGGCCGTCGATAGTCAGCGGAACCTTGATGCAGACATTGTCGGCAATCTTGCGCAGGATTTCCGCTTCTTTCATCATCGTCGGATGATCGAGCGCCACCACCTCGGCAGACACCGGGCCGTGGGTCAGCGCGCAAATCTCACGCGTCACTTCGATGAAGTCGCGCCCCGATTTGGCGATCAGCGTCGGGTTGGTCGTTACCCCGTCGAGCAATCCTGTTGCCGCCAGTTCTTTGATGTCGGCTATTTCAGCGGTGTCGGCGAAAAATTTCATGGGTCATACTCGCAATTTAAAAGGTGGAATCGCGATCAGCTAATGGCAAATCGCGCCCTTGTTGGACAGGAAAGAATTCATATTCTCGGCAAATAGGGGCCACTGCATGAAAACTGCGATGATTTTACATCCTACCCTTGGGAGCGATAAAAATGCTGTGTTCTATCAAAGCATTCACAACATGAGGGTCTTATCATGTCGATGATATTCAATCGCCGTCAGCTCATGCTGCTTACTGCAACAGGGGTCATGCTGCCGCTATGCCCAGCGATGGGCAAAAGCGGTTCGTTGACCTTGTTACTCGGAAATGCATCCATCAGCGCGCTCGACAAACTTGGCAGGCCCGGTGCATTTTATGCCGATAAGGCTATCCGCATCCTGCTGCCTGGCGGCAAAACGGTTTCAAAACTGCTGAATGTTGGCGCGAAAGCCGGATTGACCGATGGACTGGTACGACGGCTGAACCATGCGGCGGGATTGGCCGCCAAAGAAGCAAAGCCGATATTTCGCGGCGCGATTAATAATGCCAGCCTCAACGACGTTCTGGGGATCGCGACCAAAAGCGACGGCGCGACTCAGTATCTGCGTCAAAGTGCGAGCGGCGACTTGCGCGCCAAAATTACGCCGCTGATCGAGTCCGCTTTGGGACAGGTCGGGGCTTTCGACCAAATCGACAAGCTCGCTCTTCATTAGGGCTTAACAGCGCGAAGCTGACGCGCTCGGTTTCCGATCAGGCGCTTAAAGGCATTTTCAGTTATATCGGGCAGGAAGAAACCGAGCTGCGTAAAAACCCGCTCAAAATTCTGGGGCTTTAAAACCTAAGCGGATTACGAGGCAGACCGTTTTACCGGCCTCCTAATATACCGAATACCCCGATCATTACCGGATCGTTTGTCCGTTGCGGGTCGGCGCGGATATTGCTTTCTTCCAACCCGATGGCAGCCCAGATACTGTCATCTGCTTTGCGGGTAAGGTCGCTCGCCAGCGCCGCGATGTCGAAGCCTGTGACCGAGCGAACGGCTTGGCTGATTACCTGATCATCGAACAGCCTTAGACCATCGGATATTCCCGGCAGCATCGCGTCGAGCAACGCGGTGCCCATCTTGCGACGCAGAAAGGCGGTTGCCGCCTGAGGGCCGCCGCGCACAAGAGCGGTGGCGTCCTCGATACTGACATTGCGAACAGCGTCGGCAACCAATGGTGCTGCACGTTCGGCCCCTTTTTCTGCGGCGCGGTTCAATTGTCGTTGCAGCCGGTCGCGAAACTGGCGGTTTTGTAGCACGACGGAGAGGATGCCTGCACCGCGATCCCCGCCGAACCGGTCGGGCAAGGCAATGCGCGCGACCGAGCTGTCGTAGAAGCCGCCTGGCTGGAGCAGCAGCGCAAAGGCGCTTTGCGACGCAAGGGTCAGCAAACGGCGGATGGCTTCGGTCAAACTGAATGCAGGCAGGCTCTGGCACGCGGGAAGCACAAGCGTAGCAAGGGCTGCACCCGATAGCAGGATGTGGCGGCGGGTGGTAGTCATAGGCAGCTCTCCTCTGCACGGGCGGTAGCATGACGAGGCTGCGTTATCCATCGGATAAGGCGGTGACGTTCGGCATTTGCCTGCCTATATCGTTTAGATGAATCCTGCGCCCTCCCGTGTCCGTGTTGTCTTGCTGACGCAAGCAATTGGTCCTCTAGACTACCGGCTGCCCGAGGGGATGGAGGCACAGCCCGGCTGTGTGGTGATGGTCCCGCTTGGTCCGCGGAAATTGCCCGGCGTAGTGTGGGACGAGTATGTTTTTAACGACGATCCTGTCGACGCCAAAAAGCTGCGCGCAGTGCTTGAGTTGGTCGAATGCCCGCCGGTAGGTCCGGGTTTACGTCGATTGGTCGATTGGGTCGCCGATTATTATCTGACCAGTCATGCCGCCGTGCTGCGGATGGTGCTGGCATCGTCCGCAGCATTTACAACATCTGGCACAATAACCGAATATCGCCGCACCGGGTTTGAACCAACGCGCCTGACCCCGCAACGCGCCGCTGCGCTTGATGCGCTGGGGGAAGCGCAAGGGTTGGTCCGTGAGTTGGCTGCCGAGGCAGGCGTGAGCGACGCGGTCATTCGCGGACTCATCAAGGCAGGCGCGTTCGAGCCGGTAACAATCAGCGTCGACACGCCGTTTCCCGAGCCGCTCGCCGACTTTGCTGCGCCCGAGCTCAACGATGCGCAGGCCGTCGCAGCAGGCGCGATGGTCAAAGCCGTCCGCGACGGGGGCTTCGATACCTTCGTGCTCGACGGCGTGACCGGATCGGGCAAGACCGAAACCTATTTCGAGGCTGTGGCCGAGGCGATCCAGCTAAATAGGCAGGTGCTGGTTTTACTCCCCGAAATCGCACTGACGCAGCCATTCCTGAAACGCTTCGAAGAGCGCTTTGGCGTCGAACCGGCGGCCTGGCACTCTAACCTGCGATCCACCCAGCGCCGCCGTGTCTGGCGTGCGGTAGCCGACGGCAGCGCGAAAGTGCTGGTCGGCGCGCGGTCGGCCTTGTTCCTGCCGTTCCATGATTTAGGCCTGATCATCGTCGATGAAGCCCATGAGACCAGTTTCAAGCAGGAAGATGGCGTGCGCTATCATGCGCGCGATGTGGCGGTGATGCGCGGGCGGTTTGAGCGCTTTCCAGTCGTACTTGCCTCGGCCACGCCTGCGCTTGAATCGCGGCATATGGTAGCCATCGGGCGCTATAAGGGCTTGGCAATCCCTTCGCGGTTCGGTGCGGCAAAGATGCCCGAAATCAAGGTCATCGACCTGACACTCGACGCACCCGAGCGGCAGCACTGGATTGCGCCGACGTTGCTCAAGGCGCTTGAAGAACGTATCGATCGCGGCGAGCAAAGCTTGCTATTCCTGAACCGGCGCGGCTATGCGCCGCTCACCTTGTGCCGTACCTGCGGGCACCGGTTCCAATGCCCAAACTGCACCAGCTGGATGGTAGAACACCGCCTCGTCCGCCGCCTTGCCTGCCACCATTGCGGCTTTGTAACACCGCCACCCGATGAATGTCCCGAATGCAGCGAGAAGGATAGCCTTGTTGCCTGCGGCCCGGGCGTCGAGCGCATCTGTGACGAGGTAAACCGCCTGTTACCCGACGCGCGGACCATCGTGGCGACTTCGGATACGCTTTGGTCGCCGGAGAAAGCAGCCGAGTTTGTTGCACGCGTTGAAAACAAGGCGGTCGATATCATTATTGGCACGCAGCTTGTGACCAAGGGCTATCATTTTCCCGAGCTTACTTTGGTAGGGGTAATCGACGCCGATCTTGGCCTTGAAGGCGGCGACCTGCGCGCCGCAGAGCGCACATTCCAGCAAATCGCGCAAGCAGCCGGACGCGCCGGTCGCGGCGAGAAACCAGGCGAGGTTTTCATCCAGACGCGCAACCCCTCGCACCCTGTCATTGCGGCACTGGTGGCAGGCGACCGCGATGCCTTTTATGATGCCGAAACCGAGCAGCGTAAATCGGCTGGCGCGCCACCCTTTGGTCGCTTCGCTGCGATCATCATTTCGTCCGAAGATGAACGGGAGGCCATCGAGGCCGCCCGCGCGGTCGGCGGCGCAGCACCGCAGGCAGACGGCATGCATGTTTACGGCCCAGCGCCTGCCCCGCTGGCGATGCTGCGCGGGCGATACCGCCAACGACTGCTGGTCCATGCTCAGCGCTCGGTCGAGGTTCAATCGATCATCCGCGAATGGCTTGGCGCTTTGCAATTTCCGCGCGGCGTGCGCATAGGGGTGGATGTCGATCCGTACAGCTTCCTGTAATATGATATTTGCTCTACCCTTGACCGTCTTATTCATATAATACAGCAAATCGATGTTCTTCAAACGAGACAATCCCCCGCCTGCAACCGACATCGACAGCCGTCTTGCGGCTTTCGATTCGGCGTATGCCGGTTTGTTTCCGGGTGATCCCAAACCGTGGGAGGCCGAAACACAGCCGACAGTACCACCGCGCAAACAATATTTTGGAAAATCGCGTTTATGGTGGGTCGGGCGGATATCCGCCGCTTTAGTGCTCTTATTTATCGTGCTGCTCGCGTGGCTGGCAGTAACCGCACCATTATCGAAATCGCTGCAACCGATCGCGCCGCCGCGCATCACGCTGCTGGCATCAGACGGCACGCCGATTGCCCGCAACGGTGCGATCGTTGACGAGCCCGTAGTGATCGGCAAATTGCCGCCGCATGTGGTTCAGGCCTTTTTGTCGATTGAGGACCGGCGGTTCTATTCGCATTGGGGTATCGACCCGCGCGGACTCGCACGGGCTTTCTGGTCGAACGCCACGGGCAGCGGTATTACGCAAGGCGGCAGCACGATCACCCAGCAGCTCGCCAAATTCACCTTCCTGACGCCCGAGCGTAGCCTGACCCGCAAGGCCCGCGAGATGCTGATCGCATTCTGGCTTGAAGGGCGACTGACCAAGGACGAAATTCTCGAACGGTATTTGTCGAACGTCTATTTCGGCGATAATGTTTACGGCCTGCGTGCGGCGTCATTGCATTATTTTTACCGCCAGCCAGAGCGGCTGACGTTGTCGCAGGCTTCGATGTTGGCAGGACTGGTTCAGGCCCCGTCGCGGCTGGCACCGACCAAAAACCCTGAACGCGCGGCAAAGCGGGCGAAGCTGGTATTGAAGGCGATGGTCGCCAACGGCGTACTAACCGAAGCGCAAGCCAAAGCCACGCCCGTCGCCCGGCTTGACGTCCGGGTGCGAGATACCATCCCGACCGGCACCTATTTTGCCGACTGGGCCATACCGCAGGCGCGTCTGCTTACCGAAAGCGGCTATGCCGATGTCAAGATCACCACAACGCTTGATGCGCGGTTGCAAAATATTGCGCGGCGGGTGACCGGTAGCGCGGGCCTTGGCAAGGCTCAGGTCGCGCTCGTCGCGATGCGACCCAATGGCGAAGTTGTCGCGATGGTGGGTGGCCGCAGTTACAAAGATTCGACCTTCAACCGAGCAACACAGGCCAAGCGCCAGCCGGGTTCGACTTTCAAACTTTTCGTTTATCTCGCGGCATTGCGAGCAGGGATGACGCCGGATTCCTTTATCGCCGACACGCCGATCAACGAGGGCCTGTATCGTCCCAAAAATTCAGGAGACCGCTATCGCGGCGACGTCAGCCTGAAAGATGCGTTCGCCCGGTCGAGCAACGTCGCATCGGTGCGGCTGTATCAGCAAGTCGGCGGCGAAGCGGTGGCCAAGGCGGCAAAGGATCTTGGCGTTGACAGCAAGTTGACGCTTGATCCTAGCCTGGCGCTCGGCAGTTCGGGGGTGACGTTGATCGAACTGACTGCGGCTTATGCGGGCGTGTCAGCCAATGCCTGGCCTGTTGAACCGCATGCGGTAAAACAGGAGGAGCAAGGCTGGATCGAATGGCTGTTTGCAGGCCCACGCAGTTTTAGCGGGCGGACGCACAGCATGTTGCTCGACCTGCTGGGCGCAACCGTCACCGAAGGCACCGGTAGCGCGGCGCGGCTCAACATACCCGCCTTTGGCAAGACTGGCACCAGCCAGGACAATCGCGACGCGTTGTTCGTTGGCTTTGCCGGCGACCTCGTAGTCGGCGTATGGATCGGCAATGACGACAATACGCCGCTGCGCGGGATCAACGGTGGCGGTCTGCCGGCACGCATCTGGCGCGATTTCATGTCTCAGGCCGTCAGCGGCGCCGCACCGCGCGCAGCGCCAAAGCCCGCGCGCAAGCCCGACCCCGAAGGCCCTGTAGAACCGCTCGATCTAACAGACATTCCCGACATGCCAGTCGATATCGGCAACACCGATGTCCGCATTAACGAAGCGCAGGATGGGGTAACGGTCAATACTGAGGTTGGCGGCGTCCCGCTCGAAGTCAATCTGGGTCGCGACGGCCTTGAAGTCCAACCCGCCCCGAGGGAAAATCCGCCGCCACGATGATGCCCGGTTGATTGCTTTCGCCTTTTATGGTCGAAGGCCGCCATGCGATATTTTCTGGCATTATTGCTTCTTCTCTCTCCGCTGCTGATATCGCAATCACGCGGCGATGCGGCCGATATCGCGGCGGCGACGCGCAGCGTTGTGCGGATCGCGGTGTTCAGTTCTGCCGATGGCCAGCGCACGCTGATCGGGCATGGTTCAGGCGTGGCAGTCGCGGGCGACAAAGTCGTGACCAACGCGCATGTAGCAGAGCCCGCACAGTTCGATGAAAGCGTGACCTTCACCGTCATCCCTGCAGAGGGCAGCAAAACCTATAGCGCGCGGCTGGTAGCCGCATCAGGCGCCAAGGACCTTGCGCTGTTGCAGCTAACCGAAAGCGGACGGCTGATTCCTGGCAGTTTCTTTTCAGGCGTTGTCGGTGATGGCATTGATGTATTCGCCATCGGCTACCCAGCAAATGTCGATATCGCGCTCGAACAAAGCGAGGAGGACGTGCTTCGCCCTTCGCCGCCAGTCAAGACGCGCGGTAGTATTTCGGCAGGGCGAAGCTCCAAATCGGTTGAATCGCTCCTCCACACCGCACCAATCGCGCCAGGCAATAGCGGCGGGCCATTGGTCGATGCCTGCGGCCGGGTCATCGGCATCAACAGTTTCGGCGCTGTTGCCGACGGCGGCGGGGCGGAATTCTACTTTGCGATATCGGTACGCGAACTCGTGACTTTCCTTCAGGGTCAAGGTGTCAGCATCGGCGGCGCAACCGGCGAATGCCGTTCTGTCGCCGAACTGACACGCGCCGAAGCCGAACGCGAGGCGGCTGCGCGTTCCAAGGTCGAAGCCGAAGCGCGTATCGCTGCCGAATTGCGCCAAAGCCGCGAAGGCAAAATCCGCAGTGATGCTGAGCACGCAGTGATTGGCGAACGCGAAAATCATATCGCTTTTGCTGGACTTTTGCTGATCTTGGGCGCGGTCGCGGGCGGCGCAGCGTGGCAGTTTCAAGAACGCGGGCGGAAAGATCGGTTCAAGATCGCGGCGGGCGCCGGCAGCGTGATGCTAGTATCAGCAGTCGTAATTTTCATCGCACGGCCATCGTTCGATGAGGTTGACGAGCGGGTACGCGCTGCGATGACTGAAGAAATCGACAAGGGCAAAGGCATCGAAAAACCTGCCGCCGTTGCCGTCACCGGCAAACGTCGCTGCGTGATCCAGCCCGGGCGCAGCCGCGTCACGGTATCCGACACGGCCGATGTGTTGTTTGACTGGACCAAAAACGGCTGCATCAACGGGCGCACTCAATATCTAGATAATGCCGGGACCTGGACGCGGAGCTTCGTCCCCAACAGCGACGCCCAAGTTTCGGTTGTCAGCTACACGCCCGCCAGCAACAGCTATCGGATAGAGCGTTATCTGCTCGGCCTCGATGCGATGGAAAAGGCCCGCACCGCGCGCAAACGTTATGAGGTTACGAGCTGTTCGGCGGCACCCGAAATGCTTTCGAAAATCGATAATATGAACAAGGCGGTGCGAGAGGTACTGCCATCATCGCCCAATGAAATTCTGCTATTTGACTGCTCGGACGGCTGACAGATTGATTGTGCACAATGCCATTCGCTTTATGATGGACATATGATCCGCCTGTATATCCTGATGCTGTCGGTGGCGCTTGTGCTCGGCGGCTGTGCGCGGGGCGTCGACAATGAACGGGTGCGGGTCGATGTCATCGAAGATCGGCCCCGGCCATTCAATATTTCGGCGAACCCTTTGCCGCTGGCGTCGGCCTATCTGCGCGCGGCAACCGCGCAAGGGCTGGTCACGTTCGATGCCAAGGGCCGTGTCGCGCCGGGCATCGCCAACCGCTGGATCGTCACTGACGACGGGATGAGCTATATCTTCCGGTTGAACAAGATCCGCTGGAACGACGGGCGCGAAGTTACATCAGACGAGATTGCCAGCCTGCTGTTTGCACGCATCCGCGAAATGCGTAAAGGCCGGTTTAATGCTGAGCTAGCCGTCATCGACCGCGTCGTTCCGATGACAGGTAAAGTCGTCGAAGTGCGATTGCGGGCTCCGATGCCATATTTGCTCGAAATGCTCGCGCAACCTGAATTCGGCCTAGCGCGCAAAGGCTTTGGATCAGGACCGATGCAGGCCAAGAGATTGGGCGATGCGATGCAGTTGCAGATGAAGGGCCTCGACGAAACGGGCGAACCGGTGCTGCTACCCGAAACGGTGACCGTGCGCCGAAGCAGCGCGTCACTTGCGCTTGCCAAATATGCCGAGGGGCAAAGTGATTTCGTCGAGGGCGGCCGGTTCGAGGACTATGTCCTTCTCGACGCAGCGGCGATTAACGCAGGTGACATCCATTTCGATCCCGTCCCTGGCCTGTTCGGATTGTTGTTCACCGGATCTGGGCCATTTCTGTCGGATCGACAGAATCGCGAAGCCATCGCAATGGCGATTGACCGACCGAAGTTGCTGACGGCGTTCGACATTGTCGCTTGGCGTGAGGCGTTGACGCTGGTTCCCGAGACCTTGCCTAACCGGTTGCCGATGCCGCGACCGGAATGGACCGCGCAGCAAATCGATGGTCGCAAAGAGATGGCACGCGCGACGATTACAAGGTGGGAGTCGGCCAATGGCGAGGTCCGCCCGTTGCGGGTTGCCTTGCCGCGTGGCTATGGCGGGCGGATATTTTTCGCGCGGCTGCGGGCCGACATGGCCGCGATCGGGCTGGATGTGGAGCGCGTTACTGGTGACAAGCAACATGATCTGCGCCTAATCGACCGCACCGCCGACCAATCGAGCCCGTCCTGGTATCTCGATCAATTGTCGTGCACCGTCACCACAATCTGCAGCCTCGATGCCGACCGGCTAGTGGGAGAAGCGCGGATGGCGGGTAATATCGACGCCCGCGCTCAGTTGCTGACCCAAGCCGAGGCGGAATTGCAGGAAATGCGCAATTTCATTCCCATCGCCAACCCGCTGCGGTGGTCGGTGGCGCGCCCCGGTTTGTTAGGACATTTTGCAAATGGCCGCGGCTGGCACCTGTTGCAATATCTGGGGCGCGATACGACATAGAAGATCAAGGAGCGTAGCCATGCCGATTTCGCAGGAACAGTTTAGCCAGATGGCGAAGGATTTGCCCGGAATGGGCAGCGACCCGCATTCGGTGCGTGCCCGCGTCGAGGCAATGGAGAAATTGCTCGAGCGCTCGTTTGTCATTCCAGGCACGAAAATACCGTTCGGGTTGGACTCGGTAATCGGACTGGTGCCCGTACTGGGCGACGTCGTGACCGCCGCCATGGGCGCTTATATGGTCTGGGAAGCACGCAATCTGGGCATGTCGAAATGGCAATTGATCCGCATGACGGCCAATGTCGGTGTTGATACCGCGCTTGGCGCGATTCCGCTGGTCGGCGACGCCTTTGACCTCGTTTTCCGGTCGAACAGCAAGAATCTGCGGATTATCAAGAAGCATCTCGACAAGCATCATCCCGGAACGCGGGTGATCGAGGGCTGAAGCCCGCGCCAGACCTTTACCACCGCCTTGTCTGGCACGCCTCGTACATAACCAGCACAGCGGCGCGGCTTCATATCTTTGCCAAGACATATCCTGATTTCCTGCAACCAGCCCTTCGCATTGGTTTTCACCTTCACTGAATTGGGAGGAAGCCCGTCGTTCAGATCGGCAAAAGCATTCGCCAGTTCTGCGGCGGTCAACGGAGTACCGCGCTCGACTTGCCTCGAAAGCCGGTCCATGTCGGGAAACTCGATCGCCCCGAACAACAACCGCGCCGCTCCAAAATAAGCTTCGGGCGTTTTTGTCATGCAGGTGCCATGCTTCGCCCATTGATGCTGAATAAGCTGCGGCGACGGGCTCAGGCAGATATTGTCAGCCACCACTTTACGCGACAACATGCCGACGCTGCGGCAATATTGCGGATAGGCGGGTCCTTTGGCTTCGGGCCACAGGCCGTGCAGCACGAAGCCAAAGTCACCAATGTCGCCGGAGCATTGATAGCGCATCGCCGGGTCGCGTTCCCGACCACGACAATATTCGCGGCTCCAGCTGAGCGCCAATATATAGCCATCAACCGCCGTCCTGCGGACCTGCCCCGGTTCGGGCAACTCAAGCGCTGGACGCGGTAGAAACTTTGGCGCGCGGCATTGCCACGCTTGCGCGGACGCGGCCTGATGCGTCGACGCACCCAGCAATAACATCGTAAGAAGCGCGCTAAGCTTGTGCAAAGTCCAAACCTATATCGGCTGCAGGCGCGCTTTGGGTTAGCCGCCCGACTGATATGTAGGTGACGCCAGTTTCTGCCTTGGCACGGATGGTTTCGAGCGTAACACCCCCCGATGCCTCGGTCGGCACGCGGCCTGCAACCAAGGTAACCGCCTCGGTCAATTCCGCCACATCCATGTTATCGAGCAATAGATGCGTTGCGCCAGCCGCCAACCCCGGCTCGATCTGAGCTATGCTGTCAACTTCGAGTATAATGCGCTCGACGCCCGCAGCTTTCGCCCGCCGAACCGCTTCGGCGACATCGCCCGCAACCGCGACATGATTGTCCTTGATCATCGCTGCGTCCCACAAGCCCATGCGGTGATTGGTCGCGCCGCCCATCCGTGTCGCATATTTTTCAAGCACACGCAGGCCGGGTATGGTTTTGCGCGTGTCGAGTAAGATGCAACCGGTCCCGGCAATCGCATCGACATATTTGCGCGTCATCGTTGCGATACCCGACAAATGCTGCGCCGTGTTCAGCGCCGACCGCTCCGCCGTCAGCATCGCACGGGCATTGCCGCGAAGCCGCATCAGGTCGGTTCCGCCAGGAACTGGCTCGCCTTCCGCAATCAGAATGTCGATTTCCATTTCAGGGTCGAGATGGCGGAAAAATGCCGCAGCCAACGGCAGGCCCGCAACGACGATAGGGTCGCGGCTATCCATTACGCCCGCAAATCGCATATCGGCGGGGATCACGCTTTCGGACGTCACGTCGCGCCCGGTCGGTCCCAAATCTTCAGCCAAAGTGGCAACGACGAAAGCTTGCGAATCAAAGCCCGGCAGTTCGAACGTCATGAAAACTGTCCAGAAATTTTGACAAAGGCGACAAAGGTCAGCCTACGTCGATAGGGGGTTCGGTCCCCCGCTTTGGCCTTATCATAGAGGGTGAGGAAATTCGGGAACGGAGGCAGTTTGATCATCGCTGCAGCTAATCCGAATCCCCACGCCGCCCGCGCAGCCATCTACTGGACCACCACCTCAACGCGGCGGGCGTTGGTGTTATCGCCCGATGTGTCGGTGGTTTCGGCTGGCTTCAGCAGCTCGATTGCCGTTGCCGGAATTCCTGTCGCTTCGAGCGCCTTTCCAACGGCCTGTGCGCGCTTCTTCGAAAGTTCGGCATTGGCGGCGGCATTGCCGGTCGGGTCGTTAAAGCCCGAAACCGCCAGCTTTGCCCCTGAATTACTGGCGACATATTCCTTCACTTTGGCAGCGGCAGCCGCAAGATCCTCGGTAACATCCGACTTTGCGGTGTCAAAATAGACCGTCAGCATCGGTTTGCCGTCGCGTTCTGCCGAAGTCACACCGGAACCTTCGGGGATCACTTCCGCAGCCACCACGGGCGCAGCGGGGGCCATGGCGACAACAGCCGGAGCAGCGGCCGGTGCAGGCGGACCCGCAGGGCGGTTCGCATACCATGCAAGCAATGCCGCCAATATGACGGCGCCAAACACCACCGCAACAGCAGCGCAGCCCCACCCAATCAAGTTGAAGTCGTCGCGGTCTTTTCCTCCACCGCCATGCGATTGAGGAGCAGCGCCGCCACTTGACGACGCGTTAGCAGCGGTTGGTGACATGGCCGCTAGCCCCACCGCGCTGCCCGCCATCGCAGCGCCAGCGACCCCACCGCTGTTTGCTCCGCCGAATATGCCAAGTGAGCCGAAATGCTGCGCGAGCAGATAATAGACCGTCACACGGTTTTTAGTCCGGTCCGCCTTCATCATTTGGCCCACCGCAACCACAGCTTCGTCCAAATCAGCGTCGGGATTTGTCAGGCCTAGTTTTTTCTTCAGATAATTTTCTCGAACAAGCGTGCGTTCTTTTTTGTCGGACATAGCGACCAGCGAACTGTCGCGATCTCGAAGCGATATCCCGCAATATTTGACAATTGCGGCAACCACCGCCTCATCCGCATGTGCGGCATATTTGCGGACATCCGCCAACCAATCTTCGGCCATAAACAATCCTCCACTTTACAAGCGCCCGCACTCCGGGACACCTTCCCACAACGCGGTGATGCACCGCAGCATGACAGTCAGGGCCATAGCAGCAATGCCGCAGCCAAGGATGTAAAGGGATGTCAACGACTTAACGCGACTCCGATTTAAGCGAAGCGTAAATCGTTTGCATGACAATTGCACGGCAGAAATTGCGACGCCGTTTATCGAAAACATGTTCACCGCCCACCGCAGGCTGATAGCGATTGGGAACCAAATTTAGGAGGGCGGGTTGGACCGCCATGACAGACATGACCGCATCCCGCCTTTCGCACGACGCCGCGCCAAGCGCATATATACCGGTATTATGGTTCGCGGTCGCTTTCGCGTTTGTCACTTACGCAGCGATATCGATGCGTGCCGTTCTCAGCCCCTTCGAGCTTAACACGTTCGTCGACGCTAAACGGGCCATATCGGTGACAATTGGCGCATTCCTTCTTTGGCTAGCGACCCGCGCGGCTGACCGGTTATCCGATTAAGGCCCGGGCGCGCAGATTTTTGCGATGTTGAATGTAGCTATACCGGGCGCGATCGTCCTTTTACTGACGCGCGAAGCCTATGACCTTGCCGCCTCAGGTGAGCTTGCACAGCGACGCGCCCTAAATGTGCGATGGATGCTGACTTGGATCGGCTATTTCACCGCAGCGGCGGCGGCATTTTTGGCGTTGAGTTATCATCGTCAATTGCAGGTTGCTCTTACGGGCCGCACTGACGTCCGCAACACCGAAATGAATTCGGTGTCGATTCCGACAGCAGTTTACGAGGTAGCAGATTTAGACTGCGACCCGCGAAGGCCAAACTAAGCCCGCCCCAAATCACCCTTGCCAACTGTACCGCTCGCCATCTCGAGCATGCGGTCGAGGCTCTTCTTTGCGGCGACCCGCACGCCCTCGTCCATCTCAATCTGCGGGGTCAAGTCGCGCAGCGCGAGATAGAGCTTCTCCATCGTGTTGAGCGCCATATAGGGGCAGATGTTGCACGCGCAGTTGCCGTCGGCTCCGGGCGCACCGATGAAAGTCTTGGTCGGCTCGGCCTTTTCCATCTGGTGGATGATATGCGGTTCGGTGGCGACGATCAGGGTGTCGCCCTCCAAAGTTTTCGCGAATTGCAATATGCCGCTGGTTGACCCGACATAGTCGGCATGGTCAATAATGTGCGGTGGGCATTCAGGGTGGGCGGCGACAGGCACGCCCGGATGTTGCGCCTTTAACTTGAGCAATTCGGTTTCCGAAAACGCCTCATGGACAATGCAAACACCCGGCCATAACAGCATTTCGCGATTGAATTTGCGCGACAAATAGCCGCCTAGATGGCGGTCTGGACCGAAGATGATTTTCTGTTCGGGGGGGATTTGGCTCAGGATCGTCTCGGCGCTGCTGCTGGTGACGATGATGTCGCTGAGTGCCTTCACTTCTGCCGAGCAGTTGATGTAAGTCAGCGCGATATGGTCAGGATGCGCCTCGCGGAATGCCTTGAATTTGCCAGGAGGACATGAATCTTCAAGGCTGCAACCGGCGGCCATATCGGGCAGAATCACCGTCTTTTGCGGAGACAATATTTTCGCGGTTTCGGCCATGAACTTGACCCCGCAAAATGCGATGACATCAGCATCGGTTTCCGCCGCGCGCTTGCTGAGCTCGAGGCTATCGCCCACGAAATCAGCGAGGTCCTGAATTTCCGGCTTCTGGTAATAATGCGCAAGGATGACTGCATTGCGCTCTTTCTTCAGCCGGTTGATTTCGGCGAGCAGGTCGAGGCCAGCTAAATTTTCACGTATGGGAGCGTTCATATCAAGATTCCATCAATACAGTTCGTTGCGAGTATTAACGCAGGCCGGCACGCTTGTCTGCGATCATTTAACTGGTTCACGCAGAGACGCAGAGGCCGAAGAGTGTAATTTTTCTCCTCTGCGCTCTCTGCGCCTCTGCGTGCAAATCCCTTATTTCACAATCTCATTCAGCGGCGTCGATTCATCCCATCGCGTTGTGACATTGCCGCCCAATTCATCGGCGAAATAGGTTTCAACCTTGGCGTCGAGCCCTACCGCACGCAACGGAACCTGAAAATTATGTGCAATCGCGCGTTTGAAAGCGTCGCGAGCGAGCTTCATCGGCACCGGACCGTTGGCTTGCCGGACCAGTTCCGCCTGCCCCTTCGCACGGTTGGCATCGTCGAGCCTGTCATCGACATTGGTGAACGCTCGGAGCAGGCCGTTCTCGCCATATTCCTGGATCGAATTCAGGTCGATTTGCGGCGGTGCGGTTTCGATTGCCGGGATTTTGACGCGCAGCGTGCTGGTCGAAGCATCCCAGCGGACATCATCCTCGGTCAACTTGGCCATATCGACTTCGTACCGCACCAGCCCTTGCATGATCAGCGTCTTTTTTGCGCTTAGGCCAAAACGTTGCTGTTCGCTGGTGACCACCGCAGCATAATTGGCGGCAAAGGCAGAAAGCCGGTTTTGTTCCCGGATTCCGGTCAGGCTCGCGCTTGCGATGGTTTCGGGTGATGGTCCCTCGCGCCATGAGCGGATGCCATCGACCGCCCACCAGATCATCAGGATGAATATTATCGGCACTGCGATCGCGGCAAGGCGGATCGACCAATTGCGAACGGGATTTGTTGTCATCCCGCTTACATAGGCATGAAACGGCTTTCAGCAAATGCCGCGATGACTATTCCGGCATTGGCGGCGGCGGGAATTCGAGGCCGGCCACTTGCGCGCCGGGGTGGCCCGCAGTGACTGCAGCATAGATTGCATCACCCAGCGCCGAGTTGGCGATGATGTGGGAAAGTGGAATGACCGAGAGAAATGCTGCGACGCCCCACCACCAAGCCGGATGCACGCGGCCAAATTTGCGATAGTCGCGGACCATGCCCGCGATCGGGAAGACAAGCCCTGCAAGCCCCGCAAGCTCAAAGGCATAAGGGATAAGCAACGGCATCGGCAGCAACCGACCAAAGCCGGGGCCGATAATCGCGGTCATCGCGCAGATATGGAGCCGCATATGCCAGTCCGTTTGACGGCGCAGGCGGATCGCGGACCATGCGAGCGCTGCGAAGACAATCGCAGACAAAGGATTGGCGATCAGGAAATTTTGCGGCTGAAAGAAAAACGGCGCGATACCGCGCTGGGTCACGTCGATGCTGATCCAGCTGCCGAGCACGAGCAGCACGACAATCCAGACCGCGCCAATCCAGCCCAACCGCCGGTGCAACGCAATCGGGCCGTGCGTTGCCAACCACGCTTGCGTGACAAACAATCCGACCCAGCCCATGAAGGCCAGTGCGTGCAAATGCACCAATGTCCTCGCCGCAAAGCTTGATCGCCCGGCAAGAAATTGCATCGAAAAACCTGCGACGATAACGAGCGCCATCAATATGGCCAAATTTCGGAAAAAATTGTCGGCAGCGGCTGATTGCGGTGGCGCCGAAGGTAATGTGGCCATGACTTTTCCTCCCCGTCATGAGGCGTCGCGACCAACATTGTGCCTATCACTCCCTGCGGCGGGCTTCAAGCTTCGGCAGTCAAATGCCATCCATTGTCGCGGGATGCTGCCCGGCCCTGGTTTTGAAGATCCACCAAATGCGCGAGCACCGACCGGCCCGCTGCTCCTGTGAGGCGCGGGTCGAGGCCCTTGTACATCGCTGCAACCATAGACGGGATATGACCTTCGCCAGCCTCAAGCAGTTTCAATATCTGCCGTTCGCGTTGGCGACGGTGACCAATCATACCGCGCACCAGCTGACGCGGGTTTTCGACAGCGGGTCCGTGCGCGGGATAATAGATGCGGTCGTCGCGATCATAGAGTTTCTGCAAGCTCGCCATATAGGCGCTCATGTCGCCGTCGGGCGGGCTGACCACGCTGGTCGACCATTTCATCACATGGTCGCCGGTGAACAGGGCTTTGGTCTCGACAAGCGAATAGCACAAATGGTTCGAAGTGTGGCCGGGGGTGGCGACCGCTTCGATGGTCCAGCCATCGCCGGAAATTCGTTCGCCGTCAGCCAAAATGCGGTCAGGTGCGTAATCGGGGTCGAACGCGCTGTCAGCGCGCGGGCCGTCGTCTTTAAGCACCAATGGCGCGCAACCGATAATCGGCGCGCCAGTCGCGGCCTTCAATGGTGCAGCGGCAGGCGAATGGTCGCGGTGAGTGTGGGTGCAGATAATCGCGGTAACCTTGGCCCCGCCAATCGCGCGCAGAATCGCGTCGACATGACCTTCGCCATTTATGTCGGCAGGGTCACCGACGCTCTTGCCGCTGCCGGTAGGGCCGGGATCAATAACCGCGACATCTTCACCAGCGCCCACCAGCCATGTTTGTGTACCGGTATAGGTGTAGGGCGATGGATTTGGTGCCAGCACGCGCCGAACTAACGGCTCGTGGCTCTCGGTCTCGCCTGCGCAGATAGTGTCGGGCCAATTGCTCATAGCATGGCTATGGCGCATTGGCGGGCAAAGAAAAAGGGGCGGCCCGTGAAAACCGCCCCTTCAGAACCGAAAAGGGGAGCTGGGGTTCTGTTTAAGGGTCCCTGTTAATTCGATCCGTCCGTTTGCGCTTCGAGCTTGCGGATCTCTTTTTCGAGCTTTTCGATCACATCTTTACGGACAGCTTTGGGCATTTCTGTTTCCGAAGCGATGTCACGGCGTGCCTCGCGCAGGCCCTTGATCGCTTCGACCCGGGCAATCCGCGCCTGCCCCTTGCCGCACATGACAAGGCGGATGCGCGATTTGTTGGTTCCGTCGAAACCTTCGACATTGGTGGTCACTGGCTGGCCATCTTTGCAGTTCTTGGTGATTTCGCGAATGTCGATCTCGGGAATATAATTGGCAGCCATAGCGACAGCGTGAACGCGCATTGCTTCTGCATGGCCGCGCATCGCAGCGGCCTCAGCCCGTGCCGCGTCGGCCTCGCCGCGTACCATTTCGGCTTCGCCGCGCGCGGCCTCCGCCTCCATGCGTGCTTCATCGGCCAAGACCATGGCTTCATCGGCCTCTTCGCTAGAGGTCTGAGCGTCGTCCACCATCTTTTCTACTTGGTCTTGCGACAGTTTCTTGTCGGTGCGGAAAATGAAGACCTTGCCGTCGCGCTCGACCTTCGTAACCTCTTTGCCGTTACCGTCATGGCCGACGATATCGACGGTTTTGCCATCACGGTTCAGCTTGATGATCCGGACATTGTGCTTCACGGTTTCGGCTTTGCCATCGGTGGCGGTTTCATCGTGCGCGACTACGGCTGGGACGACCGTTGCGGTCAAAGGCAGGATGAGCGCCGCTGCGGTCAATATGCCCAGTTTTCCGAACAAGCGCCGTTTCGTGCTGGCGTCTTTCATGGTGAGTCTCCTCAATCTCTCGATTATCGTTTTGGGCGTATTCAAGGCGGTGGCAAAGGTCGGCACACCGTCGAAGGCAGCGCGCGCCAGCGCCTGCCCGTAAATCGCGCGTTCCTCGGCGCCTTTACCTGCCAGTACCCGAGCGTCGCACGCGGCTTCCTGATCGAAGCGGAAAGCGTTCCAGCTCATCCATGCAACCGGGTTGAACCACTGCAGGCACAGAATGATGAAGGCGACCAGATTGGCGAACAGGTCGCCCGACTTATGGTGCGCCATTTCATGTGCAATCGCGAGCTCGCGTTCTGCGGGCGAATAGGCCTTGGTAAAGTCCTGCGGCACCGCGATGTAGCGTTTGAACAGACCGAAAGCGAGCGGGCCTGCGACCTGATCGGAGGCGACGATGCTGACGCCGTCGATATTGGCAATTTCGGTTGCTTCGGACAGCAGGTCGTCACGCATCGAGGCATAGCGGATCATCTGTATGATGAAAAACAAGGCAGCGCCGCCGAGCCAGAAGGTAATGCCGAGTGCCGCATAATCGATGCCGGGAAGAATAGCGACTTGATTTGCCGTTGTGACAACTGGACCAGGCGAGGTAACGCCCGCCATAAACGCGTCAAACACCGCGTCTTGCACAGCCAGCCCGCCTTCGCCTGCCGGAGCCGCATCGCCTTCAAGGCTGGGCATCAGCAAACGAGCTGCAGGAATCAACCACAAAGCATAAGCAACGCCTGCGCCAAACATTTTTGCAACCGGCCGCCGTAATATCAATATCGCGGCCATCAGCAATGTCGTGACCAGCAGGCTGTCGAACAGCCATGTCTCCATGATCGCGCTACTCATGATTTCATCTCCCTCAGCAATTTCTCGATCTCGCCAATGTCCGCATCGCTCAGCTTTTCCTGCTCTGCGAGATGCGCGACCAGCGGCATGAATTTGCCCCCGAACAGCCGGTCGACCAGCCGTTTGGATTCATGAGATACATAATCCTCGCGCTCGACCAGCGGCGTATACAGGAAGCGGCGGCCATCGGCTTTGTGTTCGACTGCAGCCTTGGCGAGCAAGCGCGAAAGCAAGGTCTTTACCGTCGGTAGCGACCAGTCGCGGTCAGCAGGAATCCGCTCGGCGACATCCGTTGCGGTCAGGGGTGCCTGCTCCCACAATATCTCCATGATGGTCAGCTCTGCGTCGCTGATGCGTTCAAGTGCCATATATCAAATCTCCGACTACAGACGTAATCGATTCGATTACAGATGTAAACGTCGTTTGTGCGCTTCTATCGGTATTTTGTCGAACTTCTTTACAAGGGGAAAGGAGGTTAATGCGGACGTAACCATGTAAGTCGTTGAAATGTATATAGGCCGCCAAACTGGCACATCGGGTGCATATATATCTGTGTTCAACACACCCACCCAAGCAAGGACGGGCGGTTTGCTACTGGTCTCGCGCCGCCCGTCCTGGCTTACTCCCCCAAAATCGATAAAGAAAAGGGCCGGAACCCTTGCGGATTCCAGCCCTTCTGCGACGCCGGAAAGGCGTGTTGATGATTAGCCGCCGAAATTGATCTTTGCGTTGATGCCGAAATAGCGATCTGCTTCACGCGGAATGATGTAGCGATAGCTCGAGCTGCCCGCATTGCCTGCAGACAACGGCCCGCCGTCAACAATCGATGCAGCAAAGCTTGTATCCAAAACGTTCTTCGCGAGGAACGAGATGCGAAACTTGTCATCCGCCCCGACCAGCGCAATCGATAGGTCAAGCAGGCCGTAAGACTTGATAGTCCCGTTTTGCCGGATGAGCGGGCTAGCCACTAACAACGACAACTGTTTCGTCTGGTACGACCCTTGTGCGCCCAATTCGATGTCGGCAAAGCCGCCGGTGCGAATGGTGTAGTTGGCACCAAGCGAGGTTTTCCATTTCGGCGAGAATGGTAAAACCGTGCCACTCGGGATCTGGTCGGTGATCGGTGCACCAGGCGGCAAGCGAAACGCATCTACCTTGGCATCGGTATAGGCAACGCCGCCCGATAGCGTGAAATCGTCCGATGGACGATACAACAGATCAGCCTCGAAACCGCGTGTCGATACGGTGCCCGCATTGGTGAAACGGGTTATCCGCTGGCCAAGCACGAAATCGGGATTGTTCGCTTGGAAGTTTTTGTACTTGGCATAAAAACCTGCAAAATTCAGCGTCAACGCGCCGTCAAGCATCGTGGTCTTCAACCCGCCTTCATAGCTATCACCGGTTTCATCGGCGAGCGGTGGCGTACCGTTAGAGTTCAAATTGAAGAAGATGTTAAGACCCGGCCCCTTATACCCACGCGAATAGCTTGCATATGCCATAACGTCCTCGGAGACGTCATACTGCAGACCCACTTTTCCGGAGAGGTTATTGTTTGTTACCTTCTGCCGGAACGGCTGACCGTTCGATAGCAGGACCGCAGCAGTCTGCGCTGCAGCAGGCGTCGCACCCAAGCTAAGTTGGCGAATATATTCATTATATACGCCTTGGTCGAAAACGGGGTTCGATGCACCCGGGACCGGCGTTGTACGGATTTGGAATCCATTTAGCTGGTCATGCGTATAGCGCAGTCCGGCAATCGCGCGGAAATTGTCGCTAAAGTTGAAGGTCGCCTGACCAAAGGCAGCCATATTTTTAAATGTGGTGCCGAAATTTGAAGTGCCAAGCGGGAAAGTGATCGTCGATGCGCCTGGTGCTGTCGAGCATGGGGTCAAAACGCCTTGTACAGGCAACGTGGAGGCTGAGCAGGCGATATTGGCGCGCGTGAACGTGCGCTCCTGCGAGGCGTTGTAATAATAAAGCCCGGCGACATATTCTAGGAACTGACCTGTTGGCGACGTAAGCCGCAATTCCTGCGTAAAGGTATCGCCGGTCTGCGGACCGAAATCGTGGCTCTGCGCAATCCCGACATAGGGCGTTGACAGAAAATCACCGTCGCGCACTTCGTTGCTGTCATATTTCCGGTAGGCGGTAATTGACGTGACCGTCGGGCCGTCATCGGATTCGATGTCGGCCTGGAAAGATACACCCCATGCCTTTTCCAGCGACTGGGTCAGCAAATTCTGGCGGATGCGGCGGCTCTTGTCGCCAAGCAGCGGCGGCAATGCGGTCGCGGCACGGCTGGTGAAGGTTGCAAAGGTTGAGTTATCGACATTGCGCGCAGGCGATCCGATCACTTCGGCGCAGCAATCATCGTTCGATTTGCGCCAGTCACCAATCAGCGTCAGCGTGACATTATCATTTGGCTTCGCCTCAACAATTCCACGAAAACCGTAACGCTCGTAACCGTTGACACGGCGGCCCAGCGTTTCGTTGCGGATATTGCCGTCCCATTTCGAATAAAAACCGGTGACACGCGCGCCGACCTTTTCGGACAGCGGCGCATCGACACCTCCACGAACACGATACTCCTGTCCATTGCCGAAGAAGAAGCCGCCTTCAACCGAAGCGCCAAAGGTGTCGCTCGGGCGGCGGCTGACGATATTGATGACACCGGCGCTGGCGTTTTTGCCGAACAATGTGCCCTGCGGTCCGCGCAAGACTTCGATCCGCTCGATATCGACGAGGTCGCTGAACGCTTCACCCGAACGGGCAAGCACGACGCCGTCGAGCACAGTGCCAACCGAAGGCTCACCGCCGATGGAGAATGTCGTGGTCCCGACTCCGCGCAGGTAAAGCGACTGATTGAGCGCAGAACCCGATTTGCGGAAGTTCAGACTGGGGACGAGATATTGGGCATTCTCGATATTAACGCCGCCCTGCTGTTCAAGCGCCGCGCCCGAAATAACCGACACGGCCACAGGAACGTCTTGAATATTTTGCGACCGCTTTTGCGCGGTTACGATAATCTCATTACTGAACGAGTCTTCTGTTGCCTCGGCATCCTGCGCCATAGCAGGCGCGGATAAGCCCAGCGCAATCGCGCTGCCGCCGAGCAATGCTGCGCGGAAAAGATTCGGGGTTTTAACTGGTGAAATGTGCATCCTGTGCCTCCCATATTTGCCGCCCGTTTTAGGCAATTTCGCTGGGTTTCTAGTGCCAGATACAATTGCGGGTCGGCTTAATCGTCGTTGATGTAACCAATCTGACTTGATATGTCTAGCGGTGTCATATAGCGACAACAATTAGGCGCGGACTGTGGCAATCATGCCATAGTCGTGAGCAATAACGACGAAACAGTCGAAGAGGATGGCCGTGACCGCAAGGTTCGAAGCAAAGGATGACGGGTTCGACCTGCTGCTTGGCGACCGGGTCATCCTGCGTCACCGTGTCGATGCACCTGCGTTCCGGATTGCTAAGGGCAATCCGACGGTGAACATGGTGCGCGGCAATTTCAAGCATGAGGATGTGCCGAGCGATGAGCGGCTGTTGCGCCACATTGTCAAATGGGTCGAACCTGAAAATGGTTATGGTGAGCTATTTTTGTCCGACGAGCCGTCCGGTCTTCCGCTGCTGAAACTTCTCGTAAACGAGCAGGCGTGCTGGCTAAGCGCAGACCGATGCCCGGAAGGTGACGAGTATGATCGGTTGACCGTCGACTTTATCGCGGAAGCTGACGAAGTGATTTGGGGCGGCGGAGAACAGATGAGCTATCTCGCGCTGAACCGACGCGCTTTTCCGATTTGGACCAGCGAACCGGGGGTTGGACGTGAACCGGGCTCGGCACTGACCGACAAGGTAAATGCTGACGGCTCCGGCGCGGGCGGCGATTATTGGACAACCAATTATCCGCAGCCGACATTCCTTTCGTCACGCGGTTATGCCGTTGATGTCGAAACCGCGCATTATTGTGTACTCGATTTTTCCAATCCCTCGCGGCACCGGGTAAGTGCATGGCAAGGGGACGTCCATTTCAAGCTGACCAAAGCAGATAACATCCCTGCTGTGGTCGGCCAAATATCCTCGAAGATGGGCAAACAGCCGCCTTTGCCCGATTGGGCGATTGGCGGGGCAATCATTGGCTTGAAGGATGGCGCGAACAGTTTCGCGCGGCTTGAAAAGATCATCGCAGCCGGGGCTGCGGTTTCGGGCCTATGGTGCGAAGATTGGGTGGGCATTCGCCAGACCAGTTTTGGACGAAGGCTGTTTTGGGACTGGCAATGGAATGCGGAGCGTTATCCCGATCTGCCGGCGCGGATTACGGAATTGAAAGAACGCGGGATCCGTTTTCTTGGGTATGTGAATCCCTATGTCGCGGTCGACGGCCCACAATATGCCGAAGCGGCGCGGCTCGGTTATCTGGCGCAGAAGCTCGATGGCGACGAGCCTTATGCTGTCGATTTCGGCGAGTTTGACGCAGGTGTTGTGGACTTCACCAACCCTAATGCTGCCGCTTGGTTTTCCGAGGAAATTATCGGCAAGCAGATGCTCGACTTCGGCCTCGACGGATGGATGGCCGATTTCGGCGAATATCTTCCGGTCGATTTGCGGTTGCACAATGGCGACCCGATGGAGGAGCATAACCGCTGGCCGGTGCATTGGTCCAAGGTCAATGCCGACGCGGTGGCCTCGCGCGGGCGGACGGGGGATGCTTTGTTCTTCATGCGGGCAGGGTTTACCGGCGTGCAGCAATATTGCCCTTTGCTATGGGCAGGCGACCAATCGGTCGATTTCTCGCGCCACGACGGCATCGGAACTGTCATCACCGCCGCGTTGTCCGCAGGGCTCGTTGGCAACGCCTATAGCCATAGCGATGTCGGCGGCTATACCAGCCTGCATGGCAATATCCGTACCGAAGAACTGATGCACCGCTGGTACGAGCTTGGCGCTTTCACGCCGGTGATGCGCACGCATGAGGGCAATAGGCCCGATGATAATCTGCAGATCGATTCGACGACCGAACTGCTCGCCGGGTTCGTGAGGTGGAGCCGCGTGCATGCCGCGCTTGCGCCTTGGGTCCGACATTTGTGTGATGAGGCGGTCGCAACGGGCTTGCCTACGCAGCGAGCGTTGTTCCTGCATTATCCCGACGACCGCGAAACTTTTACTATTCAGGATCAGTATCTGTATGGGGCTGACCTAATGGTCGCTCCGGTCATCGAAGAAGGCGCGGTCGCCCGCGAAGTCTATCTGCCCGATGGTAAGTGGACCCATAGTTGGACAGGCGAGCAATTTGAATCTGGCCACTACAAGATCGACGCGCCGATTGGTTCGCCGCCGGTGTTCTGGCGCGACGGCAGTGATTTTGCCGGCCTGTTTGCTGGCCTGGTCAGCGTAAGAGACAGTATTTGATGCCAGACCGCTCGAACATCCGCGATGTCGCCAAACTTGCTGGCGTCGCTGTCAAAACCGTCAGCCGCGTGCTCAACAACCATCCTTACGTCAGCGCCGCGACCAAGGCGAAGGTCGATGCTGCGATGGCCGAACTGCGCTTTTCGCCCAGCATCGCGGCGCGAATATTGGCGGGCACCAAATCAGGGCAAGTGGCGCTCATCTACGACAATCACAGCCCATATTATATGCACCAAATCATGCAGGGCTGCTGGGATCGCTGCCATGAAGAGGGCATGCGCCTGATTGCCCAACCGGTTGATGTCGCCGATCCCAATGTCGGCGAGCAGGTGCGCGGTATGGTGCGGCAGACGCATGTCGATGGCGCGATATTGTCCTCGCCGGTCACCGATTGCGCGCCAGTATTGGCTGCCCTCGAGACCATGAATATTCCATTCGTCCGCATTTCGCCGGGGACCAACCATGCGTTGACGTCTTCGGTATTCATGGACGATACTCAGGCTGCCGACGATATGACGACGCATCTTATCAATATCGGCCATCGGCGGATTGCGTTCATCAAAGGCCATCCCAACCATATGGCCAGTGCAGAGCGACAAGCAGGGTACGAACGCGCGCTGGGCCGCGTTGGCATTTCAGTCGATCCTAACTTGATCGCCGACGGCCAGTTCGATTTCGAGAGCGGTGTTGCGGCGACCGAAAAATTTCTTGCGCTGAAAGTTCCGCCGACCGCCATATTTGCGTCGAACGATGATATGGCGTCGGGGGTGCTCGCAGTTGCGCACCGTCGCGGCTTGCAGGTGCCCGAGCAGCTTTCGGTCGCGGGTTTCGACGACACCACGCTCGCCCGCGTCGTCTGGCCGCCGCTGACCACAATCCGCCAGCCTGTCCGGGACCTAGCATCGACCGCCGCGGACCTGTTATTCGGCGAAGGCGGCATCGAGCATCGCCGTCTGCCGCACGAACTCATCAGCCGCGAGTCCGTGGCTCCGCCTTATTCACCCTTACAAAAGAGCAAAAAAGCATGACACTTCCCAAACCGCCGCTGACCCGCAAACTGGGCACAAGCGGCATCGAAATTTCTTCGCTTGCATGGGGTATGTGGCGCTTCGCCGGGCTTGAAATGTCCGCCGCGCGCGCCGCGATTGATGCCGCATTCGAGGCAGGCATCACCCTGTTCGATACCGCCGATATCTACGGCTTTGGCGAACAGGGTTTTGGCAATGCGGAAGAGCTGCTCGGCCGAGTATTTGCCGATGCGCCCGAACTGCGCGACCGGATGGTGCTGGCGACGAAGGGCGGGATTATTCCGCCGACGCCGTACAACAGCAGCGCGGAATATCTGACCAAGGCGATTGATGATAGCCTTGGCCGATTACAGACCGACCGCATCGACCTGTGGCAAATTCACCGACCCGATATTTTGACTCATCCGCAGGAAATCGCGCGGACGGTCGAGGACGCGCACAAAGCCGGTAAAATCCGCGCGTTCGGGGTTTCGAACTTCACGCAGGCACAGACCGCAACACTCGCGCAATTCAGTAGCGTGCCGATTGTATCGACGCAGCCCGAACTTTCGCCACTTCGGATTGACACGATTGAAAATGGCGAGCTCGATCAGGCGATTGCGATGGACTTGGCGGTGCTTGCCCCCGACCAACGAACGTGAGCAGAATGTCGCCGCCGCGCTCTCGGGCGTCGCAGCAGCCCACGGCGTATCGCGCACTGCCGCCGCCTATAGCTGGATCATGGCCCATCCAGCGCGACCAATCCCGATCGTCGGCTCGCAAAACCCGGCGCGCATCGCGGAAGCCGCCGATGCTTTCAAAATTCAATGGACCCGCGCAGACTGGTATAGCGTATTGGTCGCTGCCCGAGGAGTTCCCCTGCCATGAAACCCGTCGAAGTCAGCTGGTTTTCCGCCTTATGCGACGATGATTATGAATTTCTGGGCGTTCCAGACCCGATGCTTGCCTCAAGCTGGGAGCACTGCCGCAATATCGTGCTGGCCGCAGAAAAGGGCGGGTTCGATAATATACTGCTGCCCTCGGGCTACGCGCTAGGTCTCGACACCACTGCCTTTGCCAGCGCGATTGCTGCGCTGACCAGCCGTATCAAATTGCTCATGGCGGTCCGCGTTGGCGAGAGCTGGCCGCCACAACTCGCGCGGCAGATCGCGACGCTTGACCAGATTTCGGGCGGGCGATTGAATGTGAATATCATCTCGTCAGACCTGCCCGGTGACAAGATGGACAGTGAACCACGCTATCGCCGAACGGTCGAGGCGATGCAGATTTTGAAGACCCTGCTGAACGGCGAGCATCTGTCGATTAACGGCGAACATTATAAAATCGATCTCGACCCGCCGCGCATGAAGACGGTCAGCGGCAAATGCCCGCCGCTCTATTTCGGCGGGCTGTCGCCAGCCGCCAAGGAGGCCGCTGCCGAGGGTTGCGATGTCTACCTGATGTGGCCCGAAACGGTGCAAGGCGCGAAGGACCTTGTCGAAGATATGACGGCACGCGCTGCTAAATTCGGACGAACCCTCAAATACGGCTTCCGCGCGCATGTCATCGTCCGCGAAACCGAGGCCGAGGCGCGGGCTTATGCTGACCGGCTGCTGTCGAAACTTGATGCCGCGCAGGGTGAAGCCATCCGCAACAAAAGCCTCGACACACAAACCTTCGGCGTGGCGCATCAGGCCGAACTTCGCGAGCAGGCGGCGGCGAATGACGGGTATCTGGAGGACAATCTTTGGACCGGAATCGGGCGTGCGCGGTCAGGCTGCGGCGCGGCGATTGTCGGCGACCCAGATCAGGTTCTGGCGAAAATCAACGCCTATCGTGCGGTGGGAATTGAGGCGTTCATTCTATCTGGTTATCCGCACATCAACGAATGCGATATGTTTGCACGCTATGTGCTGCCGAAGCTGCAGCATGGGCGTTTGGAGGTTTAGGCCGACGTAGTTCTTCTCCCGCAGGCGGGAGGGGTTAGTTGTGGGCAGTCCCACCCTAGACGTCAAATGCTCGCCTTCGGCTCGCCCCACCCCCGACCCCTCCCGTTCACGGGAGGGGAGAAAAGACTCACTCCCCCAACCCAGCCATCCGCTCGGCCTGATCCTCGGCAATCAGCGCATCGACCAATTCCCCCAGACCGCCGCCCTCCAGTATCTCGGGCAGCTTGTGCAGCGTCAAATTGATCCGGTGGTCGGTCACGCGGCCTTGCGGGAAATTATAGGTGCGGATTCGCTCCGACCGGTCGCCGCTGCCCACCATTGCCTTGCGCGCCTCGGCCTCGGCGCCTTGAGCCTCTTCGCGTTCCTTTTCGTACATTCGAGCGCGCAGCACCTGCATCGCCTGTTCCTTGTTCTTGTGCTGGCTGCGCCCGTCCTGGCAGGTGACGACGATGCCGGTCGGTAAATGCGTAATGCGGACGGCCGAATCGGTGGTGTTGACATGCTGCCCGCCAGCACCAGACGCGCGGTAGACGTCGATTTTCAGATCGCGCGCCTCGATGTTGATATCGACTTCGGTCGGTTCGGGCAGCACCGCGACGGTCGCCGCGCTGGTGTGGATGCGGCCGCCGCTTTCGGTCACCGGCACGCGCTGGACGCGGTGGACCCCGCTTTCATATTTCAGCTTGGCGAACACGCCATTGCCCTTGATCGAGGCGACAACTTCCTTGAACCCGCCGACATCGGACGCGCTGATCGAAATCGGCTCGATCTTCCACCCTTGTCCTGCGGCATAGCGTTCGTACATGCGAAACAAGTCGCCCGCGAACAAAGCCGCCTCATCGCCGCCAGTGCCAGCGCGGATTTCGAGCATTGCGGGGCGTTCGTCGGCGGCATCTTTTGGCAGAAGCGAAATGGCGAGGCTCGTTTCGGCATCGGAAAGCTGGTGCGTGACATCATCCAGCTCCTCGACTGCCATTTCATGCAGGTCGGGGTCAGCCGAGTCCTTGACCATATGTTGAAGCGTCTCGATTTCCTTGCGCAACCGCCGGACATTGGCCGCAGCCTTGGCAACCGGCTCAAGCTCGGAATATTCTTTCGAAGCGGTGACAAAGGCATCGCCCTCCAACTGCCCCGAAGCCATCCGCGCCTCAAGCTCAGCAAAACGCGATTCAATCATCGCGATACGTTGCGGGGAGATTTTGGCCACTAGAAACCTGACTCGTTCTCAAACTGCTGAAGAAACGCTTTCACTTCTTCGATCCGAGTTGATCCATTGTCGAACCAAGCAAACGTATTGGTTTCCTTGCCTTCTCTAATATCAAACGAAACCAAGATAGCCGGTTCTGATTTACGTGCCTTATCAAATCTTTTTCGAGGGCTTCCGGAAATAAATTGCTCTGATCTAAATCCGGCATTTCGGCATTTAACAACTAGTTTGATCGCCTCTTCAACTCGCAATTCGTGTTCTGCAACGACAGCTATCTCTATAGGAAAACTCTCCCAAACATCTACCAACATTGCCAACCGCTCAATGCCCGCAGCCCAACCGACCGCAGGCGTTGCTGGTCCGCCCAAATTCTCGATCAGCCCATCATAGCGCCCGCCGCCGAGAACAGTCCCTTGCGCGCCCAGACGGTCGGTGACGAATTCGAACGCGGTGTGGCGGTAGTAATCGAGGCCGCGCACGAGGCGCGCATTGCGTTCCCACGTGACGCCTGCTGCATCCAGCCCGCTGGTCACCGCGCCGAAGAAATCCTGCGCTTCGCCCGACAGATAGTCGTCTATCGCTGGCGCGGCGTCGGCGATGGGGCGGTCTTTGGGGTCTTTGCTGTCGAGAATGCGCAGCGGGTTTTTTTCCAGCCGTGCCAAGCTGTCTTCCGACAAGCCAACCTTATGGTCGTTGAAATAGGCAATCAATGCCGCGCGCCAAGCATCGCGGCTTTGTGTGTCGCCCAGCGTATTGAGCTGCAACGTCACGCCCTTATTGATACCTAGCTCCTTCAGCAACTGGTCTGCCATCCCCAGCAATTCGACATCTGCCACTGGCTCAGCCGCGCCGATAATCTCGGCATCGATCTGATGGAATTGGCGATAGCGGCCCTTTTGCGGGCGTTCGTAGCGGAACAATGGCCCATGCACCGAGAGCTTCATCGGCGCATATTGTTGCCAGCCATTGGTGAGATACGCACGCGCAACCCCGGCGGTAAATTCGGGCCGCAACGAAATCGAATCCCCGCCGCGATCCTCGAACGTGTACATTTCCTTCGACACGACATCGGTCGCCTCACCGAGCGAACGCGAGAACACCGCCGTCGGTTCGATCACCGGAAGTTGCAGGCCCTTGAAGCCATAAAGCCGCCGCACGCGTTCAAAGGTCGCCACGACATACGCGAAACGTTCCTCGGTTTCACCGAACATATCCTGAGTGCCGCGAACGGGCTGCGGGGTTTGTATCTTTGCCATTGTGGTGCGCCCTAGCGGCTAATTGGCGTTAGTGGAATAGGGCTGGACGCCGCCCAAGGCTTTCGCCAAAACCAGAACCTATGAAATCCAAAAAAATGTCGCGCCTCCTCGCCACCTTCGCCCTTTCCACAACTCTCGCAACCGCAGCCGTCGCCCAGAGCGCGCCGGAACCAGTGCCGATCATCGACCGTGTTCCCGAACCCGAAGACCGGCCCTTGTCGGCATCAATGAAGCTGGAAGTCGATGCCACCGACGTCGCCCGCGCCATTTTCCGGGTGAAACAGAGCATTCCCGTTGAAGCGGGTAAGCCGCTAATCCTTCTTTATCCGCAATGGCTTCCCGGCAAGCACGGACCGCGCGGGGCGCTGGCAGAAATGACTGGCCTCAAAATCCGCTCGAACGGCAAGCTGCTCAAATGGACTCGCGATCCGGTTGAGGTTTACGCCTTCCATGTTGATACGCCCACGGGCATTCGTTCGGTCGATGTCGAATTCCAGTTCACCTCGCCAGTGCAAGGCACTGAAGGCCGCATCGTTGTAACGCCAGCGATGATGAACATCCAGTGGGAACAGGTCGCGCTGTACCCAGCGGGTCATTTTACTCGCGCGATTCAGGTGCAGCCGTCAATCACCCTCCCCATGGGCTGGACCGGTGTGGCTGCGCTCGACGGCGCGAGAACCACAGGCAACCGGATCGATTATGGTGTAACGAGCTTCGAGACCTTGGTGGACAGCCCGATGTTCGCTGGGCCGCATTACCGCAAATGGGATCTGGGCAACAAGGTAACGCTCAACGTTTGGGCCGACGAAGCAAAATTCCTCGAGGCCAAGCCCGAGCAAATCGCAGCGCACAAGGCATTGGTCGACGAGGCCGTCCTCCTGTTCGGCTCGAAACATTTCGACCGCTATGAATTTTTGCTTGGCCTGACTGAGGAACTCGGCGGCATCGGGCTGGAGCATCATCGTTCGAGCGAAAACACCCGCGAGACCGATTATTTTGTCGAATGGAACGACAATATGTCCGAACGCGGCTTGTTGCCGCATGAACTCATCCACAGCTGGAACGGCAAATTCCGCCGCCCTGATACGATGTGGACGCCGAATTATTCCACCCCGATGCGCGATAACCTGCTGTGGGTCTACGAAGGCCAAACAAGTTACTGGGACATCGTTTTGGGCGCTCGTTCGGGCCTGCAGTCGAAAGAAATGGCGATTGCCGAATGGGCTAAATATGCCGGATTTTACGCCGAACAGCCAGGCCGCGACTGGCGCAGTGTCGAAGATACCACCCATGATCCGATCTTTGGCGCGCGCAAACCAAAGCCGTTTTCCAGCCAATCACGCGGCGAGGATTATTATAACGAAAGCTCGCTCATCTGGCTCGCCGCCGACATGACAATCCGCGAATTGTCGCGCGGCACCAAGTCACTCGACGATTTCGCCAAGGCGTTCTTCGGCGTACGCGATACCGATTGGGGCGTGCTGACCTATGATTTCGACGAGGTCGTGCGCACGTTGAACGCGGTGCAGCCTTATGACTGGGCCAAATTCCTCGACACCAAATTGCGCCAGCCCGGCCAGCCTGCGCCGCTTACCGGGATCGACAAAGGGGGGTACAAACTTGTCTGGAAAGAAGAGCCCAATGTCTTTGACAAGGAGATCATGAAGGAGGGTAGCAACCTCAATCTCATGCATTCGCTCGGGCTAACGGTAGACAAGGATGCCAAGGTGACGTCGGTTTTCTGGAATAGTCCGGCGTTCAAGGCCGATATCGTCAATGGCGCAAAGATTATCGCAGTTGGCGGCATTGCCTACACCAAGGACCGCCTGACCGAAGCGGTCACTGCCGCGAAGGATGGCAAAACGCCCGTCCGCTTGCTCGTCGAGCGCAACAAGCGATATGAGCAAATAGATATCGCATATTCAGGCGGGCTTCGCTATCCGCATCTCGAACCAACTGGCACGGGCGAGACGGCCATTGACCGCCTGCTCGCGCCGCGCCGCAAATAGCCAAAGGAAGCATTCTCCCATGCGTATCGACATGATCCCGATCGGCGAAAATCCGCCCGAGAATATCAACGTTATCATCGAAGTTCCCGTTGGCGGCGAGCCGGTTAAATACGAATTCGACAAGGCGTCTGGTGCATTGTTCGTCGACCGTATCCTGCACACGCCGATGCGCTACCCCGCCAATTATGGTTTCATTCCGCATACATTGTCGCCCGACGGCGATCCGCTGGATGCCTTGGTCATCGCGCGCTCGCCGTTCATGCCCGGCTGCGTCGTCCGTTGCCGTCCGATTGCGGTGCTTAATCTCGAAGACGAACATGGCGGCGATGAAAAGCTGCTCTGCGTGCCTATCGATGCGACCTTTCCTTATTATCGCAACATTTCGGAAGGCGATGATCTTCCCCAGATTGTGATGCAGCAGATCGAGCATTTCTTTACACATTACAAAGACCTCGAGCCCGAAAAATGGGTCCGCGTCGGCAAGTGGGGCGATGCCGATGAGGCACGCCGCGTGCTTCTGGAAGCCATCGAGCGCGAAAAAGAGAACAAGAAATGATCAGGATTGCCGGTCCAGTTCTGGCAGTCGCTTTGCTGTCGGCCTGCGCAACGCCCGAAACACGCGTGCGTACCGCGTTGACGGATGCGGGACTTTCCAAGCCGATCGCCGCCTGTATGGCAAACCGAATGGTCGATCGGCTTTCGCTAATCCAGCTTAACCGCTTGTCGGGCCTTAAAAAGCTGCGCGGTCAGGATATGCGCAAAGTGACCGTGGACGAATTCCTGAAGCGCACAAGGTCGCTTCAGGATCCCGAAATCTTGGGCGTCGTGACGTCATCCGGCCTGATTTGTGCGGTGAAAGCTTAGTTGAAGTTCAGCAATAAATCGCGGCGGCGATACGCTACCGGTTTGCGATATGGCCGGGGGACTATAAAAGACATCCCAACAACGTCCATGACAGATCAGGCAGGTGCACGGTCCGGCCGTCTATCGACAGCGCGGCTTCTGCCCCAAGCACAAATATCCTCCAGTTCGCCATCGCGATTCTCGGCCCTGCCAATGATGAGCTGCGAACCCGGACTTGATCAGTTAAATTATGTGATTGGGCTGATACCGTTGCGGCTCATGTAGGTCACCAACCAACGGATATTTTAATTGTCTTGGCATATAGTGCAAGACGTACGCTCTTTTTAGGAGCCAATTAAATCATTAAAAAACAGTGACATTATGGTGAAGCGGTAGTTAATCAGCACAACCCGATTTTGCCGATATAGCCAACACGTCGACTTAATGTTGTAAAACTGCCTTCGGTTACTTTTCCGTATTATTTTTATCGAAGTCTGGACTGTTGGCAAATAGCAGAGCCTTGACCGTGCTCATAAGGATGCCTGCCTTTTTGTCGTTCTATTGGAAGCGGACTCGCGGTAAATCACAATGCCGAGGTCAATTGATACATCCCTATTCCCGCACCGAGGCACTCCGCGCTTGATCCTTACGCTGAGGCGGGCCAGTACCGATGCAAAATATGGTTGGGGTCGGGTGTAATGGCAAAGCGCATATTATCACGAGCAATGCTGCTGGTATCACTTATCGGTTCACCTGCTGCAGCGGCGCCATCGCCCATTGCCATGACCGAAACCGAAGCGCAGGCGCCGACTCTTCCTCGAATATTCACCGCACGCGAACGGGCGACGACCGAAAACCGCATATTGGCCGAACGGCTTGATACGATTATCCCTGCGATCATGCGCGAACAGGGTATCGATCTGTGGTTGCTAGTCGCTCGCGAATATTTTGAAGAACCGGTCGTGGCCTCCATGCTCGATGCAGAAAATATGCACGCACGGCGCCGCACGATTTTGATTTTCCACGATCCGGGTGATGGCAAACCGGTCGAGCGTCTGACGGTGAGTCGTTACGGGCTTGGCGGTTTGTTTGCGCCCGCGTGGGACCCGATTAAACAGCCAGATCAGTGGCAGGCGGTCGCAGAGATCATCGTCGCGCGCGATCCGGCCAAAATTGCGATCAACAGCTCCGATCTCCATCAGTTTGCCGACGGCATGACGCTTAGCCAGCATGAGAATTTCGTTGCTGCGCTGCCTGCCCCTTTGCGCCAGCGGATTGTAAGCGGGGAATCACTCGCGATCCGTTGGCTGGAAACGCGCACGCATCCGGAAATTGATCTGTATCCTTCAATCGTGCGCACCGCCCATGCGGTTATCGGCGAGGCGTTTTCGCGCGCGGTTATTACCCCGGGCGTGACGACAGCGGAGCACGTGCAATGGTGGTATCGCGACCGGCTGCTCCAGCTTGGCCTAGAACCCTGGTTCCATCCTTCGGTGGCGATCCAGCGGCAAGGCGCAAAGGGGATGCTGGAAGGCGCTGAAGTGATTCAACCGGGCGACCTGCTGTGGACTGATTTTGGCATCACGTACCTCAGGCTTAATACCGATACGCAGCACCTCGCTTATGTGTTGAAACCAGGCGAGAGCAACGCGCCTGCTGGCCTTAGGCAAGGCTTGGCGAACAGCAACCGGGTGCAGGACATGCTCACCCGCCATTTCGTGGTGGGCCGCAGTGGAAACGAAGTGCTGGCGCTGGCCCGGGCGGATGCCATCGCGGCGGGGCTGGACCCATCGATTTACACGCACCCGATTGGTTTGCACGGCCATGGTGCGGGGCCGTCCATCGGTTTTTGGGACAAGCAGAGCTCCGATAACCGCGGCGACCGGTCGATTAACGCCAATACTGCCTGGTCAATCGAACTTACATCTTACTCAACGGTGCCCGAATGGGGAGGCCAGCGCGTAGATTTCCGGACTGAGGAGAATGCTTTTTTTGATGGCAAAAGTGTACGCTACATCGATGGACGCCAAACCGAAATCACCCTGATATCCGCAGCGCAGTGACCCCGCCTGAGCGGCGGACTAAACCTCTCGCTACAAATCGTCATCCCCACAGCATTAGTCACTATCGACGCGGTTAAGGGCGATGTTGAGGAAATCGTGGTGATAGACAAATCGGAGAGTGACGGCCAAGATACGTTAGAGTTTCAGCGACACTGAGGTCGAATTTCAATACTGCGCAGCTCAGGCTGTGGTCTAAGAACAGAATGTAAGGATTTGACACGTGCAGTTTACCGCAGTCTTAATATTGATGACCTCATTTGGCGCGGCTATGTCGCCAGCGAAAAGCGATCAAGCTGTGCAGCGTGTTGCAAAAAGCGCGAATTATACCGCCGTGGTCGAGCAACTGGATCGCGAACATGATCGCATCGTTGAAGATATCATCAAGCTTGTTGAAATTCCGGCCCCGCCGTTCAAGGAGGCGGAACGCGCGAAGGCATTTCGCGATATGCTGCTTGCTGCGGGCCTTAAGGACGTCGAGATCGATGCAGAGGGTAATGCGATGGGCCTGTATCGCGGATCGGCGCCTGTCGGAGGTCCGGTGATTGTTCTTGCAGCCCATCTTGATACCGTATTTCCTGAAGGAACGCCATTGAAGGTGCGCCGCGAAGGCAGCAAACTTTATGCCCCGGGTATTGGCGATGACACGCGAAGCCTCGCCGTTATCCTCGCTTATGCGCGCGCCATGAAGGACAATAATGTTCGTCCGCGCACCGACATTTTATTTGTTGGCAATGTTGGCGAAGAGGGTCCCGGTGACCTGCGCGGCGTGCGCTTTCTTCTTACGAAGGGTGCATACAAAGATCGCGTGAAGGCATTTTTGTCAATGGATGGCACTGACCCCGAACGTGTCGTCAACGGCGGCGTCGGTTCACGGCGGTATCGGATCACCTACAAAGGGCCGGGCGGCCATAGCTACGGAGCTTTTGGCCTCGTAAATCCGATGGTCGCGATGAGCCAGACCGTCACCGAGTTGTACAAGATCACGGTCCCCGGTTCACCAAAAACCACCTATGCCGCGTCGGTCACGGGCGGCGGGACGTCGGTTAACTCCATTCCGAACGAAGTTTTCATGGAATTTGATTTCCGCTCCGAAAACCCTGTGGAGCTTAACAAAGTCGAACAACGTTTTCTGTCAATCGTACAGGAAAGCGCGAATGCAGAAAACGCGGCGCGCTCAACACGTGATGGCAACATTACTGCCGAAACCAAGCTTATCGGCGATCGTCCAGCAGGAATCACCGCCGAAAGTGCTGCTATCACGCAAATTGCAACCGCTGCTATCCGTGGAACTGGACTGAAACCAAAACTGGCATCTTCATCCACCGATGCCAATCTCCCCATGAGTTTGGGCGTGCCAGCCTTGACCATAGGTTCCGGCGGAAGCGGCGGCCGTGCGCATTCGCTCGATGAATGGATAGATGTAGAAAAAAACCAAAGCGTCAAAGGCATGTCTACAGGATTGATGATGCTTTTGGCGATGGCAGACCATCGGTAACGCCTACATTGCGAGATTTTAGTTAAGCGACCAAACAGCGAAGCTGCCGCTCACGGCTCAAATCGAGCTCGCAAATATCCTTTTGGGGTTTCTCCAATCCGATGGCTTGCCAAATCAATAGTTGTATATTGAGGTCGTAAGCCATTGTTACTTTTGATCCGATTACTTTGGCTCCGGTGAGATAAAGGGAATCGTGAAAGAGATCACAGCCCCTCCTTCCGGCAAATTTTGGGCCTTAATTTTCCCTCCATGTGCCTTGATGATAGTTTGCGCTACTGAAAGCCCGATGCCCAACCCTGCAGGTTTCTTGTTTACAAACGCCTCAAAAATGTAGGGAAGAATAGCTTTATCTAACCCAATTAGCTAACCGAAATAGATTGCACAAAGCTCAGTTGCCGGGAGAGTTGAGTTAGTTCGAAGAACATGTCTGTGCAGCATTTTGGAGTTCGGAATCTTGAATTCCTAATCAAAGACTACGTACGAAGAAGAACATTCTTGAACAAGCGTGTCTAGCCAGTCAATTACTGAACGCACTCTGGTAACTCCGGCAAGATCACGGTGAACAACAACCCAAAAGCTACGTCGGATTTGAATCACGGGCAAGATCGGGCGCAGGGTCTTGTCGAGTGCTCCGATAAAGTTGGGTAGCACAGATATGCCAAGCCCAGACTGCGTCATGGCATGCTGGACATTTATGCTCGTGCTGCTGAGAGTCGGAACGAGGCTATCATTAATCTCGGGCAGGTATCGCAAATCTTCGGCGTAAATAAAGTCAGGAATGTAGCCGATCAGAATATGCTGTTTTAAATCATCGACCGCTTTTGGCTGGGAGTGAATGTGGAGATATTCCCCAGAAGCATAGAGCCCCAGTGCGTAATTTGCGAGCTTCCGTGCGATGAGAGGGCCTTTGACGGGACGCACTAGCATGACTGCTAGTTCCGCTTCCTGCTTTGATGGATTTAGAAAACCATTAGTCGTCACGATCTCCAAATTGATTTCAGGATGGAGCGACCGAGACGATTGCAGATGTTTCGCAACCACCCATGTGGCAAATCCTTCCGATAAACTCAGTCTAACGGTGCCCACAAATCTGTTGTGTTTGCCCGTAAGAGCGCTGGCAGCGGCTATAACCGAGCGCCCGACCTCCTCGGCGTGCTTGAGAAATTCAACCACTCCCTTTGGAGGCTAGTGTGACATAGTTGTCCGACACGAGATGCTAATCACTCGCCTTCTTCCTCTAGTGCTCAAAGTAAGCGCCGTGGTAGACATCTTTATGACCCGAAAAGTTGATCGGTTATACTTCGTTCAACCAGCTCGCTGCCAAGTGTGGAAGCCGCGCGCCCTTGCGGTCAAGGCAAGCGGGGACAGCGATCGCCGCCCCCGCCTCTATCCGCTTTAGCGCTTGACCCATTCCCGCAGCAGTGTGGTGCTGCCGGAGGAACTGAACTCAGCACGACCCGCTGCCGCCGCCTGCATCTGCTCGCCAGTCATTTTCATAAAAGCACGCATTTCCACTCCACGCGCGTCCACTTCGTCTGGCGTTGCCAGTCTATCCGTCATAGTGATCAGATAAATATTTGGTTCGTTTTCGCGAGGGTACGAATTGACTAGGATCTTGTAGCCACTGATCCAGCCTTTGGACTTCGCGAAATCTTGTTGCTTTTGCCAAACTTCCGCGAGGTCTTTTGCAATCTTTAATGTACCGCCCGGTTT
>LNFK01000072.1 GCA_001464315.1 Sphingomonadales bacterium Ga0077559 | reverse complement strand
GCGATGTCATGGCTGACAATGATCCGATCAAGATGCGCCACCGGCCGCGCGCTGTGGAAGCTTTTGGGCGTCTTGATGATGCGGTGATGGTGAAAGGCAAACTCCGAAAGCGCGCCGCGATCCGACCATTGGTTGAAATCGCCCATTATGATCGTCGGCAGATAGCGCGGGGCGGCATCAATATGCTTCAATATGGCGCGGACCTGACGCCGTCGCCACAGACCCGACAGGTCGAGATGGACGCCGATAATCCGCACATTCCGGCCTTCAATCATACAATGCGCCTCAACCGCGCCGCGTGGTTCGAGCATTGGAAGATCGAGCGGATGCGCGTGGTGGGCAGTGATCCCGCGCCGCAACAATATCGCGTTACCATGCCAGCCGATGCTGCCGGGGCGGATATTGAACTGCACATGATGCCACGGCGTTTCAGACTCGATAAGCGAGGCGGGCAGGCAACTTTCGCGCGAACCGAAACGGCGGTCGGCCTCCTGCAAGGTAATGACATCCGCATCGATCTCGTTCAGCACGGCCAATATCCGCGCCGGATCACGCTTCTGGTCAAGCCCGACACATTTGTGGATATTATAGGTTGCGACCTTCAGCGGCAGGGTCATTGCAGGTCGGCGTCCTGCAAGAGGGTGATGGCCGCATCATAATCTTCGTCCAGCACCATCAACCGCACGGGTATGGCAAACGCCGCGCTGTCGGCAATATTCATCCCGCCATCGAAAGTCACAGCGCCAATGCCGTGCGATTCTAGAAATCCGCGGGCAATTTCCGCGGCCATCGACGATGGGTAACGGGCAAGTTCGACCAACGCCACCGATTATTGGGTCGGACCGAAATAGCGGTCAGTGGGTCGTGTAGGGATGCCGTCGATACTCTTATTTCGTCCTTGTGCGCGGGCAAGCCAGGCGTCCGGTTCCATCTGCGAATGTGCTTTTTGCAACGTGTCGCGTTCGCGCTCCAACGCCATGAAGGGCACGCCCCAGCCGCAGCTGGACTGAACGCTTTCAACGTCTATCACAAAAATCTGTCGTGTGCCCGGCAGTATCGTGAAGTGCTGTGCCAACCCGGGCCATTCGGAATCCTGCGGCAACACCGCATGACCCCGGCCGTATATGCGCAAGATCAATGCGGGTCGGTCGAAATTACAGAACATGATCGTGATGCGGCCATCAACCGACAGATGCGCGTGTGTTTCATTGCCTGACCCGCCCAAGTCCAGATAGGCAACACGCGACGGCGACAAGACGCGAAACGCATCATAGCCTTTCGGGCTCAGGTTGATCCGCCCGTCTAATGCAGCGGTTGCTGTGAAAAAAATCGGCTGCTTGCCGATCATCTCGACATGCTTGTCATTCAGCGTTTCGGTAAATTCGGCCATGGCTTCATGTGCCAGAGCGACCCGAAGGCGTCCAGCCATTTGACCGAAATTTAGGCAATCCCTGTCCGGCGCAACGCTTCCAAAGATTCATCGGACGACTGCTCCGACCATTCATAACGAGTCGATGCATCCGAGCGTGGGAAGTCGGTTATCACATTTTTGGAGTTAGGCGTTACCAGAATCTGCTCGCCAAACATCCGGCTGACCTCGTTGGCAGGGACAGGCTTGCTGAAATAATAGCCCTGAATCTGGTTGCAGCCCTGCTCGCGCAATATGTCCAGCTGGTCGATTGTTTCGACGCCCTCGGCCGTGGTCTCCATTCCCAAGGCTTCGGCAAGCGAAGTAATCGATTTGATGATCGCGGTTGCACCCTTATGCGCGAGCAAGTCGACAATGAAGCTGCGGTCGATCTTGATCTTGTCGAACGGAAAGCTGCGTAAATAGCTGAGTGAGGAATATCCGGTACCGAAATCATCAAGCGCAACACGGACACCAAGCGCACGGAGCGAATGAAGCGACGCCAGGGTCGTCTCGATATTGTCGATGAACAAGCTCTCGGTGATTTCCAGTTCTAGCCGGTGCGGGTCGAGGTTCGCCGATGTGAGCGCTTGTGTGACGACCGAATTCAGCCGGTTCGAGCGGAACTGAACAGGCGAAATATTGACCGCAACTCGGATATGCTCGGGCCAGGTCGCTGCGATCCGGCATGCTTCGCGCAACACCCATTCGCCGATAGGGACGATCAGACCGGTATCTTCGGCAAGCGGAATGAATTGCACCGGGGAGACCATACCGCGCTTCGGGTGGTTCCAGCGAAGCAGCGCTTCAAATGCCGTAACACGATTTTGCGATAGCGCGAACAGCGGCTGGAAATATAGCTCCATCTCACCATTGCGGATCGCATCATGCAAATCGACCTCAATCGCACGGCGTTCCTGCGCCTCGGCGTCCATCGCATTTTCGAAGAAACGGAAGCTGCCCTTGCCGTCATTCTTGGCGCGGTACAGCGCAAGGTCGGCATTTTTCAGCAAGGTGGTTGAATCATTGCCGTCCTGCGGCGCGATCGCGACACCGATGCTGGTGCCGGCAATGATGCGGTGACCATTGACGATCATCGGCTCGATGGTTTCAGCAAGGATCGCGTGGCATAGTGCCGACGTGACGCGGACATCGCCTTCCACAAACAAAGCGAATTCATCACCGCCCAAACGCGCGACAAATCCCTGCCCCGCCAGTTGCTGCAGCCTGATCGCCATTTCGCACAGCAACGCATCACCGGTCGGGTGGCCAAGTGTATCATTGACCGCCTTAAAGTTATCGAGATCGAGGCAGATCAGCGCAAAGGACTTGGTTTTGCCATAGGCTTTGATCTGCTGAGTCACATGCTCGCGCAGCAAAGAACGGTTGGCGAGGCCGGTGAGACCATCGTGGAAGGCCATGTGCGCGATCTGCCGCTCGCGGTCTTCAATATTATGGACCATGCGGTTGAACGAGCGCGCCAGCCGCGAGATTTCGTCATGCGTTTCAACCGCGACCTGCGCATGCTCGCCCGATCCGACCGAACGCGTCGCCTGCTCCAAAGCCGCGATAGGCCGCGCCAGCCTGCGCGCGAGCAGCCAGCTACCAGCGATGGCGAGCACTATGCCCAACAACCCGAACGCCAATAACGCCAGGAATATGGGCTGATACCCGTTGAGCGCAGCGGTCAGGCTATATTCGAGCACCAGTGCCTGCGGTTCGTCTTCGATAAAACTGCGCACCGGACTGGCGCGCATCAGCAAGCGTTCGCCATCAACCGATTTCTCGGTCGCGGCCTTTCCGATAGCGACGCCTTTCGGCAGCGAAGCCAATGGCGCGACTTTCGGGTGCAAATCAACCGCCGACAATTTGGCAAGGCTGGCGAGTTCGGCCGCGCCAATATCGCGGGTGAATACCACCCAACCCAGCAAGACGGGTGCTTCGATGGGTGTGGCGGTCAGTATCCGGTTCTGGCCACCAAGGCTTACGATACCCTGCTCCCGTCCGGCATCGAGCGAGTCGAACAATCGGGCCTGATCGGAGCCCGACAGGCCGTTATTCAATCCGGTAATTTGGCCGTCCAGCCCGACGACATACGCGTCATCGAGCTCAAGTCGGGTTTCAAGCGTGTTTAGTGCCGAATCGATGGTCGGTGCATCGCCGGTCGCTGCTGCCTCGCGAAAGCCGAAATCAGCGGCGAGAACTTTACCTGCCTGATGCAATTGTTCGAACTGCATCTCGGCGATGCGTTCAAAGACTGCACTACCTGCGGCCATTTCTCGGTTCACCGAGTTTTCGGCATACTGTTCGACGGCCACCCGCGTGCCGACGAGCGAAATCACCGTTGCCAGCGCGAACATCGCGGCGAAAAATAACGTCATCTTTACCGAAAGCCGCGACAATATCCGCAGCAAAAAGCGCCGTGCGGCAAAAGGCAATTTCAGTTTCATGGTCGCAAAGCCAATTTGATCGAACGCGACACACCGCCATCGGTCAATGGAACGCTGACGATCATTTCATTATCTTTGCCGCGAAGTTTGGAGTGCCAGACTGTGACCCGGGCAAAGCCGCTCGGCAATCCTGTCAGCCGCGCCGCGCCCGATGCGTTGCTCTTGGCAGCGAACGGCGTGTCGACGACCTTGATGAAACCGCTCATGCTGTCATGGATATTGCAACCCAGCGCAACTGCACCTTCGGTGGTGAATTTGTAGCTGCGTGTCTCGTCCTTGCCGAACAGCTTGATTTCGAATTTCGCGGGGCGCGAGAAGGAATAAACGTGGTGGCGGACCTTGTCCTTGTTGGGGAAGCGGACGGTGGCGCCTACCGGCACGATTAACACATGCGGTCCGAAGGCGATATTCTGCTGCACCATCGTCGTGCCCCATGGGAAGGATATCGATCCCTTCGGCGTGCCGCTTGCGGGATGCACTGTTATCACTGCGTTTTCCACCGGCGCGCCTTTGGCGTCAGTCAGCCGCAGATCGAGCGAACCCGCGACCGCCGAAACGGGGTAAAGCATCAGAGCGGCGAGGAACATCATGACAGGGCGCATGCGTGACGAATTAGGGGTTCAACCGTCAACAACTGCTTAATATCAGGCTGATTTTGCATGCTTTTGTAGCCCGCTTTTTACGCAGCGTTAACGGTGTTGATTTACCAGTTGGGATATGTCGCGGATCAAATTGTCACTATCAACATGCACGCTGGCGCTTATTTGGGCGCTACCGCAGGCCGCATGGGCTGACGAGTTGCGCGGCGGCGGGAAATTACTGCTGACCAACGGCATCTCCTCCCTCGAAGGTGCATCAGGTGGCAGTTTGACACCTTGGGCGGTGATTGCTGGCAATGAAACCAAAGACGGTATCGGCGTGTCTGCGCATGCCACTGTCGCCGAAGTCAAAAGCTATGATTTTCAAAGCGCAGGTTTCAGCATAGGATTGTTTGATCGCGTCGAACTGTCCTACTCGCACCACAATTTCAACATGAACGAGATCGGCGCGGCGCTCGGGCTAGGCGCAGATTACGCATTCAAACAGCATATTTTTGGCGCGAAGCTCAAGCTGGCCGGTGACTTGGTTTTTGGCGATCCGATGATGCCTGCGATTGTTATCGGCGCGCAATATAAGAACAGCGACAATGATGCCGTTGTCGGGGCAATGGGTGCCAAAGACACCAAGGGCATTGATTATTATGTCAGCGCCAGCAAATTATTCCTGTCGCATTCGATCCTCGCCAGCGCAACTTTGCGCGCGACCAAGGCCAACCAAATCGGCCTGCTTGGCTTTGGCGGTGACCGGAATTCATCCTATTCGTTGCAAGCCGAAGGATCGCTCGCCTGGCAATTGTCGCGGCGCTTTGCGATTGGCGGCGAATATCGGACCAAACCTAATAATCTGGGCGTGGCGCGCGAAGATGACTGGTTCGACCTGTTCGGCACTTACGCCTTTAATAAGCATTTAACTGCAGCAGTCGGATATGCCGATATGGGTTCAATTGCGTCGGTTGGCGAACAACGCGGCGTGCTATTTTCGCTGCAAGCGTCATATTGAAGGATTGCAAATGTCGATGATCGCCATTGCCTTGCTACTGCAAAGCGCATCGCCGCCACCTTATGCCATGCCGGGCGAAGAGCCGGTCGAAGCATATGAAGTCAGACCTGAAAATGCAGGCGCAAAGCCGTTCGAGGGCGACGCAATGGCAAAAGCGTTTGGCGGACAGGACGGCATCCGCCGCGTCGTGAACCGCTTGATCGATCTCAATTCCAATGACCCAGTCATTGGTGAAATATTCGTCACCGAGGATCGTGTAAGGTTCCGGCGCACGTTGTTCGAACATATGTGTTACCTGCTAAATGCAGGCTGCATATATACCGGAATGGATATGCGGTCGGCGCACAAAAATATGGGCATTCAGCAGGCTGACATGAATCGGATGGTGGAAAATCTGCAATCGGCGATGGACGCAGAAGGCATACGCTTTCACGCACAAAACCGTTTGCTGGCAAAGCTGGCCACCATGCGCAAAGACGTGGTTGAGCGCTAGCAATTCGTGCCGGGGATCGGAATGCCCATCGGTCCTTTGCACTTTTTCTTGGGCTTCGGTTTTGGTGCCTCGCCTTCACCCTCGTCGTCAGCACCTTCCATACCAGCCATTCCGCCCATGCCGCCCATACCGGTCATGAAGCTGGCAAAGGCGCGGAAGCGGACTTTGGCAGTCCAGTCGATATTCCAGACGACTTTGGGGTCGGTGGGTTTCGGTGGAAAGGCGAAATTTTCTTCAGGGCCAAACGCGTTCATGCTGCCGAACATCATGCCGCCTGCTGCTGCCTTGGCTTCGGCCGGGATTGCGCAGCTTTTCTGCGTCGGCGGCATCACATTTTTCGCGGTAATTTGCCGCACAACCTCGGCCGGCGACAGCCAGTCCATGCCCACGCCTGAATCGCGGTTATTGGCGGATGTCCACATCACCATATCGCCCCCCTTGCCAGCATTTTGCATACCGCCCATCGCCCATGCGGCATAGCCGGTCGCAGTCGGCACGGAATTCCAGCCGAGCAAAATTGCGCCCATCTGCTCCATCGGATTGACCTTGAGCGAGGCCATATAGTCATTGGCGACCGCAAATTTGATTTCGGGCGTAAAGCCGCTGGCAATGCGGTGGTCGCCGCGCAGCGATGATCCCGAGCGTGGCTGTTTGCCATTCGAGCTATTGGGCCACCATGCCGCATTGGCATCACGCGCCGCAGCGGCAGCCTGATAGCCCCGCATTTGCGCAGGCATACCGGCTGGCATTTGCGCATTTGGCAATTTGGCAAAATCGATGATGAAAGGCTGGCCCTTTGGCGCTTTTGCATAACAGCCCCAGAACATCAGCAAACGGCCTTTGGGTTTTTCCATACCCTGCGGATTATAATCGCGCTCGACCTTGGCAGGCTTACCGGGCGAATCGCCGAGAAGCGGCACCGACTTGCCCATTTTGGCGGTGGGCATGAAGAAATGGTCGCCCTTTTCAGGCTGGGTCGGCGAAGGCGTTATCGACGTCAGCCGCAGGTCGAGCATATAGCTATCGCCGCCCCCGCCCATCAGCGCCCCAAGGCCGCCGCCCATCATCGTGCCCATTCCCATGCCCGACATGGTCGACACATCCATCGCATAGGTGGCTTTGGGGCCAGTCGTTTTCTGGGCTGAGCCGGGAACGGCAAATATAGCGGCGCTGATCGCGGCCAAAGATACAAAACGGGTAAGATAACGCATGTTGGAACTCCTCCAGCGCCGGAAGGGTATTTCCGGACAAACATGCGACCCGATTCTTCTTATGCAATGTTTATATGCCGCCGATAAATCGGCGCAAGTGCTTACCAGTTATTGCCGTCCGCAACCGCCTCTGCCTCGCCGTCGCGGTCGGCGCGCCCCAGCGCCTTGTTTCGATGCGGGAAGCGCCCGAAACGTTTGATCATATCTTGATGGTCGAGTGCGAATTGCAGCAAGCGCTGGTCGCCAAAGCTGCTGATCAGTCGAACCGATTCGCGCTGATCCTCAGGATTTTCGCTATGTTCGAACGGCAGATAAAGGAACAGCCGCTGGTTCTTGTTCAGGCCAGCGTCCAGCTTTTGTTCAACGACGGATTTGGTAATGCCGAGCGCAATATGGTCGGTAGCAAAAGCCTCTGCGCCGCCGCGATAGGCATTGCGCGGAACTTGGTCGAAAAGAATGATCGCTGCGAGCGCAGTGTTGATATCCCGAGTGAAGGCCTCAACCGGCTGGCTGCGTAATGCGTTACGCCATCCAGCGAAGCGCGCAGTTATCTCGGCGTCGAACTCGGGACCGCCGCCGAACCAGTCGCTCTCATCATGTTCGTCAAACCAGAAAGTAAGCGTTTGGTGCGGCCAATCGGCGGGCGGCGTTTCGCAGTCAACCTCATCCTCGTCGTTCACCCAGCGGTCCCGCCAACAGTCAAAGCGCTGACCAAAGTCGTCGGTTGCCCAACTCCCGCCGGAACGCTCTGTCCAGCCTTGCCGCATACACCGATGCCTTCGTCGATGGCCATGTCATTGCCAAGCCCGATGACCTTGTTCAATACCGTCGGGCCATCGCCGATGAGCGTTGCGCCCTTGATCGGGTCGCCCAATTTGCCGTCTTTGACCAGATAGGCCTCGGTGCAGCTGAATACGAATTTGCCCGACACGATATCGACCTGCCCGCCGCCGAAGCTTTTGGCGAAAATGCCGTTCTTGACCCGGCTTAGCAGCTCCGCGGGATCATCCTGACCGCTGCGCATGAAGGTATTCGTCATCCGCGGCATTGGCGCATGCGCATAGCTCTCGCGGCGACCGTTGCCGGTTGGCTCGACCCCCATCAGCCGCGCATTCATCCTGTCCTGCATATAGGCGCGCAGGATGCCGTCTTCGATCAGGACGTTCTCCTGTGTCGGCGTTCCTTCGTCGTCGATGGATAGCGACCCGCGCCGGTTTTGCATCGTGCCGTCATCGACCACGGTCACGCCGGGCGCGGCGACTCGCTGGCCGATTTTGCCTGAGAACGCCGAGCTGCCCTTGCGGTTGAAATCGCCTTCAAGGCCGTGGCCGACCGCCTCATGCAGCAGCACGCCGGGCCAGCCTGGGCCAAGCAACACGGTCATTTCGCCAGCGGGTGCCGCAACCGAGCGCAGATTGGTTAGCGCCTGCGCGAGCGCCTCATCAATGGCATGTTTCCACTGCGCATCTTCGAACAATTTGCCGTAGAGATAACGTCCGCCAAAGCCGTAACTGCCGGTCTCGCGCCGGTCGCCATCCTGGGCGACGATGGAAACATTCAGCCGAACCAAGGGCCGGACGTCGGTCGCAACAAAGCCATCAGCGCGGACGATTTCGACTACGGTCCAGCTACCCGACAGCGAAACGCTGACCTGCGCCACACGCGGGTCGCGAGCACGGGCGGCAGCGTCGATCTGCTGGCATAAGGTAACCTTCTCGGCAAAGGGCACCAGTTCGAGCGGATTGCCGTCGGTGTATAAATGCCGGTTATTCTTGCGCGGCGGCGGCGCCGGTTGGTCCTTCGCCGGATCAAGCAGCTTGAGCGTCTCGCCCGCGCGGCGGATCGCCGCTTCGCTCATGTCGTTGGCGTGGCTGAACCCGGTCATCTCGCCAGACACACCGCGCAGGCCGAAACCCGATCCGGTCGAATAATCCGCCATTTTCAGACGGCCGTCATCGAAGCCGAAACTTTCGGTTGCGCTATATTGCAGATAGAGCTCTCCATCCTCGCAAGCGCTAAGCGCCTCACGCGTGATGCGCTGAGCTGCATCGGGGTCAAGCAGGCCGGGTTGGTAAATATAGGAGCGGGGGTCTGTATAGGTCATGCTTTGTATATGGGCGAGCCAGACGACCACGAAAAGGAATAAATGACTATTTTATTGTCGTTCCCGCGAAGGCGGGAATTCATGGTCGAACGTTTCAGCATGTACTGCCTGTTTTGCATGCTTGAGGGGTCAGACCATGGATTCCGGCCTGCACGGGAATGACAAAGCTGTGGGTTGGTTCTAAGGCGCACCACAATGACCAAACGATTCAACTTCACCATCTCCGCTACCGACGGCAAGGCCCGTACCGGTGCCATCCAGATGTTGCGCGGCGAGATTCGCACGCCTGCGTTTATGCCGGTCGGGACCGCCGCTACCGTTAAAGCAATGCGACCGACCGAGGTGCGCGCGACCGGTGCAGATATCATTTTGGGCAACACTTATCACCTGATGCTCCGCCCCGGTGCGGAGCGGGTTGCACGGCTGGGCGGCTTGCACAAATTTTCCGGCTGGGACCGGCCAATATTGACCGACAGTGGCGGTTATCAAGTGATGAGCCTGTCGGCGCTGCGCAAGATTACCGAGGAGGGCGTCTCGTTCCAGAGCCATCTCGACGGATCGCGGCATATGCTCAGCCCCGAACGGTCGATGGAAATACAAAGGTTGCTAGACTCGGACATCGTCATGGCATTCGACGAATGCCCCGCAAATGGCGTGAGCCGCGACGAGGCGATCAAGTCGATGGAGTTATCGATGCGTTGGGCCAAGCGCTCGCGCGACGGGTTCGACGCGGGCGGTGAACATGCCGAGCGCGCGGCGTTGTTCGGTATCCAGCAAGGTTCGCTCGACGAAGAACTGCGCAAACGCTCGGCGGACGCCCTGATCGATATCGGCTTTGACGGCTATGCGGTGGGCGGCCTTGCAGTGGGCGAGGGTCAGGAGGCGATGTTTGGGTGCCTCGATTATGCGCCTGACCAGTTGCCAGCCGACAAGCCACGTTACCTGATGGGCGTAGGCAAACCAGACGATCTAGTGGGTGCGGTTGCGCGCGGCATTGACATGTTCGACTGTGTGCTGCCCACGCGCTCGGGCCGCAATGGACAGGCATTTACGCATTCGGGACCACTCAACATCCGCAATGCGAAATTTGCCGAGGATCAGGGTCCAATCGACAAACGTTGCACCTGCCCGGTTTGTGCCTCATGGACGCGGGCGTATGTCCACCACCTGATCCGTTCGGGCGAGATATTGGGGGCTATGCTGATGACGCAGCATAATCTGCATTATTATCAGATGCTGATGGCGGACATGCGCGCGGCAATATCCGAAGGTAGGTTTGCCGACTTTACTAGCGCCTTCCGGCGTGATTATTTGAAAGCATGAGCGAAGCTTCAATCAGCGAAGCCGTCGACAGGGCAAAGGCAAATAGCCCGTTTCTCGCCGGACTGATCGAGCGCAATGCGGACCTGATACCGCTGATTGAAATCGGGGATTTCGATACTGCATTGACCGACGCGCTTGCGCGAACGTCGGACAATGTCGGCACCGCGCTGCGCCAACAACGGCAGGGGGTTGCCCTAGTCACCGCCATCGCTGATCTAGCAGGGGTCTGGGATCTGACCCGCGTCACGCGTATCCTTTCAGATTTTGCCGATCATGCCCTGGATTGGGCCATTGCCGCCGCAATAGAAGAACGCGTTCCCGGCGCTCCCAATCAAGGTTTTGCCGTCATCGCGCTCGGCAAGCATGGCGGACGCGAGCTCAATTATTCCTCCGACATCGACCCGATTTTCCTTTTCAACCCCAACACTCTTCCCCACCGCGAGCGCGACGATGTCGCAGAAGCAGCGGTGCGTTACGGGCGGCGAGTGATCGAGTTGCTCAGCAAGATGGACGAGCATGGCTATGTCTTTCGCGTCGATATGCGGCTGCGGCCTTCGCCCGAGGTCAGCCCGATTGTCCTGCCGGTTGAAGCGGCGATCAGCTACTATGAATCGAGCGCATTGGCCTGGGAACAAGCGGCGTTTATCCGGTCGAGGGTGAGTTCGGGCGACCGGGCCTTGGGCGATTATTTCCTGAATGCCATCCAGCCGTTTATCTGGCGCAAATCATTGGATTTCGGGCAACTAAAAAACATCACGGCGATGACCGCGCAAATCCGCGACCATTATGCCAAGGGACAGAAACTCGGTCTCGGTTTCGACCTGAAGCGCGGCCATGGCGGTATCCGCGAATGCGAATTTTTTGCACAAGCGCACCAGCTGATCCACGGCGGCCGCGATCCCGTCTTGCGCGTTCCAGACACGCGTGAGGCGCTGGCGGCGCTGGCGGAGGCTGGTCCAATCACGCCGCAAGAAGCCATGACCTTGTCGGCGGCTTATGAGCAGCTGCGCACCTTGGAACATCGCTTGCAAATGCATAGCGACCGGCAAACGCACGAAATCCCGACAAACCGCGAAACCGCCAATGCTGTAGCGCGGCTGCACGGTCTGGCAGATGCCGACGCGATGATCAAAGCGATCCGCCCGATCACCGCCAGCGTTGCCGCCATTTATGACCGGATGGTCGATGCCGGCGGAAGCGAGGGGCCGCGCATGGCGGACGAGGGCCTTCCGCTTGAGGAGCAAATCACCGATTTGGGCTATGCCGACCCAGCATCTGTCATGCAGCGCATGGCCCGCTGGCGCAGCGGTAATATCCGCGCGATTCGAAGCGCCTCGGCGCGCGATGCGTTCGAGGCGGTATTGCCCGCCATCATGAAGGCGCTGGCCGGATCCCCCGATCCCGAACGGGCAATTGCACGGTTTGACAATATGATCGAGGCTATGCCGAGCGCGATCAATGTTTTCCGCTTGCTCGAGGCACGGCCCGGGCTGTTGCAACTGGTCGCCGATATATTGAGCTATGCGCCGACCTTGGCCGATGATCTGGGACGGCAGAGCCGCTATCTCGACGCATTGATCGATACCAGCGCGATGGATTTGCCCGGCAATGTGCCTGAATTGCTGGCCGCAATGCAGCGGCGAATTGGCGATGCTGATTACCAGTCAACGCTCGATATCGTGCGCGACCATGTCGGGGAAAAGCGCTTTGCCTTGGGCGTGCAGCTGATCGAAGGCCGCAACGATGCGCTCGATATCGCTCGCGCTTATGCGCATCTGGCCGAAGCCGCGTTGCAGACCTTGACCGCTGCCACGGTGGCCGAATTCGAAAAGGCGCATGGCAAAGTGCCCGGCGGCGAGCTGGTCATTCTCGCGCTGGGTCGACTGGGCGGAGAGGCGCTAACCCATGCATCGGACCTCGACCTTATCCTACTGTTCACCGGCGATTTTCAGTCCGAATCCGATGGCGCGCGGCCGTTGGGCGCGACGCAATATTTCAACCGCTTGGCGAGCCGCGTGATTGCAGCGATGACGGTGCCCACAGCATCGGGCGCCCTATATGAGGTCGACACCAGGCTGCGGCCCTCGGGCGCCGACGGCCTGCTGTGCGCTTCTGTGAAAAGCTTTGCCCAATATCAGCGCGAGAATGCCTGGACGTGGGAGCATATGGCGCTAACCCGTGCACGAGCGCTTTACGGATCGGCGGCAGCCCGAAGCGAAGTCGACGCGATTATCGCCGACGTGCTTACCACCCAGCGCGATCCCGCCAAACTACACGGTGATGTTGCCGACATGCGCAAGGAAATGGCCGCGCACAAACCGCCCAAAGGCGCGCTTGATGTTAAGCTGTTGCCCGGCGGGCTGGTGGATATCGAATTCATCGTCCACACTTTGCAGTTGGAGAAACGCGAGGCGTTGGTTCCGCAATTGGGCAGCGCGATAGAGACCCTGACCGCGGCTGGGCATTTGCCTGCCGAATTTGCCGAGGCCGATGCACTCCTTAGCCGCTTGCTGGTGATGGTCCGCCTGATCGCACCCGATTGCGACACACCTCCCGAGGCGGCGCAGCTGCTGATCGCCAAAAGCCTCGGCCATTCTGACTGGGACGCCTTGATGGCGGCGATTAGGGAATATCGCGGGGTTGTCACCAGCCAATGGCAGGCGCTATTTGGCCCCGCGTGATTTTTGAAAAGGATGGACCGATGACCGACGTGAACGAGACCCTGCCGCAAGTGACTGTCCTCGGCAGCGAAGGCAACGCCGTCGATCTCGCCGCGCTGAAAGGCCCGCTGGTCCTTTATTTCTATCCCAAGGCCGATACGCCTGGCTGCACAAACGAAGCGAAAGATTTCACGGCGCTTGCTGGCGAGTTCGCGAAGATCGGTTGCCCGGTATACGGCATGTCGAAAGACAAGTCCGCCAAGCTCGCCAAATTCGCGGCTAAATATGACCTCAATGTCACTTTGCTCTCCGACGAAGCAACTGACGCGACCGAACAGATGGGCGCGTGGGTCGAAAAATCAATGTATGGCAAACTCTATATGGGCATTGACCGGTCGACATATCTTGTCGGCAAGGACGGCAGGGTGAAGCAGGTATGGCGCAAGGTGAAAGTCAAGGACCACGCCGCCGAAGTGCTGGCTGCCGCGCAGGCGCTCTAACTGCGTCCGGAAGTGTCAGCGTATGATTCGGCTCGGCGCGCAGCCAAAATAGCACCAAAAACCCCGAGATTCTTGCCCGAAAGCGGGAACAAATCGGTTCGCCGTGCGTTGACGCCATGTTAAGTTGTTACCAAAACCTTACCCGAAAGTGGCGCTAATCCGCCACTTTTGAGGGCGCCTTTTGCCCTGTTTCAACGACTCGCCGCGTTTGAACGCCGGTTTGTCCCGCGATTATGACGCGTAGGTTGCAATGCCCGGAACACTCCGTCACCTAAGCTTCACATAAGGGGTGGGCAGATCAACTGCCTTTGTAAAACTTCGGGGCTGCGTGAAAGCGCGGGTCGCAACAAAAGGTAACTACACGCTATGGTAAGCAGCGCTTTGGCCAACGGCCAATCACTGATCTTTAAAGCTGTATCCGCGTTTGGCATATTGATCGCTGCTTCGGCAATGACACCTGCTCATGCCAACTCAGCCGCCACCACCTCGGACAATTTTCGGGTAAAGCCGGAAGATTTGAAAGCCAATCACAGCCCTCTGGGCGTTTCGGACCCCGAGTTTCGCGCCCTTGCCGATAGCTGGGGCCGGATCAACGGCACTATGACCAAAGTTGAAGTTGCTGTTCCTTCGATCAACCCTGTGGAAATCATGAAATTTTCCAGCGGATACGGCAATCGCAACGCGCCAACGCGGGGCGCGAGCCGTAACCACAAAGGCATCGACATCCCCGGTCCTGTAGGTACTCCTATCTACGCAACTGCCGATGGCACCATTGGCCGCGCACAATGGGTTGGGGGATATGGCAAATATGTCGAAATCAATCACGGCAACGCGGTGCAGACGCGTTACGGCCACCTGTCGGCAATGAATGTTTCGCCAGGACAGCGCATCCGCAAGGGTGACATTCTGGGCTATATGGGTTCGACAGGCCGCTCCACCGGAAGCCATCTCCATTATGAAGTCCGCATCGCCGGTGAGGCCATCAATCCAATTGCATTTCTGGCGCCAATCAACGGCGACTCAAGCCGCTCAAACCTCTTGCTTGCATCGAATACTACTGATAGCAAAGCTATAGGCGGACCTGCTGACGGGGAATAAGTTCTTAGACGGCAGGGTAGCTTAACGCATCACCTTTGGGAGAGGGTGTAATCTTGGGGGCTGGCATGAGTTTTCTCTGCCGCCCCTTTTCTTTGTCCGCTGCATCTTTCATTTAACCAGCGCTTGGCTTACATTGCTGTTATGAACGACACCGAAGCCATTTCCATGACAGAGAACGCCGCGCGCCGCGTCGCCGAGATCGCTGCAAAGCTTGGCAAACCACCGGTTTTGCGCCTGTCGGTCGAAGGCGGCGGATGTTCAGGATTTCAGTATAAATTTGGCATGGCCGATAGCATCGATGCTGACGACATCCGCGCCGAAGGCGTCGGCGCGTCGCTTGTCGTGGATCCGATCAGCCTCGATCTGGTGCGTGGCTCCGCGATTGATTTCGTCGAGTCATTGGGCGGCAAAAGCTTTCAGGTTACCAATCCGCAGGCTCAAGCCGGCTGCGGTTGCGGCTCTAGCTTTTCGGTTTGATGCGCTAGACGCCGCCCGCTAGGGTACGCCCCATGCGTATCGCGACCTACAACATCAACGGCGTTAAAGCCCGCCTGCCCCGACTACTAGAATGGCTGGAGGAGACCCAACCCGACATCGCCTGCCTGCAAGAGGTCAAATCGCAAGACGAAGGTTTCCCCGTCGCCGATTTCGAACACGCAGGCTACGGCGCGATCTGGCACGGGCAAAAAGCGTTCAACGGCGTGGCAATCCTTGCCAAAGGCGCGCAGCCTGTTGAAACGCAGCGTACCTTGCCCGGCGATCCGGAGGATGAACATGCGCGCTATCTGGAGGCTGATGTGTTCGGTGTCCGCGTGGCCACCATCTATCTGCCCAACGGCAACCCGCAGCCAGGACCGAAATTCGATTACAAGCTTGCATGGATGCGCCGTCTGCAGGCGCGCGCGGCGGACCTGCTAGCGGCGGAAATCCCGGCAGTGCTCGCAGGAGACTATAATGTCATCCCCACGCTGAACGATATCTGGGCCGCATCAGCGATGCTCGACGACGCCCTTCGCCAGCCCGAAAGCATCGCGGCCTATCGCACGCTTTTGGCGCAAGGCTGGACCGACGCACTGGCGACGCATTATCCGCAAGGCGGCATCTGGACCTATTGGGATTTTCAGGCCGGCGCATGGCAGCGCGATCACGGTTTTCGAATCGACCATCTGTTGCTCAGCCCGGCGGTCGCTGATCGGCTGGTTTCATGCGGCGTCGACAAGGATCATCGCGGCCGCGAAAAGGCCAGCGATCACGCGCCAACATGGATAGAACTTTCCGACTGAATTACTATTGTAGCAGTCGCTACATTTTGTTACAGCCTGTCCTCTCGAACACGGGACAGCACATATGCTTCCATCCATCACCAATCGCCTCGGCCTGACTTCGGGCCAATCCATATTGCTGATGGGTATCGGCGCAGCTCTTTGGTTCCTTGCTGCTATCATCCTGCTCATCGTTGCGCCTATGGGCGCACTTGAGGGGTCGGCGCGCGCGATCACCTATGCGCTGATCGTCCCCAGCACCCTCCCCTTTGTCTGGTTGACGCAGGTTTTAGCAAAACTGCGCCACGACCAGATCACCATCGGCGTCGCTTTCGTCGCTGCTACTGCTTTGCTGATCGATGGCGTTGTCGTGGCTTGGTTCCCGTCATCTACGGCGGCACATTGCCGCAGGTAGCCAATTGCGTTCCGGCGATATTGTGTGGCGCAGGCGTGGGTATGGTCCTGGCACTTATTATGAACAAGGAAACGAGCATATGACCTTATTTCGTTTGTTGCTGATCTCGATTGTCGCGATTGTTGGTCTCTATACGGTCGTGGTTATTTGCGAGCACGGCGCTGACTTTCTGACCCCCTTTTATGCTGACATCGCGAAAATGGGATGGCCCGGACAATTCAACATGGATTTCCACGCATTTCTGATCCTCGGTTCGGTCTGGCTGATGTGGCGGCACCACTTTTCTCCGCTTGGGATATTTTTCGGGCTTGTGATATTCGCCGGTGGTGCACCGTTCCTGTGCAGCTATTTGCTAATCGTTCTCCTGAAAGACAAGGCCGATATCGCCGAACTGTTACTCGGCGAATCCCGCGTCACGGCACTTAAGCAAGGCTAATCAAGGTCGAATGCGGCCCTTGCATCGCCATCCAGTCCAATGCTTTTAAGCACTACCATGCCCTCCGCCGTCACCAGCAACTGCGCCGCTTGTCTCTTCCGTTGCGCCTCATCTGGCGCATCGATCTGCGCAGCTCCCCAGCTAAGGAACCCACGACCAAGCTGCTCCCCAACCGCGCGATAGAAAACATCACCATTCGCCGCCATGCTTGCGATTTCGAGCCAGACGCGCATGAAAGGCCACATCTGCTCATCGACAATCGCCTCTAGCATGATCGGTTGAAGTTGCTCAAACGGTAGCGGCGCGGGTGGCTTGCGTGCTTCCATGGCCGCCATTATCCGCATGGCGATTACACCCAAAGTTGCCGTCATTATCTCTGCCTTGTCGGCGAAATAATAGAGCAACATCCGGTCACTTGTACCCGCCGCCTTCGCGAGCGGACGCAGGCTTGACGCCGAGAGGCCATGCGCCAACACATGCTCGGCCAAGCGCTCGATTATTTCGGCACGGCGGGTATCAGGTTTCGTCACGATCACAACCTGCACGACAAGCACCGCCGGAGCAATATCGCGTCAAAACATAGGCTCGCTAAATTTCCCTCAGGCACGCGCTTATTCAAATCTATCGCATCCAAATAACGTAACGCCGCGAAATGCGCTTCATTCAGGAGGCGGTAATGCCTGAAAGTGCCTTTTCCGTGTTACCGAACCGCAATGGTCAAGGAGTAACAATATGACGCATTTCCCCAAAGGCGCGATTGCGCTGCTTTCGATATCCGGCGCACTAATGGTCGGCGCGACCGCAGCAACGCTTGCAGCCCATCCCGGTGTGCAAGCACACGCCTACACATTGAGCGCACCTATTGCCGGAATCCGCAACAACCACTGGTATGATTATCGTTCAGATCTCGAGGAAGCCGAGATCGAATTACGCAAGGATCTTCGCCGGGCCAAAACCGCACAGGACAGGCGAGAAGCATATGCCGAGTATGACAATGAATTATATGACGCGCGCAAAGACTATAGCAAGGAAATGCGCGAACGCGGCTATCTGCGCCGCGGTAATGTCGACGTACTTGACTAAATTATATCTCACCGCCGCTGCCCTGATATGGACAGCGGCGGCGGCAATCCCTATCGGCTGACGATGTCCATACAGCCAAGCGATTCCATCCTCATCGTCGACTTCGGGTCACAAGTTACCCAGCTCATCGCCCGGCGTGTGCGCGAGGCCGGGGTCTATTCTGAAATCGCTCCGTTCAACAGCGCTGCCGAGGCCTTTGATCGCATGCAGCCGAAGGGGGTAATCCTGTCGGGCGGGCCAGCTTCGGTCACAACGGAAGGGTCTCCCCGCGCGCCGCAGATCGTGTTAGACAGCGGGCTGCCTATCCTTGCCATCTGCTATGGCCAGCAAACCTTATGTACCCAGTTGGGCGGTACCGTCGAAGGTGGTCATGCGGCGGAATTTGGCCGCGCTGATGTCGAAATTCTGAAATCCAGCCCGTTGTTCGAAGGTTTCTGGGAGGTAGGCGGCAGCTATCCCGTCTGGATGAGCCATGGCGACCGCGTAACGGTCGCACCGGAGGGCTTCGAAGTCATCGGCACCTCGCCCAACGCACCGTTCGCGATCTGCGTCAACGAGGCGCGGCGATATTATACAACGATGTTCCACCCCGAGGTTGTGCATACGCCCGATGGCGCGAAGCTAATTTCCAACTTCGTGCACAAAATCTGTGGGCTGGCTGGCGACTGGACGATGGCCGAATTTCGAGCCACGAAGATTGCCGAAATTCGCGAACAGGTCGGTTCGGGCCGAGTGATTTGCGGGCTGTCTGGTGGTGTGGATTCCTCCGTTGCGGCAATCCTCATTCACGAAGCGATCGGCGAAAAACTCACTTGCGTATTTGTCGACCACGGCCTGCTTCGAATGAACGAGCGCGAACAGGTCGAGACATTATTCCGCGACCATTATAATATTCCGCTGGTCGTCGTCGATGCCGAGGCCCGCTTCATGATGGGGCTGGCTGGAGTAACCGACCCCGAAGCCAAGCGAAAATTCATCGGCGGTGAATTCATCAATGTGTTCGAGGAAGAAGCCAAGAAAGTCGGCGGTGCAGATTTCTTGGCGCAGGGTACGCTTTATCCCGATGTGATCGAAAGCGTCAGCTTCACCGGCGGACCATCTGTGACGATAAAGAGCCACCATAATGTCGGCGGCCTGCCCGCGCGGATGAACATGCAGCTGGTCGAACCGTTACGCGAACTCTTCAAGGATGAAGTCCGTGCGCTTGGCCGCGAGCTTGGCCTCAACGACCAGTTCGTCGGCCGCCACCCCTTCCCCGGCCCCGGCCTCGCCATCCGCATCCCCGGTGAAGTCACCAAAGAACGTTGCGACATTCTGCGGCTCGCGGACGCAGTGTATCTCGAAGAAATCCGCAATGCCGGACTGTATGACGAAATCTGGCAGGCATTTGCGGTCTTGCTGCCTGTCCGAACAGTTGGCGTTATGGGCGACGGCCGAACCTACGACAATGTCTGCGCACTCAGGGCGGTAACCAGCACCGACGGCATGACCGCCGACATCTACCCCTTCGAAAGCGCGTTTTTAAGCCGCGTATCGACTCGGATCATCAACGAGGTGAAGGGGATTAACCGCGTGGTTTATGATTATACGTCGAAGCCGCCGGGGACGATTGAGTGGGAATAACGCGAGTAGCATTGGCACGCTTCAAAACGGTCAACTGCTCGTCTCTTTACGTATCTCGGCCCATTGCAGCAGGGCATCAAGCGCCGGACATAATGATTGCCCCAAATCGGTCAGGCCATATTCCACCTTTGGTGGAACTTGATGGTGGATTTTGCGCGTCACGATGCCGTCATTTTCCATCTGGCGAAGTTGTTGAATCAGCATCTTTTGCGAAACAGCGGGGATGGGGCGTTCAAGGTCCGAAAAACGCAGCAGCTCGCCGCCGAAGGAGATCAAACATGTCAGTTCTTCGCCCGGCAATTGCCAACTTTTTTGCCACAGAAAATGGGAAAGACCCGGTGTCGCCAACCGCCTGTTTCAGCCCCGACGCGGTAGTGCATGACGAAAGCAGCGAGTATCGCGGTACCGATGCGATTGCGGCTTGGCGGATCGATACGCAGGCCAAAACACCCTTCACCTCACGGCCGCTCGATCTGCGGGACGACGATGGTACATTCCTTGTGTCGGCGGAAGTGTCCGGGTCGTTCCCAAATAGCCCGATAATTTTGGAATATCACTTCAGGCTGGTTGACGGCTGCATCGCCGCTCTCGATATTGGCTGACATGTCAACCAACTACGAACCCGACCGCAACCGCTTCACAATGTCGACCAATGCCGGAGACGCTTATGTCACTTTCCGCTGGGATGGCGATATCATGGTTCTCCCACATGCCGAGGTCCCACCATCCCTGCGTGGGACCGGGGCGGGCGGGCGGCTCGCCAATGGCGTATTTGCCAAGATTGAGGCGATGGGCGTGAAGGCCCGGCCGACATGCCCGTTCCTCATCCGCGTTGCGCAGTCGAACTCGCGCTGGCAAAGGCTGTTTGGCTTATGAACCGCATCGAAAACTCAGTCTCCGGCGGGTGCCAATGCGGCGCGGTGCGCTATCGTGCGAGCGCGGTGCTTGATAGTTCGCATATCTGCCATTGCCGGATGTGTCAGAAGGCGGTGGGGAATTTCTTTGCTTCGCTCATCGGCATTCCGCGCGATGCGTTTGAATGGACGAGGGGTGAACCGGCCTTGTTTAGAAGCTCCGATCCGGTGACGCGCGGTTTTTGCCGTGAATGCGGAACGCCATTGCTCTATGATTATGCTAGCAGCAAGCATATGAACGTAACCGTCGGCTCGCTCGACAATCCAGCGCAATTCCCGCCGCGGGGACAGTTCGGCAAAGAAGCACGGATGCCGTGGTTTGGCGACCTTTGCACGCTGCCTGCCGAAGGCACGACAGAGGAAACGATGGCCAATTTCGTTAGTGCGATCCAATCAAGCAATCACCAGCATCCCGACAATGATACCGATCACTGGCCATTGTGATGTCAACGCTCCCTGCACTCATGCCAAGCCAGATCAGCGAAATCATCGAAATGGCCCTGTCCGACCATGTCGCCTTCGGCACGATTTCGGCGCAGCATGGTGTAACGCCCGACCAGATTAAGGCGATCATGCGCTCGAATTTGAAACCCGGTAGTTACAAAGCATGGCGCAAGCGGGTTCGCGATTTTGGTGACCGGCGGGAACATTATAAATGACCCGACTGCCAAAATAGTCGCGGTTGGCATGGCGGATAAGATCAACGTCAATTACGGAAACTTTGTATGACCATTACTCTTTACGGAATTCCCAATTGCGATACCGTCAAAAAGGCGCGGGTGTATCTTGATGGTCGCGGCGTCGCATATCATTTCCACGATTATAAGAAGGCGGGTATTGAAAAGGCCGACCTCGAACGCTGGAGCAAACAGGTCAGCTGGGAAAAGCTGCTTAACAAAGCAGGCACGACGTTCAAGAAATTGCCCGACGCCGAAAAAACCGGTATCGACGAAACAAAAGCCATCGCTCTGATGCTCTCCAACCCTTCGATGATTAAACGTCCGGTGGTCGAAGACGGCGAAACTTTGCTGGTCGGGTTCAAGCCGGAAGCCTATGATGCGGTAAAATTCTGACCAAAGGAAAAATCATGGTAACTGCACGCTGGAATGGCGCGATAATCGCGCAATCGGAAGATACCGTCGTTGTCGAGGGCAATCATTATTTCCCGCGCGACGCGGTCAACGTTGATTATCTTCAGGGCAGCGACACGACGTCGATATGCGGATGGAAGGGAACAGCGCTTTATCATTCGCTGGTCGTCAATGGCAAAACCAATACCGACGCGGCGTGGTATTATCCCGAACCCAAATCTGCGGCGAGCGAGATCACCGACCGGATCGCGTTCTGGAAAGGCGTTGAAGTCGGTTGATGCGGGCGCATCGCGATTGTCATCAGACTGACACAGGCCTGCGCAATGCCCGGCTTATGAAATTATTCCTCCCGTTCCTCATCGCCGCCCTCCTCCCAGCTTGTTCGGTTTCGGAAAGCCAAGCCATGGAAAAACCTTTAGACGGCCAAGCCATAGTCATCGCGCATCGCGGGGCCAGCGGGGAACGCCCTGAGCACACCATCGCGGCCTACACGTTGGCGATTGAACAAGGCGCTGATTTCATAGAGCCCGATCTGGTGCTGACGAAAGACGGCGTGCTGGTCGCGCGGCATGAGAACGAGATTTCGGAAACCACCGACGTTTCGGCAAAGCCTGAATTTGCCGACCGCAAAAAGACCAAGACCATTGACGGCCAGCAAATGACTGGCTGGTTCACCGAAGACTTCACGCTGGCCGAGCTGAAAACTTTGCGCGCCAAAGAGCGCCTGCCACAACTGCGCAAATCAAATATGGCCTATAACGGACAGTTCGAAGTTCCGACGTTCGAGGATATATTGCAACTTGCCAAGGCACGCGGTGTTGGCGTGTATCCGGAGACCAAGCACCCGACCTATTTCGCCTCTATCGGCCTACCGCATGAGGCACCGTTATTGGCGATGCTGACGAAATTTGGCCACACCCAAAAGACCGCGCCGGTGTTCATCCAGTCATTCGAGGTCGAAAATCTAAAGGCGTTGCGCGGCAAGACGAAAATACGCCTGATCCAGCTAATGGATGAAAAAGGCAGCCCGCCCGACCGAGCTGATCTAACCTATACCGCAATGGCGACAGCGGAAGGTCTCAAGACAATCGCGAATTATGCCGATGGTGTTGGTCCGAATAAAGGATTGGTCATACCGCGCACGTTACTCGGTAATCTGGGCGAACCCACCAGCTTTGTCGCCGATGCCCACAAAGTGGGCCTCGCCGTCCATCCGTGGACATTCCGCCGCGAGAATTACTTCCTGCCGCTGGCGCAGAAATCGGGCATTGATCCGCGCGGCGTCGGTGATGTGCTATCGGAGATGAAGGCATTCCTCGCCGCGGGGATCGATGGCCTGTTTAGCGACAATGTCGCAGAAGCCGTTTCCTCCATTTCGAAATAGAGTAGAGGCCTGAACTCTAGCTGGGGAGCGGATATTCAGGCCTCCGGTGCTGCTTTAGACTTGGGCAGCTTTAAGCAATGCCGTTGGTCCAGCGGAAAACCTCGTCGAGCGGTTTGCCGAATACATGTGCGATGCGGAACGCAACTTCCAACGAAGGTGAATATTTGCCCTGCTCAATCGCAGCGATGGTCTGACGAGTAACGCCGACCTTGTCGCCCAGATCGCCTTGTGTCATTTCACCGGCGAGGAATCGCAGCGTTTTTATCTCGTTGGTGAAGGGAGTGGGTGCCATCGCTCAATATCCCCGTCGGTAAAAATAAAGCTGTGCTCCAACACGGACGAGTTCCGCCGCGACAAGGGTTGCCATCAAGATATTGACCGACCAGCCGTAATTCAGGCCGTTGATAAGCGCAAAGATGTTGGCCCAGATGCCCAGCACGAGCGGATAATACGCCACATGTGTGCCGCGTAAATGGATGGTTTTTTCACGCTCGTCCTCTTGCAGATTGGCTTCCTTTGGCGTGCGGATGGCAAAATAGGTGGTTCCGGCGATCATCGGCACCAGAAAGATGATCGTCACCGGAAGCAGCATCCATACGGCCGCATACATCCCAGCGCGACTATTGGCGATCTCCCACGGGTAACTCAGAAAGTACCAGCCGAAGGCCGCGACCAAACCTGCAAGCGCGACCCAGTGAATCTTTTCGCGAAACGACATTCTCAAGCTCCATTGTTATGTGATTCGTACGTAGTGTTATATTTATTTAACATTGAGTCAAATAAAAATAACATAATGCCGCTTCTTGCTTTTGCATGAATGTTTTAACCGCTAAGCCCCCACCCCATGTCCACACGCCCCCAAACGCTCACCTTCGATACATCCACCAGTCGCGCGAATCCGACGCCCTCGCCGATGAAGCGGCTCACCGTGCCGCGCATCCGGCAACGCAAGGGCGGTGAGCCGCTGGTGATGCTGACCGCTTACACTGTTCGCATGGCGCAGTTGCTCGACCCGCATTGCGACATGCTGCTCGTCGGCGATTCGCTTGGGCAGGTCATTTACGGCCTGCCGCATACGGTCGCAGTGACGATGGAAATGATGGCAGCCCACGGCGCTGCAGTGGTTCGCGGCAGCTATCACGCGGCGGTTATCGTCGATATGCCGTTTGGCTCTTATGAGGCGTCACCAGAACAGGCATTCACCAACGCCGCGCGGTTGCTCAAGGAAACCGGTGCAGCGGCTGTAAAATTGGAAGGCGGCAAGGTGCTCGCCCCCACTGTCGAATTCCTGACCTCACGCGGCATTCCGGTCATGGCGCATGTCGGCCTCACCCCGCAAGCGGTCAACATATTGGGCGGCTATGGCGTTCGCGGCAGAAGTCCTGAAGAAGCAAAATCGCTTGTCGAAGATGCAGTCGCTATGTCGGATGCAGGCGCGTTCGCCATGGTCATCGAAGGCGTGCTTGAGCCGATTGCTATCGAGATAACCAACAAAATCGCTTGCCCAACGATCGGCATCGGCGCGTCGGCTCAATGCGATGGGCAAGTTCTGGTCACCGAAGATATGCTGGGCCTGTTCGACCGAGTTCCCAAATTCGTGAAGAAATTCGGCAATATGGGTGTGTCGGTCGAAGAAGCGGTGCGCGAATATGCAAGCGGCGTCCGCGACCGCAGCTTCCCCGGCCCCGATCAGCTATATCAACCTGCTTAATGCAGGGCTGGTTAATCGCGCCGACTCCCGCTAAGGACGGCGGCGATATCATGTTTAATATTCCTTTTCGGAGGCCCTTTTGGCTTTAACACCGACTGACAAACGCGCCGGAAGCGATGAGGCTTTCCTGCGCGAAGTGGACGATGCGGTCCGCGCAAGTGATCTGACCAGTTTCTGGACTCGTTATGGCCGCTGGCTGCTGCTCGTGCTGGTGGTAGGGCTGTTGGCGTTCGGCGGCTGGATTGTTTACCAGAACCAGCAACAAGCTGCAGCTGACAAGCAAAGCGAAGAATTTGTGGACGCGATGGATAAGCTGCGTGCAGGGCAGGAAAAAGAAGCCCGTGCCAAACTTGCGACGCTCGCAAAAGCAAAACAGCCCGGCTACCGTGCAATGGCGCAGATGGTCGAAGCCAATCTGCTTGGTGAAGATGGCAAGACCAAAGAGGCGATTGCCATTTATAAGCAGGTCGCTGGTGACAGCAGCCTGCCCCAAACCTTCCGCGATCTGGCGCTGTTGCGTCAGACGAGCGCCGAGTTCGACAAACTGGCACCGCAAGTCGTCATCGACCGGTTGAAACCGCTGGCAACCGCAGGCAATCCTTGGTTCGGCAGCGCAGGCGAATTGACCGCGATAGCCTATATGAAACAGGGCAAGGAAAATCTGGCCGGTCCGATATTTGCGCAGATCGCCAAACAGGAAGGCGTGCCGCCGACAATACGCAGCCGGGCACAGCAAATGGCGGGTGCACTTGGCATCGACACCGTTCAGGTTGATGAAAAGCGAAATGCGGCAACGAACGCAGCGCAAGGTTCCGCAGCTGGCGAAACGGCCACAGGAGAGTGAAGTTGAATATTAAAGCAAAACTGATTTTGGCACTCGCCGCATCGGCATCGCTTGGCGGTTGTGCCGTGCTGGATAGCGTTCGCGGCGACGCGGGCAAGAAAAACAACACCCCGACGGTCGGCAATCGCGTCGACATATTGGGCGGCGAGCGCGATATGGAAGTCGATCCCGCGCTAGCTAACGTATCAGTGATATTGCCGCCAGCAGTCGTAAACGACGCGTGGCCGCAGCCCGGCGGCAATGCATCCAAATCACCGGGACATATCGAGCTGGGTCAAGGCTTGGCGCAAATTTGGAGCGCGACGGTAACCGGCGCAAATCCGCGCGCACGGCTTGCGGCAAGTCCGGTCATCAGCGACGGCCGCCTTTATGTCGTGGACACCACCGCTCGCGTCACCGCATTCGATGCCAATAGCGGCAGTCAAATCTGGTCGAATGCGCTTGAAGTCGAAGACGATGGCAAGCCCTCGCGCTTCGGCGGTGGCGTAAGTGCAACCGGATCGATGGTATTTGCCACCAACGGTGTCGGCGATGTCGCTGCGCTTGCCGCTGATACGGGTGCGTTGAGCTGGAAGAAACGTCCTGCCGGTCCGCTTCGCGGCGCGCCGACGTTGTCGAACGGCAATGTCTATGTGATGACGCAGGATAACCAGATTTATGCGTTGCGCCAGACCGACGGCGAAGCCCAGTGGAACGAGGCTGGTCCGGTCTCAGCCTCTGGTATTTTCGGTGTGGGCGCACCCGCGGCAGCACAGGGCACCGTGATTGCCGGCTATTCCAGCGGTGAACTCGCGGCCTATCGATATGAAAATGGCCGTAGCCTTTGGAGCGACACTTTGTCGCGCACCGCGATGTCGACCAGTGTTTCGACGCTAACCGATATCGACGCCGATCCGGTGATCGACCGCGGCCGGGTGTTTGCGCTCGGTAAGGGCGGACGCATGGCGTCCTATGAACTTGTTACGGGGCAACGCATCTGGGAAATCAATATTGCGGGTATCTCGACTCCGGTATCAGTGGGCGAATGGGTGTTCGTGATGACCGACGAAGGAAAATTGCTATGCGTCGCGCGGTCAAGCGGCAAAATCCGCTGGATTTCGAAGCTTCAGCGTTATGATAATGAAGAAAAGAAAAAAGGCCCGATCAGCTGGTATGGCCCGGTGCTCGCCGGTGGTCGCCTTTTGTCAATCAATTCGCGCGGTCAGCTTTGGGCGGTTTCGCCTGCCGACGGCACATCTTCGCAGGTGGTCGATATGAAGGCCGACGTTTCTTTGGCACCGGTAGTCACTAACCAGACATTATATGTGCTAGACGACGGCGGACGCATTTCCGCGTTTCGCGGATAATAAAAGGAAATAACGGCATGTTGCCGACGGTAGCCATTATCGGTCGGCCCAATGTCGGCAAGTCGACTTTGTTCAACCGGCTGGTTGGCAAGAAGCTGGCGCTTGTCGATGACACGCCTGGCGTGACCCGCGACCGGCGGGAGGGCGAGGGACGGTTGTTCGACCTTGAATTCACCATTGTCGATACGGCTGGCTATGAGGATGAGGATCCTGACACACTGCCGGGCCGAATGAGGATGCAGACCGAAGCGGCGATTGCAGGCGCGCAAGCGGCGTTATTTTTGATCGATGGCCGCGTGGGTGTGACTCCGCTAGATGAGGAAATCGCGCGGTGGCTGCGTAGCAGCGCTACGCCGGTAGTGCTCGCGGTCAACAAGGCCGAAGGCAAGCAAGGCGATAACGGTATCCTCGAAAGTTACGCGCTTGGCTTTGGCGACCCAATCGCGATCAGCGGCGAGCATGGCGAGGGCATGGCCGACCTGTTTCAGGCGCTGTTACCGCATATCGACGGAGGCAAGTTCGAAGAGGTCGATTCTGAAGCGCCCGACGCCATATTGAAGCTGGCCGTGGTCGGGCGCCCCAATGCGGGAAAATCAACGCTCATCAACAAATTGCTGGGCGAGAACCGCCTGATCACCGGGCCCGAGGCAGGTATTACCCGCGACAGCATCGCGGTTGAGTGGGTCTGGACCGACCCTGCTCCCAAGCAGCGCGAACCCGACGAAGAAGGCAATATCCCGCCGCTGCTCACCGAACGCCGCGTCCGGCTTATCGACACAGCGGGTATGCGTAAGCGCGCCAAGGTGCAGGACAAGCTCGAAAAGCTCTCGGTCGCCGACGCGCGCCATGCCATCGACTTCGCCGAGGTCGTGGTATTGTTGCTCGATGCCACCAAAGGCCTCGAGGTGCAGGATTTGAAAATTGCCGACCATGTCATCCAGGAAGGCCGCGCGCTCATTATCGCGATCAACAAATGGGACATAGCCGAAAACGGCAGCAGCCTGTTTCAAGGTATTCGCGGCGCTTTGGAAGAAGGCTTGTCGCAGCTGAAGGGCGTGCCGATGATCGCAGTGTCGGCTGCGACGGGCAAAGGCCTGGACCAAATGATATCGGCTGCGTTCGATGCGCGTGAGGCGTGGAACAAGCGCGTGCCCACCGGAATCCTCAACCGCTGGTTCGAGGCGGCAATTTCGGCAAACCCGCCGCCTGCCCCTGGCGGCAAGCGGATCAAGCTGCGGTATATGACCCAAGCGCGCAACCGGCCGCCGACGTTCGTTATTTTTGGCAACCGGACCGATGAACTGCCCGCCAGCTACGCACGCTATTTGCTCAACGGTATCCGGCGCGATCTCGATTTTGGCGCGGTTCCGGTCAGGATAAACTTCCGGTCTTCAAAAAATCCGTTTGCCGACAAGGATTAGGAGCGCCGGGAGAGTTTCCCCAACAGATTATGTCAACGCTCTGTTTACTTTTGACAGTGTAAAAGAACCCGACAGGAATATATTACCGCCTGTTTGTGGAGATCCAAGTTGAACGAGCAGCCAGACGATCTGATTGATTGGAAGACCTTTACCGAGACCCGCAATCTTCTGGGTGCCGGTTTTGTGCGGATTCTCGGATATTTCCGCGAGGATGGCACCAAGTCGGTCGCCGCCATCGAAGAAGCGATGCGGCTTAAAGATTCGTCCAAGCTGGTGATGCCCGCGCATACGCTGAAGGGTGAATCGTGGCAGTTCGGCGCAGATAAACTAGCGCTGCTCGCCGAAGAAATCGAAGTTGCGGCCCGCCATTATGTCGAAATCCAGATCGATCCGTCAGAATTGGTGGAAAAAATTGTCCGCTTGCGACCCGTTTTTGAAGCGACTCTGGCTGCGCTCGAAACCGAGGTCAGCCCATTGGTCGAACGCCGCCCGGCGAGCTTTGGCCAGCGCAATGCCCTTGGCGGAATGAGCTACGGCTGATTATTCTTCCGGCGGCTTTGACTGCAACTGAACGTAATTTTCCATCCCCATTCGCGCGATCATGTCGAATTGTTTTTCGAGAGTATCGACGTGCTCTTCCTCGCTTTCGAGGATTTCGGCGAACAGATCGCGGCTGACATAATCGCGCACGCTTTCGCTATGTGCGATCGCGTCTTTCAGCAGCGGTAACGCCTCATATTCGAGTTCGAGATCAGCTTTCAGTATTTCCTCAACGGTCTCACCGATGCGCAACCGGCCAAGCAGTTGGAAATTGGGCAAGCCATCGAGAAATAATATCCGCTCCGCCAGCTTGTCGGCATGTTTCATTTCGTCGATCGATTCGTGCCGTTCGAAATCCGCAAGCTTGGCGACACCCCAATTATCGAGCATCCGGTAGTGCAACCAGTATTGGTTGACCGCGGTCAGCTCGTTCTTGAGCGCCTCGTTCAGATATTCGATGACTTGCGCGTCGCCCTTCATGGCATTCTCCTGTTTGCAACTGCAGCAAAGCATAAAGCCAAAATTGATACAGGAAAAGGCCTAACCCCGCAGAAATGTAGGGTTTTTCGTAAAGCTATTGCTAAGCGGTTGCAGGGCCGGCACTGATAATGTTTCGCGCAAACGACAGGCATTGACCGCATTTGGGTTTGCGACCCAGACGCGCAAATACATCGTTGGCACGTTCCGACCCGCAACGCACTGCGGCGCGCAAATCTTTTTCCCGAATGGCATTACACACGCAAACAACCATAGAATCGCTCCTGATTGCACAAGAATAACGTTAATGCGAATTGATTGCAATAGCTTTAACGGCGCAACGGTTGCACCTTTATCCGTGCGAGCGATCGCCACAACCATTCAAGTGGACCGTAACGGAACCTTTCCAACCACGGCTTTGACCACAGTAGCATTACCGCCCACGCGCCAATCACGAAAAACCACAGTTCAACACGACCCAAATGACCATATAGGCTGAACCCATAACCGTAGAATATTGTCGTCATAGCAATACTTGTAACGAGATAATTGGTGAACGCCGCCTGCCCCGCTGCCGCTACACTCGCGATGAAGGCACTTCCGGCATAGCGCCCAATGACCAGCATCAACAAGGCGGCATATCCGATGGTCAGCATCGTCCGCGGTATCGCACTCCAGATGAAAAAGGCTGCAATCGCTGTGATCTTGTCATAATTTGCCATCACAACCATGGCCGCAACCAGGCCACTCAATATCAACCCGGGGATAATCATTTTTCGCGCCCAGCGAACATAGTCGGCGCACTCCCACTCACCTGTCAGAAACCCGTTTTTTTTCATCGCCATACCGAACATCATCAGCGGCAGAGTTTCGCCGACACTTTGCAGCATGCCGCCAAAAGGCTTGCCCCAATTTCCCAGTTTGTCGGCGACGATCCCGCCATAATCGCCGCGATGCAACGCCAGCTGCTTCGCGGTGCCGAAATCGAAATCGGCACTCGCCATGATGTCCTTATATTGTTTCACCAAATCTGCAGATGCGCCGGGCTGCGTAGCGAAGAACTGCATCACTTGCAGACCGACAAATTGCAGACCGAACAGCACTAGATGAACGCTGAAAATTATTAAGGCCCATTTTATCAGGCGGCGCGGTTCCCATTTGCGAAACAGGAAAGCGAGACAGCCAACAGCGGCGTAAAGAAACAATATGTCGCCGAACCAGATGAAGTAGAAATGCGCGAGGCCGAAGATGGCAAGCCAGAGCATCCGCGAATAATGCACCTTCGCCGCGCTTTCTTGCTTAGCATCGGCGCGCTCGATAATGAGCATCATGCTGGCGCCGAACAATAGCGAAAAGAAACCGCGCATCTTTCCGTCGAGCAGCACGTAAGAGATAACCCACGCTCCGCGCTCGGCGGTGGTCTCGCCGCCATACGCCAGCGGCGTGATATACGCCCAGAATGGCATCGCAAAGGCAACAATGTTCATCGCCAAAATGCCCATAACGGCAAATCCGCGCATCGCGTCCAGACTGATGTGGCGAACCGCCCCCGAAGTTCCTTCCATTCACTTGAACCCTTAGCAATGTCTGTACGACACCACAGCCTTACCACCATACTGACAGCGTTCCAGCCAAAGCGTAAGCCGCGCCGCATGACTGACAAAAGATTTGGAAAAACTATCCCTAGCAGCCGTCTGCGCCGCCTCGGGCATTTCGGCGGCCTCGCAGCTGGTATCGCCGGCAATGTTGTCGCAGGTGGCGTGCGCGAATTGGCCAGCGGCAAGCGCCCGCGGATGTCCGAGCTGATGCTCACCCCCGCCAATGCGTTCAAGGTGACGGGCAAGCTTGCCGAAATGCGCGGGGCAGCGATGAAGCTCGGGCAATTGCTGTCGATGGACAGCGGCGATTTCGTTCCACCTGAACTAGCCGAAATTCTTGCCCGGCTGCGCGCCGATGCCGAGCCGATGACCGATGCGCAACTAGCGAAGATATTGGTAACGCAATGGGGCGAAAACTGGCGGGGAAAACTGTCCGCATTTGATGCAAGGCCGATTGCCGCCGCTTCCATTGGTCAGGTTCACCGCGCTCGATCGATCGATGGCCGCGATCTGGCGGTCAAAATCCAATATCCACTTATCGCAAACAGCATCGACAGCGACGTCGATAATGCGAGCATGCTGTTGAAGGCAAGCGGGCTTCTACCGCGTCATATCGACATCAAGCCGTTGCTTGCCGAGGCCAAGATGCAGTTGCATGACGAGGCAGATTATGTTCGCGAGGCAGCCTATCTTGCGCGATATGCCAAAGCTTTGGGTGACGATGCGCGGTTTGTCGTGCCTGAAATTTTGCCTGAAATTTCGACGCCGACGATATTGGCGATGACCTATGTTCCGGGCGTTGCAATTGAGCAACTTTCGATGCGGCCGCAAGAAGAGCGCGACCGAGCAGCGCACGTGTTGATGGACCTCGTTTTGCGTGAGCTGTTTGAATTCGGTGTCATGCAAAGCGACCCGAATCTCGCCAATTACCGCTATGATCCGGGGACCGGCAGTATCGTGCTGCTGGATTTTGGCGCGGCGCGCGATGTGTCGCCAGAGATCGAGCAATTCTACCGGCAAATGCTGTCTGCTGGGCTGACCGGAGACCAAGCTAAACTTCGCGGCGCGCTTGAGGATTTCGGACTGATCGATGATCAGATGAGCGCAGGCCACGTCAATTCGGTTACGCGGCTGTTTGACATGATTATCGAGCCGATGCTGCACCAAGGTGCGTTTGATTTTGGCAATAATGGTCTGATGCATGCGATTCGAGATCAGGGCTTCGCGCTGCTCAATGATCGCGCCAATTGGCGCCTGCCGCCGGCCGAGCTGTTTTTCGTTCAAAGAAAGCTCGGCGGCATGTACCATCTAGCGGCAAGGCTGCGTGCGCGCGTGGATATTGGCGCGTTGTTGCGTATCCATCTCGAAAAATCATCTTGAGAAAATCTTATTGATGGCCAGATTTTCATCTGCTATTAACACTGGTGTAGATAAGGTCTCATTCGAAAAGCTGATCGAGGAATATATCGATGTCTGTCATACCATTTCACCACCCCGAGCGTCCCGGAAGCGAATTTCGTCCGTTCAAGGCGTGGCGTCATTTTCAGAATTTGATGGCTGACAAGGAAGATACCGAACAGGTTTTTCACATCATTGCCGCATTGCGTGGCCGCAAATTCCGCGAAGTGGCGGGCAATTTCTGGCATAGCGAAAAGGGGCAACGGCTTCTCGCTTCAAACGAACGGCTGATCGATATTCTCGACGATCACGACACGTTGAAGAAGCTTCCCGCGGGTACTGTCGGTCGCGCTTATGTCGACTTCATGGAACGCGAGGGTCTCTCCGCCGCCGGTCTTGAGGCCGAATATGGCAAATTCACGCAAGCAGGCACGCGCTTTGAAGATGGCATCGACCGCTATGGCGACCGTCTGCGCGACACACATGACCTGCACCATATCCTCACCGGCTACGGCCGCGATGCGCTTGGCGAACAATGTGTGCTTGCATTCACATACGCGCAGCATCGCAATCTGGGCGTCGGCTTTATCGCTTATGCCGGCGGTTTCGAACTGAAACGCCGCGTCGCGCCATCTGCACCAATCATGGCCGCGGTCCGCGAGGGCCACCGGATCGGCAAGGCAGCGAAAAATCTGGTGCATGAAGATATCATTGCATTGCTTAAAGAACCGCTGGCCGATGCACGGAAGCGTTTGGGAATTGCAGAGCCGGTTGCGTACAAGGCGGCGCACGAAGCAATGCGTTCAGGTGGGATCGACCCGTACAATTTGCTCGCGGCAGCCGCCTGACTTTTACGCCAATGAACGATTGCAAAAAAACATCGCCTGATAGATTATAGTGGAAAGTCGCGCCGTTAGCGCGGTGTAAAGTCCAAAAGGGCTGCGCCGCACCAATTGGGGAGCGCGCATCCATGCCCGACAATTTCGTCGACGTCCGCAACGCAGCGAACTGGCAAAACCATCATGAAAATGTGAAGGTTCCGGTCGCAAAAGTTTTGACCGTTCATAATGATGTTTCTCAAGCCCAATCGCTGGACGGTATGAAAGCGACTGCTGCAAGGCTGCAGCAGGTCATTCGTGATGCCTTGGCGGCAGGAAAGCGAATTCGCGCGGTTGGCGCGCATTGGTCGTTCTCGGATATCCCGGTGGTCGCCAACGGATGGATAATTGAAACCAATAAACTCGATTGGCGCTTTGGTTTCAGCGCTGGCGATATGCACGCGCAGGCCGGGGTCACGCATGACGAGCTATTGCTCTGCCAGTGCGGCACGTTGATTGCGCGGATCAACGAGACACTCGAATCGCCAAATTCTGTGCTTCCGAACGGCCAACGCCGCCGCGCCTTGCGCACTTCGGGCGCAAGCAATGGGCAGACGATCGCTGGCGCACTTGGCACCGGCGTGCATGGCTCGGCCATCGATGTCGGCGGCATGGAAAGCCAGGTCGTGGGTATTCAATTGCTTACCGCCAACCGCAACATGTGGATCGAACGCGCCAGCGCGCCAGTGATGAAAGACAATTTCGCCGCAAAGTTGGGCGCTGAACTGGTGCGTGACGACAATCTTTTCGAGGCGGCAATTGTCAGCCTGGGGTCGCTAGGAGTTGTCCACTCGGTGCTGATCTGTTCGACCGGGCGCTATCTGCTCAATTCGTCACTGCGGCGCATTCGATATGGTAAGATCAAGGCCGCGCTCAATTCGTTGGAATTTACAGGCTCAGGCATCCCTGACGAAAGCCGCCGCCCGTATTTTTTTCAGGCGATTTTCGATCCCGACGATTTGTGGGAAGATGGCGACCGCGCCAAGGTTTTCTGCACGGTTCGCTACAAGGAAATATGCCCGCCGGGCTATATGCCGAAATATAATCTCAAAAAGGAAAATAGCGACGGCACCGATTTGCCTAAGCTTATTGGCGACATCATCAAACTTGACCCGGCACTGCGCGATCTAGCGACATGGCTGTTGATGGAAATCATGCTCAAGGAGCAGAATGAAGCAAATAAACCAGAAAAATGGAAAACCCCGGGACAGGCCTACGCATTCACCGATGCACGACGCGGGGTCGCGAGCAGTGGTTTCGGTGTGCCTCTGCCGCAGGTCACCAACGCGCTCCAAATCATGGCCGAGGCGTTCCTTTTGCACAAAAAAGCGGGCGTGGTGCTGACGTGCCGCTACGTGCAGAAGTCGCCCGGAATATTGTCCTTCACGCGGTATGATCCGACCTGCGTCATTGACATTGACGGCATTGATTCCTCTTCGACGCAAAAACTGATCAAGCTGGTAGCACAAAGGTTCGAGACCGCAGGGATGCCTTTCACGATGCATTGGGGAAAGACGAATCACCTGACCAAATCAAGGGTGCGCGCGGCCTATGGCGGCAATGTCGACCGCTGGAATGCGGCGCGGCGGATTCTGCTACCCGATCAGGCCGAGCGAAATGCTTTTTCAAACGATTTCATTGATGCAGTTGGTCTAAACGCCTGAGTACAAGAAGAAAAAAATAGCGGCTGGAACTTGCCCCTAACCGTCAAGCGGCTAAGGTCGGGCAATGCTGTCGACGCTGACCCCCCACGCCGCCGCGTCCATATTGCTTGCTGTTCTGGTTTTTTACGCCTTCGCGACCGAAAAGCTGCGCGTCGAGATTGTCTCGCTACTGACCATCGGCGTCATCGCGCTTGGCCTCTATTTCTTCCCTATGCCCGATATGGTGCCCAATCAGGGGCTGGTGCTGGCCTTTGAAGGCTTTGGTCACCCTGCGCTCATCACAATCTGCGCGCTGATGATCATGGGACGCGGGCTGGTGGTCACCGGAGCGCTAGACCCGGCGGCGCGGGCGCTGCGTACGGTATGGCGGTTTAACAACCAGCTTGGGCTGCTGGTGACCTTGTTGCTCGCCTTTGGCATGAGCATGATGATCAACGACACGCCGGTGCTGGTGCTGCTGCTTCCAATATTAACCCAGCTGGCTATGCAGGGCGGGATGCCAGCCTCGAAAACGCTGATTCCGGTCAATTCGGCCGTGCTGATCGGCGGGATGGCGACAACAATTGGCACTTCGACCAATTTGCTCGTGGTGTCGATCGCGCAGGATCTTGGGATGCCTGCAATCGGGGTGTTTCATTATACCCATCTCGTCCTGATCGCGGCGGCCGTTGCCTTGCCCTATATCTGGTTGGTCATGCCGCGCCTGTTAAGTGGGACCGAAATTGAGCAAGCGCAGGAACGGCACAATTTCCTCGCAACTTTCCGGATAAGCGAGACGTCGCCGCTTTTGGGCAAATCACAAAATGAGTTGGCAAAAGTCCTCCCTGCCGATTTTCGTTTCCTATCCGAAATGTCCGGTCCCCTTGCTGGCAGCATGCGACTTTCGGTGAAGGCCCCGCGCGATGCCTTGATCGAGGCGGCACGCATTTTGGGGGCGAACGCAGCGCCGGCATGGCTGAGCGAACGTCTTTCCCGCGAGGCAGCGGCAAGCCGCCATGACATCGTCATTGCTGAACTTGCGGTTACGAATGACTCGCGGCTGGTTGGCCGCACCTTGCAGAACGCGGGGCTTGAAGGTTTAGCGGTGCTTGGCATCGATCAGGCCCGCCGATTTATTCACGAATATCGCGAGAAAACTGCCGATGCGCCATTGCGTGAGGGAGATGTGGTGCTGGCAATGGGCACCGAAGAACGCTTACAGATATGGGCGCAGGAAGATGCACTTTTGTTGCTTGCCGGAGTCAAGGAATTGCCGCGGTCTAACAAGGCACCGCTGGCACTGGCAATCATGGCGCTTGCTGTGGGGATTGCGAGTTTCGGATTGATCCCGATTGCGATTACTTCGCTCGCAGGCGCGGTTGCGATGTTCCTTACGGGTTGCGTCAAGTTTGAGCGTGTTGGCCGGGCGCTTTCGGCGAAAGTGATCGTGCTGATCGCGGCCAGTATCGCCATCGGCAAATTGTTTCTGGTCAGTGGTGCAGCAGACTGGATTGGTCAGGGGCTGGCGCAAGGTTTGCAATATGCAGCGCCAGCGGTGGTGATCGCGGCGGTGATGTTGTTTGTTACCGTGCTTACCAACTTCGCTTCGAACGCAACTGCGGCGGCAGTTGGAACGCCAATTGCCTTTGCCTTGGCAAAGCAGCTCGGTATGCCCGTGGAGCCTCTGGTTCTGGCAGTGCTCTTCGGGTGCAATCTATGCTACGCCACTCCCGTTGCCTATCAAACCAACATGCTGATCATGGCAGAGGGCGAATATCAGTTCCGCGACTATATGCGCACCGGTGTTCCTCTGGTGCTGATCATGATTACGACGCTGTCGACATTGTTGGTGTGGCAGTACGGTCTTTAACGCCGGTCCTTGCGGATCATCAGTTTGAGGCCAGACCAGACCGCGTCCACCGCGCAGACCTTGACGTCGACGAGGTCGGTCGAAGGCAATATGACCGCGCGAATTGCGTCTTCGGTGATATCTGTCGGGACTTTTGAGGCCTTTTTCGGCCAACTTACCCAGATTAAACCCGCAGGTTGCAGGAGTGGTCGGAGAATTGAAAGCTTCGCCTCCATATCTGCGCGTTCGGTCACGAAGATGTGCGCTGCGTCGATGCCGGCTTCAGGTGCGGCGAGATATACCAGATCAGGAATATCGATTCCGGCAAGCACGCTACCTGGCATCGCATCAAACCAGACGCGCATGCCGGGCTTCAGCGATAGCTTTTTGCCGAGCGGCGTGCCGGAATAGCCTGCTCGGGAGGAAGCAGGCGGCATGTTTTAGGCTTCCATCCAGTTTTTGAAGAAACTCTCATGCGCGGCGCGGAGGGCGATGAGGGGAACATCGAAGCCCGGACCCTTTATCGACATGCCGCTTACCTTCCCAATCCGCGTCATTCGCAAACCTGCCGCTTGAATGGTATCTGCAACGGCGCTGGTCACAATATAGCGCGCCTGATCTTCGCCAAAGGCAGTAAAGTGGTCGCCGATTTCTTCAAGATAGCAGCCCTTGCCGCTCGCCAACGCCATTTCTGTCAAAGCAACGAGCAGGCCGCCATCTGCGATATCATGCACTGCGTTGACTTTGCCTTCATGAATCAACTTTCGAACGAATTCGGCATGGGCTTTTTCTGCGGCAAGATCGACGACCGGCGCATCACCATCTTCACGTCCGTGCAACTCGCGCAGCCAAAGCGATTGACCGAGATGTCCGTTGTTGTCGCCAATGACGAAGATTGCATCCCCCTCCGCCTTGAACCCAATCGTCGCCATCTTGCTCACGTCTTCGAGCACACCCACGCCGCCGATAGCAGGAGTCGGCAAGATCGCGCTGTCGCCGCCCGTGGCTTTGCTTTCATTGTAGAGCGACACATTGCCTGACACGATCGGGTAATCGAGCGCTCGACAGGCGTCGCCCATGCCTTCGAGGCAGCCGACGATCTGCGCCATGATTTCGGGACGTTGCGGGTTGGCAAAGTTGAGGCAATTCGTAATCGCCAGCGGCTTTGCCCCGACGGCGCAGATGTTACGATATGTTTCGGCCACCGCCTGCTTGCCGCCTTCATAGGGGTCGGCGTAGCAATAACGCGGGGTGCAGTCGGTGCTCATCGCCAGCGCACGGTTGGTGCCGTGAATTCGCACCACTGCTGCATCACCACCCGAAAGCTGCGCGGTATCGCCGCCCACCTGCGAATCATATTGCTGCCAGATCCAAGCGCGTGAGGCGAGATCGGGGCACGCCATAAGCTTCAGCAAATCCGCGCCGATGTCGGTGCTTCCGCGGATATCGCCAAGCGGTGCAACCTTGGCCCAGGCCTTATATTCTTCCTTCGACGCGGCAGGCCGGTCATACAATGGCGCATCTTCAGCGAGCGGTCCTAAGGGAATATCGCAAACAACTTCGCCCTTCCACGTCAACACCATATGCCCGGTGTCGGTAACTTCGCCGATCACCGCGAAATCGAGTTCCCATTTATCGAAAATCGCCTTAGCAAACTCCTCACGCCCGGGCTTTAAAACCATCAACATGCGTTCCTGGCTTTCGGACAGCATCATCTCGTAAGGCGTCATGCCCTCCTCGCGGCACGGCACCATGTCCATGTTGAGAATTATGCCAGCCTTGCCGTTGGTCGCCATTTCGACGCTTGAGCTGGTCAGTCCAGCCGCGCCCATATCCTGAATCGCAACAATAGCGTCCGACGCCATAAGTTCGAGGCACGCCTCGATCAGAAGCTTTTCGGTGAAAGGATCGCCGACCTGAACGGTCGGGCGTTTTTCTTCTATATCGGCGCCAAAGTCGGCGCTCGCCATCGTCGCACCGTGGATGCCGTCGCGGCCAGTCTTGCTGCCGACGTAGACGATCGGATTGCCAACACCCGTCGCGGCGGAATAGAAAATCCTGTCCTGATCAGCGATGCCGACAGTCATTGCGTTGACGAGGATATTGCCGTCATACGCCGGGTGGAAATTGGTCTCGCCACCCACCGTCGGCACACCGACGCAATTGCCATAGCCGCCGATACCGGCAACCACGCCTTGCACCAGATGCTTCATCTTGGGATGATCTGGCCGCCCAAACCGAAGCGCATTCATATTGGCAACCGGCCGCGCGCCCATTGTGAACACGTCGCGCAAGATGCCGCCAACGCCGGTCGCCGCACCTTGATACGGTTCGATGTAGCTTGGGTGGTTGTGCGATTCCATCTTGAAGATTGCGGCCAGCTTGGTGCCGTTCGGACCTTCGCCGATGTCGATAACGCCTGCATTTTCGCCAGGGCCGCAAATCACCCAAGGGGCCTCGGTCGGCAATTTCTTCAGGTGGATACGCGAGGATTTGTAGCTGCAATGCTCCGACCACATCACCGAGAATATGCCAAGTTCGACCATATTGGGCTCACGCCCCATAGCGGTCAGTATCCGCGCATATTCTTCTTCATTCAGACCATGGTCGGCGACGATTTGGGGCGTGATTTCGGACATGCGATGGCCTTAGCGAGACCACCCTGATTTATCCAGCCTGTTTGATTTGGATCACGCAGAGGCGCTGATTGCGAAAAGCCAATCGCCTCGGTCCTTACGCCTCGGCGTGAAATAAAATCCGTACCTTCAATTGTCACCCGCGACTTGATCCGGGGGTCCATGGTCAAACTTGGCGGTTTACGCTTCAGAATGAGACCTTGGATCCCCGCTTTCGCGGGGATGACCAAAAACACGTAATTGCTGCTGTAATGGCAATGCCCAAAAAGATAAATGGCCGCTGGTATTGCTACCAGCGGCCACTGCGTCTGATGTTGGAAGTCCTTGACCCGAAGATCATTCTTTCCGCTCTCTGACGTCCGGTTCCCCAACTTGGCCCGAAGGCCATGTTGGTTCGCCTTGGTACTGTGGGTATCCTATCCGGCGTTGCTCCACTTGCGTGTCGCCGCACATGATATTCGTTGTCTTTGTACCCACCGCCTCTGCCACATTTCCCTGTCTTGCGACCGGTCTGCCTGCTGATTTGGTGACCTGACATTAGAACCATTCCGCTCCGCTTTCCCGTTTCCGTTCCAGCTTTGCATCGTGGCGGTCCTGCCCGATGACTTAAATTTGTCATGAAAACCGAGTCGCGCAAACATAAAAATGTAAAGTTATCCACAGGCAGATAGGTTTGCGGTGGACAAGTTGGAGAACAAGTCTGGAGCCCTTACGAATACGGCCCCCACGCTGTGCATGGAGGCCGTTCGATTCAACCGGGGGCGAGGGAGAGAGGAGGAGAGAGCCCGCCGGTTAAAGTGCGTTTCGGCAATCTCTTGCCGTTGCACACCAAATAGCCACGCGGTGGTTTTGCTGCAATTGCGAAAAGAATTGGGCTAGTTGCGCGTTTTGCAACTAGCCCAATTTCGTGACGGAATGCATGCTTTGCATTCGAATGTAGTTTGGAAATTATGCTTACGGCGCGATCCCGTTACCTGGAAGCGATGCATTAACGATCCCACCGTCGCACGCGATCGTCTCTCCAACGATATAATCACCAGCCCGCGCAGCCAAGAAAATCGCGAGTCCCGCCATGTCTTCAGGCGTTCCAATTCGCGGGAATGGGATATTTTTGGCAACTGCATCGGCATGGTCGCGCGCTGCCTTGTTCATGTCCGACTGGAATGCGCCCGGCGCAATACCGCTTACCAATATATTGTCTTTGACGAGCTCCGCTGCCAGTCGCCGGGTCAGATGGATGACCGCGGCCTTCGAAGCCTGATAGCTATACGTCTGCCATGGGTTGATTTTCATCCCGTCAATCGAAGCGATGTTGATGACCTTGCCGGGACGGTCAAAGCTTGCGGCTGCTTTCAACTGCGGGTGCATCGCTTGCGTGAGGAAGAACAGCGATTTGACGTTGAGGTCCATCACCCGGTCCCAGCCGGCCTCGGGGAATTGGCCAAAGTCTGCGCCCCACGCGGCACCGGCGTTGTTGACCAATATATCAACTTTCTCCTCACGGTCTGCGATTTGCGCCGCTAGCGACACGCACCCATCGACAGTTGAGAGGTCGCATGGCAGGCCAATAACTTGATCGCCCAGCTCGGCGACGGTTTCCTCGATCTGGTCAACCTTGCGCGCGCTAATATAGACGCGGGCCGCACCGGCGGCGAGATAGCCCTCGACGATCATCTTGCCAATTCCGCGCGATCCGCCGGTGACAACGGCAACGCGGCCATCAAGGTTAAATAGTGAATTCAGGTCCATTGGGGTAATCCTCTCAATATCCGTGCATTGTCGCGACGCGGTCGGCGTGGAAATAGGCGTCGCCGAAAAACTCGTTCAGGCTGCGGTCGCGCTTCATATACAGGCCGATGTCATATTCGTCGGTCATGCCGATACCGCCGTGCATCTGCACACCTTCACGCACCGACAGGTTGCAGGCGAGGCCCGCTTTTGCTTTGGCCGCCGCGACATAAAGCTCGGCCTTGGCATGACCTTCGTCGAGCAAAGACTGCGCCTTCAATACAATCGAACGAGCGCCTTCCATTTCGCCATAGAGATGCGCAGCGCGGTGTTGAAGCGCCTGAAACTCGCCGATGACCCGGTCAAACTGTTTGCGGGTTTTGAGATAGTCGAAAGTGATATCCATCGCACCAGTGCCAACGCCGACCATTTCGGCAGCGGCACCGACTCGTCCTGCATCGAGCAACTTCGTCAGCACGCTCCAGCCGCCATCGACCTCGCCGATCACGGCGTCGGCATCGACCTGAACGCCGTCAAGCGTGACATGAGCCGCCATTGCTGAATCGACGAGCCGTGCTGCCTCCATCGACATTCCGGCTGCATCCTTTTCAACCGCAAACAGCGTCAACCCATCGGTCTCGCCAGCGGCACCCGCCGTGCGCGCCACGATGATCAGCATATCCGACGATGCGCCCTGAACCACGAACTGCTTGTGCCCCGTCAGCTTGAAGCCATTGCCGCTTCGTTCGGCCTTGCACGCGATTTTTTCGGGCCGGTGCTTGACGCCCTCGTCTATCGCCAGGCCGATAACGGTTTCGCCACTTAAGATGCCTGGAAACCATCGATCGCGCATTGCCTTGTCGGCAAGCTTCAACGCTTCGACCGCCGCGACCGATGTTGTCAGAAAAGGCGAAGGCGACAGGTTGCGGCCAATCTCTTCAAGCACGATGCCCGCCTCGATATGCCCCATCCCCATGCCGCCCTCGGCTTCGGGAATCAGGATTCCGGTGAAACCCATTTCTGCGAACTGCTTCCACAGATCATGCGAAAATCCGTCCTTGCACTCCATATCGCGAAATTTGCGGAAATGGGTGGTCGGGGCTTCGGATTTCATGAAGTCACGCGCGCTATCGCGCAACATCGACTGATCGTCATTCAATGTCATCGCCATCGGTTAAGCTCCCGGCATTTCGAGGATGCGTTTAGACACGACATTCAGCATGACTTCGCTGGTTCCACCTTCGATCGAGTTGGCTTTGGTCCGCAGCCAATTGCGCGCCTTCGACCCGCCATTCGACCGGTCGCTGTCCCACTCAAGCGCTTGTGAACCGCCAATCGACATCACGAGTTCATTGCGCTTCTTGTTCAACTCGGTCCCGACATATTTCATCAGGTTGGAATAGGCTGGATGTGCCTTGCCCGTTTTCCATTCGTCCATGAACCGTTCACCGTGCGCGCGGAAGGTCAGGTTTTCGACATCGAACAACGCCATTTGAGCGCGAAGCACTGGTTCTTCCGAAAGCACCGCCTTCATCGCCGCACCGATCGAGGTCACGCCGCCATCGCCGCCCATGCCGGATATCATCTCGCGCTCATGGCCGAGCAGATATTTCGCGACATCCCAGCCGCGATTCAGCTCGCCGACAATCTGGTTCTTTGGCACAGTGACATTGTCGAAAAAGGTTTCGCAGAATGGCGAGTTGCCCGAAATCAGCTTGATCGGCTTGGTTGAAACGCCGGGCGTTTCCATGTCGAACAGCAGAAAGCTGATGCCTTGATATTTGTTGGTTTTGTCGGTGCGGACAAGGCAGAAAATCCAGTCGGCCTTGTCAGCATAGCTCGTCCATATCTTCTGGCCATTGACCACCCAGTGATCGCCTTTGTCTTCGCCAAAGGTCTGCATCGAAACAAGGTCGCTTCCCGAACCTGGCTCCGAATATCCTTGGCACCATCGGATTTCGCCGCGAGCGATCTGGTTTAGATAATGCACCTTCTGCTCTTCGGTGCCGAATTTGAGCAATGCAGGTCCAAGCATCCATATGCCGAAACTGTTCAGCGGACTGCGGCAACCAAGCTTTGCCATTTCCTGACGCAGTACTTTGGTCTCCGCCGCAGACAGACCGGCACCGCCATACGCTTTCGGCCAATCGGGAACGGTGTATCCTTTGGCTGCACAGAGATCCATCCAGGTCTTCTGGGCGTCGGATTGGAACTCGAAATCGCGCCCGCCCCAGCAGACATCTTCGTCGCCCTTTGCAGGCGTTCGCATTTCGGGCGGGCAGTTTTCTTCCAGCCAGCTACGCGCTTCGGCACGGAATATTTCAAGGTCGGACATGAAGCTCTCCTGTTAATTGCTTAGCTAAATTTTGGGCTGGCGCGCGGCGAAACGCAAGCGCTTATCGGCGGGCAATGCATGCCGTAACGTCAAAGCGCTGCCGATTGACAGGCAGGGCGGCAGCCCTAGCATAGGGGAAGGAACGAGGAGCCCGACGCGTATGCGATTCGCCGTAAATCTGCCATTAGAGCGGACAGTATGACCACCGCTGCGCAATTGCCGCGATCGTTAAAGGTCATCCACGGGCTTGGCTCGGTCGCTTACGGTATCAAGGACAACGGCTTTTCGGTTTTCCTTCTTATTTTTTATAATCAGGTGCTTGGAATCGATGCCGGAATTGTCGGCACGGTCATCATGGCCGCGCTAATTTTCGATGCGTTTGCTGACCCCATCATCGGTGAAATGTCAGACCGGACTCAAAGCAAATGGGGTCGGCGCCTGCCCTGGTTATATGCCGCCGCGATACCGCTTGGCATCATCTGGATGCTGCTGTGGCATCCACCCGAAATGGGGCAGACCGGGACGATCCTGTGGCTGTTCTGTACTGCAGTTATGGCGCGCACCTTGGTGTCGATGTGCGAAGTCCCGTCGATCGCGCTCGTGCCCGAACTCACGGCCGATTATGACGAACGAACGCGGCTGATGCGTTACCGGTTCCTGTTCGGCTGGGCTGGCGGATTGCTGATGCTGATCTTTGCTTACGGCATTTTCTTTGCAGGCGAAAAGGGCGTGAGCGATCCTGAAGGCTATGACGCATATTCTTTATGGGGCGCGCTGATGATGACTGGCGCGGTGCTCGTTTCGGCACTCGGCCAACACAAATGGGTAGCCAAACAATCACCGCCAGCGCCGCGCGGCGTCGGTCTGGGCCATGCGCTTCGCGAAGTAAAGGCAACGCTTTCAAACCGCGCGTTCCTGTGGCTGGTATCGGCTGCGTTGTTTGCGCTGATTAATCAGGGCATCACTTTTGCACTGACCAATTATCAACTGGCTTTCTTGTGGCAACTCGAGCGGATGCAGATGCTCTATTATGCGCTCATATTGTTCGCCACGGTCATCGTCGCCTTCATCATCGTGCCGCCAATTTCGGCACGGCTGGGCAAGAAAAGGGCGACGATTGTGCTGGCCATCATTTCGCTGATTTTCAATTCGGCGATGTATCTTGGTTGGCTACTCGATCTGGTGCCCGGCGCGCCGGAAAATCCTTCCGTCCCGTTCATGTTCTCGTTCGTGACGATCTCGAATAGCGCCGCGATAGGGATGATGATGCTGACATCATCAATGATGGCGGATGTCGTAGAGGCGTCGCAGCAGGAAACCGGACGCCGGTCCGAAGGGCTGTTCTTCGCGGGCTATTTCTTCATGCAGAAGTGCGCGGTGGGCGTCGGCACATTTATCGCCGGCATGATCCTGACCTTCGCCAATTTCCCGCAAGAGGCGGTGCCAGGCAAGGTCGATGTGGCGGTGCTCGACGGGCTGGCGCTCTATTATATGGTGGCGATGCTGACGCTCGGTATCATCGGTCTTCTGATCCTGCGCCATTTCCCGATTTCGCGCGAAAGCCACAATGAACGACTACGCGTCTTGAACACATCGGCAGAGTCTGCCAGTTAAGCGCGCAATTAAATTAGAAGAGGATAGCGAGTCATGGATTTCGATCTTACGGAAAAGCAGACCTATTGGCGGGACCGGATCCGCGACCATAATGAGCGTTTCCTTCGTCCTCGCGTTGCGGATTACTATGCCGAGCAGGCTCAAGGCAGCCGCTGGAAAGTGCTTCAGGTCGTCGAAGAAGAAAAGTCGCGCGCCAAGGCGGCCGGTCTGTGGAACCTGTTCATGCCGCCGGGCTCGGGTCGTCAGCATGTCGACGACAGCATCGGCTTCGAAGGCCCCGGCCTCACCAACATGGAATATGCTTTGTGCGCCGAAGAAATGGGCCGCATCGGAATGGCCTCGGAAGTATACAACTGCTCCGCGCCCGATACCGGCAATATGGAAGTGTTCCTGCGTTACGGCACCGCCGAGCAGAAGCAAAAGTGGATGATCCCGCTCATGAACGGCGAAATCCGTTCGGCCTTCCTGATGACCGAGCCAGCGGTGGCTTCATCGGATGCAACCAATATCGAAACCTCGATCCGTCGCGAAGGTGACGAATATGTCCTTAACGGCGTCAAATGGTGGTCATCAGGTGCAGGGGATCCGCGCTGCAAGATCGCGATTGTCATGGGCAAGACCGATTTCGAAGCCAAGCGTCATGCGCAGCAATCGATGGTGCTGATGGAACTCGACGCACCGGGCGTTAACATCCTTCGCCATCTGCCGGTGTTCGGCTATGATGATGCACCGCACGGCCATATGGAAATCGAACTGAAAGATGTTCGAATTCCCGCTTCCAACATGCTGCTAGGCGAAGGCCGTGGTTTCGAAATCGCACAAGGGCGCCTTGGACCTGGCCGGATCCACCACTGCATGCGCACTATTGGCGTAGCCGAAGAAGCGCTCGAAAAAATGTGTAAGCGGCTGCAGACCCGCGTGGCTTTCGGCAAGACGATTGCCGAGCACAGCCTGTGGGAAGAGCGCATTGCGCGTGCTCGCATCGACATCGAAATGACTCGCCTGCTTTGCCTGAAGGCAGCTGACATGATGGACAAGGTTGGCAACAAGGGAGCGGCTGCCGAGATCGCGATGATCAAGGTGCAGGCCCCAAACATGGCGCTGAAAATCATCGATGATGCGATCCAGGCGCATGGCGGCGGCGGCGTGTCAGACGATTATGGTCTGGCTTCGGCGTATGCGCATCAGCGGACACTGCGTCTCGCCGATGGACCAGATGAAGTCCACGCACGCGCGATTGCCCGGATGGAACTGGGCAAGCACGGTGCAAGACCGTCGAGCAGCATGTCGAGCGGCGATATCGGGGTGGCCCGGTGAAAGCAGCAGTCTTGATCGAGGCGGGTAAACCGCTTCAAATCGAACAGGTCAACATATCAAACCCCGGGCCGCATGAGGTACTGATCCGCACCGCGGCCTGCGGGCTCTGCCATAGCGACCTGCACTTTATCGAGGGCACATACCCGCACCCGCTGCCCGCCATTCCGGGGCACGAGGCGGCTGGTATCGTCGAGGCCGTCGGCAGCGAAGTGCGCACCGTCAAGATCGGCGACGCGGTCGTCACCTGCCTGTCGGCATTCTGCGGTCACTGCGAATATTGCGTCACGGGCCGCATGTCCTTGTGCCTCGGCGGGGAAACCCGCCGCAAACCGGGCGAAGCACCGCGCCTGACTCGGCCCGATGGCAGCATCGTCAACCAGATGCTCAACCTGTCGGCTTATGCCGAAATGATGCTCGTCCACGAACATGCGTGCGTGGCGATCAACCCCGAAATGCCGCTCGACAAGGCGTCGGTCATCGGTTGCGCGGTCACCACCGGTGCTGGCACGATATTCAACGCGTGCAAGGTAACACCTGGTGAGACCGTTGCTGTCATCGGTTGCGGCGGGGTTGGTCTCGCGACGATTAACGCCGCAAAGATCGCAGGTGCTGGCCGCATCATTGCCGCTGATCCGATCCCCGAGAAACGCGCGCTTGCGATGAAGCTGGGTGCGACCGATGTCATTGACGCGATGGCGGACGATGCGGCAAAGCAGATTCAGGAACTCACCAAGGGCGGCGTCGACCATGCAATCGAGGCTGTCGGGCGTCCATCCTCGGGCGAACTAGCGGTCAGGTCGCTCAAGCGCGGCGGGACAGCGACGATCCTCGGCATGATGCCACTCCAGCATTCGGTTGGACTGTCGGCAATGGACCTGCTCTCGGGCAAGAAACTGCAGGGTGCGATCATGGGCGGCAACCGCTTCCCCGTCGATATCCCGCGCCTCGTCGATTTCTACATGCGCGGGTTGCTCGATCTCGACAGCATCGTATCCGAAACGATTCCTCTGGAGCGAATCAACGAAGGCTTTGACCAGATGAAGCGCGGCGACGCAGCCCGTTCGGTCATCGTGTTTGACCAATGACCGAGCCTACGCCGATTGACGCGCAGACCGCGTTCACCGGAACGGTTGCGCCGACGGGTGCCGACATATTGGACGAGGCCAAACTTGCCGAATGGATGACCGCCAATGTTGCCGGCTTCGAAGGCCCCGTCCAGGCACTGAAGTTTGCCGGTGGCCAGTCGAACCCGACCTATCGGTTGAATGCCAAAAGCGGGTCTTATGTCTTGCGCCGCAAACCATTGGGCGTGTTACTCCCGAGCGCGCATGCAGTTGACCGCGAATATAAAGTGATCGCCGGGCTTCATCCCACCGGCTTTCCAGTCGCGAAGCCTTACGGACTGTGCACCGACGACAGCATCATCGGCAGCTGGTTCTATATCATGGATATGGTCGAGGGTCGGACAATCTGGGATGGCGCAATGCCTGGGTCGAACCCGGTCGAACGCCGCGCGACCTATGAAGCGATGATCGATACTCTGGCGGCGCTTCATAACATCGATGTCGAGGCGGCTGGGCTCTCCGATTTCGGGAAGCCGGGCAATTATTTCGGGCGTCAGGTTGACCGCTGGACCAAGCAATATCGCGCCTCCGAAACCGAAGTGATGCCCGAAATGGAGCGGCTGATCGAATGGCTGCCAAAGACGCTGCCCGAGCAGACCCGAACCAGCGTCGTCCACGGCGATTACCGGATCGATAACATGATTTTCGATGCCAAAAATCCGACTGTCGTTGCGGTACTCGATTGGGAACTCTCGACTCTCGGTGATCCGCTTGCCGATTTTACCTATGTCGCGATGGCTTGGGTCACCGAAAATGGCGGTCGTTCCGGTGTAAAAGACGTCGACCGCGCCGCGCTCGGCATCCCCGAGCTCGATGAAATGGTAGAGCGTTATTGTGCCGCAACATGTCGCGACGGCGTCCCCGACATGAACTGGTATTTCGCGTATAATTTCTTCCGGTTGGCCGGGATCATCCAGGGCATAAAAAAGCGGGTGATCGACGGCACGGCGAGCTCATCGCACGCGCAGGCGATGGCTGAGCGCGTTTTCCCGCTGGCTGAATCGGCATGGAGTTTCGCTAAAAAGGCGGGTGCCTGACGTACAAAACATAATTTGGAGAGAGCAATGTCCTTATTCGATCTGACCGGCAAGGTCGCAATCATCACCGGTTCGTCCCGCGGGATCGGGCAAGCGATTGCCGAAGAGATGGCCGCCCACGGCGCCAAGGTTGCGATTTCAAGCCGAAATATCGGGCCGTGCGAAGAAGTAGCCGCTGGCATTAACGCCAAGCATCCCCGTGCTGCGATTGCGGTTGCGTCCAGCCTTTCGTCAAAAGAAAGCCTGCAGAATCTCGTCGACGAAACGCGTAAAGCTTTCGGCAAGGTCGATGTTCTCGTCTGTAACGCCGCATCGAACCCGCATTATGGCCCGATGGCGACGATCACCGATGAACAGCTGCGCAAGACATTGGACCATAACATCGTATCGCAGCACTGGCTGATCCAGATGGTCGCGCCCGAGATGATTGCGCGCAAGTCGGGTTCGATCGTGATCGTTTCGTCGATTGGCGGCCTGCGCGGGTCACCGATCCTCGGCGCTTATGCGATTACCAAGGCCGCCGATATCCAGATGACCAAGAATCTGGCGCGTGAATATGGGCCGGATAATGTGCGGATTAATTCGATTGCACCTGGACTGGTTAAAACCGATTTCGCCAAAGCCTTATGGGAAAATCCCGAGAATTTGAAAGCCTCGACTTCGGGCGCAGCGCTTGGCCGTATCGGCGAGCCGCGCGAAATTGCAGGCGCTGCGGTTTTTCTCGCATCGGACGCATCGAGCTTTATGACTGGCCAGACAATCGTGGTGGACGGAGGTGTAGTGGTATGACCGGAGCGTTGCAGGGCAAGGTAGCAATAATTACCGGCGCGGGCTCGGGCATTGGCCGTGCGTCAGCCATCCGCTTTGCAGCCGAAGGGGCAATGGTCGTCTTGGGCGACATGGCTGCGTCGGTTCATGATACTGCAGCCATGATCGGCGATGCTGCGACTGCTGTACAAATGGATGCAGGCGATGAGGCCGATGTTGCAGCACTGGTTGCCAAGACACTCGAACTCCATGGCCAACTCAACATCGCCTTTGCCAACGCAGGTATCTCGGGCGGGATGGAAGGCATTTTCGACAATACGGTCGAAAATTTCACTCAGGTCCTCAGAGTCAATCTCATCGGCCCGTGGCTGATGGTCAAACACGCGGGCAAATTGATGGCCGATGCAGGCAATGGCGGCTCAATCATCCTCACCGCAAGCGTTGCCGGTATCCGCTCGGGTGCAGGCGGCCCGCCTTATTCGGCGTCGAAAGCGGGCGTCATCAACCTTGCCAAGGTCACAGCCCAGCAACTGTCAGGCACGAACGTCCGCTGCAACGCGATCTGCCCCGGCCTCACCGAAACCGGAATGACCAAGCCCACGTTCGATTATGCGAGGGAAAAAGGCGTCACCGAGAAAATCGGCCGCCTCAACCCACTTCGTCGCGGCGCGCAGCCCGAAGAACTAGCCAATGTCGCCTTGTTCCTTGCGAGCGATCAGGCCAGCTATGTCAACGGACAGGCCATCGCGGTAGACGGAGGGCTATCAAGCTCGCACCCAGTAACCCGCCAATTGACAGGACAAACAGCCGTATGAGTGCCGAAGACCTAGGTTTCCTCCCCGACCGGCTCACACGGATTACGGATTTCATTCATGCGAATTATCTCGACACCGGGAAGCTACCCTTTGCATCGCTGCTGATAGGGCGCGGCGACGACATCGCGCTGCAGTGGAGCTCCGGCGTTGCAGACGACGCAATCTTTCGCATTGCGTCGATGACCAAGCCGATCACTTCGGTCGCATTCATGCAACTGGTTGAGCAGGGCAAAGTCGCGCTGACCGACCCGGTCGCCAAATACATCCCCGAATGGGCCAAATTGGGCGTGTTCGTGGCTGGCGGCGGCAATGTGCCGTTTGTTTCTCGGCCTCCCACATCGCCGATGCGGATCGTCGACTTGCTACGCCACACCAGCGGGCTGACCTACAGCTTTCAGGAACGCAGCAATATCGACGCGGCCTACCGCAAGAGCGATGTCGAAAGCTGGAGCAAGAGCAGCTCGCAAAGCTTCATCGACACGCTCGCGCAAATTCCGTTGGAGTTCGACCCGGGCACCCAGTGGAACTATTCTGTTTCAACCGATGTGCTCGGCATCATCATCGAACGCATCAGCGGACAATCGCTTCCCGATTATTTCCAAGAACATATCTTCGCGCCTTTGGCTATGGAAGATACCTTCTTCAGCGTGCCAGCGGGTAAAGCTTCGCGCATCCCAGAATGCTATGCGTTCGATGCCGAAACCAAGCTGAAGTTGTTCGACAAATCCGGGGCCGAAAGCATCTGGACCAAAGGTTGGTCGTTCAATTCGGGCGGCGGCGGGCTAGCCTCGACCGTGGCCGATTATCACCGCTTTTGCCGAATGCTGCTGAACGGCGGCGCGCTGGACGGCGTCCAAATCATCAGCCCCAAGACATTGGAACTGATGACCGCCAACCATATCCCCGGCGGACAGGACCTGACGCAAATGTCGAAATCGCTGTTCAGCGAGGCGGAAATGGCGGGCATTGGCTTTGGCCTCGGTTTTGCCACTACGATCGATAGCGCGGCGACTTTGACCCCCTGCTCGACCGGAGATTTCTACTGGGGAGGCATGTATTCGACCGCGTTCTTCGTCGACCCGGTCGAGGACATCATCATGATATTCATGACCCAATTGATGCCGTCGAGCACCTATCCGGTGCGCCGCGAGATAAAGACGATGATTTATTCGGCACTCGCGTCTTAAACCGTCTCGGCGGGCGTAATCGCGGCAGGCGCTGGTTTGGCGCGTGCCGCGATCAGGCTGCCGGTTACGATCAATAAAGTCCCCAGCAATACCGGCAAAGTCACCGGTTCGCTAAAGAACAGCCAGCCGAACGCCGCCGCCCAGACAAAGGCGGTATATTCAACGGGGATCAGTATCTGCGCCTCGGCACGTGCGTACGCCCAGCTCAACAAAAGCAACGACATTATGGCGAGCGCCGCCGCCCCCGCCAGCATCGGAGCTTTGTCGACCGGCATCGCAACCAATAACCAAGGCGCGGCAAAGCTTAACGTGACCGCGACGAACAGATTCTGGAAAAACGCGATCTCGATGGGCTTTGCGACCTGTGCCTGCCGCCGCGCGAGGATGAGGTTGTAGGCGAACACGACGGCTGAAAATAGAACCGCCGCCGCACCCCATAAATGATCCGTCGTATAGCCCCCGCTCACCCGACCGGCGATGATGATTGCTACCCCCAACAACCCCGAAACCGACGCCACTATCGCCGCCTTGCCAATGACCTCTCCAAGCATCACGGCGGCCAAATAGAGCGCAATCACTGGCGCGATGAAACTGAGGCCAATAGCCTCAGCCAAAGGCAACACCGTGAGGGACCAGAAAAAGCTGACCGCCATCACCGAAACCACCACGCTTCGCCACAAATGTAGTTTCAACACGCCGGCTTCCGGCCAAGGCTGGCGACTCACGACAAACAGCACGCCCATCAGCAACGAACCCAGCATGTTGCGCCAAATCACCGCATTATACGCCCCCATCGCAATCGACAGGTCCTTCATCGCCGCATCCATCAGCGAAAATGTGCCGATCCCCGCACACGCGATGAGGAATGGAATGAAGGGGCGAGGGTGGAGTTCGGCCATAGGGCGGCAATGGCCGACTTGTCACAGCAACTCAACCCACCGGCGAAATGTCCGGTTAGTTAGCCGATGACCATCTCGTCATTTTCAATTCTGAGCGACCCTGCCTTTGACAGGAAACTCTGTCCGAGCAAAGAGACATCAAGTCCGTGCGGGATGATCACCGCATCGACATTTTGCGCCTCAATATCGCCCAACTGGACCGAGCGAAGCTTTACAGATTTCCCATAAACGTCACCGCCCACGCCGCGCCCGACGACGCGTAAGTCGCCAGCTTGCCATGCTAAACCCAGTGTCTCCGCATCCGTGCCAGTCAAAGCTATTCCGGTCGCGCCGGTATCGACAACGAAGCGGATTTCGGTGTCGTTCACATCGACATCGGCATAAAAATGCCCATTCCCTTGGCGCGCTAAGACTGTTTCGTTTCCTGTATCCGAACTCACATCTTTGGCGGGCTGCGGAGTTGGAACGTTAACTGGCGCACGACCGACCTCGCTAGGTAGTACAGGGTCAACGTCTGGTAAAAACCATCCAGCAGCGCATGCCAGTCCCAAGAGGATGAAGATGCCCGTCCACCGCATGTGCGCCTTGTAGCAACGCGGGTTTAAGCAGGGGTAAACGCCGAAAAATAGCGGTATATCTCATCCTCGCTCCGGCTCGCCGCGTTGCGCCAGCTTGCGGCATCTTTTCTGCTGTTCAACAACTTGCCGTCTGGCGACAGCACCAGCACGAGCGGTGTTCCTTTTACCTTTTTGATACCAAAGCGTTTGGCGATATCCAAATTGCGGCCGCGCCCGGTTTGCGGGACGCCGACATCGACATAAATGATGTCAAACCGGTCGCGTACCATATCAATGAACCGAGGCGTACCCAGCCAACCCGCCAAGCCGACACTGTCGTGGCACCAGTTCGCGCCCACGATGACGATTACCGTTTTCCCGCTTACCCGCGCGCTGGCAAGTGCTGTATCGACATCAGCTTTTGCGTCGCGATCGGCCGAATAGGCCAGCTTTTCGGGAAGTTGGGTTTGAACTGTTGGCTGCGGCGACGGAGCCGGATCAGGCTGCGTAGTTTGGACCAACGTTTGAAGAAGTAAAAAAGCCAGCAACATTACGCGCCTTGACCCGCCAGATCGGCGAGAGCTGCGCCATCAACTCGGAAAACCGTCCATTCATCCATCGGCTTGGCTCCGAGCTTTTTATAAAACTGGATCGCCGGATCGTTCCAGTCGAGCACCGACCATTCGAGCCGAGCACAATCACGCTCGACCGCGATTTTCGCCAAGGCAGAAAGCAATGCCTTACCCAATCCTGAGCCGCGCGCCTCAGGACGGACGAACAGGTCCTCAAGATAAACTCCAGGCTTGCCTTCGAAAGTCGAAAAATTGTGGAAGAACAAAGCAAAGCCTTGCGGCATGCCATCAATCTCGCCGATCAACACCTCGGCATAAGATCGGGCGCCGAACAATCGGTCACCCAACACCGCTTCGTCAAACCGTACTTCGTGCACAAGCCGTTCATATTCAGCGAGGTTGCGAATGAACTGTGCGATTACAGGAAGGTCGGATGGTTCCGCAAACCGGGTTGTAACGCTCAAGCCGCAACCCCGTGCATGTCGTCAGCACTCACGCTCTCGCCCGCATCGATGGCCGCTGCCTTGGCTTCGACCAGCCTGACGATATGCGCGACCATTTCTGCGTCCTCGACATGATGGTCGGTGACGCCAGACAGATAGACCATATGCTTGCCGTTGCCGCCGCCGGTGATGCCGATATCGGTCTCGCGCGCTTCGCCGGGCCCGTTGACGACGCAACCAAGCACCGAGAGCGAGAGCGGCGTTTTGATATGACTGAGGGCGTCTTCGAGTTTCTGCACGGTACGAATGACATCGAAGCCCTGCCGCGCACAGGACGGGCATGATACGACGCGGACACCGCGTGTGCGCAGGCCCAATGCTTTCAGGATTTCATAGCCCACCCGGACTTCTTCTTCGGGTTCGGCCGACAGGCTCACCCGAATAGTGTCACCGATCCCGGCCCAGAGCAGGTTACCCATGCCAATAGAGGATTTAACGGTTCCGCCGATAAGCCCGCCTGCCTCGGTAATCCCCAAATGCAGAGGGCAGTCGACGGCATCGGCAAGGCCCATATAGGCCGCGACGGCAAGGAATACGTCAGACGCCTTCACCGCAACTTTAAATTCGTGGAAATCATGGTCCTGCAGCAGCTTGATATGGTCAAGCGCGCTTTCGATCAGTGCCTCAGGACAAGGCTCACCATATTTTTCGAGCAAATCGCGTTCAAGCGACCCTGCGTTTACGCCAATGCGGATCGCGCAGCCATTGGCCTTGGCGGCGTTAACGACTTCTTTGACTCGTTCGGACGAACCGATATTGCCAGGGTTGATCCGCAGGCACGCCGCGCCTGCATCCGCTGCCTCAAGCGCACGTTTGTAATGAAAGTGTATGTCGGCAACGATCGGCACATTGGCCGCGCGAACGATCTGGCCGAGCGCGGCCGTCGATTCGACATCGGGGCAGGATACGCGGATGATATCAACGCCTGCATCCTCACACCGCCGGATCTGATCAATGGTCGCACCCGCATCAGACGTCAGCGTGTTAGTCATGGTCTGCACCGCAATCGGCGCGTCGCCACCGATGGGAACTTTACCAACCATGATCTGGCGGGACGAACGGCGCGCAATATCGCGCCAGGGGCGTATGGAGGACATGGGTATGATATAGAGGGCACGCGTGACTAAGGCAATTGCTTGCCTGCGACTTCGAATTGTTTGAAAAGGCCGGCAGCGAGGGGCGTGGTATGAGGCAATTTTTAAGTTCAATCTGGTTGCTATTGATACTATCGCTCGGCACACCGCTCGCAGCACATCCCGGCGCGCACGATCATCATAGTAAGGAGAAACCAGTGGCCGCCGAGAAAAAATGGACATTGGTGATTCACGGCGGCGCGGGCAGCATGGTCCGCGACACGATGCCGCCCGAAAAGGACGCCGCCGCGCGCGCCGGACTCACCCGGGCGTTAGAGGCTGGCTCGGCAGTGCTAGGCAAAGGCGGCAGCGCGATGGACGCTGTTTCTGCCGCAATCATGGTCATGGAAAATGACGAAAATTTCAACGCCGGCAAAGGCGCGGTGTTCACCTATAAAGGCGTCAACGAACTCGACGCGTCGATCATGGACGGCAAGACGATGGGCGCAGGTTCGGTGACTGGCGCGCGCTACACCAAAAACCCCATCCTGCTCGCCCGCGCTGTGATGGAAAAAAGCCCGCATGTCATGCTGTCGCGCGAAGGCGCTGACGAATTTAGCCGTGAACAAGGCCTCGAGCAGGTCAGCCCGGATTATTTCGCGACCCCGGAACGCTGGCGGCAGTTAGAGGAACTCAAAGCCAAGAAGCTCGGCTGGTACGACATCGACATGAAATATGGCACCGTCGGCGCGGTCGCGGTCGATAGCGATGGCAATGTCGCGGCGGGCACCTCGACCGGCGGCCTGACAGGCAAACGCTGGGGCCGGATTGGCGACAGCCCAGTCATCGGAGCAGGCAATTACGCAGATAACCGAGCCTGTGCGGTTTCGGCGACGGGAGCTGGCGAGTTTTTTATCCGCCTGGGCGTGGCGCATGAAATCTGCGCACGGATGCGGATGCTCGGCGAGGATACCAAGACCGCTGCCGATCACGTCATGAAAGAACTCAAGCTACTCGGTGGCACCGGCGGCGTGATCGTCGCAGCGCCCGATGGCACGGCAACTTTTAGCTTCAACACACCCGGAATGTACCGAGGCCGGGCCACAAGTGTAGGGGAAATGATGGTCGCTGTTTATGGCGATGAGTGAGGGATAGCGTTTCCCTTCATGGGCGCGGTGCACTAAGCGACGCCGATGAAACGTTTGCTAACTGCCTTCCTCATCATTCTCATGCCGCTGTCACCGGTCAATGCCTATTGGGAATATGGTCATGAAACTGTGGCGCAAATTGCCGAGGCTAATATGTCTGCCAAAGCACGCATTAATATGCAAAGGTTGCTTCGCGCGGCACCGCTGATTGGCACGCCGAAATGCCCGCTGCGCGATATCAAAGATGCGAGCGCCTGGGCGGATTGCATCAAACGTGACCAAATGCGTTGGGGCTATACCGACAGTTGGCACTATCAGAATGTCGATGTCTGCAAGCCGTTCGATCTGAAAAGCGCCTGTGCGCGCGGTAATTGTGTTTCGGCGCAAATCGACCGCAACTCAACGTTACTCAAAGACAAGTCGCTGCCCGCGAATGTCCGTTTGGAGGCACTGGCGTTTCTGATTCATTTCGTCGGCGACCTGCACCAGCCGCTCCATGCGGGCGACCATGAAGACCGCGGCGGCAATGGGCTGAAGGCCAATTATGGCTTTATTTCAGGGTCCAATCTGCACGCGGTATGGGACGGGTTGTTGGCCGACCGTGCGATTTCGGCTGCTCCAAATATTGTCCGGCGTTTCAGTGCCGCCGAGCGCGCTGTAATGGAAGCAGGCACTACGCGAGATTGGAGCGAAGAAAATTGGACGGTGTCGCGCGATAATGCTTATACCCGCGCGGTGGACGGCGACCCTTGCGGACCGCAGCCGGATCAGGTGGTCACTATCGACGAGGCGGATGTTGCAGCATCGCGCTCGGCATTGCGATTGCAAGTCGAACGCGGCGGGTTGCGCTTGGCGCGGTTGTTGGAAGAAGCGTTAGGCTAAGCGCCATAATCACCGCGCCATTTCCAGCCACCCTCTGTGCGTTTGCGTACAATTGCTAATAGAATAGCGGTGACGAAAAGTATCAGCGCAAAGCCGATAATCTTGGGAGCTACGCCACCTTGTTTTGAGATCAGAACTAGAGGCACGAGCGCCAGCGCATATATGCCTAGCAGCAACCATCCCTGCCATTTGAACGGCAGCCCCGCACCATAACCAAGTTTTTTCGCCCGAAACCACGGGCCATTTTCTATGAACATATGCAGCATGCTATCAGCCTCCGTTTCAGCGCCGTGTTGATTTTTTATTTCGATCCAGTTCGCGTTTCAATGCGAACAGTTCGTCCATGTCGATTATTTCCGACCGGTTTTTCGTCCAGCGGATTAACGCTATCGCCCATATCGTCGTCAGGATCAGGAAAAAAGAAACGACTATTCCGAGAACTTTCTGATCATCCATCCCTTTGACATCCAAAGCCGCACTGACCCAAATGGTGCCGAAAACCATGGCAAAAAACGGTAGCATCCAGTAAAACATGTACCGCCAGCCAGCCACGTTGCGTGGAATAATTTTCATGCTCCATTTGCTTTTGTAATAGATGAAAGGCTTATCTTCGTCGCGCATCACAGCTGCCCCTTTGCTGGAGGCCGCCCACGCCTTGGCGCTTCGCTGACCTCCACTTTTACGCCGCGCTTGGCCAAAGCTTCGCGCAAAAGAATTTCAATCTCGGCATTGGCGCTCCGCAAATCGGTCGCCGCCAGCCGCTCGACCGCCGCGAACAGCGCGGGGTCGAGACGGAGCGGAAACGCCTTTTTGGCAGGAACAGACAATGTGCTGATCCTAAGTATACAGCGTGCCGGTGTTGACCACTGGCTGGGTATCGCGCTCTCCGCACAAGACGACCATCAAGTTCGAGACCATCGCCGCACGGCGTTCGTCGTCGAGTTCGACCACATTCTTCGCCGACAGCATTTCGAGCGCCATTTCGACCATCCCGACCGCGCCTTCGACCAATGTCTTACGCGCCGCGACAACCGCTTCGGCTTGCTGTCGGCGGAGCATCGCGCCTGCGATTTCCTGCGCGTACGCGAGGTGGGTGAATCCGCATTCGTCGACGGTGATACCCGCAACGCGAAGCCGCTCCATCAGTTCCATCCGCAATTCGCCGCCGACCTGATCATGATTGCCGCGCAACGTTACTTCCTGATGGGTGAAATCATCATAAGGATAGCGCGCGCCAATAGTGCGCACCGCCGCCTCGATTTGCGCCAGTACAAAGGCCTTGTAGTCATCAACGTCATACAACGCTTGCGCGGTGTCGGTCACTCGCCAGACCACTTGGGCAGCCATTTCGATTGGGTTACCGCGCAAGTCGTTGACCTTGATCTTCTCAGAAATTAGGTTGTTCGCCCGAAGGCTAACCTTCGCTTTGCCAATCCACGGCCAGACCCAGCGCAAACCTTCATTGCGGTCTGTGCCCTTGTACGCACCAAACAATGTGAGCGCGACGCCCTGATTGGGCTGGATCATGTAAAAGCCGACGGAAACAAACAAAAAGGCAAAAATGCTGGCGCCCAGACTGACTATTACCGGCCCAGCGCCGCTTGCTCCGTCGTTTCCGATCAGTTGCGATAATGCCCATCCGAACCAGCCGATACTTGCCAGCATGAGAAGGAGCATCAAGTAGCCATTGAAGCTGCTCGCTATGTTTTCCGAGCTGGCGTTGAGATTATTTTTCGAATCTTCCGTCATCATGACCTCCCATTAAATATGATATCATATTTATATCAATTATAATGGCTGGCAAGCGAAAAACATCGCCACCTATTTCTTGAGTCAAGAGCTTGCTTGATTTCCTCCAAGAATGAGCAATCGAAGCGCACCGACGAGCGCATCTTTGTCGACCCCGTCCTCTCCGCGGGCCAGCGCGAAACCAGCCGCATTCATCGCGCCCATCAGCAATATGGCGATTGGTTTGACGGGTTGCTCGGCAATATGTCCGGCCGCGATCAGCGCGCGGGTCCCGGCCATCACGGTTTTCAACCCCAGCCGCGCGTCAACCTCGCGCCATTTTTCTTCGCCAAACACGGCGGGAGCCTCTATGAATACGATGCGGTGAAAATCTGGCCGTTCGGCAAAATCCAGCGAGATGCGCACGCCCGCCAAGAACGCGTCGAGCACGCTCAGGCCCAGCTCGGGCCGTGATGCTGCTTTTGCATGCGCATCCATCTCAAGTTCAAGTTCTTCGAACACATTTTGGAACAGCGCGAGCTTCGATTCGAAATGGTGAAACATCGCTCCAACCGTCACACCGGCGGCAGCGGATATTTCTCGCGCTGAAGTGCTCGCATAGCCTTTAGTCGCAAAAAGCGCCTTCGCCTTGCCAAGAATGTTCGCGCGGGTTTGGGCGGCGTCTTCCGCTGTGCGTTTAGCCATAGGGTCTATCCCACCGAGTCTCGTTGCATGTTGACTCCAGACATATCATTGTTATGTATATTGCATACGAAAAGAATCGGGTGTGGGGGCAAGTTCATTTTTTGTGTGCCATCCCGTCTTTGAAAATGCATGTCGGTGAATTGCGACCCCATCGGCAGGCATGTAAGCTCTCCTCTTTCCCGCAAAGAGGAGAGCATTTTTTTCATAGAAGCTACAGTTATTTAGCGCTGCCCATCCCGAAGCATGGGCAGCGCGAATAGGTCATTCACCGGTCGGAAAGCCGCGCTTCTTCATGATATATTTGACGTCCGGGTCGCGGCCACGGAAAGCACGATAGGCCTCAATCCTGTCCGACTCGTTACCCGTTGCCATCAGCATCGCACGGAAGCGCTCGGCAGTTTCTTTGTCCCAGACGTCGCCTTTTTCGGTAAACGCCGCCCAGGTATCCGCATCCATCGTTTCCGACCATAGATAGCTATAGTAGCCAGCCGAGTATCCGTCATCGGCGAACAGGTGATTGAACTGCGGCAGGCGGTGGCGCATCGCCATTTCCTTGGGCATCCCGATTTCGGCCAAAGTATCCCGCTCGAAAGCTGCTGGATCGGTCACCGGAACCGAACGGTTGTGCAGCTTCATATCGAGGATCGCGCTCGACAGATATTCGACCGTTGCAAATCCCTGGTTGAAAGTATCGCTCGCCTTGATCTTTTCGACCAATTCCGCAGGGATAGGCTCGCCGGTTTTGTAATGCTTGGCATAAGTGTTCAGCACATAGGGCGTCAGCAACCAGTTCTCATTCACCTGGCTTGGATATTCAACGAAATCACGCGGGACACCGGCAAGGCCGGGCCAGGTAATATTGTAATTCAGGAAATGGATCGCATGGCCGAATTCGTGGAATAACGTCGAGGCATCGTCGATGCTTATCAACGTCGGGACACCGTCAGCGCCGGGAACGAAGTTGTTATTGTTCGACGCCAGCACGATGTTGTTCTTGCCGCCCAATTTATGCTGGCTGCGATAGGTAGTCATCCATGCGCCCGAACGCTTGCCTGCACGCGCAAAATTGTCGAGGTAGAATAAGCCGATAATATTTCCGTCACGCTTGACCTCGAATGTCCGCACCTTAGGTTCGAACACGGGCACGGTACCAGTGTTTTCGGTGAAGCTCATGCCGTATAATTTGCCGGCGGCGTCGAACATAGCTGCGACCATATTGTCGAGCTGGAAGTAAGGCTTGATCGCCTCCTGATCGAGATCGTATTTCGCCTTGCGAACCTTCTCGGCGTAAAAACGATAATCCCATGGCTCGATGGTGATGTTGTCGGCATTGGCAATCGCCTGCATGTCGGCGACTTCTTCCGCCACCCGCGCGGTGGCTGCTGGCCAGACCTTCATCATCAGGTCCATCGCCTTATCGGGGTCCTTAGCCATCGTATCGGCCATCCGGTAATGCGCATGTGTCGGGAAACCCAGTATTTCGGCGCGATCCTGCCGCAGCTTCAATATCTCAGCAATCGTCGCATTGGTGTCATTGGCGTTTTTGTTATCGCCACGATTGGTAAACGCGCGCCAGACTTTTTCGCGCAAATCACGCCGGGTGGAATTTTCAAGGAATGGTTGAACAGCCGACCGCGTGTTGACAATGGCCCAGCCGGTTTTGCCTTTTGACGTCGCTGCTGCCTTAGTTGCTGCGATAAAGCTTTCTGGCAATCCAGCGAGGTCCGCTTCGCTGGCTAGAAGAATGAATGTTTCTTCATCGGCCAAAACCTTTTCGGAGAAGGTCGAGAATTTCTTCGAAAGCTCGGTTTCGATGTTGATGACTTGAGCCTTTTTGGCAGGATCAAGCAACGCACCGTTGCGAACGAGATTGTCGTAAGTCCGCTCCAGCAAACGCGTCTGCTTGGTATCAAGGTTGAGCGTCGCGCGCGTATCATAAAGATATTTTACCCGCTGAAAATATCGGGCGTCCAACGTGAGCTCGGAGAAAAAGGCACTGACCTTCGGTTCCCATTCACCCTGAATTTTGCGAACTTCGGGATTGGAGAGGTTCGAGCTATGCACGCCCCAGATTGAAAATAGGCGTCCGATTTTTTCGCCTGCCAATTCATTGGCGGTGATGGTGTTATCAAAAGTGATTGCTTCAGGCTTTTCGAGCATTGCCTCGAATTCGGACTTCGACGCATCCATCGCGGCCTGAAATGCGGCCGGGAATTGCGCGACTTTGACCTTGTCCCACGGCGGAACGCCATCATAAGGTCCTGTCCACTCCTGTAAAAGCGCAGGCTCGGACGACTTCGATGCCTTCATTTCCTGTGCATGTGCAACCGCAGTCATAGCAACTCCTGATAACAAAAACGCCGCAGCGCTGGTCAAAATTTTTCCCGTTTTCACTTTAACATGCTCCTAGAAACCCCCGGCGATTAACCGCCGTATTGTGAATTGGCGATTAGCGGCTTCGCTACGTCCATGCAAACAACCAGTTCGGATTGCATTTCAGCATAACGGATAAGATAATTTTCTGGTCGACGCCGACGACGCCGAGGCGATGCCGATTTTGACAGAGGCATTTGGGCGGGGCGCAATGGACCGGGTACATGACAGAAACCGAGATATCGAGTTTGGCTCGCTGCACCGAATCAGCGACGAGTTGGCCGAATTTGCGAGTACATTGCCCCGAATGGCGGAGATTGACCGGAAATCGGAAGTCGCCGACAAACAGATATCCTTTTCGTCCTGCGCTTGCCGAGGGATTCCAGGCTATTCCGACCGTCACCGTTGCGGAGCCAGCTGTTACTGCCAGATCGGTGCGCGAAATTGTCAAGAAGCGCCGGTGGCGCGAACGTTTTCCCGACGCCGAGCTTTTTGCAGATCCAGCTTGGGGACATTTTGCTCGATTTGAAAGCGGCAGGCCTCGCAGGGCAAAATGTCTCGGTATCGAGCCTCTGCACAGCCGCAGCCGTGCCCCCCACAACTGCTCTTCGCTGGATCACCGCGATGACCGAGAGCGGAATGCTGGCGCCGCGGCAAGATCCCGACGATGCGCGCAGGGTATTTATTTAACTGTCGGATGAGACCAACGCAAAACTAAACGATTATTTTGCCGCTGCTAAAGCGCAAATCGGACAAATAGTCTGATAGGACTTGCAAATAGCCCAAGCCTTTGGCAAATGCCCGCTTCCCTTAGGGGGCGCTTAGCTCAGTTGGTAGAGCATCTCGTTTACACCGAGAGGGTCAGCGGTTCGAGCCCGTTAGCGCCCACCATTAAAGTTCACGTAACGCCGCCGTGTTTTACGTTGATGCAAATCGCCCCCCAGTTCAGCCGACAAAGGCGCGTTCTAGTATATAGGTGCCGGGATGCGAGTGGGCGCCCTCGATAAAGCCAAGCTTTTCCAGCGCCGCGCCGGTTTCCTTAATCATCGCCATACTACCGCAGAGCATCACGCGGTCGGTTAATGGGTCGAGCGGATAGTCACCTGCTTCGATCCGCGTTGTAATGCGGCGATTTTCGTGAATCCAGGTGGGGCATTTTGTCACCGATTGATCGTAGGTGAGCTGTAGCTTCGCCTCATTCGCGACCAACGGGTCATGTGCCAGATGCGATTCGAGCAAATCCCGGTAAGCCAGATCCTCAATCTGTCGCACAGTATGCTGGACCGTGACATGTTCAAAGCGTTCATAAACCTCCGGGTCGCGAATGATTGAAATCCAGGGTGCCAGGCCCGTACCCGTTCCAATCAAATGCAGGCGCTTGCCCGGCAGCAGCGCATCAAGCGTCAGCGTGCCCGTCGGCTTGTTCCCCAACAGAATATCGTCACCGGGTTTGATTTTGTACAAATGGCTGGTGAGCGGCCCATCAGGGATGATAATGCTTAGAAATTCCAGAGTTTCATCCCAAAACGGCGACACCATCGAATAAGCGCGCAGCAAGGGCCTGTCGTTGACCATCAGGCCAAGCATGACAAACTGTCCGCTGACAAAACGAAACGATGCCGGACGCGATACGGAAAATGAGAATAAACCCGTGTTCCACTGGTGCGTGGTCAGAACCTTGACAGTAGAAAACGCCATTACACTTGCTCCGATGCTGAAATAGTCACTTGGCGGCAAGATTGTCGCTCGCACAATGATCATTTCTTTCACCCATAAAAGGGCGCCTATTATTCGTCTGGCATGTTGCGTTATCGCACAGCCAATGTCAGTATCAGAAAGCGTTATTCATCCTGCAGAAAGCTTTTCCGATGCAAACTTCCCAAATGAGGGGCCTCGTTTTCACGATGTTGGCAGGCGGTGCTGTCGTAGCCATGAGTCTGGCGCCTGAAACAGCGGTTGCGCGCGAGATTGAGCAGGTAGAAAACGTAAACTGCCCTTGTAAATCTCAACGCCGGATTGTCCGGCCGTTAATCGAGGCGACCCCGATCCGCAAAAAAGACAAAGAGCGCGTTCGCCGTATATTAATGTGATCAGCTGGCCTCTTTGAGCAGCTTTGCCATTTCGGCATCATCCCATTCGACGCCGCCGGCCACGCGCCAAACCTCTTTGCCGTCGCTGTCATATAATATCGTAGTTGGCAGCGCGATCTGATTGTTGAACGCCGCCAAAAGCTGGTTGTCAGCGTCGGTGTATGGCTCCAAATTCATAATGCTCGCTTGCTTGAAAAATGCCGCAACCGGCTTGCGGCCTTCAAGATCTTGCGACACCGCAATCACCGATATTCGCCCCTCCTCAAGCGCTGCCAGCGCGTCCAGTGTTGGCATTTCGGCCTTGCACGGCGCGCACCATGTTGCCCAGATATTGACCAGCAGCGGCCTTCCGGCAAAGTCGGACAGGGCGACGTCGCGGCCATCGGCGCCAGCAAATGTCGCAAGCGGTGCTGCTTGCCCCGCAAATTTATAACTTAACGTCGCGCGCATGCCGTTGGCGCTCTCAAGACCGATCTCGGCCCCGGCGGGATTAGACCCCACCTTTGCAACTTCGGCTTGCCCTTGCTCCTTGGGCAGAGTTCCCTTATCGCACGCGGCCAGCAGCATAAGGATTATGGCAATAGATAGGCGCAATTCTGGTTCCAATAGCATGTGGGGCGGCCGGTTCGGCGATGGCCCCGGGGATATCATGCGCGAGATAAATGCCTCTATCCCTTTCGACAAGCGCCTTTGGCAGGAAGACATAGCGGGCAGCAAGGCCCATGCCGATATGCTGGCATCTGTTGGTATCATTTCGAATGAGGATAATGCCGAAATCCAGCGCGGCCTGACCGCCGTGCACGCCGAATATCAATTGAATGGCGTGCCGGAAGATCTGTCGCTCGAAGACATCCACATGGTCACCGAAACCCGGCTGCGCGAGCTTGTAGGCGAACCTGCCGCACGGCTGCACACCGCAAGGTCGCGCAATGATCAGGTCGCGACCGATTTCCGCCTTTGGGTGCGCGGCGCAATTGCTCGCGTTGATGCTGGTATCAGGGAATTTCAGTCTGCACTGGTTGAACGCGCCGGTGAGCATGCAGACAACATCATGCCGGGCTTTACCCATTTGCAGGTCGCGCAGCCGGTGACATTGGGTCACCATCTGATGGCTTATTACGAAATGGCTAAACGCGATCGCAGCCGCTTTGCCGATTGCGCCGCGCGGCTAAACCAATCGCCGCTTGGCGCCGCCGCGCTGGCGGGAACCTCCTTTCCCATCGACCGCAACGCGACTGCCTCGGCTTTGGGTTTCGATGCACCGATAGCAAATAGCCTTGATGCCGTTTCCGACCGCGATTTCGCGCTCGAGTTTCTGACCTGCGCTGCGCAAACCGCACTGCATTTGTCGCGGCTAGCCGAAGAAATGATCCTTTGGGCATCGCAGCCTTATGGTTTCATTACCCTGCCAGATGCGTGGTCGACGGGCAGTTCGATCATGCCGCAAAAGCGCAATCCCGATGCCGCCGAACTGGTGCGGGGCCATGCCGGGCGGATTATGGGCTGCATGACCAGCCTGATGGTCACCATGAAGGGGCTGCCGCTTGCATATTCGAAAGACATGCAGAACGATAAGCCGCCGGTGTTCGAGGCCTATGACTTGCTCGCACTGTCGATTGCGGCGATGACAGGCATGGTTTCCAACGTGACATTCAACGGCGCACGTATGCGCGAAGTTGCGGCTTCGGGTTTCTCTACCGCGACCGACCTTGCCGACTGGCTGGTGCGCGAATATGGCCTACCCTTTCGCGAGGCGCATCATGTTACCGGCAGCGTAGTCAAGGCCTGCGAAGCGCGGGGCACTGGGCTGGATGCAATTACCGCTGAGGACCTCGCAGCTATCAATCCTGCGCTGGCTGGGAACAAATTGCCAGATCTGTCAGTGGACGGTTCGGTCGCGAGCCGGACAAGTGCTGGCGGTACCTCGCCCGTTCGGGTAAAGGAAGCCGTTGCCGCCGCCAAAAAGGAACTTGAATCGTGACCAAAGCCAGGGCAGCTGTTATACTATTGGCTCTCGGTATCGCCGGATGCGGCAAGGTCGGCGATCTAGAACCGCGCTCAGGCAACAGCCTACCACCCAAGGCCTACGGCCAGAAGGAAGAGCAATCAGCGGCAGCGTTGACCCGCCCATCGGTGCAAGCCCGCCCGGGCCGCACCGACGAGCTGCTAAAACGGTCCGAGCGGCGTGAGGATGACCAGTTCGACCTGCCGCCGGGTAAAACCGCAAAACCCTTCGACCCGGAAGAAGCCGTCGCTGAAGAACTTGAAGAAAAGCCAAGCTGAGTCTTATCTCCCATGAACCATTTCGAACAAATTGATGGCGTGCTGCACGCCGAGCAAGTGCCCTTGCCGGTCATCGCCGATGCAGTCAGCACCCCAGTCTATGTCTATTCGCGCGCGACGCTTGAGCGGCATGCGCAGGTATTCCGTGATGCGCTATCGGGGCTCGACAACCCGCATCTGGCCTTTGCGGTAAAGGCCAATCCAAACCTTGCGGTTCTAAAGGTTTTGGCAAAGCAGGGCTATGGTGCAGACGTCGTTTCGGGCGGCGAGATGGACCGTGCGCTGGCTGCGGGGATGGAGGCCGAAGATATCGTGTTTTCGGGCGTCGGCAAGACCACCGATGAAATCATCCGCGCCCTGAAAGCTGGTATCGGCCAGTTCAACATCGAATCCGAAGAAGAAGGCGGTGAGTTGGCAGCCCTCGCCAACACGATGGGTCATCGGGCGAACGCGGTTCTGCGCATCAACCCGGACGTCGATGCCGGAACCCATGGCAAGATCTCGACAGGCAAGGCAGACAATAAATTCGGCGTCGGCATCCACCGCGCCCCCGAGATATATGCACGGCTCAACGCTCTGCCCGGCATCAATATGCGCGGCGTCGCGCTGCATATCGGTAGCCAGTTGACGAGCCTCGACCCGCTGGAAACCGCTTTTCTGAAAATTGGCGGACTAGTCGCCGAATTGCGCAGCGCCGGGCACAGCATCACTCATGTCGACCTCGGCGGCGGCCTTGGGGTGCGCTACAAAGAAGGCGACAACCCGCCCGAACCAGCCGACTATGGCGCAATGGTCGCTCGCGTTACCAAAGGCTGGAACGTCCGCCTGATGTTCGAGCCGGGCCGCGTTATCGCGGGCAATGCAGGCGTCCTGCTCACCCGCGTCATTCGCGTGAAGCCGGGATCAGGAAATTTGCCCTTTGCTATCGTCGACGCGGCAATGAATGACCTTGCCCGCCCCGCCCTTTATGATGCCTGGCATGATTTTGAAGCAGTTGAGCCCAATGGCCGCCGGCTGACCGCTAACATTGTTGGCCCCGTGTGCGAAACCGGCGACACATTCGCAATGGCGCGCGATATCGACGAGATTGCGGCGGGCGATCTTGCCATTTTCCGCACCGCTGGTGCATATGGCGCAACGATGGCGAGCACCTATAACAGCCGTGGGCTTGTACCCGAAGTGTTGGTCGATGGCGATAAATTTGCAATAGTCGCCGAACGCATTGCGCCCGCTACGATACTTGCCGCCGAGCATGTGCCAGACTGGCTTGAATAATGGACCAGCTGCCGATTTTCGTGAACCTGCGGGGTCGCAAGGTCATATTGGTCGGCGAGGGCGAGGCGGCAGATGCCAAGCGCCGGTTGATCGAGCGCGCTGGCGGGATTTGCGTTTATGCCGGGAATTTGGAAGCGCGTCTGGCCTTTGTCGCAATCGATGATGAGGCCGAGGCGCTGGCTACAGCAGACGATCTGAAATTACGCGGCTTGTTGGTCAATGTCGTAGACCGGCCCGAGCATTGCGACTTTACTACGCCCGCTATTGTAGACCGCGCGCCGGTGTTGATCGCAGTTGGCACAGGCGGCGCGTCGGCGGGTATGGCAAAGGCAATCCGGCAACGGTTTGAAACGATGCTTCCCGAGAGACTGGGGGCGTTCGCAACAGCGATAGCCGATGCCCGCGATGCAATCCGGTTGCGCTGGCCAAGTGGCACTGACCGCCGCCGCGCGCTTGATGAAGCTTTTATCGAAGGCGGCGCGCTCGACCCATTCGCAAACCATACAAACGGCGACGTAGCGCGCTGGATCGCCGACGAGGGCAACACGCAACCGTCGCGGCTTATCGAAATACCATTGCTGTCCGACAATCCTGATGATCTGACGTTGCTTACTGCGCGCTTGCTTGGGCAGGCCGACCATATTTTTCATGACGCGGATGTGCCACTGGCCATCCTGAACCGCGCGCGCGCCGATGCCGTGCGACAGCAGGTATCGCCTTCTGCCGTCGCCCCTGATGGCCTGACACTTTACCTAAGGTTGCCGTCTGCTTCGGCTTGAGGCATGAACCTGCTCAATGACTGGAAATTTTCCAAAACTGCTGATTTTCGGCTGCGGCAATATGGGGGGCGCGATGCTGCGCGGCTGGATTGCAGCGGGAGTTGCGCCTGAACGATTTGTGGTGGTCGATCCTGCTTCACCCGAGTTACCGGAAGGTGTTGCGCTTTATCGTTCCAAAGTAGAAGTGGAGGAAACGTTCGGTGCAATATTGCTTGGCATAAAGCCGCAAATGCTTAGTTCGCTCGCGCCTGACATTGTTCCCCTGCTGGCACGCGGCGCGTTGGTCGTTTCAATATTGGCAGGGTCGCCAACCGTTGCGCTATCGTCGTATTTTACGGGCGCGCGTATTGTCCGGCTTATGCCTAATCTCGCCGCCGCGATCGGATGACGCCGCACGCAGCGACATCGAAACTCTGTTGTCTGGCTTGGGCACGCCAATCTGGCTTGAGGACGAGGCCCAGATGGACGCGGTAACCGCCCTTGCAGGGTCCGGCCCCGCTTTTGTGTACCGATTTATCGATGCGCTCACGCACGGCGGAGCTGCCATGGGCCTACCGCCCACAGTTGCAGCACGGATGGCACTGGCGATGGCAGAAGGTGCTGTCGCACTCGCTGCCGCATCGCCTGAAAGCCCTGCTAATCTGGCTGCGCGGGTCACTAGCGCCGGAGGGACCACTGCGGCGGGACTAGCCGTGCTTGATCATGAAAACGCCTTGCAGGGCCTTATCGAAGAAACATTACGCGCGGCACGCGATCGTGGCGCTGAACTGGCAAAAGGAGAGCCTTCTTGAAAATCCGTTTCGCATTGCTGTTAAGCTGCATTGCGCTTTCGTCGCCTGTCGCTGCATCCGTCGCCACACCGCCAACGACCGAACAAGCCAAAGCCAATCTGGCAAAGGCAGGACCAATCGAAAGCTTCGACCTATTCCAGTTGGCCGATGGCATTGACGATGGCGAGCTCAACAGCGAAGCGATTGTTTCGGCCTATCTCAAACGCATAGCGGCTATCGATGACAGCGGTCCGATACTGAATGCGGTGATCGCGACCTTCCCCGATGCGCTCGATCAGGCGCGAGCCATGGACGCAGAGATCAGGGCGGGCAAATATCGCGGACCGATGCACGGCATGCCGGTGCTGGTGAAGGACAATATCGAAGTTGCAGGGCCAGTTCCGACGACCGCCGGTTCGCTTGCGTTGGCTGGCAACATTACCAATCGCGATGCGCCGCTGATAGCACGCTTGCGCGAAGCTGGAGCGGTAATCCTCGGCAAAACCAACTTGTCCGAATGGGCCAATATTCGGTCGGACAATTCGACCAGCGGCTGGAGCGCGGTCGGCGGCTTGACCAAAAACCCGCACGCGCTTGACCGTAATGCTTGCGGCTCGTCGAGCGGCAGCGGTGCAGCGGCAGCGGCGGGCTTGGCAGCAGCCACGATTGGCACAGAGACCGATGGCTCGATCACCTGCCCTGCCGGGGTCAACGGCATCGTCGGTTTTAAGCCTACCGTCGGCCTCGTCTCACGCCGCTTTGTGGTACCGATCAGCCATAGCCAAGACACCGCTGGCCCGATGACTCGCAGCGTGCGCGATGCCGCAATCATGCTGACCGCGATGGCGGGCCGCGACCCGCAAGATGCAGCGACAGCAGATGTCGACAAATGGCGCGGCGATTATGCCAGCGGGCTTTCGGTCGACGCGCTGAAAGATATGCGTATTGGCGTGATACGCGCGCCGAATGCCGATGCTGCGCTGTTTGATGCAGCAATCGCTAAGCTTAAAGAAGGCGGCGCGGACATTGTTCTTCTCGACGCACCAAAGATCGATCGTCAGAAAATGGGCAACGCCGAGTTCAAGGTTTTGCTCGCTGAACTCAAAGCCGACCTGGGTTCTTATCTCCAAGGCCTACCCGAAGGGCTGGTTCCGCACAAATCGCTCGCCGACATCATCGCTTTCAACACGGCGAATGCGGCGAAGGAACTCCAGTATTTCGGACAGGAGACGTTCGAGCTGGCCGCCAAGGAAAAGGGCCTTGAAGACCCGGCCTATGTTGATGCGGTTGCGACCTCTCGGGGTATCGCGGCTGGCGCATTGAACAGCATCTTCGCGGGGCAGAAAGTCGATATCATTATCTCGCAAACCAACGGCCCTGCTTGGCTCTCCACGCTCGGCAAGGGCGACGCCTTTTCGGGTCCGAGCGCCAGCGCGTTGCCCGCCATCGCGGGCTACCCGCATCTGACGGTGCCGATGGGGCTTTCAGGGAGGCTTCCGGTGGGCCTCAGCTTTATCGGACCGCAATGGCACGATCACGCGGTGCTCAAGGCAGGCTATGCCTATGAGCAGCTTTCCAAGGCGCGCGTCACGCCGACTTTCCGCGCCAGTTCGGACGGCAAATAATGGCATTCGGCAAACCCGATCTCGGCAGTCTCATTCCCGGCGGTACGGCGTTCGATCCGGCACTTGTCAACAAATTGATGGGCAAATTCGGCCATGGCGGCTTTCTCGATATGGAATATGTCGGGCACGGTGCGGATTGGGTTGAACTGGCCATCGACTGGCGCGCAGATCTGGTCGCCGATCCTGACACCGGCATTCTGGCGTCCGCCGTCATCATTAGCCTGATGGACAATGCCACCAGCATGTCAATCTGGACCAAATTGGGCGAATTCCGGCCGCAAGTAACGATGGATTTGCGGATCGACTATCTGCGCCCTTCGCCTTCGGGCGAACGCGTGTACGGTCGTGGCATCTGCTATCATCTGACGCACAGTATCGGCTTCGTTCGGGGCTTTGCGCACAATGGCAATCCCGACGACCCGCTTGCGCATGCCAGTGGCACATTCATCCGTGTCGGTGATAGGATATGAGCAGCACTCTCGCCCGAAGCTTGCCGCCCTACGCGCTTGCGCTCGACATGTCTGTGGTTGACGAACTCAACGGCGTTCCTGTTATCGGGATGCCTTTTGCCGACCGAGTTCAAGGTCGCCCGGGTTTTCTGCATGGCGGCGCGATCTCGGGCCTGCTCGAAATGGCGGCGGTTGCGGCAATTCACCGCGCGCTCCGGGAAAAGGGTAGCGACAGCGCGATCAAACAGGTGAATGTCACCATAGACTTCATGCGCGGAGGCGTTGGTCAGATGACTTACGCCATGGGCGAGGTGACGCGGCTCGGCCGGACCATGGCCAATGTCGAAGCGCGCGCGTGGCAGGAAAGCCGCGATAAACCCATCGCGATGGGCTATATGCATTATCTGATTAAGGCGAAGCGCGAGGTTTAAGCCTCGCCGTGCGTTTCTATCAACGCGCTGGCAATTGCCTCTTCAGGGGTCTTGTCACCCCAGATGATGAACTGGAATACCGGGTAGAAACGCTCGCACTCGTCTATGGCAACGTCAATAATGGTCTGCGCGTGGTCAACGCCGAGCAGGCCGTTAGAAGGCATCAGGCTGCCATGGCGGAACAGCAATATGCCGTTGGCAGACCACATGTCGAAATGGCCAAGCCATAATTGCTCGTTTATGAGGCCGAGCGCGGTATAGACGCTTTCGCGCTTGTCGCTGGGCACTGTGACGTCGGGCAGTACGATGAGCTGGAGCGCATTGTCTTCCTCACGCCAGATCGCGCGGATCTGGTAGCTCGTCCAACTGCCCTTATATTCGGCAGTAATCTCGTCTTCGCCGTCGAGTTCGAAGGACCAGCCTCTCGCTTCGAACAATGCGGCGAGCATGTCGACGGGCGCGGACTCATCGCGTTCGAAATGTTCATACTGCTCGTCTGCGTCGTGCATGATTTGGTGCGCCCGTGATTATTGGGGGATTCTGCCCTGCCCGCCACTCACGCGCAAGGGGATTGCGCCTTCGGGCGGCACAAGTCTGTGGGCCGGTTGTGGAAAAGTTTTTACTTCTTGGTGGCTGGCTTCTTCGGCGCAGGCTTTGCTTTTGGCGACGCGCTGGCCGCTGATGCAGCTTTCAAACCGGCAGCAGCCTCGAGCGCCGCCACGCGTTTGCCAAGTGCATCGGCCTCTGCGCGCGCGTTTGCCGCAAGCGTTTTGACCGCGTCAAATTCCTCACGCGTGACCAAATCAAGCCCGCCTGCCCATTCGCGTGCGCGTTCGCGCATGCTAGCTTCGGCCTCGCGGCCCATGCCCGCCACGGTCCCGGCAACGCCGTTCAGCACCTTGGCCAGATCGTCAAAAATGCGCTTTTCGCTTTGCATATCACAAACTCCAAATCGGCAGAGGGGTCAGCTGCCACTTCCTATCTGGGAAGTCGCGGCCGGAACGTAAAGGGTTTCGGCGTCGGGATTAAGTCGGTCGATCTGGAAATTGAGGATAGCGGCAAAGCTGATCCAGATCAGATAAGGCACCATCAACCAAGCCGCTGCCTTACGAACGCGGCCAAAAACAAAGGTTGTAGCAACCGCCATGACAATCATCGCCAAGATAATATAAAATGCAGTTCCGATTTTATGCTGTCCAAAAAAGATCGGTGACCAGGTGAGATTCACCAGGAATTGGGCCAAGAACAGGCCAATGGCAATATTCCGGTCTTTAGCCCCGCGCGCGTGCAGTATCATCGCAAATGCAAGACCCATCAGAAAATATAATGTCGGCCAAACCACCCCGAAGACCCAACCGGGCGGCTGCGCCTCAGGCTTGATGAGCGTCTGATACCAACTATTCTCTGCGGTCGAGCCTGAAATTGTGCCTGATAAATATCCCAGAAACATAACTACCGGAACAACGAACAGCGCCCAACGCAACAGCGACATGCGAAGCTGTGATGCAGAAGCAAGCTGGTTCATGAAAAATCTCCGGCGCATGAGGCGATTCGGAGGAACGCCACGCATTTAATTCCTTAGCATTGCGCGCAAATAGAACAAGGCCGCCTGCCCTGCGGCAAACGGCCTTGTCCTGTTTTGGTTGCCTTACGGCGAATAAGTTACTTGCGCGTGCCCGAAAGACCCATCGAACCGAAAGCACCAGCTTTGACTTCGCCCGACATCGCGTCGCCATCGACGGTTGCGGTGGCGTCAAGATGCATTGGCATTGGCACGGTGATGTCCATGCCCCAGCTCAGCGTGTCGCCATCTACAGTGCCGTCGGTTATATCCATTGACCCAAGGCCGCCCGACATCTGACCAGAAAAGCTACCGCCGTCACTGTTGACGGTAAGCACTGCCTTCTGGTCACCCATCGGGCTTTTGATTGTTACGTCCCAGTCGCCATCAACTGCTGCCATATTCCTGCTCCTTATTTTACGGTGGTATTTGCAGCGGTGTTAGCAGCTTCGCCGACCATTTCAATTGGCAATCCGAGCGCCTCGAGCTGTGGCTTAACCTTGGCGGCATCACCCACCACCAGCCACGTAATTTTCGCCGGATCGACCTTGGCGCGCATTTCAGCGTTTAAGGCCGGTGCGGTCAGCGCGCTATATTTGCCCGCCAGCGTTTCGGCGTAAGTGAACGGACGCTTGTTCAGGCGGTCGGACTGCATCTGCGCCAGAACAGCCGATGACTGCTCATAGCTGCCCGGCAGTTCGAGCACATTGCCCTTGATGGTCTTGTCGAGCTCGTCAGCCGTCACTGGTTTCCCACCGTTGAAGTCTTTGAGTTGATCCATCAACACCTTGATCGAAGGTCCGGTCTGGTTGGTCTGGACTGGCGCGAACATATAGAATGGTACGCGGTCTTCGGCGCCATTCACCTGACTGCGAACACCATAGGACCAGCCCTTGGTTTCGCGTAAGTCCATATTGATCCGCGACAGAAAGTCGCCTCCGAAGATCTCGTTGGCGGCGCGCAGGGTCAGAAGGTCATCTGATCCTTTTGCATCTAGCACCTTGCCAGCCAATACCAGTGATTGCGGCGAATTCGGACGGTCGATCAACAGGATTTTAGATTGTGCTGCGGGGATCGCGGTTGCGAAATTCTTGGGCGCCGCCGCCGCCGCCGAAGGCTTCCAGTCACCGAAGCGCTTTTCGAGCATTGGCGTGATTTCCTTGAGGCTGGTGTCACCAACTACAAAGATTTCGGCCTTTGCCGGATGCACCCATCTTTGATGGAATGCAGACACATCCGCCTTACTGATCGTCGCCACCGTTTCGGGATAACCACTCCCGGTCTGCGGACCGCCATAAGGATGGCCCTTGCCATAAAGCAGCGGCGGCAATGTCCGCGTCGCAATGCCTTGCGGCTGGTTCATCTCAGAGAGAATGCGCGTCTGTTGCTGGACGCGAATCCGTTCGAGTTCCTTCTCGTCAAACGCAGGATTCTTGATGACATCGGCGAGCAAGTCGAGCGAAGCCCCAAGATTGGGCTTCACCGCACGCACGCTGGCAACAGTCCGATCAAGCGACGAGCCGACATTGACGTCAGCACCCAATTTCTCTTCGGTTTCCGCGATTTCCGTGGAGGAGAGCGACTTGGTGCCTTCAAGCATCATCGTCGACATCATCGACGCGATGCCCCGCTTGTCGGAAGGATCGGCCGAATAGCCCGCGTTGAAGCTGACCGCTACGCGTACCGTTGGTACCGCCGCGCGGCGCGCAAAAAATACCTTGATGCCGTTTTTCAGCGTGGTTTCTTCAACAGTTGGAAAATCGAGCGCTGGAGTGCCGGTTGGTTCAGGAAATTTGCTTCGGTCCTGAAATGTTGCTGGTACCATGCCGACCATATCTTCGCTGCCCGGAGGCGCGTAGAAAGCAGGGGCGGTGAGCGTACCAGTGCGCTGACCCACGCCAGCCGCAACCTCCTGGTAGGCTTCCCGCTCGCCCGGCTCAACGCGGATTTCAAGCACCGGGCGAGTGAGCCATTTCTGCATCGCCGCCTTGACGGCTGCGGGTTTAGTGTCAGCCAGACGCTGCAATTCGGTTTTGTAAAAGTTTGAATCGCCGACATATAATTGACCCTCGGCCAAAGCGACGGCCTTCCCGCCGAAACCGCCGACTTGCTCAAGGCCATCGATCTGCTGTGCAATCGTGCTGGCAGCGACGCGCTGTACTTCTTCAGCTGTCGGGCCAGTGGCGATATAATCCGCCAGTATTTCGTCGATCCGCTTGGCAAGCGCGTCGGCGTCACCGCCGGGTTTCACATCGGCCTGAATGTTGATTAAGCTGCCGTGAACAAACGGGATCATATAGGCCGAAACATTTACCGCGGTCTGTTCCTGACGGACGAGGATATTGTCAAGACGAGAACTCGACAGCCCACCCAGCGCGCTCATTGCGACATAGAGCGGGCCAGCGTCGGGATCGGCAAGACCCGGAACCACCCAGTTGCGATAAATACGTGTCGAAGGGATCTTATCCTTCATCACAATCTTAATTGGCTTTTCAAGTGTGGGGACGGGCGCGTTGACTGGCGCAACATCCTTGCCGCGCTTGATGCTACCGAACCATTTCTCCACCAACGGCTTCGCCTGTGCCGTGTTGATATCACCGGCCAGCACCAGAACCGAATTGTTCGGACCATAATGGTCGATGAACCAGTTTTTCATATCGTCGAGCGACGCAGCGGAAAGGTCTTCCAGACTGCCGATTGTGTCGTGATGATAAGGGTGCCCAACAGGGAAAAGCGTCGCTGACCGTTTGTAATCGACCAGACCGAAAGGCTGATTATCGCCCTGCCGCTTTTCGTTCGAGACAACGCCAATCTGGTTGTCGAGCTTCTCTTTGGTTACCGCGTTGAGCAGATACCCCATCCGGTCGCTTTCGAGAAACAAGGCGGATTCAAGCGCAGTTGTCGGGACTGTCTGGAAATAATTTGTTCGGTCGAGCCATGTGGTTCCGTTCAGATCAGTTGCGCCGATTTTCTTGGTATATTCAAAATAGTCGCCCGGCGCGTTTTCGCTGCCGTTGAACATGATATGTTCGAACAGATGGGCATAGCCGGTCTTGCCCTTTGGCTCGTTCTTCGATCCCACGCCGTACCAGATCGACACCGCGACAACGGGTGCCTTTCGGTCTTCGTGGACGATGACGGTCAGACCGTTGTCGAGCGTGAATTTCTCATGCGGAATATTGACAGCCTCGACCAGTTTGGAAACGGGTGCAGGTTGTTGCGCAAGTGCCGGTGCATTGGCGATAAACGCCGATCCCGACAGCATCAGTGCGAGGGTAAACTTACGGATCATTTTTTGCTCCCAAAACTAATTGATTGCCGCCAGAGATAGCGACGAGCGGCCCAAACACAATGAAATCGCCCTGGTTTTTCGACGAACGCCATTCAGGGCCGATAACGGCGCTTTGCGTTCTTTACAGCATCCGCCCATTCGAAATGCACCGGCTTGAATTTGCGGTCCAAAAACAGCTGCATCTGGTCGGTATAATGCGGCGAGTCCGGCCGGTTCGTAGCCGAACCATACGGCTGGATCGACTGGCTGGTCAGCTTGCCTGCCTTGTCCCAACTGGTCAGCATTATGAAGCTGTCCCCGTGACGAACGCGCATCTGGCCATTATCCATCGGCTCCCAGACCGTCGCCGCACGCAGCGTATCGGTGCCGCCGTCAGCGGGCAGATTAACTTTGCCGCGGATCATTCGCTGGACCTCTCCAAGCGGCGGATCAATTCGGCCGAACCCTTTCATCAAGGCATCAACCACCTCGCGCAGCTTGGCCTTCGCATCGGGCAGCGGGCGGCCGTGATAGGCGTCGCTATTGGCCATATGCATCATCGCTTCACCAATCGTATCGGCCCGACCCTGGCCGTCGCTATTGAAGTCCCATTGATTCAGTAGATTCTGGGCTGCTACCAATTCCGGATCGGATTTCACGTCTGCAGCCAGAACCTTCGCGATCCATGTCCCGGCAAAGCTTTTGCGGCTATAGGCTGTGTCGAATTTGATCGCTAGCAGCTCTTCCGGTGTGATCGATGTGTCGGCATCGAGCAACTCCAGAGCGCGGATAATCCGGTTGGTGGTCCGTGCTTCAATCCCCAGTAACGGCGAAAACTTAGCCGTATCGAGCTCTGATCCTTTGCCCGCAGCCATGAAGGGCGTGTTGTTGGCATTGGTCACATAGCCCGACGCCGGATCGACGATCATCGGTGTCGCACTCCAAGGCAATACAGCTTGGGGCAGACTGGCACTCACATCGCCTGGTAGGATGTTCGTATAATCAAAACCCGGTTTGCGGTCCGGGAATACCGCATTATAGAAATAACCGATTTTGCCGGTCTTGTCGGCATAGATGAAGTTGGTCGCCGGAATGCCGCGCAAAGTCATCGCCGATACCCACTGGTCGTAATTCTCTGCCTTCTGGATGCGGAAATATTGTTCGAGCAACTTCACATCATCCATCGCGGCATAGCGGATGGCGAAGGCACCGTTCTTGTTGATGATCACCGGACCGTGCTCAGAGCGATAGACGGTACGCGGTACCGGCAAAGCGAACGGCCCGAACTTCACCGGCAACCATATCCGTTTGGATTTCAGCGGCTTCCACTTACCGTCCATCCGGTACTGGGTCTGGTCGGCATTGGTCACTAGCTTGTAAACATCGATCAGGTCCGGTTGATTAACCGTATTGGTCCATCCAAGATTGCGGTTATGCCCAAGCAAAACGAACGGCGATCCCGGGAACAATGCGCCTGCCATGTCGAGCCCTTCGCCCGAGTGGACCACCGCCTCATACCAAGCCACGCCGCCTTCGTATGGCTGGTGCGAATTGGAAATCAACCAAGTCTGGCCATCCGCCATCCTTTTTGGCGCAACGGCAAACGCGTTGGAGCCATTCATCGAAGGCTCGCGCCCGGCAGGAGTTAACTGGGCCACCGGACCATTGACTGGTGTCTCACCGTCGTTGAGCTTTTTGATGACCCCGTCGAGCCCAAAGAAAAACGGTGAGCGCAGAACAAAGCCCGCCGCTACATCGCGTCCACTGACCGGGAACAGTTTCGACAATCGCACTTCATCCGGGTGCTTTTCAGCATAATGGTTAAGCCCCGCCGCATAGGCATCCATCACTGCGCGGACGTCGGCGGGTATCTTGTCATAATCGCGCGCCACGGTTTCGCGGACGCCAAGCAAATACTGGACATAATCAACCGGCGCACCGTCGCTGCCCAGCATTGCTCCCGCACGGCCACGAGTCATCGCGACTACTTCTTGCAGCACACCGAAATCATCCTCGGCGTGCGCATAGGCAAGGCCATAAGCAGTGTCGGCGTCGGTTTTGCCGTTGATATGCGGAACGCCGAAACCATCGCGCGCAATTTCGACATCATATTTGCGAACCGGCGGTGCGGATTGCTGTGTGGCTGCTAGCGGCTCCCAAACCAGTCCCGCAATTGCAACAATGCCCACCAGCGCCAGCAACGCCCACAAAAACTTCCGCATGTATCTCTCCTGAAAACAGAACCTTGTCAGACCGGTTCGTTCGCTTACAACGATCCGCATAACCGAGTTTGTACGAAAGGAAAGACCCCCAATGCACCGTAGTCTGATCGCAATTGCCTTGGCGTCCGCTGCTGTTGTCCCCGCATTCGGGCAAGACAATGTTGTCGGTTCGGGCATATTGCCATCGGCAGCGACCAATTCGGCAACACGCCCGATGTCATTTGCACAGAGCGTCCCGACAAAAGGCGCGCTGGTCATTCCGATGCGGAGTGCAACGCTGCCGGCTGGGGCCGTGGACGCCACAACTGCCCAAGCGCTCGACGCAGCAATTGCGGCCGCGAAATATGAAGGCAAGGAGGGCAGCATGCTGTCGCTGCGTGGCATAGGGGGTTATTCGCGCATAATATTGAGCGGCACCGGCGACGAAGGCGACCGCATCGCAAACATCCGCAACGCCGCAGGAAAAGCGGGGCAGGACCTGAGGGATGAAGCGCAGCCTATCGCCATAGCGGGCGGCCTGTCTGCCGATGAAGCCGCTGCGGCAGCATTCGGTTATGCGCTCGGGCAGTACCGCTTTGACCGGTACAAGACGATCGATAAAAAGGCGCCCCCTGCCAATCCAGTGACAGTCGTGACCAGCGAATCAGGCGCAGCCGACACTCTCTGGAAAACCCGTCATGCGGCAATGGCCGAGGGCGTCGCGCTGGCGCGCGATCTGGCGACCGAGCCCGCCAACGTCATTTATCCGGAAAGCTTTGTCGAGCGCGCCCGCACTGCCTTTGGCACCACTGCCAATGTCAAAATTGAGGTGCTCGATGAAGCCGCGATGCGCAAGCTCGGCATGGGTTCGCTCGTTGGCGTTGGCCAAGGATCTCGCCGGCCATCGCGGCTGATGCTGGTTGAATATCGTGGGGCCGGAACGGGCGCGCCGCTCGCCTTCGTTGGCAAGGGCATCACGTTTGATTCAGGCGGCATTTCCTTGAAGCCCGGTGCCGGCATGTGGGAAATGAAGGGGGATATGTCGGCGGCCGCCAACATTATGGGGGCTGTGCTATCGCTGGCGAAGTCGAAGGCCAACGTGAATGTTATTGGCGTTGCTGCCCTTTCCGAAAACATGCCAGGCGGCAATGCGCAGCGGCCCGGTGACGTCGTTCGCACGTTGAGCGGCAAGACCATCGAAGTCCTGAATACAGATGCCGAGGGCCGTTTGGTGCTCGCCGATGCAAATGAATATGTCATCGCGAACAAAAAACCTGCGGCGTTAGTCAATATGGCGACCTTGACCGGATCAATCGTCGGGGCGCTGAACGACGAATATGCGGGATTGTTCAGCCGGAACGAGCGTCTCGCCGCGAGCCTGCTAAGCGCAGGCACCGCGACTGGCGAGGAGCTATGGCGGATGCCGCTGCATAAAAACCATCTGGAAGACATGAAATCCGACATCGCCGATATCAAAAATGTGGTCGAGGGCGGCGGTCCTGGGGCTAGCCTTGGCGCGACCTTCATCGGATTTTTCGTCGATAAAGATACGCCTTGGGCGCATCTCGACATTGCAGGGGTCAACTGGGCCGACAAAGCCGGGCCGGTGACCCCAAAAGGCGCCTCGGGGTGGGGCGTCAGATTGCTTGACGAACTGGCGCGAACTTATCGGGTGGAATAATTTCCACTTTGGGCTTGTGTGATAAAAATGCAACATTACATCTGTTTCAATGCGTCCTAAGTCGTCGATTAGGGAAGCAACTGGAACAGATGGGATGAGGCTATGAATCTCGAGAAATTCACCGACCGCGCGAAAGGCTTCCTGCAAAGCGCACAGACTGTTGCGATCCGCATGAGCCATCAACGGATTTCTCCTGAGCATCTGCTCAAAGCCCTACTTGAGGACGAGCAGGGGATGGCTTCAGGCCTCATCAAGGCGGCGGGCGGCGATGCAGCGATAGCGTTGCGCGAGACCGATGCCGCGCTCGCCAAGGTGCCCGCCGTGTCGGGCGGCGGTGCGCAACAAACCCCGGGTCTTGACAATGATGCCGTGCGCGCGCTCGATTCAGCCGAGCAGATCGCGCAGAAGGCTAGTGACAGTTATGTCAGCGTTCAAACCATCTTGCTGGCGCTTGCACTCGCCTCAGGCACAGCGGCGGGCAAGGCGCTTGTAGCGGCTGGCGTGAAGCCCGAAGCGTTAAACACCGCGATCAAGGAACTAACCGGTGGAAGGACAGCTGACACTGCAGGTGCAGAGGACCGCTACGACGCGCTCAAGAAATTTGCCCGCGACCTCACTGAAGCCGCGCGGGCCGGCAAGCTAGACCCGGTAATTGGTCGCGATGAGGAAATCCGCCGTACCATCCAGATTCTGGCGCGCCGAACCAAGAATAATCCCGTCCTTATTGGTGAAGCAGGCGTTGGGAAGACCGCGATAGCCGAGGGCCTCGCGATACGGATTACCAATGGCGACGTCCCCGACAGCCTGAAGGGGCGGAAATTGTTATCGCTCGACATGGGCGCGCTGATCGCTGGTGCGAAATATCGGGGCGAGTTCGAGGAACGGCTCAAGGGCGTACTCGACGAGGTCAAGCAAGCCGAGGGCGATATCGTCCTTTTTATCGATGAAATGCATACCCTGGTCGGCGCGGGCAAAGGCGAGGGTGCGATGGACGCCGCTAACCTCATTAAGCCGGCTCTGTCGCGCGGCGAACTGCACTGCATCGGCGCGACGACGCTTGACGAATATCAGAAGCATGTCGAGAAAGACCCCGCCTTGCAGCGCCGTTTCCAGCCTGTGTTTGTTGGCGAACCGACGGTCGAGGACACGATTTCGATCTTGCGCGGATTGAAAGAGAAATACGAATTGCATCACGGCGTTCGCATTACCGATGGCGCGCTTGTGAGCGCAGCCACTTTATCGCACCGCTACATCGCCGACCGCTTCCTGCCCGACAAAGCCATCGATCTGATGGACGAAGCGGCATCGCGGCTGCGCATGGAGGTCGAATCCAAGCCCGAAGAAATCGAAAATCTCGACCGCAGAATCATCCAGCTAAAAATCGAGCGTGAGGCGTTAGGCAAGGAAACCGACACGGCATCGAAGGATCGACTTGCGACTCTTGAAGGCGATCTCGCCAATCTCGAACAGCAGTCGAGCGAACTGACGCAGAAATGGCAGGCCGAGAAGGAAAAAATCTCCGCCGAAGCGAAAATCATGGAGCAACTCGACGCCGCGCGGATTGAACTCGATCAAGCGCAGCGTGGGGGCGATTTGGCCAAGGCCGGCGAGCTTCAATATGGCACCATCCCCGGTCTTGAAAAGCAACTGGCCGATGCGCAGGCAGCGGCAGGCAATGCGATGCTACGCGAAGAGGTAACCGCTCAGGATATCGCCAGTGTTGTCAGCCGCTGGACGGGTATACCGGTCGACAAGATGCTCGAAGGCGAGCGCGATAAACTCCTTAATATGGAGCAACTCATTGGCGCACGGGTCATCGGGCAAAAAGACGCAGTGGAAGCGGTGTCCAAGGCGGTACGCCGCAGCCGTGCCGGTTTGCAGGACCCGAACCGTCCGCTTGGCAGCTTTCTCTTTCTCGGCCCGACCGGCGTCGGCAAAACCGAATTGACGAAGGCGCTCGCGTCATTCCTGTTCGACGACGATAATGCGATGGTCCGCATCGACATGTCCGAATTCATGGAAAAGCACAGCGTCTCGCGGCTGGTTGGCGCGCCTCCGGGCTATGTCGGCTATGACGAAGGCGGCGTTTTAACAGAAGCTGTGCGGCGTCGGCCGTATCAAGTCGTATTGTTCGACGAGGTCGAAAAGGCGCACAGCGATGTTTTCAACATATTGTTGCAGGTGCTCGACGACGGGCGCCTTACCGACGGTCAAGGCCGAACGGTCGATTTCTCGAATACGCTGATCATACTGACGTCAAACCTTGGCAGCCAGTATCTGGCAGCGCTCGAGGATGGTCAGGATGTGAAGGAAGTCGAGCCTCAGGTGATGGAAATCGTCCGTGGCCATTTCCGGCCTGAGTTCCTCAACCGACTCGACGAAATCATCCTCTTCCACCGTCTCGCAGCCGAGCATATGGCCCCGATTGTCGAGATTCAGGTGCAGCGGGTTCAAAAATTGCTGAAAGATCGCAAAGTCACATTGGCACTTTCAGACGCAGCGAAAGCGTGGCTTGGCCGTGTTGGCTATGATCCCGTCTATGGTGCGCGACCGCTTAAACGGGCAATCCAGCGCTATGTCCAAGACCCGTTGGCGGACATGCTGCTCCGCGGCGAAATTCCGGATGGCGCGACCGTTAAGGTCGAAGAAGGCGATGGTCAGTTAGATTTCAGCGTGTAGCAACGCCTCATAGGCAGCGATGAGCCCGTCGCCGCCGTCTGGAAATTATTCAAGGGAAACTATTGTCCGCCAGAACGCGTCGTGCCGTCTTCCACCATTTTGCGGGCCAGGTAATTGCCATTCTCGAAAATGGCGCGCCATTCGGCGACTGTTTTACAAACCTTACCTCTTTTAACCAATGATCCGGTCACCTCGACCTTGCGACATCTTA